>NZ_WTZA01000002.1 GCF_009827495.1 Tsuneonella aeria
AACGCGCGATAGTCCGCATATGCGGCGCCGGCGTGTGTACGGGCGGAGGCGGCGCGATACATTTCGCGGCGGTTTCGGGATTCCTCCGTCACCGATCCCCGCAACCGCGGGTGATCGGCCAGGTCGTGCAAATCGCTGTGGGGGAGGACCTCCACCATCGGAAGCGCAGCGGCGACTTCGGCCCGTTCGAAGGGGTTGTCGTCGACGAACAGTAGGCTGTCGGTGCCGATGTTCAGCGATGCCGCAATCGCCGCCAGACCTTCCGACTTTGGAGCCCAGCTGATCTGCGGGTGCAGAAGGTAGTCCGCAAGACCCGCCGCCTCGAGCCGCGCCATCGCGTCGGCGCGCGCGTTCTTGCTGGCGACTGACAGGAGCACGCCCCGCGCGTCGAGCTGGCGGAACAGGTCTGCGATACCGGGTTGGACCGTCACGGGTCCTTCCAGCAGGACGCCGTCCCAAATGGTATTGTCGAGATCGAACACCACGCACTTGGCGGGCGGTCGAAAGGGCGCATCGGGATCTGTGGGCGCGGGCGGGGCGGGCGCGTCCCAGACGAAATCGAGCGCGCCAAACATGAGATGCGCGCCCTCGTCCCCGTCGATCGTAATCTGCACGAGAAACGGCAGGCCCGATGCCGCGACCGGCGCGAAGGCACCGCCGGGTACTTTGATGCAGTTATAGCCGGGCGCAGCGGTGATGGACTGCCGGAACGGGTGCGGCTGGTCCTCCAGCGCGATGATCCCGCCCACGCGTTCCTGGTCGATCACGATCGCGAGTTGCAGTTTGACCGGCGCCGTGCCGGGGTTGACGATCTCTGCGCGGAAGCTGTTCGGCAGCGGCGCCTGCCTGCCTTGTCCGAGGCGACGCCGAAGCCTCTCGTGCAGGTGGTCCTCCAGCCGGTGCCAGCGGGCGCCGAGCATGCGCGACAAGAATGCGCCGATCCTCGCCATCCACAGGGCGGCGTGCGCAAGCGCGCTCTCGAGGATCGTGATGCGCCGGGCCGGCAACGGGGCCACGCTCCCGCGTGCCTCCAGCTTGCCCCACTTGCGGAAGCGAACATCGGCGAGGACGCGGCTGCCTGAGCGAAGCGGCTGGATACCGTGATCGAAGCGGCGGCATTTGCCAGCCGGGGTCGGGTCGAACAGGTCGCACGTCGCGTAGCACGCGGGCGCGGCGCACTCGGTGCAATGTTCGGCAAAGCTCAGGAAGGCGCGGGCGGCGGGCGTTACAGGCGCCGGAAGCGGCGCCTCCGTCGCGGTGGGCGGCGGCGCTTTCAGGCGGGTGTCGAACTGGAAAACGGCCATCCCGGCAGGGGCCTCAGCGCAAGTGGCGGCGCGCGAAGCGCGATGCGGCGCGCCGGATGCGGGTCGCGGGGCGGGCATGGCCGGAGAGGATCGCGCCGATTTCCGCATCGGTCATGTCGTCCCGGATCGAGGTGCGGTTCCATATCCGCGCGCTGGGTCGAAAAGTGCCTCGGTCGCTGGTCAGGATGCGCGCAAACCCTTCTTCCTGCAGCCGGCGGATCACCCGCCGGTCGTAGGCGCCGAAGGGGATCGCCACCTCGTCCACCGACCGTCCGGCCGCCGCCGCGATGGTGTGGCGGGCGCCGACCAGTTCGTCCGCCAGCGCATTTTCGTCGAGCCGCCGCCAGTCCAGGTGGTCGCGCCCATGCAGCCCCACGGTCATTCCCCCGCGCACCAGCGACCGGAGATCGGCGGCTGACAAGTATCTTGGCCGCCCGATTCGTCCCGCTAACACGTAGAAACGCCCGGTCATCCGCGGCGCGCAAGGGCGTCTGCCGCCATGATGTCACTGGCGTTGCCGTCGTCGAAGGTCACGACGAAACGGGCCGGGTCCGGGGAGCGGGCTATGCGGCCGAGTATCTGCTCGAAGCGTTCCAGCGGGAGCCAGAACGGACGTTCGTCTTCCGCGACGGCGGTGTGCGGCGTGCCGAGACCATGGAAATTCACGGCCACATGACGTCCATGCGCTGAGGGCTGCGTGCTCATGGATCAGGCGCGAAGGCGATTGCGGCCGCCTGCGGCGTGATGACGCGGCGGACTTCCGCAGGCGGGGCCATGCCGAGGAGGCCGGTCATCACCGCTCGCGCCTCGGCAAAGGCCCCCTGCAGGGCGAGTTGCGCGGCCTTCGCCATGCCGTAGGCCAGGGCCCCCGGAACGGAGCGGGGTGCGAAGCGGCGGAGGAAGCGGATGCGGTTGCGATAATTGAAATAGTTGGAAAACGGGCTGGGCCGGCGATCGAAGGAGCCCGTGCCGGTCACGGTCCCGCCATGATGGAGTACGACCGCGTTCGGCACCTGGCGCAAGGGGAGGTCGCCGCGCCGGAAGGCCCAGTCCACCTCTTCGTAATAAATGAAGTAATCCTCGCGCATCAGCCCCACGGTTTCGAGGAACCGGCGCGAGGCCACGCACGATGCGCCGCTGATGAAATCGATCGCGCTCGCGGGCGGCACTGCGGCCGCGTTGGCTGGCCGGTCGAGGTTGGCGGAGTGGCATACGCCGGTCGCCAGCGTTACCGTGCCCCCATCGGTCTGCACCACATCGGGCCGCGCATGATAGACGACACGCCCGCGCATCAGGCCGAATGCGCCGTCCGCCCCGGCTTCGACGAAACGCGCCGCGGCATCGGGCCGCGCCTGGCAATCGGGGTTGAGGAGCCAGAACAGGCCGAGCCCGGGCTCCGCTGCGAGCACTTCCAACGCGCGGTTCGTGGCCCAGGCGAAGCCGTGATTGACCGGGGCGGACAGTAAGGTGAGATCGGCGGCCGCGCGCGTGATCGCGCCGACCGGTCCTTCCGCGAAGGTGATGCGTCCCCCAGCAGCGGCCGCCCATGCGCGGACGGCCGTTATTGTGCCGTCATCGCTCGCGTTATCTACGATCACCACGCGCACGCGGACGCCCTGCGATTTAAACACGCTGTCGAGACACGCGGCGATGATCGCTTCGGACTGGTACCCGACGATTGCCACCCCGATATCGGGGGCGCGCTCTTCCAGGTCGGATCCGGCGATGGCGGTCATCGGGGCAGGCTTTGGCCAACGCGCGAGATCAAGTCCAGCGATGAGGAAGGCCGGGGCAACCGGATTGGATTAGCCGATGGCCTGCACCCGCGCCGAACGTATCCGCCTTCGCAACCACGCGCCGAACACGACGATCGGTGCGGCGAACCATGCGAGGTAGAACCATCCTTTCGGTCCGTCAGCCATCGCGCAGCCGATCATCCTGGCAACGCGCGCGCGCCGCCCGGTGCCGGTGTCGCTGCATGCAAGATCGAGCCCCAGGATATCCGGCAGCATGATGTCGCCGGCAATCCCGATCGCGAAGATCGTCAGGCCCACCGCCAGCTGCCAGCCGCCGATCGTGATCGTGAGCGGCGGCTGGTCGTTGTCCTTCACTGGCAGGTGCTTACTGGCACGCCAGGCATTCGTCGTAGTCGGTCGTCGGCAGTTCGTACTTCGCCGCCTCGGGGGTGTTGTCCGCTTCCACCCCGCCGGCGAACCCTGCGCGCTGCACGCTCTTGGAGCGGAGGTAATAGAGGCTCTTGATCCCCTTCTCCCACGCCTGGAAGTGGAGCATCGCGAGATCCCACTTGTCGACATCCGCCGGGATGAACAGGTTGAGGCTCTGCGCCTGGTCGATGAACGGCGTGCGGTCGGCCGCGAATTCGAGCAGCCAGCGCTGGTCGATCTCGAAGCTGGTCTTGTAAACCGCCTTTTCCTCCGGCGTCAGGAAGTCGAGGTGCTGGACCGATCCGCCCTTTTCCAGGATCGAGTTCCACACGTTGGTGGAATTCTTCGCCTTCTGGTCGAGCAGCTTTTCCAGGTAGGGGTTCTTCACCACGAAGCTGCCCGACAGGGTCTTGTGCGTGTAGATGTTCGCCGGGATCGGTTCGATGCAGGCGCTGGTGCCGCCGCAGATGATGCTGATCGAAGCGGTCGGCGCGATCGCCATCTTGCAGCTGAAGCGCTCCATCGCGCCAGCGTCGGCCGCGTCCGGGCAGGGGCCGCGTTCTTCGGCCAGCACCATGCTGGCCTCTTCGGCCTTCGCGGCAATGTGCTTGAACATCTTCAGGTTCCAGACCTTGGCCATCGGGCTTTCGAACCCGATGCCTTTCATCTGGAGGAACGAGTGGAAGCCCATCACGCCCATGCCGACGCTGCGTTCGCGTGACGCCGAATACTTGGCGCGCGCCATCTCGTCCGGCGCGCGGTCAATGTAGTCCTGCAGCACGTTGTCGAGGAAGCGCATCACGTCTTCGATGAAGACCTTGTCGCCTTCCCACTGCTCCCAGGTTTCCAGGTTCAGCGAGCTGAGGCAGCATACCGCCGTGCGGTCGTTGCCGAGGTGGTCCACGCCGGTCGGCAGGGTGATTTCGGAGCACAGGTTCGAGGTCGAGACCTTGAGGCCCAGATCGCGGTGGTGGCGCGGCATCGCGCGGTTCACCGTGTCGGCGAAGACGATGTAGGGCTCGCCCGTGGCGAGGCGGGTTTCCACCAGCTTCTGGAACAGGCTGCGCGCATCCACCGTGGCGCGCACTTCGCCCGTCTTGGGGCTGGTGAGATCCCATTTCTCGCCCGCGCGGACGGCTTCCATGAAGGCATCGGAGAGCAGCACGCCGTGGTGCAGGTTCAGCGCCTTGCGGTTGAAATCGCCGGAAGGTTTGCGGATCTCGAGGAATTCCTCGATCTCGGGATGGCTGATGTCGAGATAGCACGCGGCCGACCCGCGCCGCAGCGAACCCTGGCTGATCGCGAGGGTCAGGCTGTCCATCACGCGCACGAACGGGATGATCCCGCTTGTCTTGCCGTTGAGGCCCACCGGTTCGCCGATGCCGCGCACGTTGCCCCAGTAGGTGCCGATGCCGCCGCCCCGGCTGGCCAGCCACACGTTCTCGTTCCAGGTGTTGACGATGCCTTCCAGGCTGTCGCTGACGGAATTGAGATAGCAGCTGATCGGCAGCCCGCGATTGGTGCCGCCATTGGAGAGGACCGGGGTCGCCGGCATGAACCACAGCTTCGAAATGTAGTCGTAGAGGCGCTGGGCGTGGTCCTGGTCGTCAGCGTAGGCATCGGCCACGCGGGCAAACAGGTCCTGATACTTCTCGCCCGGCAGCAGGTAGCGGTCGGTCAACGTGTCCTTGCCGAAATCGGTTAGCAGGGCATCGCGCGATTCGTCCGTCGCGATCGTGAAGCGTCGTGCGGAAATCTTCTTGCTGTCGGTGTCCGCATTCACCGCGGATTTCGCCGCGTCCGCTGCCGCGGCCCCAATCTGGGCCGCAAGAGCCTGCGCCGCCATGCCGGCAACCAGTGCCTCGCTACCCGAATCTGCCTTGTCCATGCCGACCACCGTGCGCGTGGAGGGTGCCTGCTCGGCCGTGTCGATCGCGTCCGCAGTCGTCTCGTCGAGCCCCATGGCCGCCTCGTTTCCCGTTCTGAAATCCATTGTTCCCGCCCCACCCATTTGTGCCGACCGATCGGGAATCCTGCCCGATGTTCCGCATCCGTTCGATTCGGGACCGGAGCCCCGCAATTACCATTTCCAGCGGTGGCCCGGGCGAAAACTTTTCCCCAGATTGGTCCCCCCGCGGCTCGCCGCCCTGGCCTCGGACCAGCTTGGATGCATGCGCGACCGATATGGTTGGCGCTGCCCCGAAAACTAGGTCTTGTAGGGTAGGGCCCCCAGCGAACTACCAGTGATTGTGAATCAAGCGGTGGCTGGGCGCAATAGGGTCAAGCTGCGGTTAACCCTGTCGAAGGCGGTTGGCGCAGCCTGCAATCGCCTGACGCGGCAGCCGAAGAGGCGCGGAAATCTGCGGAGTGCGGAAGCGCTCGGGAGCGAACCGGCCTTGGCTGAAGAAATATTTTTGTCCACTGGATCGTGGGTCCGACGCAATGCGCGACAGCACCACCGCCGCCGTCTCCGCAGTACGGCGACGGTAGTGCCCGCCTGCTTGCCGGACAGCGCCGGCGGCGCAGGCTACCGCGCCGAATTCAGAGCCAGCACGCGGCGTTCGCCAGGGGCGCGGGCCATGCGTTCAGCTTCCCATTGCCGGAGCTGCCGGGTGAGCTTGCGCATATGGCCTTCGCTGCCCGCGACCACGATGTTCACGTGCACGTTCTGGGTCCCCGCATAGCCTTGCGGGATCTCGGGAATACCGCGAAGGCGCGACACCGCCCGGCGGGCACTGGTCTGCAATGCACCCGGCGAGGACGCACGGATGACCTGGACATCGCTCGGGCGACCGTCGGCACTGCGGGTGAAGCGCAGCTGGACGATGCCCTGCTGATCCTGCCCGGGACGGGCGCGGCGCTCTTCGTGATCGAGTTCGCGGTCCAGCTTGGTCGTCATGGTATCGACCCAGGCCTTGGCCGTGGGTTGGCCCGACACCACCAGGCCATCGCGCGCCACGTTCTGCGCGCCGGTGGTCGCCGGCATGGCGAGGAGGACAAGGGCAAGGGTGGAAGTGAGTACGGTCTTCATCGGATCATCCTCTCGTTCTTTCGAAATGGATGATCGGCCAGCAAGGCCAAATCGCACGATGTACGAACCGGTTATTATGATGTGATAATAGCGAGTTGGGTCCAATGGTCGATCAGGATCGCGGATGACTGCGGACCAGGCGCTTTCCATCGGCCAGAAAACGCCATTTGACCGCTTCTGTCAATAAATTTCGTCACACAATTGATCCCGGTAATCTTGTCTTGAGATAAGCCGCTAATCCCGCAAGTTTATTTCTCGTATATCAGCGGCGAGCGTCATGGCTCCCCTATGCTGGCCACGGCGCGACTCGCCTATCGAAAGCGTTCGGGCTCCAGCACGGTGTCCAGCGCCACCGGCAGCATATCCGGGTAATCGAGGGTATAATGCAGGCCGCGGCTTTCGTGGCGCAGCAGCGCGCTGCGGACGATCTGCTCGGCGCACTGGTGGAGGTTGCGAAGCTCGATCAGGTCGGTGGTGACGCGGAACGCACCGTAATATTCCTCGATCTCCTGCGCGAGCATGTCGATGCGGTTGCGGGCACGCTCGAGGCGCTTCGTGGTGCGCACGATACCGACGTAGTTCCACATCATCCGGCGGATTTCGGTCCAGTTCTGCTTGATCACCACCTCTTCATCCGAATCGGTGACGCGGCTTTCGTCCCATTCGCGGATCGCGGGTGGGGGCGGCAGGTCGGCCCAGCCGGCGCGGATGTCCTTCGCCGCGGATTCCCCGAACACGAAGCATTCGAGCAGCGAATTGGATGCCAACCGGTTCGCGCCGTGCAGCCCGCTTTCGGTGCATTCGCCGGCGGCCCACAACCCGCCCAGGTCGGTGCGTGCGTCCAGCCCGATCAGCACGCCGCCGCAGGTGTAGTGCTGGGCCGGCACGACCGGAATCGGCTCCTTCGTCATGTCGATGCCGAGGCCGAGCAGCTTTTCGTGGATGTTGGGAAAATGATGGCGGACGAACGCGGGCGGCTTGTGGCTGATGTCGAGATGCACGCAGTCGAGACCATAGCGCTTGATCTGATCGTCATTGGCGCGAGCGACGATATCGCGCGGCGCGAGTTCCGCGCGCGGATCGTATTCCGGCATGTACCGATGCCCCGTCACAGGATGCCGGAGCAGGCCGCCTTCGCCGCGCACCGCCTCCGTGATCAGGAAATTCTTGACCTCGAGGTTGTAAAGGCAGGTCGGGTGGAACTGCATCATCTCCATGTTGGAGACGCGGCAACCCGCGCGCCATGCCATGGCGATACCGTCGCCCGTCGCCCCGCGCGGCGCGGTCGAGAACTGGTACACCCGGCCTGCCCCGCCGGTAGCAAGGACCGTGGCGCGCGCGACGTGTGCCTCCACTTTCCCCGTTTCTTGATCGAGCGCATAGACGCCCCAGACTCGGGCCGGATCGGCTTGCCCCACCGCGCCGCCCACGGCGTTCTGGCCCGTGACAAGGTCGATGCAGGCCCGTCCAGCAAGCAGGGTGATGTTCGGGCTGGCCTCGGCCGCGCGCAGCAGCGCCTCTTGCACGGCCCATCCGGTGGCATCGTCCACGTGGACGATCCGCCGTGCGCTGTGCCCGCCTTCGCGGGTCAGGTGGAGCGCGCCGGCGTCCATGTTGAAGGGGACGCCCAGCGCGATCAGGCGCGCGATCGCCTGCGGCGCGTTCTCGATGACGAACTCCACCGTCTCGCGCCGGTTGAGGCCCGCGCCCGCGATCATCGTGTCGCGGATGTGGTCTTCGAAGGTATCGCCCGCGCCCAGTACTGCAGCGATGCCGCCTTGCGCCCAGGCCGTGCTGCCGCCGGTCAGCGAACCCTTCGCCAGCACCAGCACCCTGTGCGTTTCGGCAAGGGCGAGGGCAGCGGTGAGGCCCGCCGCGCCCGAACCCACCACGATCACATCGAATTGCGCCTCGCTCATGATCCGCCCGCTTCAACATGCCCGGGCGGCCGGCGCAACCCGTGACCTATTCTTTCCGCACACGGCACGAATCCCACGCTTCGACGATGCGATGTTTACGCGGATGCAGCCTGGGCTAACGTTCGGGCGGCAGGGGATGAGGACGGGAAGGGTCGCGAAACATGAAATTCGCACACATTGCGTGCGCGTTCGGCCGGCATAGCGTTGACCGGAGCGCGGTGCGCCGCGTGCACGGCGGGCAGGTGAGCCGGTGCAAGCACTGCACGACACCACTGGAAGAAAGCATGCCGCATCACTGGACGGCGATGTATGTCCGGGATGCGGGGTTGAGTGGGCGCAGGCTCTGACGCGCCGGCCTGACGAGCGGGGCTCTAGCCTGCCCCGCTCGTCAGGCTGACGAACACGTCTTCCAGGTCGGCTTCGCGCGTGGTCACGTCCTCGACCACGAAGCCTTGCTCGGCCACGATGCCCAGCACCTGGCCGGCGGTGATCGTGTCCTTGTCGTACGTGATGGCGACCATGCGATCGCCCTTCTTCTCCGACTTCTTGAACAGGGCGTGCGCCGGCGGCGCGGCCATGTCGCGGTCCACCGTCACCTCGACCACCTTTTCGCCCATCATCCCGACCAGTTCGCGAGTCGGCTTGTCGGTGATCAGCTCGCCATGGTTGATGATGGCGATGCGGTCGCAAAGCTGCTCCGCCTCTTCCAGATAGTGCGTTGTCAGCACCACCGTCACGCCTTCGCGGTTGAGGCGGGTGACAAGTTCCCAGAGCTGGCGGCGCAGTTCCACGTCGACGCCGGCCGTCGGCTCGTCCAGCACCAGGATGGGCGGGGAATGGACCATCGCCTTGGCCACCAGCAGCCGCCGCTTCATTCCACCCGACAGGGTGCGGGCATAGGCATCGCGCTTGTCCGCGAGGCGCACGGCTTCGAGCAGGTCGGCCGAACGGCGCTCGCCCCTCGGCACGCCGTAGAATCCGGCCTGGTTCTCCAGCACCTCGAACGGGGTGAAGAACGGGTCGAAGACGATTTCCTGCGGCACGATCCCGATCGATCGCTTCGCGTTGCGGGGATGGGCGTCAATGTCGAAGCCCCAGATCTCCGCGCTGCCGCTGGTCTTCATCACCAGGCCCGCGAGGATGTTGATGAGGGTGGACTTGCCCGCGCCGTTGGGCCCCAGCAGACCGAAGATCTGCCCCTGCGGCACATCGAAGCTGACGCCTTTCAGCGCAAGCTTGCCCTCTTCCCCTCCGACCCCGGCGTAGCGCTTGGCAAGATCACGGATGCGGATGGCGGGTTCGCTGGGCACGGACGGCCACCTAGGGCGGTTGAAAGGCTGCCGCAATCCCGGTAACGGCATGGGCATGAGCATCCCGCCGCCCGAAGTCACCCTGGTCAGCCAGACCCGCGTCGCCTGCGACGGTGCCGGCGCGATCCGCGGCGGTCCGGGCTATGTGCCGAGTGCGCTGGGCCATCCGCGCGTATGGCTTGAGATCGACGAGCACGGCTATGTCGATTGCGGTTATTGCGACCGGCGTTTCGTTCTGCAGGGCGGGCCGGCCGACGGCGCGAACCAGGCGGGGCTGGCAGATATCGCGGCAGGCGCGACCCCTTAGCTGCACCAAGCGGGCCTCCGGGCCGCGATACCGGGGCTGGCACTGGCGCGCACCAGCGCCCATATCCACCGAGATGACCCCAGATCCCCACGCGCTGCTCTACGACCCGGGCAAGCTCTCCCCCGAAGACGCCCTGGCGATCACCGCCGAAACTCTCCGCACGTGCGACGATGGCGAACTCTATCTCCAGTTCTCGGCGAGCGAGGCGTTTGTCTTCGACGATGGGCGGCTGAAGACCGCCAGCTATTCCCGCGATTCGGGCTTCGGCCTTCGCGGCGTATCGGGGGAGATGACCGGGTTCGCCCATGCCAGCGAGATTTCCGCGGGGGCGATCCGCCGGGCGGGGGAAACGCTGACGCTGCTGGATCCCGCGAAGGGCGCTCGGGCCGCCCCGCCGCCGCGCAGCAACCGCCATCTCTACAGCCACGCCAGCCCGCTGGAAGCGATCGCCTTTGCCGAGAAAGTTGCCCTTCTGGAACGGATCGACGCCATCGCCCGCGCGCGCGATCCGCGCGTGGCGCAGGTCACAGCCAGCCTCGCGGCTTCGTGGAGCGCGATCGAGATCGTGCGGCCCGATGGGTTCGTGGCGCGTGACATCCGTCCGCTCGTGCGCCTCAACGTGTCGATCGTGGCCGAAGCGAACGGCCGGCGCGAGAGCGGCAGTTTCGGCTTTGGCGGACGCTATCTCTACGACGATCTGTTCGCCGAGGTGAACTGGCGCCGGGCGATCGACATGGCGGTGGATCAGGGGCTGACCAACCTCGACAGCCGGCCCGCCCCGGCGGGTGAGATGACCGTGCTGCTCGGTCCCGGCTGGCCCGGCGTACTGCTTCACGAAGCAGTGGGTCACGGGCTGGAGGGCGATTTCAACCGCAAGGGCACCAGCGCATTTTCGGGCCGCATCGGCGAGCGTGTCGCAGCGCCCGGTGTGACCGTGGTGGATGACGGCTCGATCGCCCACAGGCGCGGCTCGCTGACGATCGACGACGAGGGCACGCCGACTCAGGAAACCGTGCTGATCGAGGACGGCATCCTGAAAGGGTACATGCAGGACCGCCTGAACGCCCGGCTGATGGGTGTCGCCGCCACAGGCAACGGCCGCCGGGAGAGTTTCGCCCATGCCCCCATGCCGCGGATGACCAATACCTTCATGCGCGCCGGTGCCGATGATCCGGCAGAACTGCTGTCGCGGGTGAAGAAGGGCATCTTCGCCAAGTCCTTCGGCGGCGGCCAGGTGGATATCGTCAGCGGCAAGTTCACTTTCACCTGCACCGAGGCCTACGCCATCGAGGACGGCCGGCTTGGCGCGCCCATCAAGGGCGCCACGCTGATCGGCGACGGGCCCAGCGTGCTCACCCGCGTCACAGGCATCGGCAACGATCTCGCCCTGGACGAAGGGGTCGGCATGTGCGGCAAGGCGGGGCAGAGCCTGCCAGCGGGCGTGGGCCAGCCGACCCTGCTGGTGGAAGGGCTCACCGTCGGCGGCACCGCGTGACCTTTTGAGCAGGGGGCCGGTCATGGGCGGTTCACCGTGGCTGTGTTATCGGGGCCACGATAACCGATGAAACCTGATCCCTCCTGAGAGCCTGAGTGGAGAGCCGACCGATGCGCACGCTTGTCCTTGCTGCCGCTGCAGCGCTGGCGCCCCTTGTCGTCGCTGCCCCCGCAACAGCGCGTGAGCGCCTGACCGGCGACCAGGAGCTTGCCAAGCTCCTCGAAGGCCGTGTCGCGGGCGAACCGAAAAGCTGCATAAGCACGATTGCCAATCGCGATTCCCGGGTGATCGATGGCACCGCGGTGGTCTATGGTCGCGGCAAGACGATCTGGGTCAACGTGCCGTCGAATGCGCGCGATCTCGATGACGATGATGCGTTGGTGATCAAGATGTGGGGTCCGCGGGTCTGCCGGCACGATATCGTGACCACCCTCGATACGGCATCCGGGTTCTATACCGGCAACGTGTTCCTGCAGGATTTCGTCCCCTACACGCGCGTCGACTGATCGCGCGCCGATGGCTGCCGCCCCGCGCCGCTGGGCGGCAGAGCTGCTGCATTTCTGGTTCCACGTCCTTGGTCCCGCCGACTGGTTCGGCGGCGGGCCGGCGGTGGACAATGCCCTGAGCCGGCGTTTTGCGCGTGACCTGGACGCCTTGCGATCGCAACCCCCGCACGCATTCATGGGCGATCGCCTTACGGCCCAGGCGGCGATCCTGCTGTTCGACCAGGTGCCGCGCAACATCCACCGCGGTACGCCCGAGGCGTTCGCGAGCGACGGTCTTGCACGCGCGATTTGCACCCGCTTCATCGGGCGCGGATGGCACCGCGGCCTGTCCGATCAGGCGCGCACGTTTGCCGGCATGCCCCTGATGCACAGCGAGCGTATCGCCGACCAGCGCGCGAGCCTTGCCTATTTCTTCGACCTGCCGGATGCACGCGGCTTCGCGCGCGATCACTGGCGCATGATCGCCCGGTTCGGCCGGTTCCCACACCGCAATCCCGTGCTCGGCCGTCAGTCGAGCGCGGCCGAGCGTGCCGCCGTCGCGGCAGGGAACGCGTGGTAGCGGTCAGTCCGCGAGCTGGCCGCGGATCGCTCCGTTCGGGTAGGCCGCATTGTGGACCTGGACGTAGAATTCCGCCGGGTTGCCCTGCAGCCGGTTCTGCGTCCATTCGCGCGCGTCCCTGCAGCCCTGCCAGTTGCCTTCGTTCGAGCGGGCGAGCGTGAACACCGGCGGCCCGTTCGTGCCGGCGCGGCCATAGTGGATGTGCGCGCTGGTGGGCGCGTCGATGCCCACCACGTCCTTGATCTCCCAGCACACCTGGCCGAACCCGTCGCTGACGGAAATCTCCGCCCGTGCCGATCCGTCCGGATCGCCGCCGCCGCCGACCACGTTGGCACCGGTCAGCATTGCGTTATAAGTGTCGGACGTTGCGTCCACCGCTTCTTCTTCCAGCGTAGCGCAACCGGCCAGCGCCGCAGCGCCCGTCAGGCTCACCAGCGTGAACGTGAGTTTCCTGTTCATCTCAGCCTCTCCTGTCGTCAGCGCGTGCCCGATGGTGCACGCAGGCCGGTAACGGGTTGGCTGGGCGGTGCGTTCCGCCGGTGGCGCCCACGGCCGGATTGGCGTCGAACCCACGCAGTAGCCTGCGGGCGCCCGGCGTGCGCTCACCGGTGCGTAGCAGCGCGATTGGGGGATGTCGTTGACCGCTCGCCCGCCGACATCAGGCCCTAGACGTCACTCCCACTCGATCGTGCCGGGCGGCTTGCTGGTATAGTCGTACACCACGCGGTTGATGCCCTTCACCTCGTTGATGATGCGGGTCGCGACCTGGCTGAGGAACCCCGCGTCGAAGGGGTAGATGTCGGCGGTCATCCCGTCGATGCTGGTAACCGCGCGCAGGGCGCAGACGCTGTCGTACGTGCGGTAATCGCCCATGACGCCCACCGTCTTGACCGGCAGCAGGACGGCAAAGGCCTGCCAGATCGCATCGTACAGCCCCGCGTTACGGATTTCCTCGAGGTAGATCGCATCCGCCTTGCGCAGGATATCGCAACGTTCCTGCGTCACTTCGCCGGGGATGCGGATGGCGAGCCCCGGGCCGGGGAAGGGGTGCCGGCCGACGAAGCGGTCGTCGAGGCCAAGCTCGCGCCCCAGTTCCCGCACCTCGTCCTTGAACAGCTCGCGCAAGGGTTCGACCAGCTTCATGTTCATGCGCTCGGGCAGGCCGCCGACGTTGTGGTGGCTCTTGATCGTGACCGAAGGTCCGCCGGTGAACGACACGGACTCGATGACGTCGGGGTAGAGCGTGCCTTGTGCAAGGAAATCGGCGCCGCCGAGCCTGGCGGCCTCCTCCTCGAACACGGTGATGAACTCGCCTCCGATGAACTTGCGCTTCTTTTCGGGATCGGTTTCGCCCGCAAGACCCTCAATGAAACGTCTCTTTGCATCGACCACGACCAGCGGGATGTTGTAATGGTCGCGGAAAAGCGTCTCTACCTGCGCGCGTTCGTTCAGGCGCAACAGGCCGTGATCCACGAACACGCAGGTGAGCTGGTCGCCGATCGCCTCGTGGATCAGGATGGCCGCGACCGAGCTGTCCACGCCGCCGGACAGGCCGCAGATGACCTTTCCGCTGCCGACCTGCTCACGAATCTCGCGCACCTTGGTCTCGCGATAGGCGGCCATCGTCCAATCGCCGGAACAGCCGCAGACGTGACGGACGAAGTTGGCGATCAGCTTGCCGCCATCAGGCGTATGGACGACCTCCGGGTGGAACTGCGTGCCGTAGAACCGCCGTTCTTCGTCCGCGATCACCGCGAAAGGCGCGCCGTCGCTCACCGCCACGATGCGAAAGCCGGGGGCGAATTCGGTCACCTTGTCGCCGTGGCTCATCCACACCTGGTGACGCTCCCCCACCTGCCACAATCCTTCGAACAGGGCGCAGTTTTCGGTGATCGTGATGAACGCGCGGCCGAACTCCCCGTCCCATTCGCCGTCACGCCCGGCCTCCACCCGGCCGCCGAGTTGATGGCTCATGACCTGTTGGCCATAGCATATTCCAAGGATCGGCACCCCGGCGTCGAACAGCATCTGCGGCGCGCGGGGGCTGCCTTCCTCGGGTACGCCTGCCGGCGATCCGGACAGGATAACGCCACGGGGCTTCATCCGCGCGAACGCCGCTTCGGCCTGCGTGAACGGCGCGATCTCGGAATAGACACCGGCCTCGCGCACGCGGCGGGCGATGAGCTGGGTGACCTGGCTGCCGAAATCGACGATCAGGATGGAATCGGATGCGCTGTCGGATATCATGCCGCGCGCGTTAGGCGAGGGGCCGGGCTCCGTCCATATTGCACGAGAGTGCACGGAATCCGATCTTTCAGTTGCATGGCACGCAACACGTCCCGCAGTAATCTCATTTGTGAAAAGCCTCACGAAAGATTATTACGTCTCTCGAACCGAACGCCGCGCTGTCTCTCTCCCGACACCGGCGGCCTTCGGCAAGCGTCTGCGACCACGTCCCCCCGGGTCCTCAGGCGCGCTCGCCCCCGCTGTCACTGGCAGCGGCTCGCGATGTAAAACGGGGCGGCGCCATCTCCTCTCCCTCGGCTGCCGCCCCGTCATCGCGTTTCCGAGCATTTTACCGGGACATCGGCTGAGTGTTGCCTGGGCCGCAACCGAAGCCCGTTCTGCCCCAGGCAGAACGTCTTGACGCCACGACACCACGTGCGCGCGGCTGCTGCCGCGCGCCGAACGAACAGGGATTTTGAAGAATGCGTATTGCCTCTCACATCGCCGCCTTTCTCCTCGCCACGGCCATCAGCGGCCTGACGCTCGGCGCGACGCTCGCCTAAGCGATCTCGATCGACCGCGCGGCCAGTTCGCGCAGGTCGGTCTTGAGCAGCTTCCCGATATGGCTGCGCGGCATCTCGTCTATGGCGAGAACCGCCGCCAGCCGCTGCGTCTTGCCCAGGCGCGCGTTGGTTTCGGCCATGATCCGATCGACGCTATGCCCCCGCGCTTCGGGCGCCAGGCGCACGAAGCCGACCGGGGTTTCGCCCCACTTGCGACTTTCCACGCCGACCACCGCGGCCTCCGCGACGGCCGGATGCTTCTCCAGCTCGGCTTCGAGATCGCTGGGGAAGATGTTAAACCCGCCCGATATGATCATGTCCTTGGCCCGGCCGACCAGTTCGACGAACCCGTCGGCGTCGATCCGGCCGATATCGCCCATGCGCTGCCAGGTTTCTCCGGTTGCGGGATCGACCCAGTATCCTTCGCGCGTCTTGCCGGGCTGGTTCCTGTAACCGGACATCATCGTGCCGGACCGGCCGACCAGGTGCCCGGGTGTGCCCGGCGGGACTTCGCGATCCTCGTCGTCCAGCACCTTGAGCTCGCTCCCCGGCGCGGGACGGCCCACGGTATGCAGCTTGTCGGGAAATTCGTGCGCGGCAAGGATGCAGACGACCCCGCCTTCGGTCATCGAATAGATTTCGGCGAGCGCCCCGGGCATCCGCCGCAGCACCTCGCGTTTGAGCTCGGCCGAGAAAGGCGCAGAGGTGCAGTACTTCAGCTTCAGCGCCGACAGGTCGAAGCGATCGAACCCGGCCGCGTCCATCAGCCGCTGGTATTGCACGGGCACGAGCATGGTGACCGTGGTGCCGTCCGCCTCCGCATGGGCGAGCCAGCGCTGCGCATCGAACTTGCCCATTATGCGGACCGATCCGCCGGCAAGAAGGGCGGGCAGGAAGGCCACCATCGTGGTGTTTGAATAGAGCGGCGTCGATGCCAGGCTGATCACTTCCAGCCCCTGCGCATGAAAGCTGGCCGCGGTCGACGCGAATTGCCGCCAGCGCATCTGGTGCGAATGAACGATGCCCTTGGGCACGCCGGTGGTGCCGCTCGAATAGATTATGTTGAACGCGTCGCCCGGTTCCGGCGCGAAGGGCGGGGCCTCGGTCCCGGCGGGCGCCATCCAGTCGTCGAGGTCCTCGTCGAGGACGATCCGTTCCAGGCCGGGGAAGCAATCCGGGCCCAGCTCCGCCAGCCTGGCGCGGTCGATGAAGATGCGGCGCGCACCGCTGTCGGCGGCCATCCCGGCGAGTTGCTGCGGGCTGGCGCTGGTGGTGAGCGGCGCGGCGACGCCGCCCGCCCTGATGGCCGCCAGAAACACCAGCGCATAGGGGATCGTGGACGTGCCGAGGATCGCCACCGATTGACCCTTCTCCAGCCCGTCGGAGATCAGCCGCGCGGCGATCCGCTCGATCCGGTCGGCAAGCTCCGCCCACGACAGTTCGCCCGCCTCGTCGCGCAGCGCGATTGCGCGGCGTTGCACGCGCGCCCACTCGGACAGCATCTGCGGGAAGGAACCAAACGGATCCGCCAGCCGGGCCGCGATCTCGTCCGCCGTCATTCCGCGGTCCCCTTCATGCGGTCGGACCCGGCTGCGGTGCCGACTGCAAACAGCGCGAATATCATCGGCATCCTCCTTCGCCGGGCCGTGCTTTTCAGCACCAATCGCCTGTGGATGGAAGGGGCGGCAAAAGGTTCCACAATGGCGCCACGATGCCTATATGATGGGCATGGACGATACCCCCCAGAATTCCGCCACGAAGAATGAGTACGGCGCCAGCAGCATCAAGGTCCTGAAGGGCCTCGACGCGGTGCGCAAGCGCCCGGGCATGTACATCGGCGACACCGACGACGGATCGGGCCTGCACCACATGGTTTTCGAGGTCAGCGACAACGCCATCGACGAGGCGCTGGCCGGGCATTGCGACCTCGTGCTGATCGAATTGAACCCGGATGGCTCCGTCTCGGTAGAAGACAACGGGCGCGGCATCCCGGTGGATATGCACGCCGAAGAAGGCGTCTCCGCGGCCGAAGTGATCATGACCCAGCTTCACGCCGGCGGTAAGTTCGAAAATTCCAGCGACGACAACGCCTACAAGGTATCGGGCGGCCTCCACGGTGTCGGCGTCTCGGTCGTCAACGCGCTTTCCGAATGGCTGGAGCTTACGATCTGGCGCGACGGCAAGGAGCACTGGATGCGGTTCGAACACGGTGACGCCGTGGGGCCGCTCGTCGTGCGTGGCCCGGCGGGGCGCGACCGTAACGGCACGCGCGTGACCTTCATGGCCAGCACCGACACGTTCAAGAACGTAACCGAATACGATTTCGAGAAGCTGGAGCACCGCTACCGCGAACTGGCGTTCCTGAATTCCGGCGTGCGCATCAAGCTCCGCGACCTGCGCCACGAAGAACCGCTGGAGCACGATCTTTATTACGAAGGCGGTATCGCGGCCTTCGTGAAGTACCTCGACCGGAACAAGGCGCCGCTGGTGCCTGAACCGATCTCGGTCTCGGCCTACAAGGACGGAATCGGCATCGACGTCGCGCTGGAATGGAACGATTCCTACTACGAGAACGTGCTGTGCTTCACCAATAACATCCCGCAGCGCGACGGCGGCACGCATCTGGCTGCGTTCCGCGCGGCGCTTACCCGCACGATCAACAGCTATGCGGAACGCACGGGCCTGCTGAAGAAGGAAAAGGTCAGCCTGACGGGCGAAGACATGCGCGAAGGGCTGACCGCGATCGTCTCGGTCAAGCTGCCCGACCCCAAGTTCTCGTCCCAGACCAAGGACAAGCTGGTCAGTTCTGAAGTCCGCCAGCCGCTGGAATCGCTGATGGGCGAGAAGATGACCGAGTGGCTCGAGGAAAATCCGGCCGACGCCAAGCAGATCATCCAGAAGATCGTCGACGCGGCCGCCGCACGCGAGGCGGCCAAGCGGGCCCGCGAGATGAGCCGCAAGGGCGCGATGAGCGTCGCCTCGCTACCCGGCAAGCTTTCCGACTGCCGCGAGCGCGATCCCGCCAAGTGCGAGCTGTTCCTGGTCGAAGGGGACAGCGCGGGCGGTTCCGCCAAGTCGGGCCGCGACAGCAAATACCAGGCCATCCTGCCGCTCAAGGGCAAGATCCTGAACGTGGAGCGCGCGCGGTTCGACCGGATCATCTCGTCGAAAGAAGTGGGCACGCTGATCCAGGCCGTCGGCACGGGCCTGCGCGATGAATTCAACCTTGAAAAGCTCCGCTACCACAAGATCGTCATCATGACCGACGCTGACGTGGATGGCGCGCATATCCGCACGCTGCTGCTCACGTTCTTCCATCGCCAGATGCCGGAGATCGTGAAGGGTGGGCACCTGTTCATCGCGCAGCCGCCGCTGTTCAAGGTAAGCAAGGGGCGCAGCGAGGTGTACCTCAAGGACCAGGCCGCGCTCGACCGATATCTCGTCGAAGCGGGTCTCGCGGGCCGCGTCCTCGAGACGAGCGAAGGCGCGCGAACCGGCGCGGACCTTGCTTCACTGGTCGAATATGCGCTGCGCATCCGCAGCCTCCTGGGCTTCGTGCCGCGCAAGTACGATCCCGCCGTCATCGAGCAGATGGCGCTGGCCGGCGCGTTCGATCCGTCGCTCGATGCGGCGGGGCGGTTCGCCGCGCTCGAAGGTGCCGCGAACCGGCTGAGCCAGGGCGATCCCGAAGCCAGCTGGAGCGTGGATCGCCGCGAGGACGGCTTCATCGTCTTTGCGCGCGTCTGGCGCGGCGTCACCGATGCGCACGAGATCGAGAGCAAGTTCATCGACAGTGCCGAAGCGCGCAAGCTCCACCGGCTGGCGGAGGAACACGCGTCCGCCTTCGCCGCGCCGAGCCGTTTCACGCGCACGGCGGCGGACGCCGGCCCCGAAGTGGACGCCCTGCCCGAGATCGACGGTGAGACGGGCGTAGATGGCACAGGCGACAACCAGGACCAGATCGCGCCGGTGGCATTCGACGGCGCTATCACGCGCCCGTCGCAGTTGGTCGACGCAGTGCTCGCCGCCGGGCGCAAGGGCTTGTCGATCAGCCGCTACAAGGGTCTGGGCGAAATGAACGCGGAGCAGCTTTGGGAAACCACGCTCGACCCTGAAAACCGGGCCTTGCTGCAAGTGAAGGTCGAGGATGCCGACGTGACCGACGAAATCTTCACGCGCCTCATGGGCGATGTGGTGGAGCCGCGCCGGGAATTCATCCAGGACAACGCGCTCAACGTCGCCAATCTAGACGTGTGAGCGATCGATCTGGGCAGGGCGGGTGACCGCCCCCTCGGGCCGATCGGGCTGCTCGTTGGTAAGTTCGTCGAACAGCTCTTCGTAATGGATCATTGCCTGGCGCAGGTCTTCGGTCGTCGCCTTGCCATCCACTTGCTTCAACGCGATGTCGTGGCCCGCGCGGTAATGGCGGGCCACTTCGCCATGCTCCACCGTCAGGCTTTCGAACCGGGCGTCGAAATCGTCGACCGGGAATCCGCGCGCCAACATGACGTCGCCGATCGCGCGGTCGCCGTCCATCACGGCGGCGGCCGGATCGTCCACGAAGCGCGCTTTCGCAGCGGCCCAGGCCCCGGCAAACCGTTCGCGCTCCGCCGGACCCAGCGGCCGCAGCTCCAGGCTCGCTGCCCGCTTTTCCCGCTCCATCAAATTGGCTTCCGCTTTGCCGCGCCCGCCGGCGGCCGCGACGGTCCGGTCATACTCCGTCTCGCCGAACCGATCGCGCAAGGCCGCCGTTCGGCGCGAGCGGACCAGCACCCACAAGATCAGCGCCGCCACCAGGATCAGCGCGAGAATGGCGATGAGGGCGGTCTGGTCGATTTCCATTGTGGTGCCTTCCGACTGGCAAAAACCTGCATGCGCAGTCCCATTCGAACGGGACGGCATGGGCATGGTTCCATATTTAGCAAAGTACAGTCGGGCGCCTGCCGGCCGGGTGGGCCGCAGTTTGGGGTTGAAGGGCGCGGCGCCGCGGTGCACCAGCGACGGCATGATCCGTCCATCGATCCGCGCCCTTGGAGCGACCGCGCTGTCCCTCGCCCTCGCAGCATGCGCCACCCTGCCGGGCCCGAGCATGACTGCGGACGAAGCCCCCGTCACCGTGCGGATCGTCGGCCTCAACGATTTCCACGGCAACCTGGAACCGGTGCGTCGGCCGGTGAAGCTGGAAGACGGGAAGGGCGGGCAGCAGGAAGTCTTCGCCGGCGGCGCGGCCTGGCTGGCGAGCGCGGTGGAAAGCGTCCGGGCGCAGAATCCGCATAGCCTGGTCATCGGAGCCGGCGACCTCATCAGCGCAAGCCCGCTCGCATCGTCGCTGTTCCTGGATGAACCGACAGTTGGCGTGATGAACCGGCTCGGCATGGATTTCACCAGCGTCGGCAACCACGAATTCGACCGCGGGTGGAAGGAGCTGAAGCGTCTGAGAGAAGGTGGGTGCGAGAAATTCACCCTGCGTGAACCGTGCGCCGTGGAGCCGGACTACAAGGGCACCGACTATCCCATCCTGGCGGCCAACGTCCGCATGCCCGATGGCAGCACGCTGTTTCCAGGCGCCGCCATCCGCCGGTTCGGCAGCGGCGCGGGCGCGGGCGCGGTCGCGGTCGGCGTGATCGGACTGACGCTCAAGGGCACCGCGCAGATCGTCGATCCCGCCGGTATCCAGTGCATCACGTTCGAGGACGAAGCGGATTCGATCAACGCGCTTGTCCCCGGTCTCGTGGCGGACGGGGCCGATGCGATCGTCGTCGCCATTCACCAGGGTCTGGTGACGGAGCCCGGCGACGACTTCAACGGCTGCGGGGCGATGGCGGGGGACTTGCGCGCTATCCTCGAACGGATGGACCCGCGGGTCGACCTCGTGATTTCGGGCCACACGCATCGTGCCTATGTCTGCGATTTTTCCACCGTCGACCCGGCGCGCCGCTTCACCGTGACCAGCGCGGGGGCGGCGGGCACGATGCTGACCGATATCGCGCTGACGATCGACCCGCGGCGCGGCGATGTCTTGGGCGTCAGCGCGCGCAACGTGCCGGTGCAGAGCCCGGGCGAAGGGCGCCCGGAGAACGCGGCCTTCCCGGTGTTCCAGCCCGATCCGGCGGTGGCAACCTATGTCGCGCGCTATGTCGCGGCCGCCGCCGAGGTGGCGGAGCGTACCGTGGGGCGGATTTCAGGCGCCGCCACGCGCGAACGGCCGGAAAGCCCGCTCGGCAACTTCCTCGCCGACGCCCACCTCGCCGCCACGCAAGGCGCCGGCGCGCAGATCGCGCTGATGAACCCCGGCGGCATTCGCAGCGAACTCACCGCCCGGCCAGATGGATCGGTAACCTTCGGCGACATTTACGGCGTGCAGCCCTTCGGCAATACGCTCGTCACGATGACGCTGACCGGGGCGCAGCTTCTGCGGGTGCTGGAGGAACAGCTTGCCAATCCCAACGAACAGAACGTGCTTTCGGTCAGCACGGGTTTCGCCATGACCCTGGCGCCGACGCGCCCGGCCGGACAGCGCGTCGTCGCGGCGACGCTGGGCGGCGTGCCGATCGATCCTGCGGGCACGTACCGGGTGACGGTGAACAACTTCATCGCCGGCGGCGGCGATGGCTTCGTGACCCTGAAGGAAGGGACCGACGCGACCGTCGGGCCGCTCGACCTCGATGCGCTGGAGGCTTACCTGCAATCGGCACCGGTCATGGCCATGCCCGCCACCGGGCGGGTCACGATGCTCGGCAGCTAGGCAGCGCGCAGGCCGCGAACCCCGCGCGCACCGCCGTCGGCCCCGGACAGGCCGGCGAAGAGCGTGTCGACGATCCGGCCCAGCTTCGCCTCGCTCAGCCGATCGTCCATGTAGGTGAGCATTTCGGCCATCGTGTAAGGCATGACCATCTGGTTGATCAGCGACAGCGCCTCGTCGATCGCCAGGCCTTCGAATGCCCCTTCCGTCTGGGCGTGCGCGATCATTTCGCACAAGTAGTGGTCGGCAAGATCTACGTAGCTGCGGACATGTTCGAAGTGCACCGCGCCGAGCTCGCAATAGACCTTGAACGCGGCCGGATCGGCGCGATACCGTGCGCGGTTGAGGTTGAACCGGCGCGCGAAGAATTCGTACATCTTGCGGTTCGGCGGCAGGTCGCTCGCCACCACTTCGTCCATGACGGCGACGTGGCCCGAGAACCAGTTTTCCACGATCGCATCGAACAGGTCGGTTTCGTCTGGAAAGGCGCTCTCGATCCGCGCGCGCGGCAAACCCGCGGCCTGCGCCAGAGTCAGGCGGGTGACGGTGTCGCCCCGTTCCTCGATCAGCCGCATGGCGAGCGCGACGAGCCGCTCCCGCTCGTTCGAGGCAGACATGTCGGTGTTCATGCAACGCTCCAGCCGGAGGACCCGGCGGACAGTCTAGGATGCGGCGCGCGCGGCGTGAAGGGGCCGCGCGCGCGTTTTCGTTCCAACGGCGCGCGGCGGGGCGGCCACGCGCCAGTCATTTTATCGCGAAGCGGCGCGGCGAGGTGGCCCGCCGCACGCGTTCACATGGTGGCGCGCCGCCAGGTCATCGCTTCGGTAAAGGGACCGGTCACCGCCGCATCCTTGCTGGCCAGCTTGTAGATCGCGCCGTCCGCGATCGCATAGACATCCTCGCCGATCAGGATGCGGCTGTTGTCCGAATACCAGTTGTAGGTGCCACTGGTCTTCGTGCCATCGGGCGCAGTCATCGTCCAGGTGTCGTTGGGGCCGAGCACCAGCGTGCTTGCGCGTCCGTCCGCACCGGTCTGCGAATACGTCCCTTCGTACTGCACGGTCGTGCGGGCATTGGCAGGAACGGCCGGGAAGGTGGCGGTGGCCGCCGGCGCGGTGGCCGTGGTTCCCGTCGTGGCCGCGGTGGTGGCCGCGGCATCCCGTTCGGCGGTGTCGGCGCCGCCGCACGCGGCGAGTGCGAGCGATCCGGCCGCCACCAGGGCAAGACGGGGGACGTAAGCTGGGTTCATGACGTGCTCTCCTGCGAAGTTGCGAAACACCCAACGGGCGAGCGGGCCGGGAGTTTCGCCCGGCGAGCGAGATGTAGATTCTGCTGCTTTGCCGGCCCGCCGGGCTACATGCGGAACACGCCGAACGCAGGCCGTTCCGGAATGGGTGCTTCCATGGTGGCGGCAAACGCCAGGCCCAGGACATCGCGCGTCTGCGCCGGATCGATCACGCCATCGTCCCACAGGCGGGCGGTGGCGTAATATGGATTGCCCTCGTCCTCGTACTTCTGGCGGATCGGGGCCTTGAACTGTTCGGCCTGTTCCGCGGTCCAGTGGTCGGAATCGCGGTGAACGGTGGCAAGCACGCTTGCCGCTTGTTCCCCGCCCATCACGCTGATCCGCGCGTTGGGCCAGGTGAACAGGAAACGGGGGGAGTAGGCCCGCCCGCACATCCCGTAATTGCCCGCCCCGAAACTGCCGCCAATGACGACCGTGATCTTGGGCACGGTGGCCGTCGCGACCGCGGTGACCAGCTTGGCTCCGTGCTTGGCGATACCTTCCGCTTCGTACTTGCCGCCGACCATGAAGCCCGAGATGTTCTGAAGAAACAGCAGCGGAATGCGCCGCTGGCAGGCCAGCTCGATGAAATGGGCCCCCTTCTGCGCGCTTTCCGAAAACAGCACGCCGTTGTTGGCAAGGATCGCCACGGGCATGCCCCAGATGTGCGCGAAGCCGCACACCAGGGTGGAGCCGTACAGCGCCTTGAATTCGTGGAATTCGCTACCGTCGACGATCCGGGCGATGACTTCGTGGACATCGTACGGTGCGCGGACATCTTCGGGGATCGTTGCGTAAAGATCCTCCGGATCGAACTTCGGGGGCCGCGGGTCCTTCAGCCCTTCCGGGTCGAGCGTGGTCGAAACGCTGCCGAGCCCGCGGTTCTGGACCCCCCCTGATCCGAACGGCGAACCGAGGTGCGAAACGATGTCGCGTACGATCGTCAGCGCGTGTTCGTCGTTGTCGGCAAGGTGATCGACCACGCCGGACTTCCGGGCGTGGAGATCGCCGCCGCCCAGGTCTTCCGCGCTGATCTCCTCGCCCGTCGCGGCTTTCACCAGTGGCGGCCCGGCGAGGAAGATCGTGCCCTGTTCGCGCACGATCACCGTCTCATCGCTCATCGCCGGGACATAGGCCCCGCCCGCGGTGCAGCTGCCCATCACGCAGGCAATCTGCGGGATGCCCTGCGCGCTCATGTTCGCCTGGTTGAAGAATATGCGCCCGAAGTGCTCCCGGTCGGGGAATACTTCGGCCTGGTAAGGAAGATTGGCCCCGCCGCTGTCGACCAGGTACACGCACGGCAAACGGTTCTGCTGCGCGATTTCCTGCGCGCGGAGATGCTTCTTCACCGTCATCGGGTAATAGCTGCCACCCTTCACGGTGGGATCGTTGGCAACGATCATGACCTGCCGGCCGCTGACCCGGCCGATGCCGCAGATCATCGACGCGCCCGAGACGTCGCCTTCGTACATGCCGTTGGCCGCCAGCTGCCCGATCTCGAGGAACGGCGCACCGGGGTCGAGCAGCCGCTCCACCCGCTCGCGCGGCAGCAGCTTGCCCCGCGCAACATGGCGTTCGCGGTGCTTTTCGGGCCCGCCCAGCGCGGCGGCTGCGACGCGCGAACGCAGATCGTCGGCAAGGGCGCGGTTGTGGGCGCTGCACGCCTTCGCTTCCGCGCTGTCGCGGTCGAGTTTCGAGGTAATCGTCGGAGCGGTCACTGTGCGGTCCCCACTGGCGTGTCGAGATAGACCTGGGCGCCTGGCCCCAGAGGAAGATCGAGCATGACCCAGCCGACCGTCATGCAAATACCCACGACCATGAAGGTGAGTGCGTAAGGCAGCATCAGGGCCAGCAGCGAGCCAACCCCCATCGTCCGGTCCCATCGCTGGCTGAACACCAGGATCAGCGGGAAATAGCTCATCAGCGGTGTCATGATATTGGTGTAGCTGTCCCCCATGCGGTAAGCCGCTGTGGTCATTTCCGGGCTGATGCCGAGCAGCATGAACATCGGCACCACCACCGGGGAAAGCGCGCTCCACTTGGCCGATGCGGAGCCAATGAACAGGTCCAGCACCGAAGACAGCAGCAGCACGCTGACGAGGAGGATCGCGGCGGGCAGTTCCATCGCGGCGAGGGCGGCCGCGCCGTTGATCGCAATGATCGGCCCGATGCCTGACCAGTTGAACATCGCCACGAAATGCGCCGCGAAGAACACGAAGACCAGGTACGGTGCCATCGTCCGCACCCCGTGCTGCATCATCTCCATCACGTCGGAAGCACCGTTGACCGTGCCCGCGGCGCGTCCGAATGCGGTGCCGGTGAGCAGGAACAGCAGGAAAAAGAACGCGATGAGCGATGCGTAGAGCGGCTGGAGGGCAGCGGTGCCAACGGCATCCTCGTTGATGAAGGGGGTGTAGCCCGGCCACAGGGCGAGCGCGGCGAAACCGCCTGCGAGGAGCAGGGCGACGAGGCCCGCACGGCGCAGACCCTTGCGCTCCACCGCCGTCACCTCGGTCTTGTCGAGGTCGGCGCGGAGTTCCGCGTCGATGATGCCGTTCCAGGTGCCGAGGCGCGGCTCCACCACGCGGTCCGTCACGAACCAGATCACCGGCGTGAACAGGGCGACGATCGCGGCGATGAAGTACCAGTTGCCGAGCGGGTTCATCGTCCAGTCGGGATCCACGATCCGCGCCGCTTCCTGGGTAAAACCGAACAGCAGCACGTCGATCTGGCCGGGCATCAGGTTGCCGGCATACCCGCCGGATACCGCCGCGAATGCCGCGGCGAGCCCGGCCAGGGGGTGACGCCCGGCCACGGCGAAGATGATCGCGGCCAGCGGGATGAACACCACGTAGGCCGCGTCCGATGCGTGGTGCGAAACCATGCCCACGATTGCCACGATGGGCGTCAGCAGCGCGCGCTTCGCATTGCGGAGCGACAGGCGGATGAGGGCCGAGAACATGCCGGACCGCTCTGCCACCGCGGCGCCCATCATAATCGTGAGGACGAGGCCCAGCGGCGCGAACCCGGCGAACGTTCGCGGCATTTCCGTGAACAGGCGGGTGATGTTCGCTTCGGAAAAGAGGCTCGACGCGGTGTAGGTCAGCACTCCGTTTTCCAGCGTGGCGAACTCCGGCGCTTCTTCGCCCGGATAAGGGAGCGATGCGGACCATCCCATCGCCGCACCCAGGGCCGAAATCAGCATCAGCGCGAAGATCAGGTAGATGAAGATGATCGTCGGATCCGGCAGCAGGTTGCCGACCCGCTCCACGAAGCCAAGGAACCCCCGCTGGCGCTCCAGCGGCGGCGCGGACCCCGCCTCGACCGGGGGAACGGTATTTTCCGCGCCGCTCATTCGGCGTCTCCCAGGTTGCTTCTGCTTCGGCCCTTGTTGTCAGTGGCCTGCTGAAACTTTGCCAACCGCCTTGTTCCGGACGCGCCGATCATCCGGCAGCCTCGAGCCAGCGTGTGAACAAGTCGGTCACTTCGCCGCGCCGCCGCTCCACCGTTGCCGCGTCTGCGAATTTCACCACGCCGCGGTCGGGCGCGGGCCAGGCCGCGAGCCTCGCCTCGTCTTCGAAGAGGAAATGGCTGTCAGTTCTTGCCGCACCGCGATGCAATACCGCCCGCACGCCGCCCTTCCGTTCCATACCGAGGGTGATCCGGTCCTCGCCGTCTTGCGCGAAGCTGGGCGCGTTCCATTTGATGCTTTCGACCAGGCCGGGGCCGGCTTCCAGGGCAATGGCCCTTAGCGCGTCGATGGCCGGCAGCTCGCGCGGGTCGCATTGCGCCCGCCAGCGTTCCACCGCGCTCATCCACCCGCGCCGATCAGCTCGCGGCCGATCAGCATCCGGCGAATTTCGTTGGTGCCCGCCCCGATGTCGAGCAGCTTGGCGTCGCGCAGGTAGCGTTCCACCGGCCAGTCCCTGGTGTAACCCGCGCCGCCCAGGGCCTGGACCGCCTCGCCCGCCACGCGGAACGCGTTTTCGCTCGCCAGCAGGATGGCGCCGGCGGCGTCGAAGCGGGTGGTCTGGCCCGCATCGCAACTCCTGGCGACGGCGTAAGTGTACGCCCGCGCCGATTGCAGCGCGACATACATGTCGGCCACCTTGGCCTGGATAAGCTGGAAGGCGCCGATCGGCTTGCCGAACTGCTTGCGCTCGCGGACGTAGGGGATGACCGTGTCGAGGCACGCCTGCATGATCCCGAGCTGAAGGCCGGCAAGAACCACGCGTTCGTAATCGAGGCCGCTCATCAGCACGCCGACCCCGCCGTTTACCGGGCCCATGACGTTCTCTTCCGGAACTTCGCAGTCTTCGAACACGAGTTCGGCGGTGGGGCTGCCGCGCATGCCCATCTTGTCGATCTTCTGGCCGATGGAAAAGCCGGGCATGCCCTTCTCGATCAGGAAGGCCGTGATCCCCCGGCTCCCCGCGGCGCCGTCGGTCCTGGCATAGACCACCAGCGTATCGGCGTGAGTCGCGTTCGTGATCCAGAACTTGGTGCCGTTGAGCACGTAGCCGCCGGCCACCGCGTCCGCCTTCAGCTTCATCGACACGACATCCGATCCGGCGGACGCTTCGGACATCGCCAGGCTGCCGACATGTTCGCCGGAAATCAGCCGGGGCAGGTATTTCGCCTTCTGCTCCGGATTGCCCCAGCGACGGATCTGGTTGATGCACAAGTTGGAATGCGCGCCGTAGCTCAGGCCTACGCTGGCCGAGGCGCGGCTGATCTCCTCCACCGCGATGACATGCTCCAGATAGCCCAGGCCAAGGCCGCCGTCGGCTTCATCGACCGTTATGCCGTGCAGCCCTAGTGCGCCCATCGGCTCCCACAGTTCGCGCGGGAACCAGTCTTCGCGGTCGGCGCGTTCGGCAAGCGGGGCAACCTGTTCGTCGGCGAAGCGGGCGGCTGCCTCGCGAATCATTTCGGCGCTCTCGCCAAGCTGGAAATCGAAATCGGGGGTCGCGCGCAAAGGGTCTCTCCATCTAGCCCCGTGGCGCATAGACGAGCGGTGCGGCGCCTAGCAAATCCTTCCATACCAGCTATTTGCGCCGAGGTTAATTTTCCTCCGCAAAGTATTTGAACAATTGCGGAATTGCCGTATCATTGGCCGCGTCGCAATATGCCTACATCCGATCCTACAGCTTGGCCCACCGGGGTTCCGCCAGCGGAAGCCTTTCGCGGCGAGGATGCGCGCCTGACGGTGCTGGAAGCGCATGGCGCAAGGACGCTGGGTGCTGCCGGCGATCCAGAGCTTTCGGAGATCGCGCAGTTCGCCGCCCGCCTGTGCGATGCGCCGATCGGGCTCGTGTCGCTGGTCATGGCCGAAACCCAGCAGTTCGCCGGGCGCAGCGGCATCGACGTGCGCGAGACGTCGCGATCGGAAAGCTTCTGCGCGCATGCGATGATGGGGGCCGAGCCCATGCAGGTCGCCGATGCTGCCGCCGATCCGCGGTTCGCCGACAATCCGCTCGTCATCGGCGATCCGCACATCCGGTTCTACGCCGGCGCTCCGTTGATCTCGCGCGAAGGCGCGCCTCTCGGGGCCTTGTGCGTGATCGACACCGTGCCGCGGCCGGCGGGCCTCACCCCCCTGCAGCGCGACGGGCTGCAATTGCTGGCCCGTGCGGCGATGCGGCGGCTCCACGCGATCCGCCAGCAACGGGCGGCGCTGAGCCAGGCGAATTCCAGCGCCCGCGCCATGCGCGAAGTGGCCGATATGTTGCCGGCCATCATCTGGACGGCGGATGCCGAAGGGCATTTCGACTATTTCAACCGGCGCTGGTCGGAGGTTACCGGCGTCGCCGGCCCCCGGACGGCGGAAGAATGGCGCCCGCTGATCCATCCCGACGATGCGGAAGCCACTTTCGCTGCATGGTGTGCGTCCTTCGGCGAGGGGCGGCGGTTCGAAAGCAGTTACAGGTTGCGTCATGCTGACGGCACCTGGCGCTGGACCCTGGCGCGCGGGATTCCGCAACGCGACGTGATGAAGAACCTGACGCGGTGGTACGGCACGCTGACCGATATCGACGACGGGCAGCGCCTGTCGGAAAGCCGCGACCTGCTGGCGCGGGAGCTTTCGCACCGGATCAAGAACATCTTCGCCGTTATCGCCAGCCTGATCTCGCTGCGCGCGCGGCAGCGCCCGGAACTGGCGACCTTCGCCGACGAGCTGAACTCCACCATCCGGGCGCTGGGCCGGGCCCACGACTTTGTCCGTCCGGTCGAAGGGGTCAAAGGCGACAGCCTGATCGGCCTGCTGCACGAGCTCATGGCTCCCTATGCGACAGACGCAGACAGGATCCGGATCAGCGGGGAGGACTGCCAGATCGGGCCCCGTGCCGCGACGCCCCTGGCGCTGGTGTTCCACGAACTGGCGACCAACGCGGCGAAGTACGGCGCGCTGTCGGTGGAGCATGGCAAGGTCGCGATCGCGTGCGAGACCGTGGGGGACACCGTGCGGATCTGCTGGCTGGAACAGGGCGCGTCGGTCGGCATGACGCCGGGCGCCGAAGGGTTCGGTTCGCGCCTGGTGAAAAGCGCGATCGAAGGCCAGCTCGGCGGACAGATGGACCGCCGTTTCGAGCAGGGCGGCCTCGCCGTCGATGTCGAGGTCCCGCAGTCTTCCATCCGTAGCTGACGCGCGGGTTCACGTTCAGGGGGCCGGCGCGCCCCCTTCCGGGTCGAAGCCCACGCCTTGCGGCCAGTCCGGGCTGCCGATTCCCATCACCTTGAACAGCGCGCCCATCTGGTCCTGTGCGATCAAGCGGTCGCGCGCGGCCGACAGCGCGGCGCGCTGGTGCGGCGCGCTTAGCGCAAGCGCTTCGGCGCGGGTCTCAATGCCCAGCGTGCGCAGCCACGCGCCCTGCGTGGCCGTGCCCATCCAGCGCGCGCCGTGCGCCTGCGCCACGCTTGCGAGGGTCGCGAAATCGACGTGCGCGGTGAGGTCCGCTTCGCCAGGGGATGCGAACGGATCGACCTTGCGGTGCGCCTTCACGGCCTGCAGCGTCGATCCCCCGCGCCGGTCGGTGTGGCCATAATCGATCAGCAGCGCGGCGCCACCCTGGGCGGCGATACGCGCGGCCAGTTCCTGCATGATCGCAGCGGCGGCGGGGGACGTTTCGATGATCGTTCCCTGCCGCGCATCGCGCCAGTCGGGCGGGACCGCGGCATCCATCGGCGCACGGCCGCTGACGTGCACGAACCTTTCGCCGTCGAGGTCGATCATGCGTTCGCGCCACCCTTCGGCAGCGCGGACGAGCTGGCGCACCGGCAGCGCGTCGAGGAATTCGTTGCCGACCACCAGGAGCGGCCGGTCCCCGGGCAGGGACATGAGATCGTCATGGAACCGGGCCCGGGATACGGCTTCGGCCTGCACGGCGCGAAGCGCGGGCGAGCTTTCGACGAAGTGAATATCGGGTTCGAGGCGATAACGCGCCATCGTGCGCAGCGCATCGCGCGCGAGCGTGCCGCGGCCGGGGCCCAGTTCGACAAAGGCGACGGGTTCGGGCGCGCCGGCCCTGACCCACAAGTCGGCCAGCCACAATCCGATCAGCTCGCCGAACATCTGGCTGACTTCAGGTGCAGTGACGAAATCGCCGCCCGCGCCCAGCGGGTCGCGGCTGGTGTAATACCGCGCGTTCGATTCCGCCATGAAGTGGGCCACGCTGATGGGCCCGGTGGTGCGGATCAACCGGCGGAAAGTCTCGCCCAGCGGCGTCGTGCCTTCACCCATGCCGGGTGGTCACGCAGCCGCGGGTTGCGGGGCCGCGCTGCCAATCGGGGGGCGCATCAGCGCACGGGCGGCGATCGCCAGGCCCAGCACGATCAGCGGAATGGTCAGCCACTGGCCCATGCTGAGGCCCGTGCTGCGCGCCAGTTCGGCAAGCTGCGCATCGGGTTCGCGGAAGAATTCCGTGGTAAAGCGGGCAAGCCCGATCCCGGCGGTAAATACGCCCACCAGCAGGCCCGGCCGCCAGCGCGCCCGTGTGCGCCAGAACAGGTACAGCATCACCGCCACCATCACCGCGCCTTCGAGACCGGCCTGGTACAGCTGGCTGGGATGGCGGGCGAGCTGCAGCGGGTCTTCGGGAAAGATCATCGCCCACGACACGTCGGTCTGCCGGCCCCACAGCTCCCCATTGATGAAGTTCGCGAGCCGCCCGAACATCATGCCGAACGGTACGTTGACGGCGATGTAGTCCGCCGTGCGCAGGAAACTGATCCCACCCCGCCAGCATACCCAGGCGATGGCGGCCAGCACGCCCAGCACCCCGCCATGGAAGCTCATTCCGCCTTCCCACAGCTTGAAGAATTCGAGCGGGTTGCGCAGCAGGTAGAAATCCGGGCTGTAGAACAGTGCGTAACCCAGCCGACCGCCCAGGATGATGCCGATCGTGCAATAGAAGAACAGATCGTCGGCGTGGCGCTGCGCCATCGGGCTGCCGGGCGCCTTGATCATCTTCGTCAGATGCCAGTAGCCGAGGACGATCCCGGCGAGATAGGCGAGCGAATAGAACCGGAGTTCGAAGAACCCCAGATCGATCCCCTTGCGCAGGCCAAGGTCTTCGAAATGGATGAATTGTCCCGCGTTCTGCGCGGTTTCCGCCAGTAGTGACAGCAGCACGAATGATCCTTACCCTTGGTCCGATCCCGCATCGGTGCCGGTCCGCGCGCGGCTCTTGCCATAGCGCGGGGGCAAGTGAAAGCCGGGCGGAAAACGCGGGTGGGCGCAATGCCACCCCGAACTTGGAAGAGAGGACCGATACCCGATGGCTACCGAACTCGACGCTGCGCTTGACCGGATCATGGATGCGATGACCGCACCCGGTCAGCCGTTCGAGACCACGCCGATCGAACGCCGCGGCGTGCAGATGGCCGCGTTCAGGAATGCGCCGCCCAGCCTGGCCCACTATCTTGCCCATTATTGTGCGGAGCACCGCGACAATCCGTTCCTGGTGGACGGCGATACCCGGCTGACATTCGGGGAGACGTATGCCGCCGCCCGCGCCGTCGCGGCCGGGCTCGTCAGCCGGCATGGTGTGCAGAAGGGGGATCGAATCGGCATCGCCGCGCGCAATTCGATCAACTGGATCGTCGCCTACATGGGCACGGTAATGGCGGGCGGATGCGCCACCCTGCTCAACGGATTCTGGACCGGGGAGGAGCTCGCGCACGGCGTCGCGATCGCCGAATGCAAGCTGATCCTCGCGGATGCACCGCGCGCCGCGCGGCTGGAAGGGACGGACCACGGGGCCCGGGTGATCGTATTCGGCCATGGCGGCGATCCATCCGAAGGGCTCGGCGAGGTGTGGGGCGATCCCGATGCGGCAACCCTGCCGGAACTGGGGCCGGACGATGTGGCGACGATGCTCTACACCTCGGGCTCCACCGGCAGCGCCAAGGGCGCGTGGAGCGATCACCGGTCGGTCGTGCACGGAACCATGAGCTACGTGGCACAGAGCGCGATGGCCGCGCTGCTGATGCAGAGCCGGGGAGAGGACGTGGGCGCCACCCAGCCGTGCGCGCTGGTGGCCGTGCCGCTGTTCCACGTGACCGGCGAAATCCCCCTGTTCCTCCAGAGCTTCGCCATCAATCGCAAGCTGGTGCTCATTCCCAAATGGGATGCGGAACAGGCGATGCGGCTGATGGAGGAGGAGGGGGTGACGTATTTCGTCGGGGTCCCCCTGATGAGCTACGAAATCGCCACTCATCCCAACCGCGGCGATTACGACCTGTCCGCTTGCAAGAGCTTCGCCGCGGGCGGGGCCCCAAGGCCGGTCGAGCACGTAGACCGGATCAAGGATGCATTCCCCGACAGCTTTCCCCTGCTCGGCTACGGCCTCACGGAAACCAACGCGGTCGGCTGCGGCAACTTCAACGAAAACTACCTGGCGAAGCCGGGCAGCACGGGGCGCGCCAGCCGCCCCATCGTGGAGATCGCGATCCTGGACGACGCGGGCAAGCCGGTGGGGCAGGGCGCGACGGGCGAGGTTTCCTTCCGCAGCGTGGCCAACTTCAACGGCTACTGGAAGAACGACGACGCCACGCGCGAAGCCTATACCGACGACGGCTGGTTCCGCACCGGCGACCTCGGCTATCTCGACGAGGACGAATACCTGTTCATCGTGGACCGCAAGAAGGACATCATCATTCGCGGCGGCGAGAACATCAGCTGCCTCGAGGTGGAGCAGGAAATCTACGCGCATCCCGATGTCGCGGAATGTTCGGTCTTCGGGCTGCCTGACGAACGCTTCGGCGAAATCCCGGCGGCGGTCTATGTCGCCAAGGAGGGGCGGCACGTGGAGCCCGACGATCTGCGCGAATTCCTGACCGGGCGGCTGGCGGCGTTCAAGATACCGCAGCACATCTGGCACGCGACCGAAGCGCTGCCCCGGCTGGGCACGGAGAAGATCGACAAGCGCGCGCTCCGCACCCGCTATGCGAACATGGCCGAGGCGCGTTGAGCGCACCGCGCATCCCCAACCAGCGCGCGATCATCGATCGCCGCGCCCTTGCCGAGGAAATCGCGGGCCTGGCGGCGCAGGGCGGCACCGCCGCGCGGCCGGCGATCGTCGCCGCGCTGAAGGCGGCGCTCGAAGCCGGGCGGGCGGAACTCGACCGGCGGCTGGAGGAGAAACCGTCCGCCGGCCACGAGATTACCGGGGGGCATTCGTTCCTGATCGACCAGGTCGTGCGCGCCATTCACGATCACGTGGTGGCGGACGTCTATCCCACGGCCAACCGCTCGACCGGCGAACGGCTCGCGCTGATGGCGGTGGGCGGTTACGGCCGGGCGGAGATGGCGCCGCATTCCGACGTCGACATTGCCTTCATCCACCCCACCCGCAATGCGCCGTGGTGCGAACAGGTGATCGAGGCGATCCTCTATTACCTGTGGGACCTGGGCCTCAAGGTCGGTCATTCGAGCCGGTCGGTCGACGATACGATCCGCATGGCGCGCGGCGACCTCACCATCCGTACCGCGCTGCTGGAAAGCCGCTACGTCTGGGGCGACCAGCCGTTGCACGACGAGGTGACGCGCCGCCTTGCCGACGAAGTCATGCGCGGCACCGAACGGCAGTTCGTCGCGGAAAAGCTTGTCGAGCGCAACGCGCGGCACAAGCGCATGGGCGACAGCCGCTATGTCGTGGAACCCAACGTCAAGGACGGCAAGGGGGGCTTGCGCGATCTCCAGACGCTCTACTGGATCGGCAAGTACATCCACAAGGTGCGCGTGGCGGCCGAACTGGTCGACGTGGGCCTGTTCACGCGCGCCGAATACCGCACGTTCCGCCGCGCGGAAGGGTTCATGCTGGCGGTGCGCTGCCATCTCCACACGATCACCGGCCGGGCAGAGGACCGGCTGACCTTCGACCTGCAGCGGGCGGTGGCGGCGCGCATGAAATTCGCCGACCGCCCGGGCAAGAGCGCGGTCGAGCGCTTCATGCAGTTCTACTTCCTCCAGGCGAAAAGCGTCGGCGCGCTGACCGGGGTGTTCCTTGCGCACATCGACGAACAGTTCGCCCGCAACCGGGCGCGCAAGGGCCTGCTGGCGAGCTTCACCCCGCGGGCCCGCGCATTGAAGGGCTATCGCGTATTCGGCGGACGCCTCGCCGCGCCGTCGGACGACTGGTTCGCGCAGGACCCCGTGCGGCTGATCGAGGTGTTCCAGCTGGCCGAGGCGAACGGGCTGGAGATCCATCCGGAAACCATGCGCCAGGTCGCGCGCGATGCCGGCCTGATCCGCGCCGAAGTGCGCGCCGACCCGCGCGCCAATGCCCTGTTCCTCGACCTCCTTGCGGGCCGCAACGACCCGGAAACGGTGCTGCGCTGGATGAACGAGGCCGGCGTCTTCGGCCGCTTCGTGCCCGACTTCGCCCGCGTGAACGCGCAGATGCAGTTCGACATGTACCACCACTACACGGTGGACGAACACACGATCCGCGCGATCGGCCTGCTCAGCCGCATCGAGAAAGGCGAACTCACCGCCGACCACCCGCGCGCGTCCGCGCTGATCCACAAGGTGGCGAGCCGCCGGGTCGCCTACGTCGCCGCCCTGCTCCACGACATTGCCAAGGGGCGCGGCGGCGATCATTCGCTGCTGGGGGGCGAAGTGGCGGAGGAACTGTGCCCGCGGTTCGGCCTGGACGAAGGGGAGACCGCGCTGGTGGCGTGGCTGGTGCGCCAGCATCTGTTGATGAGCCGCACCGCCTTCAAGCGCGACCTGACCGACCCCAAGACGATCGAGGATTTCGTCGCCGAGGTGCAAAGCGTGGAGCGCCTGCGCCACCTGCTGATCCTGACGGCGGTCGATATCCGCGCCGTCGGACCGGGCACCTGGAACAGCTGGAAAGGCCAGCTGCTCGGCGACCTCAGCGATGCGGCGATGGAGCGCCTCCGCCTCGGCCACATGAAGCACGGCCGCAGCGCCATGGTCGCGGCGAAAAAGGCCGCGGTGGAAGAGGCGCTGGGCGACAAGGCCGGCCTGCTGCGCCTCTACGCCGACCGCTTCGACGATTCGTACTGGATCGCGGAGCCCGAAGACATCATCGCGCTCAACATCATGCAGTACGGCACCGCGCACGAAGATGCGGCGAAGGTGTCGGTCCATTGCGAAGTCTATCCGGCGCGCGGGGCGACGCTGGTGACGGTGATCGCGGCGGACAACCCCGGCCTGTTCTACCGCATCGCGGGCGGCATCCACCTTGCCGGAGCCAACATCATCGATGCGCGCATCCACACCACGCGAAGCGGGTGGGCGGTAGACAATTTCCTGGTGCAGGACCCGCACGGCGCGCCCTTCAGCGAACCGGCGCAGCTTGCCCGGATCGAACACGCGGTGGCCGAAGCGCTGGCCAACCGCGTGGCGCTGGTGCCGGAACTTGCCCGCAGGCCGCTGCCGCACAGCCGCGCGCGGGCATTCGACGTCCGCCCCGTAGTCACGTTCGATAACCGCGCGTCCAACCGGTTCACGGTCATCGAAGTCAACGCCCGCGACCGGGCGGCCTTGCTCAACCGGTTGGCGCGGGCGCTGTACGACAGCGGGCTGGTGGTCTTCAGCGCCCATATCACCAATTACGGCGAACGCGCGGCCGATACGTTCTACGTGACCGAAACGGCGGGCGGCAAAGTCACCGAACCCGCACGGTTCAAGGCCATCGAAGCCGCGCTGCTCGATGCGGCGAGCGACGAACGGCAGGCCGAACTGGAAACCGCCGGTGCGGCCGGGCCAAGCCCCGCATCCGAATAATTCGCTATTTCCGGCACGTCATGCTAGTGCAACGGCGCTGACGTCGAATTTTGCGACGGACTTCGGATTTTGACGACCGCTGCCCGGTAAAAAAAGGCCGCGAAAACCAGACGACGACTTCCTTTCATTTGACGACCCGACGCACGGCCCGCGCGCACTTTCGCGCCCAGGCAACCAGAGCGTTTCTTGAAAGGAAACCCGCATGACCAAGACCGGAACCGTCAAGTTCTTCAATATCGACAAGGGCTATGGTTTCATCCAGCCCGACGACAACTCGGGCGACAGCTTCGTGCACATCACGGCTGTGCAGGCCGCCGGCATGAACTCGCTCGATAAGGACCAGCGTCTCAACTACGAAGTAGAGACCGGCCGCAATGGCAAGGCCAGCGCAGTCAACCTGACGCCCGCCGACTGATGCCTCACCGCGCCCTTCCCTGCCGTGCGGGGGAGGGCGCATTCCCCATCCCTCAGCAGCGAGGCAGCCCACTTATGAGCCAGACTTTCGAATTCTACGACGCCCGCGCGCGCGAGGCCGCGGAAGCCGCCGATGCAGCGACGCTGGACAATGTCCGGGAACGGAACCTGCGCGCCGCGAAAACCTGGCGCGCGCTTGCCGATCAGGCGCAGCGCGTCCTGGCCGACCGGAAGAAATCCGAACGCGAACGCGCCGAACGCCGCGTCGCCGAAGGCCCGGAAGCCGCCCCGGCCTGACCCCTGGGGATCACGCCCTGGCGCCGAACAGGGCCGTGCCGATGCGCACGTGCGTTGCCCCCAGCATGATGGCCGTTTCGTAATCCCCGCTCATCCCCATGCTGCGGCCGGCAAGGCCGTTGTCCGCGGCGATCTTGTCGAGCAGGGCAAAGAACGGGGCAGGCTCGATGCCCGCCGGCGGCACCGCCATCAGCCCCGCCACCGGGATAACGGCATGGCGCGCGGCTTGCAGCAGGGCGGGAACTTCTGCGACCGGGCAGCCCCCTTTCTGCGGTTCCTCCCCCACGTCGACCTGGACGAAGCACGGCACCCGGCGCCCCAGCTTGTCGAACGCCTTGCCCAGCGCCGCGACCAGGCTCGGTCGGTCGAGCGAATGGATGCAATCGAACAGCCGCGCGGCGTCTTCCGCCTTGTTGGACTGGAGTTGCCCGACCAGATGGAGGGCGAGACCGGAAAACCGCTCGCGCAGTTCCGGCCACTTGGCGTCCGCTTCCTGCACGCGGTTTTCTCCGAAAACGGTCTGCCCGGCTTCGATCAGAGGCACGATCGCTTGCGCCGGCCGGGTCTTGCTGACCGCGACCAGCGTTATCTCCTCCGGCTCGCGCCGTGCGATCTTGCACGCGTGGGCGATGCGGCGGTGGACTTCCTCCAGGGGCAAGGCTGCATTCATCACGGATGCGCGCTATAGCGTCGTCATGGTCATGCGCCAGCCATCAACAGGCCGCAGCCCGCTCGCCCCCGCATTGCCGGACCTGTGGCTCCTGTCCGACGCGCGCAACGATGAACTGCTGCCCCGCGCGCTGCGGGCCTTGCCGCCGGGATCGGCCTTTGTCTTTCGCCACTACCACCTCGACCCGCGCAGCCGCCGGGCGCGGTTCGACGAACTCGTTCCGCTCATCGCAGACGGCGGGCACCTTGCGATCCTGTCAGGCAGCGACGACGAGGCCAAGGCGTGGGGCGCGGCCGGCAGCTATGGTCCGCCCGAGGCGGTGGGGGATGCCCCCGACCTGCTGCGGATCGCGGCGGCGCACGATGCGCACGAAATCGCCCACGCCAATGCCGCGGGCGCCGATGCGGTGATGCTGTCGCCGGTCTTCGCCACCCGCACCCATCCCAATGTCCAGCCGCTGGGGGCCGAACGGTTCCACGCCCTGGCCGCGCTGGCGGAAATGCCGGTCATCGCCCTGGGCGGGATGACGCCGGAACGGGCAAGGGAGCTGGGCTGGACGCGCTGGGCGGCCATCGACGGCTTGGCGCTGAAACAGGATTCCTGAAACCGACGATTCTTGACGCGCGAGTCCCCGAGGCGCGATAAGGGCCGCGGACGTATCAGGGGAAGCGGCAATGGCGACACGTGCAATGGGCCCACGGGCGGGCAAATTGCCTGCGACGGACTGGCGCGCGGCCTTCCGCCGCTCGCTGCGCCGGGCCGCGCAGATCGCCGGCGCGGCCGGCCTGTTCTGCGCCATGCTCTTTCTCGGCCTGGCGCTGGCAAGCTACACCCAGACCGATCCCAGCGCATCGACCGCGGCGGCGGGCGACGACATCCGCAACTGGATGGGCGCCAGCGGCGCCTGGGTGGCCGACCTGATGTTCGGCCTGTTCGGCGTTGCCAGCGTTCTGCTGCTCCCGCTGCTTTACGTCTTCGCGCGCAAGCTGTGGCACGATGTGGAGGACGAGGACGAGGATCTGCGCACCCGGTGGGGGCGCCCTGCCGCGCTGCTCCTGGTGTCGATGATCCTGATCGGGACCGTGCTGTCGCTCGCTTTCGGGCGGCCGGGCGGGACGCTCCCGGCATCGATGGGCGGCATGGCCGGCCTGCTCGGCGCCGCGGCGGTGGAGGCTGTCGCGGCGCGTACCGGCGAAAGCCTGCAGGGGTGGGTGATCCTGGCGCTGGCGCTCGCCGCACTCGTCGGGGGCGTGGCAGGGGTCACGCGGGTGTTCGCGCTCGATTGGGTGCAATTGCTCACGCTGCCGCGTTTCCTGAAGCGCGCGCGGGAATTGCCCGGCCAGCTTTCCCCGCACCTGTCGGGCGTGGAATTGCCGTTCGCGCCCAAGGCGCGTTCCCCGCGCAAGGCTTCTGCCGCAGAGGAAGCGCCCCTGATCGCGGAGCGGCGTGCGCCTGAAATCGCCGAACCCACGCTGGCGCCGCGCCCTGCCAAGCCGGCCGGGAAGACGGCGCAGAAGGATCTTTTCGCCAACTACCAGCTTCCCAGCCTGGAGCTGCTGGCGGAGCCGCCGCCGCACGCCGCGCCCAAGCTCGACAAGCTGGCGCTGGAACGCAACGCTCGCCTGCTCGAGACGGTGCTCGACGATTTCAACGTGAAGGGCGAGATCACCGCCGTGCGGACGGGGCCGGTGGTGACGATGTACGAACTGGAGCCCGCGCCGGGCATCAAGTCCAGCCGGGTCATCGGCCTTGCCGAGGACATCGCCCGGAACATGAGCGCGATCAGCGCGCGTGTCTCCGCCATCCCGGGCAAGACGGTGATGGGTATCGAGCTGCCGAACGCCGACCGGCAGATGGTGGCCCTCAAGGAACTGGCCGCCTGCGACGCGTTCGTGAACGCCAAGGGCGCGCTGCCGATCATCCTGGGCAAGGATATCGCGGGGGAACCGATCGTGGCCGATCTTGCCGCGATGCCGCACCTGCTGGTCGCCGGCACGACCGGTTCGGGCAAGTCGGTCGGCCTGAACTGCATCCTTCTCAGCCTGCTCTACAAGTTCACGCCCGACGATTGCCGCCTGATCCTGATCGATCCCAAGGTTCTCGAGCTCAAGAGCTACGACGATATCCCGCACCTCCTCAGCCAGGTGGTGACGGAGCCCGCCAAGGCCGTGCGCGCCCTGAAATGGGCGGTGGAGGAAATGGAGCGGCGCTACCGCATGATGAGCAGCATCGGCGCGCGCAACATCGCCGGCTTCAACGAACGGGTCCGCACGGCCATCGCCAAGGGCAAGCCGCTCGGCCGCCGGGTGCAGACCGGCTTCGATCCCGATACCGGCGAGGAGCTTTTCGAGGAAGAACAGCTCGATTACGCGCCGCTGCCGCAGATCGTCCTCATCGTCGACGAGCTGGCCGACCTTATGGTCACCGTCGGCAAGGAGATCGAAGTGCTTATCCAGCGTCTCAGCCAGAAGAGCCGCGCGGCGGGCATCCACCTCATCATGGCCACGCAGCGGCCGTCCGTCGATGTCATCACCGGCGTGATCAAGGCCAACCTGCCGACCCGCATCAGCTTCAACGTGACCAGCCGCATCGACAGCCGCACGATCCTGGGCGAACAGGGCGCCGAACAGCTGCTGGGCAAGGGCGACATGCTCTACAAGCCCAGCACCGGCGCGCTGGTACGCGTGCACGGCCCCTTCGTCAGCGACGAGGAGGTGGAGGCGGTCGCCACGCACTGGCGCGGGCAGGGCCGGCCCGAATATGTCGACGCGGTGACGGAAGAGCCCGAGGACGGCTTCGGCTATGGCTTTGACGAGGAACTGTCCGCGTCCGACAATCCGGAAGAACGCAAGTACCGCCAGGCGTGCCAGATCGTCTTCGAGAACCAGAAGGCGAGCGGCAGCTGGCTCCAGCGACAGATGGGGGTCGGCTACAACACCGCGGCCAAGTGGATCGAGAGAATGGAGGAAGACGGTTTGGTCGGTCCCGCGAACCATGTGGGCCGCCGTGATATCTATCGGGACAAGGATGGGAATTCTCTTTGACCACCTTTTGGTCGTTCCCGATGGCCCTGTTGTAACGGAAGCGCCACACTCGACAAGATTCCGGAGGCGCGGGCACAATTTCCTGAGGCTTTGTGCGCGCTTCCTGTTATTTCCTTGCCAACAGGGAGGAATAACATGTCTTTCAAGCGTACCCGGCTGCCCGCCTCCGCCGCGCTCGCCGCCCTACTTGTTCAGCCGGCAGCGGCGCAGGACGTACCTGGTGAAACGCCCGCATCCGAGCAGGGCGAGGAAACCCCCCAGCAGCAGATCATCGTCACGGGCACCCGCCGCACCGACCGCACGGTTGCCGAGAGCGCGGTGCCGATCGATGTCATCTCCAACGAAGCGCTGCTGAACCAGGGTTCGGCCGAAACCAATCGGCTGCTGAACAACCTCGTTCCTTCGTTCAACTTCCCCCAGCCTTCGCTTACCGACGGCACCGACTCGCTGCGGCCCGCCACGCTACGCGGTCTTTCGCCTGACCAGGTGCTCGTGCTGGTGAACGGCAAGCGCCGGCACATTTCTTCGCTGCTGAACCTCAACGGTTCGGTGGGCCGCGGTTCGGCCGGCGTCGACATGAACACCATCCCGCCGCTCGCGATCGACCGGATCGAGGTGCTGCGCGACGGCGCGGCATCGCAATACGGGTCCGACGCGATTGCAGGCGTCATCAACATTCAGCTGAAGCGCCGGGAAGGCGGGCGCGCGCAGGCGAGCTACGGCAAGTACGTCACCACGATGAAGGGCGTCTACGATGTCGCCAGCGTCTCGCCGACCACGGCCGGGACGGGCGATCCCGCCATCGTCTATGAAACCGAGGAAAGCCGGCGCCGCGACGGCGAGACCTGGACTTTCGCAACCAACATCGGCGTGCCCGTGGGCGAGGCCGGATATTTCAACGTTACGGCCGAATACAAGGACCGCTCGCCGACCAACCGTTCCGGTCCCGATCCTCGCCGCCAGTACGCCGGAACGGGCGACTTGCGCGAAACGACGATCGACCGGATCAACCACCGGTTCGGTGACGGCCGGTCGCAGGATTTCAATTTCTTCCTGAATGCCGGCGCCGATCTCGGTAACGGGTTCGAGCTTTACCAGTTCGGCAGCTTCGGACAGCGTGACGGCAACGGCGCGGGTTTCTTCCGCCGACCTAACGACGCACGCAACGCGGACTGGGCAAACGGAGGCCGACCGTATTACCCGGACGGATTCCTGCCGCTGATCGTCAGCGATATCACCGATGTCGCCGGTGTCATCGGCATCCGCGGCACGGTCGCGGGCTGGAATCTCGATCTTTCGGCGAATTACGGTTCCAACCGCCTCGACTATTCGGTCGAGAATACCTGGAATGCCTCGCTCGGCGGCATCGTCAGTCCCCGGCGGTTCTATGCCGGCGGTCTGCGTTCCGGCCAAACCTCCGTGAACCTAGACGTCCAGCGCCCGATCGATCTCGGTTTCGGCGATACGTCGATCGCTGCCGGCGCGGAGTGGCGCAACGAGAATTACAAGATCGTTGCCGGCGAACGCACCAGCTACGAAGTCGGCCCCTACTTCTTCAGCAACAGTTCCGCACCCGGCGCCCAGGTGTTTCCGGGCTTCGCCCCAAGCACCCGGGTCGATGCCTCGCGCGACAGCTTTGCCGGCTACGTGGAACTCGACACCGACCTTACCGACCTGCTCAACGTCCAGGTGGCCGGGCGGTATGAACATTTCTCCGACTTCGGGGACACGATCAACGGCAAGCTGGCCGCGCGGCTCGAGCCGGTGGATGGAATTGCGCTTCGCGGTTCCATCTCCACCGGCTTCCGCGCGCCGGGCATGGCGCAGCAATATTTCTCGACCGTGTCGACCAACAATGTCGCCGGCGTCGGGCTGGTGGAGGTCGGGACGTTCCCCGTGGGTTCGCCGATCGCGGTGGCGCTGGGTTCGGAACCGCTCGAGCCCGAAAAATCGCTCAACATGGGTGCGGGCCTCGTGTTCACGATGATCCCCGGCCTCAGCGTCACGGTCGATTACTACAACATCAAGATCGACGACCGGATCGTGCTGACGGAAAACCTCCAGGGCGCGGACGTGGTCGCCATCCTGCGTGCGGCGGGCGTTGCCGGCACGTCGGGCCGGTTCTTCATCAACGGGGTCGACACGCGCACCCAGGGCATCGACGTGGTCGCCAACTACCGCGTGCCGGATTTCGGGGCCGGGCGGTTCAGCCTGACCGCGGGTTACAACCGTAACGACACGAAGATCACCGATCGCCGGACCTTCAGCGGGTTCACGGCCGATCGCCTGTTCGCGCGCCCCGAAAGCTATCGCCTGACCGATGGACAGCCTTCGAACAAGCTCAACCTCGGGCTCGACTGGGATTACGAGCCCGTGGGCATGACGCTGCGCGCCAATCGCTACGGCTCTGTGTTCCTGCCAATCGGAACGGTGAACAGCCTTGCGGTGGGCAAGGGCGACGCGCCGGGGGATGTGACGCTTTCGCCCAAATGGGTGGTCGATCTGGAGGCGCGCTTCCGGCCGGTGCCGGCGCTGGAACTGGCCGTCGGCGCGAACAACCTGCTCGACGAATATCCCGATCGCCTGCCGGTTGGCACGATCGGGGGATTCACTCACAGCGTGAACAACGCGTTCCTGCCCTACAGCTCTCAGTCTCCGTTCGGGTTCAGCGGACGGTTCCTCTATACCCGGGCCAGTTTCGACTTCTGAGCCGCGCGGCATAAGACCAAGGAAAAGCCCCGCCGGTTTGCACGGGCGGGGCTTTTAATTGTTAGAGGTCTGGGGCGGCCTATTTCAATTCTTCGCCGGTCATGACCGTTCCATTGGTTGCCGCGGCAGCCGCGGCGGCCTGGACGTCGTCGGGAGAAGAGACGAAGCCGATCCGGGACAGGCTGCCGTCGCGGCCCCAGCTGTTCGTCCACTGCGCGATGAATTCAGCGAGGCCGGGGATCACGCCCACGTGCTGTTTCTTGTAATAGATGTACAGCGGGCGGGCGCCGGGGTACTTGAACGTCGAGATGTTTTCGTACGTCGCGGGCACCCCGTTCATCGGCTGGTCCTGCAGCTTCTCGGCATTTTCCTCCATGTAGGAATACCCGAACACGCCCACGGCCTTGGGATTGCCTTCGATTTTCTGGACGATCAGGTTGTCCTGTTCGCCCTGGTCGACGTAGGCGCCGTCCGTGCGGACTTCGGTGCAGATCTGGGCGTACCGGTCCTTGTCGCTTTCCTTCAGCGCCTTCATCGCGGGATCGCTCTCGCAGCCCTTCTCCAGCACCAGCTCCTTCAGCGCGTCGCGCGTGCCGGAGGTAGAGGGAGGGCCGTACACCAGGATCGGCTCCGCCGGCAGCGAGGGATCGACATCGCGCCACGTCCGGGCAGTCTGTTCCTTGCCGAACGGCCGGGCCGCGATCGCCTTGTACACGATCTCGGGCGTCAGGTTCAGGCGGATGCCGCCCTTGGCCGATGCGAAGGCGATACCGTCGAGACCCACCTGGACCTCGACCACTTCGGTAACGCCGTTCTTCTTGCAGTCTTCGAGCTCGCTCGCCTTCATGCGGCGGCTGGCGTTCACGATGTCCGGAGTGGACTGGCCCAGGCCGGCGCAGAACAGCTTGATCCCGCCGCCCGTGCCGGTGGATTCGATGAGCGGGCTCTTCATGCCAGGATTTGCCGCGACGAAATCTTCGGCAACCTTCTTGGCGAACGGATAGACGGTGGACGATCCGACCGCGCGAATGGAATCGCGGGCGTTGCCCCCGCCGCTGCCGCCGCACGCGGCAAGGGCCAGGGCCGAAATCGATGCGAAGGCAATGGTCTTGATCGGAGTCATGATGGCAGGTTTCCCTCGGGTTGCGGGCCCGCGACTAGGCAGGCGATGTGACAGGCGCATGACAGGTAATTGGCGTCAGAAGTCGACCTGTGCGCGCACGCCCACGGCGTCCACTGCATAGCTGCGGTCGCCGCTCGCGGTCGCCAGTGCGGCGCGGTCGTAAACAACATGTCCGTAATTGAGCATCAGGCGGGTAAAGTCGGTTGGCGTCCAGACGAGCGCGACCCCGTAGATATCCTGCTTTCCGCCCACCACGCCGGCATCGATGAGGTCGAGAAAATCGTACCGCAGGTTCACTTGCACCGCGCCGAAGCCGCCTTCACCGACCGGGTTGGCCGGCTTCACCCGGTCGAAAGCGCCGCCGCGGTATCCGCGGGTGTCCCCTCTGGTCAGGAACATCCCGGCTTCGGCATAGCCGCCGAAGAACGTCGGATCGGCGATCGCCCCGGGCCGGTCGACACGCTGCCAGTGCGCCTCGCCCGTGGCGTGGAACGGCCCCTGGATGTACGCTGCCTCCAGTCCGTAGCCGGTTTCGCGCCGGGCGCTGATGGCGCCCGTGTCCGCGAAACGCACGTCGGGCGTATGGATGAACGGCCGCACCCGGTAGCGCACGCTGTCGGCCCCGTCGTTGAGATCGCGCCAGTGCACGGACCCGCCGACGTGCATCTGGCCATCGCCGATCTTCGGTGCGAAGACCAGGCGCCCGTCCAGCGACCAGAAGTTGTTGCCGTCGTCATTCAGGTCGGCAACATTATCGGTGAATACGCCGCCCTGCGCGACGAAGGGTCCCGCGCTGTAGCTGGCGGAAAGGCCCAGCCTCCGTTCGTATCCGAACGCGGTGTTCAAGGCCGCCCGTTCGGTGAACGAAACGAAGAGGTCGCTGGTCATTTCCTCCAGTCCCCAGAACGGCTTGTGGTTGCCCGCCGTCAGCGTCACCGCGTCAGACGGGCTGTAGGTGATGTAAAGGTCGGTGATCTCCACCGCGCTGGCCGCCACGTCGACTTCCGCGCGATAGCCAAAGCCGCCGGGAATCTCGCCTTCCACGCCGATGAAGGCGCGGCGAAGTTCGCTGCCGAACCCGAGGCCGCTGTCGCTGAACCCGTCAGGCGCGCTGACCGAGCCGGCATCCAGCTGAATCCGCCCGCGCGGCTTGAAGCTCCAGCCATCGCTGCCGGTCAGTTCCGGTGCGCCCTTCCACTCGGCGGTGGATGCTTGCTTTGCGTCGCCGCCCGCTGCCGCTGGCGGTGCGGCCTGCGTTTCCATCTTCGCGCTCGCGAGCTGCGCTTCGAGCGTGTCGATGCGGTCCGCCATCGCGGCCATCTGCGCGCGCATGCGCGCCAGTTCGTCGGCTACGGCGGCGTCCTGCGCCGCTGCGGGGGCGGCCCAGACGGCGATCATCGCGAGCGGGGCTGACGACAGCTTCAGGTGGCGAACGGTCATGCGGCGAGCCCTTCATGAAAGTGCGATGTAACTCCGGCGACGCCGGTGTGCCGACTATATGACAGCCGAATGACGGCCTTGCACAGTCCCTTCGATGCAAAGCCGCTTGCCGGAAAATGGTCACAACTGTAACGGCCCCGCGCGAAGGAGAGCGTGTCATGCGCATCGGCTGCCCCAAGGAAATCAAGAACCACGAATACCGCGTCGGCCTGACGCCGGAGAGCGTGCGCGAACTCACGGTCAACGGCCACGAAGTGTGGCTGGAAACCGGCGCGGGCATGGGCATCGGCGCGACGGATGCCGACTATCGCGCTGCCGGCGCGCAGATCCAGCCCGACGCGAAGACCGTGTTCGACGGGTGCGAGATGATCGTCAAGGTGAAGGAGCCGCAGGCGGTCGAACGCGCCATGCTGCGCGAAGGCCAGGTGCTGTACACCTACCTCCACCTCGCGCCCGACCCCGATCAGACGCGCGAACTCGTCGCCAGCGGGGTGACCGCGATCGCATACGAAACCGTGACCGGGCCCGGCCACACCCTGCCGCTGTTGAAGCCGATGAGCCAGGTGGCCGGCCGGATGAGCATCCAGGCGGGCGCGACGGCGCTGGAAAAGGCACATGGCGGGCGCGGCGTGCTGCTGGGCGGCGTTCCCGGGGTTCTGCCGGGGAAAGTCATGGTGATCGGCGGCGGCGTCGTCGGCTTCAATGCGGCGCAGATGGCCGTTGGCCTGGGGGCCGACGTGACCATCCTGGACCGCGATCCCGAAGTGCTCGAGCGGCTTGGCACCCATTTCGAAAGCCGCGCCAAGACGCGCTTTTCGAACCAGGCCAATATCGAACAGATGCTGTGCGAAGCCGAACTGGTGATCGGCGCCGTGCTGATCCCGGGGGCCGCCGCGCCTAAGCTGGTTACTCGCGAGATGCTGAAATGCATGAAGCCGGGGGCGGTCCTGGTGGACGTGGCGATCGACCAGGGCGGCTGTTTCGAGACCAGCCACGCGACGACTCACGCTGAACCGACATACGTCGTCGACGGCATCGTCCACTATTGCGTGGCGAACATGCCGGGCGGCGTGGCGCGCACCAGTACATACGCGCTCAACAACGTGACGCTGCCGCATGCACTGCGCATCGCCAACATGGGCTGGCGGGGCGCCTTGCGCGCCAACCCGCATCTCGCCGAAGGGCTCAATGTCCACGCCGGCAAGGTCACCTACAAGGCGGTCGCCGACGAACTCGGTTACGATTACATGCCGGTGGCCGAGGCGCTCGGCGATTAATTCGGCTTCCAGCCGATCTCGGCGATCCTGGCGGAACGCGGGACATCGGTGACGGCTTCGTTGATCGTCACCGTTTCGCCCGGGGCAAGCCGGGGCTTTGGCGGGGCGATTTCCCAGCTGTAGACGATCCGTTCGCGCGCATCGCGCAGCACGATCAGGATCGACGGAATCGCGCGGGATTCGCGCCCCACGTTCTTCACCGTGCCGCTCGCACCGAAATATTCCGTTCCGTTAGGCAGCGTTCTTCGTTCCTGCCGTTCGCGCGGGAAATCGAGCACCAGATCCGCCTGGCCCATCGCGAAAGTCGGCCGGCTGATCGGCACCCAGTCCGGCAGGCCCCAGTAACTGACCGCGCCGACCGTCCCCAGGGCGATCACCGCGAAGAGGGCGGCCGCCGCCGTCCACACCTTCATCATGTTCCGGCGCGGACGGAAAGGGGGCGCGTAATCGAACTGCGAGATCTCGTCGCCGTAGTCCTCCTGATGGCTGTCGCGCGCATGCGACACTTCCACCACGGTGGGCGGCTCAGGCGTTTGGTCGATGTCCGGCGGGGGCGGCGCGGGCTCGGCAATCTCCTCGTCCCGGTGGCTCTCGGGCACCGCGGACGCGGCGACTTCACGCTCGGCCAGCGGGTCGATCGCTTGCGCCAGGCCCGCACCAGCCGCGACCGGAGCATCGGCGCCGCGCGCGTCTTCCCTCTCTGGCGCTGGCGCAGGGGACGCGGTCGCCGGTCCAGGCGCGGGGCGCGACGCGGCCTGATCCGCAGGTGGGGAACGATCTGCCGGGTGCGGCAAGTCGACATCGGGACCGTCCTGAAACCAGCTATGCCGGCACTTTGCGCAGCGCACTGTTCTGCCTTCCGCGCCGATGGCGCTGTCCGGCACGACGTAGCGGGTCGCGCAGGCGGGGCAGGCGATAATCATTCCGATGCGAATCTTACGCGGACCGCGGCCCCGCACAAGAGAGGCAAAGCGCGAAGTTGCCCGCCAGACGGCTTTTTTCCACATGGAAGCCCGGCTATAGCGCGTCAGCCGATGCCGTTGACCAGCCCGCCCGACCGCTTCGAGAGCGCCGACCGTTGATCGCAGACGGCGGGGATATCGTCACTTTCGACAATGTGGGCCTGCGTTACGGAACCGAACGCGAGGTCCTGAGCGATGTTTCGTTTACCTTGCACCCGGGCGGGTTCTATTTCCTGACCGGCGCGAGCGGGGCCGGCAAGACGTCGATGCTCAAGCTGCTCTACCTTGCGCAACGGCCTTCGCGCGGGGCGATCCGCATGTTCGGCACCGACGTGATAACCCTGCCGCGCGAGCGGCTGCCGCTGGTGCGCCGCAGGCTTGGCGTGGTGTTCCAGGACTTTCGCCTGGTGCCGCACCTCAGCGCCTTCGACAACGTCGCCCTGCCGCTGCGGGTGTCCGGCGTGCGTGAGAGCGAGCTGCGCAAGCCAGTGACCGACATGCTCGAATGGGTGGGCCTTGCCGACCGGATCGACGCCCGTCCCGCCACGCTGTCGGGCGGGGAGCAGCAACGCGTCGCCATCGCCCGGGCGGTGATCGGCCGGCCCGACATGCTCGTGGCCGACGAACCGACCGGCAACGTCGATCCTGAAATGGCGCTGAAGCTCCTGCGCCTGTTCGAAGCATTGAACCGCCTGGGCACCACCGTGGTCGTGGCGACGCACGATGTGCACCTGCTGCGCAAGGTGCCGGATTCGCTCATCATGCGGCTCGACAAGGGGCGGTTGAGCGATCCGACCGGTGCCTTGCGCTATCCGCCGCGGCGCGATGCGCCAAGGGCCGTACCGGCATGAAGATACCGCGGTGAAAGGACCCCCGATGCTGGAGCGCGCGGTGGTGCGCGGTTTTGTGCCCTTCGGCGGAGGGCGGGCGGCTGCGCTCATCCCTCATGCCCGCCTTGCCGGGCCCATGCCGTGGGTAATCGCGATCATGGTGGCGCTGACCGTGATCGCGGGGGCCGGCGGGCTGGCCCTGCGCAACCTTGCCGACAGCGCGCGCAGCGAGCTCTCCGGCGCGGCGACCGTCCAGATCGTGGAGCCGCTGGCGGCGGAGCGAGACCGGCAGGTGCGCGCCGCCGAACGCGTGCTCGCGCGCCTGCCCCAGGTGACAGGCATGCGCGTGGTGCCCCAGGCGGAATTGAATGCGCTGATCGATCCCTGGCTCGGGGGCGCGGGGAGCGGCGACCTGGCGGTGCCCGTCCCGGCGCTGATCGATGTCGAGCTTGCCGGTGGCGCCACCCCGCCGCGGCTGACCCAATTGCGGAAAGCGGTGACCGCAGTCGCCCCCGCCGCGCGGGTGGACGCGCAATCGTCATGGCTCGGCCCGGTGTTTTCCGCCATCGCATCGCTTCAGTGGCTCGCGCTGGTGCTCGTCTTGCTGCTCGCGCTTACCAGTGCAGCCGCGGTATGGCTGGCGGCCCGCAGCGCACTCGGCGGCAATCGGGGGACGATCGAAGTGGTGCACCTGCTCGGCGGCACCGATGCCCAGATCGCGCGCATCTTCCAGCGGTCCGTCGGGTTCGATGCGGCCGCAGGGGGTATCGCAGGCCTGGCGCTCGGCGTGGCGGCGGTGCTCGTGCTGGGGGACCGGTTCGCGGCGCTCGATTCCGGCATGGTCTCGGGCGGGGGGTTGCGCCCTCTCGACTGGGCGTGGATCGCCGCCATTCCCCTTGCGGGGGTGATCATTGCCATGGGCACCGCGCGGCTCACCATCCTGGCGGCCTTGAGGAAGATGCTGTGATCCCGCGCCTCATCTCGTTCGCCGCCATGCTCTACGTGTTCGGCTTCATGTGGTTCGCCGCCGCGCTGCCTCAGCCGGTGGGCGACTACCGCACGGATGCCATCGTGGTGCCGACCGGCGGACCGGGCCGGATCGCGCGGGGGCTGGAGCTCCTCGGCGACCGCGAGGCGGAGGCGATGCTCGTGACGGGGGTGGACCCCGAGGTGAAGCCCGCCGAATTCGCCGCGGAATACAAGGTCCCCGCGCGCTGGATGGAATGTTGCGTAACGCTGGGCTTCGCCGCGGTCGATACCCGCAGCAACGCCGCCGAGACCGCTGCCTGGATGACGGAGAACGGGTACCGTTCGCTGCGCCTGGTGACGACCGACTGGCACATGCGCCGCGCGGCCAACGAGTTGGGAGCTGCCCTGCCGCAGGATATCGTCGTGGTGCGCGATGCGGTTCCTTCGCGCCCGCGGCTGGGCACGCTGTTCCTCGAATACAACAAGATGCTCGCGAGCGGGCTGGCACTGGTGATCCCGTCGTGATCGCGCTTCTCGTCCTGCTGCGCAACGTGGTGTTCTACCCGCTATTCTACCTCGGCTCGTTCGGCTTCACCGCGGGTTCGCTGATCGCGCGCCCGTTCGATGTGACACTGTTCCGCCGCATCGTGCGGGGGTGGGCGCTGTACCAGCGGGCCTGCCTGCGATGGATCCTCGGCATCCGCGTGCGCGTGGAGGGCGGCGGCCCGGTGGACGGACCCGTGCTCTACGCGATCAAGCACGAAAGCTTCTTCGAGGCGATCGACATGCCGGCGCTGTTCGATCTCCCCGTCGTCTTCGCCAAGGACACGCTCTTCGACATACCGCTCTGGGGCAAGGCGGCGGCCGCGTACGGGATCGTGCCGGTCGAACGCGACCAGGGCGCGCGCGCATTGCGGGCGATGATCGCTGCGGCGAAGGGTTTCTCCGAAACCGGTCGGCCACTGGTGATCTTCCCGGAAGGCACCCGTGTTCCCCACGGCACCGCGCCGCCGCTGCAATCGGGTTTCGCCGGCCTTTACAAGCTGCTCGGCCTGCCGGTGGTGCCGGTGGCGGTGGACAGCGGGCCGCTTTATCACCGCTGGCTGAAGCGGCCGGGCACGGTCACGTACCGTTTCGGCGCGCCGGTCCCACCGGGTCTGCCCCGTGAGGAGGCGGAGGTCCGGGTGCATGCGGCGATGAATGCGCTGAACGCGCCTTCGGATGAGCGCGAGGCAGAACCCGGCTAGCCGTGATCCGACCGGCCGAAGTCGGGCCGCGCGTCGTCCTGGCCCTGTTCGACGATCGACCGCCGGATGTCGCGCGTGCGGGTGAACAGCTCGAACAGAGCGTCGCCATCGCTGCGGCGGATCGCGCGCTGGAGCGCGGTAAGATCCTCGGTGAAGCGGCCGAGCATTTCCAGCACGGCTTCGCGGTTGGTCAGGAACACGTCGCGCCACATCGTCGGGTCCGACGCCGCGATGCGCGTGAAATCGCGGAATCCGCCGGCCGAATACTTTATGACCTCGCTCCGCGTCACCTGCTCGAGGTCGCTGGCCGTGCCGACGATCGTGTAGGCGATGAGGTGCGGGATATGGCTGGTCACTGCGAGGACGAGATCGTGGTGCGCACCGTCCATCAGCTCGACATCGGCGCCCAGTGCCTTCCAGAACGCCGCGACTTTATCGACTGCCTCGGGATCGGCGTCCGCCGGCGGGGTGAGGATGCACCAGCGGTGACGGAACAGGTGCGGGAAGCCTGCGTCCGGGCCGCTGCGCTCGGTCCCGGCGACGGGATGGGCGGGGATGACGGTGGCATGAGGCAGCGCGGCGCGCAGCGCTTCGCCCACCGCCTCTTTCGACGATCCCACATCGGTCACGATCACACCGGCAGGCAGCGCGTCGGCGACCTCGCAGGCGGCATTCTCCATCGCGCCAACGGGCACGCAGAATATGACCAACTCCGCATCACTGACGGCCTCGGCGGCGGTCTCGCAGACTCGGCCAACCAGCCCGCGTTCGGCGGCGCGGCGGCGGACCGCGGGGTCGGCATCGTAACCCGTGGTGGCGCACCCGGGCAGGAATTCCGCGATGGCAAGCCCGACGGAGCCGCCCAGCAGGCCGAGGCCGATGATCGTGACGCGCTGGAAGCTCATGCCCGGTCTGCCGCCGCCGCGATGGCACCGGCCACCGCGTCCATGTCGGCCCGGGTGCCGATCGTAATGCGCAGCGCGTGCGGCAGTTCCTGGCCCGGCAGGTGGCGCACGGCATAGCCCGCCTCGTCGATCGCGGCGAGCGCGGCCGCGGCGGTCAGCGCGCCTTCGAACAGCACCATCACGAAATTGCCCGCACTCGGCAGCGGCCGGATGCCGTGGTTCCCCAATGCCCGCATGGCGCCGGTAAAGCGGTCGCGTTCTACCGCGTTCTCTTCGCGGGAGCGCGTAACGAACGCCGCGTCATCGACCGCGGCGAGAGCGGCAGCCTGACCGTGGTTGGTAACATTGAACGGACCCCGGATACGGTTGAGCTCCTGCACAAGTGCCGCATCGCCGGTTGCCCAACCGATCCGTTCGCCCGCCAGCCCGTAGATCTTGGAGAATGTCCTCGTAACCAGCACGTTGGCATGGCGGCCGGCAAGCTCCAGCCCGCCGTCGTCGTCGGCGGGATCGAGGTATTCGGCATAAGCCTGGTCGAGCACGAACAGCACGTCACCCGGCAGTCCGGCGTGCAGGCGCGCGATCTTGGCACGGGACAGGAAGCTGCCGGTGGGGTTGTTGGGATTGGCCAGGAACACCGCTTTCGTGCGCGGGGTAACCGCGGCAAGGATCGTATCGACATCCGCGCCGTAGTCCGCATCGGGCGCCTCGACCGGGCACGCCCCGCAGCGGCGCGCGGCGATATCGTAGACCGCGAAGCTGAAGCGAGGGAACAGCACTTCGTCCCCCGGCCCGGCGAAGGCCTGCGCGGCGAGGTTCAGCAGTTCGTCCGAGCCCGTGCCGCAGACGATCCGTGCAGGATCGATCCCGTGCCGCGCGCCCAGGGCTTCGCGCAGGGCCGTGCTGGCCGGGTCCGGATAACGGCTCGGGTCGGCGGCCCCGGACAGGGCAGCCAGGGCCGCGGGGCTTGTGCCGAGAGGGTTTTCGTTGGCCGAAAGCTTGACCAAGGCCCGCCCGCCGGCGCCCGTCGCGGCGCCGGGGGTGTAGGCGTGGATGCCCTGAATCCAGGGCTTGGGGATGGGACCGTTCGCCATTGCGGCCGCGCTTATGGCAGGGGCCGCGCCCTTTGCAGCAAAGAAAAAGCGGTGGTTGGTCATCGCCAGCTACGCTAACCGCCGGCCCGCACGAGCGGAAAAGTCCTGTCAAAAAGAATTCTCTGCTCGCCCGATTTCCTGTCCCATCTCTCTCTCGGCGCGCACAATGGGTTCCAATCCGGCCTCCAGCACTTTCGAACTTCCCTTTCCCCTGCCGCTCGACGGGGGGCAGACGCTGGCGAACGCGGTGATCGCGTACGAAAGTTATGGCACGCTGTCGGCGGAGCGGGACAATGCCATTCTCCTCTGCCACGCGCTGACGGGGGACCAGTTCGTCGCCAGCCCCCATCCGCTGACTGGCAAGCCGGGCTGGTGGGAACGGATGGTGGGGCCGGGCAAGCCGATCGATACCGGGCGGTTCCACGTGATCTGCGCGAACATCGTGGGCGGGTGCATGGGATCGACCGGGCCCGGCAGCGTCGGCCCCGATGGCAAGCCATATGCAATGCGGTTTCCCGTCATCACCATTCGCGACATGGTGCGCGCTTCGGTTGCGCTGCTCGATGGGCTCGGCATCGAGCGGCTGCACGCGGTCGTCGGCGGGTCGATGGGCGGGATGCAGGCGCTGAGCCTCGCGGCCAATTTCCCCGAGCGGGCGGAGCGGGTGCTGGCGATCGCCACCACCGCGCGGCATTCCGCCCAGAACATCGCCTTCCACGAAGTCGGCCGCCAGGCGGTGATGGCCGATCCCGACTGGCAGGGCGGGGATTATTACGGATCGGGCCGCGCCCCGGACAAGGGACTGTCGGTTGCGCGCATGGCCGCGCATATCACCTACCTGTCGGAGGCCGGGCTGACCGAAAAGTTCGGCCGCAACCTGCAGGACCGGCCCGACGGATCGCGCGGGGCGAAAAGCTTCGGCTTCGATGCGGACTTCCAGATCGAAAGTTACCTGCGCTACCAGGGCAGCGGGTTCACGCAGCGGTTCGATGCCAACAGCTATCTCTACATCACCCGGGCGATGGACTACTTCGACCTGGCCGAGGAGCACGGCGGGCGGCTGGCCGATGCCTTTGCCGGCACCACGGCGCGGTTCTGCCTGGTCAGCTTCGATTCCGACTGGCTCTATCCCACGGCCGAAAGCCGCCACGTGGTCCACGCGCTCAACGCGGCGGGCGCGCCGGTGAGCTTCGTCGAACTCTCCGCGCCGCACGGGCACGACAGCTTCCTGCTGGAACACGCCGCGCTCGACCGCGTGGTGCGGGGCTTCATCGGATGACCGGCGCGCGGCCAGCCTTGCGTCCCGATCTGGCGGTCATCGCGTCGCACGTTCGCCCCGGCGCGCGCGTGCTCGACGTCGGTTGCGGCGAAGGCGAACTGATGGCCGTGCTGCGGGAAAGCGGCTGCGACGCGCGGGGGCTGGAAATCGACCCGGTGCTGGTGGAACGCTGCGTCGCCCGCGGTCTCAGCGTGGTGCAGGGAGATGCGGACCGCGACCTTGCCGACTATCCCGACAAGGCGTTCGATTACGCGATCCTCAGCCAGACATTGCAGACCGCGGCCCGGCCCGACCGGATGCTGGACGATCTGCTGCGCGTGGGCCGGCAGGCCTTCGTCAGCTTTCCCAATTTCGCGCATTGGCGCACGCGTGCTGCGCTGATGTTCGGCGGGAGAATGCCGGTCACACGCTCGATTCCGGTCACCTGGTACGAGACGCAGAACATCCACCACATGACCGTGACCGACTTTCGCGAGCTGGTGAGCGCCATGGGCGTCCGCTGCGAACGGGCGTGGTACTTCACCGGAACGCGCCCCGTCGGCGCCGCGGCGGCCAACCTGCTGGCGGAACACGCGGTGTTCGAACTGTCCCGATGACGGACGGGGATGATCGGTCGGCGTTCGAACGCCTCCTGTTCAACGACGCGCCGCCCCCTCCGGCCCATCTTCAGGCATTGGGGCAGCGCTTCGTGGAGGCCGCCAGGCCGAAATTTCGCAACTTCCGCGTCGACCTCGAGGCGATCGGAATTGCCGCCTCGAAGGCCGGGCGGGCCGGCGACATATCGCTCGAGGACGGCGCCGCGCTGTTTCTCGATCGCGGCGATGCCCTGTCGATGCCCCTCGTGCGCCGATATATCGCGGTGCGCGAGACCGAGCTCGTCGCGCGATGGCTGATGTCGCTTCCAAGCTTTCATTCGGCCGGTTGGGTGACCGAGCGCAATCTGCTCGCGCTCGACGGCATGGTGTCGGCCGGCGAGCCGGCGCTGGCCGTCCGGGTCGTCCGCAAACATCTCGAAAAGACCGTTGGGCAGGCGCGGGACAAGTGGCGTCAGGTCGCCCGCAAGCGGCCCGCGACCTTGTCGCCCGACGCTTCGGACAGGTTCGATCAGCTCATGGCCCGGCTGCGCTGGCAACTTCCGGGCGAGATCGAGGCGGCCCGGCTGGAGATCGCGGAGCTGGAGCAATACGCCCGCGTGCACGGGTCGCCGGAGGATAACCGCGCGCTCGACCGGATGCTCGCCGACCTGGAGAAGGCGCGCGGGCGCTTCACCTGAGCGGCCAATGGTCTATGGCGCCCCGCCATGACCGTCACCCGCTTCGCACCGTCGCCCACCGGGCTGCTCCACGTCGGCAATATCCGCACCGCGCTGCACAACTGGATGCTGGCGCGCAAGGCAGGGGGGCGGTTCCTGCTGCGCATCGACGATACCGATGCCGAGCGCAGTCGCGAGGAATTCGTCGAGGCGATCCGCGCGGATCTCGCGTGGCTGGGCCTTGCGCCCGATGGCGAGACCCGCCAGTCGGCGCGGCTGGCGATCTACGACGAGGCGTTCGAACGGCTGCGCGCGGCGGGGCGCGTCTATCCCTGCTACGAAACCCCGCAGGAGCTCGACCTCAAGCGCAAGGTGCTGCTGGGACGCGGGTTGCCGCCGATCTACGACCGCGCGGCGCTGGCCCTGACGGATGCGGATCACGCGCGCATGGCGGCGGAGGGCCAGGCACCGCACTGGCGCTTCCTGCTGGACCATGCCCAGCCCATCGAATGGCACGACGGCATTCGTGGGCCCCAGCATTTCGATCCCGCCAGCCTTTCGGACCCGGTGGTCCGCCGCGCCGACGGCTCGTGGCTTTATATGCTGCCGAGCGCAATCGACGATGTGGAGATGGGCGTCACCGACGTGCTGCGCGGGGAAGATCACGTCAGCAACACGGCCGCGCAGCTGCAGATGTTCGCCGCGCTTGGCGCCGCGGGCTTCGGCGAGGGAAACATGCCGCGTTTCGCGCACGAGGCACTGCTGGTCGGGCGCGAAGGCAAGCTGTCGAAGCGGCTCGGCTCGCTGTCCGGCCAGGCGCTGCGGGAAGCGGGGATCGAGCCGCAGGCGCTGGTCGCGCTGCTGGCGCGGCTCGGCACGTCGCAGCCGGTGGAGCCGATCGCCGATCGCGCCGCGCTGGTGGAGACCTACGACCTTGGCACATTCGGCCGCGCGCCGGCCCGCTTCGACGAGGACGAACTGGCGCGCGTCAACCAGGGGATCGTGCACCAGCTTTCCTTCGATGAGGTCGCGGACCGCTTGCCCGAAGGCATGGACGCGGGGGCCTGGCTGGCGGTGCGGCCGAACCTGGAGAAAGTATCGGACGCGCACGACTGGTGGCGGGTTGTCACCGGGCCGATCGAACTGCCCGTATTCGATCAAGAGACCCGCGCTTTTCTGTCAGAGGCGCAAGGTGCGCTGGTGTGGAGCGATAACGCCTGGGCCACCTGGACGGCCGCGCTCAAGGACAGCACCGGTCGCAAGGGCAAGGCGCTGTTTCTGCCGCTGCGGCAGGCACTGACCGGGCAGGACGCGGGCCCGGAAATGGCCCGCCTTCTCCCGTTGCTGGGCGAGACGACCGTGCGCCGCCGGCTGCGCCGCGCAGCGGGCGAGGACTAACTATTCGTCGGACGCGGCAAACGGTTCGTCGATGGGGCGGGGGCGCGGTGAAACCGCATGGGGCGGCGAACATTATCGCCCTGTCCCCTTTCACCGAACGAGGCAGATCCACATGATTGCTCGCAAGCTGGCCCTGGCCACCGCCGCAACGACCCTCGCGCTGACGCCTGTGGCCGCCTATGCGGCGCCCGAACGCGCCAGCGCCCCCGCTACCGAACAGTCGCAGCTCGGCGGCGGCGCGGAATGGGTGAATGCGCTCATCATCATCCTGATCGGCGCAGTGGGCATGGCCGCGCTGCTTATCGCGGACGACGACGATAACCCCACCAGCCCGTAACGGCGCGGGTTCGCTAGGCGGCCTTGGGCCGCGAAAGCTCGTCCCCGCTAAGCGTGACAAGGTGAAGCAGGTTCGTGCTGCCGGGGGTTCCGAACGGGACCCCCGCAAGCGCGATCAGCTTCGATCCCGCCACGCCGAAGCCATGGCGCAGCGCCATGCGCTTGCCCTTGGCGATCATCTCTTCGAAACTGCCGATATCCTTCGTGGTCACGGGATGCGCACCCCATAGCAGGGCCGTGCGCCGGGCGGTCTTGATCGACGGGGTCAGCACCAGCATGGGCACGCTGGGCCGTTCGCGCGCCACCCGGCGCGCCGTGCTGCCCGACCCGGTGAACACGATGATCCCGAGAATCGCGACCGTATCGGAAATCGTCGTGCAGGCGTGGCTCAGCGCGTCCGCCGTGGTCCGGTCGGGCGGCGTGTCGAGAAACCGCACGCGACCGAGATAGGCCTCGTCCCGCTCCACCTGGGCGGCGATCCGGTCCATGATCGTCACCGCTTCTTCCGGCCAGGCGCCGGCGGCGGTTTCCGCGCTGAGCATCACGGCATCCGCCCCGTCATACACCGCGTTGGCGACGTCGGAGACTTCGGCGCGCGTCGGCGTCGGGCTCTCGATCATCGATTCCAGCATCTGGGTGGCGACGATCACCGGCTTGCCCGCGTTGCGCGCCGCGTTGACGATCTTCTTCTGAAGCGGCGGCACCTCCTGCGGCTCCAGCTCCACGCCCAGGTCGCCGCGGGCGACCATGATGCCGTCGGCCAGCTCGATGATCTCGTCGAGCCGCTTGATCGCCATCGGCTTTTCGATCTTGGCGCACAGCGCGCCGTGGCCGCCCATCAGCTTGCGCGCCTCGGCCACGTCTTCCGGCCGCTGGACGAAGCTGAGGCCGATCCAGTCCACCCCCTGCTGGATCGCGAAGGCGAGATCGCGGCGGTCCTTTTCCGTGAGCGCCGGGATCGGCACCTCTGCGTCGGGCACGTTCACGCCCTTGCGGTCGGAGATCACGCCGCCGACTTCGGCCGAACACAGGATGCTGTCGGCATCGGCCCTGATGACCTTCAGGCGGATCTTGCCGTCGTTGATGAGCAGGCGCTGGCCCTTGTGCAGCACCCCGAACAATTCGGGATGCGGCAGGTGGACGCGGGTCTCGTCACCGGCTGCCGGGTTGCGGTCGAGCGTGAAGTGGCCCGAATGGCGGATCACCGCGCGGCCATCCTTGAACGTGCCGACGCGCAGCTTGGGCCCTTGCAGATCGGCCAGGATGGCGATCGGGCGGCCGAGCGCCTTTTCCAGTTCGCGGATCGCCCGGATCGTGGCCAGGTGGTCGGCCTGTTCGCCGTGGCTCATGTTGACGCGGAACGCATCGGCGCCTGCGCGCAGCAGCCTTTCGAGCATGTCGGGGGACCGGCTGGCGGGGCCGACGGTGGCGAGGATCTTGACCTTGCGCTGGCGCGGTTCGAGCTTCTGCATGGCACGCGCCTATGGCAGGGGCAGCCGGCAACACAACCCCGCGCAATGGAGCGCAGGGCCGGTGAACCGCGCGCGATGCGCTGGGCCGAGAAGTTTTCCCCGCCCGCCGCCACCCCCTTCACCCGCGCCGGGCGGCTGGCTATGCGCAGCGCCCCACCGATTCTCGAAATCTACCGGAGCTTGATTGAAATGGCCGATGCCACCGACGACCGCCTGCGCCTCCTGATCGAACGCATCGAGCGGCTGGAGGAAGAGAAGAAGGGCATCGCCGACGACATCCGGGACGTCTATGCGGAGGCGAAGGCGGTCGGTTACGATGCCAAGATCATGCGGCAGATCGTGCGCCTGCGGAAGATGAAGCCCGACGACCGGGCCGAGATGGAGACCATCCTGGAAGTGTACAAGAACGCGCTCGGCCTCGGCTGACATCGACCCGCGCGCCGGAACGCGCGCCCGCGGGCCGGGTTGGCTTCGGTGAAAGGAATTCACCGATGACCAAGCAGAGCGATACCACCGACGTCGACAAGGCCTTCGTCGAGGAGACCGGCGAGGAACCCCGGATGCCGGGCCACGAATCGCAGATGGACGACAAGCCCGCATGGCAGCCGCGCTACCCCGGCTCCGGCCGCTTGGAGGGCAAGGTCGCCATCGTCACCGGCGGCGATTCGGGCATCGGCCGGGCGACCGCGGTCCTGTTCGCGCGCGAAGGCGCCAGGGTTGCGATCTCGCACCTGGAAGAAGACGACGACGCGCGGTTCACCGCCGACCGCATCGCCGACGAGGGGAGCGAGGCGCTGATCCATCGCGGGGACCTGGGCGATCCCCAGGTCGCGAAGGACCTCGTCAAGCAGGTGGTCGACAAGTGGGGCCGGCTCGACGTGCTGGTCAACAACGCCGGCGAGCAGCACCCCGACAAGGACATCACCGATATCACGGTGGAACAGCTCCAGCGCACGTTCCAGACCAACATCTTCTCGATGTTCTACCTGGTCCAGGCCGCGCGGCCGCACCTGAAGAAAGGCGCGGCGATCATCAACTGCACCAGCGTGACGATGTACCAGGGTTCGAAAGAACTGCTCGATTATTCGAGCACGAAGGGCGCCATCACCGCCTTCACCCGCTCGCTGAGCGAGAACCTGATCGGCGACGGCATCCGCGTGAACGCGGTGGCGCCGGGCCCGATCTGGACGCCGCTCAACCCGTTCGGCGGGGCCACGCCCGAAAAGCTCAAGACCTTCGGCGAGGATACTCCCATCGGCCGTCCGGGCCAGCCGAACGAAGTCGCCCCGTCGTTCCTGTTCCTGGCGTGCGAGGATTCCAGCTACATGTCGGGCCAGGTGCTTCATCCCAACGGAGGGACGATCGTCAACGGCTAGCGGCGATTGCCAGCGGCCCGTCCCGACTTTATCCCTTCGCCCGCAATAGCGCGATATGACGCGATCTGGGGGAGGGGATGACATGAAGACCTGGGTTCTGGCGGCACTTGCGGCCGTATCGCCGATCGCGGTGGCGCACGCGCAGGAGGTGCAGGACGGGACCGGCGTGACCTACATCCACGCCGGCCGCCTGCTCGACCGGCCGGGCGAGGCCCCGCGCGGACCGTCCACCGTAATCGTGCGCGGCGGCAAGGTGGCCGAGGTTCGCGACGGCCACGTCGCGGCAGAGGCGGGGGCGAGGGTCGTCGACCTGAAGGACAGGTTCGTCCTTCCCGGCCTCATCGACATGCACGTCCACCTTCTCGGCATCGGCGGCGACCCGATGCGCGCCCGCATGCTGGCGATCAACACCGAAACGGAAGATGACGCGCTCTACGGCGCGGGCAATGCCCGCCGTACGCTGCAGGCCGGCTTCACCACGGTGCGCGATCTGGGCGGGCTTGCCCGCGGCATTCGCGCGCTGCGCGACGCGATCGACCGCGGCGACGTAGACGGGCCGACGATCGTCAACGCGGGCGAGCCGATCTCCGTCACGGGCGGGCATGGCGATCCGCGGAACGGCCTGTCTTCCGACATCGCCCACGCCGTTGCCGACGATGTGGACAACACCTGCGACGGACCGGACGATTGCCGGCGCGCCGTGCGCCGCCAGGTCGGCAAGGGCGCGCAGGTGATCAAGTTCATGGCCACCGGCGGCGTCCTGTCGAACGTTTCGGGCGGGCTCGGCCGGGCGATGGAGCGTGACGAGATGCGCGCCGTGATCGACACCGCGCACGGCCTGGGCCGCAAGGTCGCGGCGCACAGCCATGCGCGTGAAGGGACCGCCGCCGCGGTGGAGGCGGGCGTCGATACGATCGACCACGGCACGTTCCTCGACGATGCGACGGTGCGCCTGATGAAGGATCGCGGCACCTGGCTGGTGCCGACCATGTTGGCGCCGGCGACCGCGCTCGAACAGGCCGAGGCCGGCAGCCTGCCGCCCGCCGTCGTGCCCAAGGCGCGCGAGGCGGCCGCCGCGGCAAGAGCGAGCTACGCCCGGGCCATCGCGGCCGGCGTGCGGATCGCGTTCGGCACGGATTCCGGCGTGTCCCGCCACGGTGACAACGCCCGCGAATTCGCCCTGCTGGTCGAAGCCGGAATGACCCCGGCACAGGCGATCCGCGCGGCCACGGTCGATGCGGCCGAAGCGCTCGGCCGGCCCGGACTCGGTGTCATCGCGGCGGGCGGCCCGGCCGACCTGATCGCGGTGAGCGGCGATCCGCTGGCCAACGTGCGCGAGCTGGAAGACGTCGATTTCGTGATGAAGGGCGGGAAGGTCGTTCCGCTGGATTGAGCGTTCAGCCCGAACCCGCCAGCATCAGTCCGGCAAACAGCGCGTTGTGCAGCATGTGCAGCGCGATCCCCGCCAGCAGGCCGTGGCGCACGCGCAGGTAGCCGAGGAGCAGCGCAAGCACGAACTGCGGCAGAACCAGCGGCAGCAGCGCCGGCGATGCACCGGCGAAATTGCTGAGGTGGACGCCGGCGAACAGCAGCGCGCTGGCGTAGAAGAACCACGGGAAATGGCGCTGGAAGGCGCCCAGCGCCGGCCGCTTGCGCAGCGCGAATAGCAAGGCGCCCGCCAAAACGAACGCCGCCGCCAGCGCCCCGCCCGCCAGCAGCGATCCGGGATAGAGCACGATCGCCGCCGCGCCGGCCAGCAACGCCAGCACAGCCAGGATATGCCCGGGCCGCCCGGACAGCCAGCCGCGGAACACGATCTCTTCCCCGATCGGCGCGCCCGCGACGATGAAGGCGACCATGATCGGCGTGAGGGTGAAGCCGTTCAGCAGGTGATCGGGCAGCTCCAGCCCCAGCGCGCTCGCCAGCCCGATCCCGCCCAGCACGGCGGCCATCAGGGCAAGGTCCAGCGCGAACAGGACCAGCACCGCGCGCGCCGCCGGGCCGGGCGACAGGTCGGCGCGATCCGGCAGCACCGGGCGGCGCAGGAACGCGCCGAAGCGGCGCCACGTCGCCGGCAGCGGCAGGCGCCGCGCTGCATTTGTCGGCGCCGGCGATGGCCCGGCTCTTGTCGGTTGCCCGCTCATGCGGCTAATGCGCCCCCCGTCCCTCAATCCACGTCAGCAAGAACGGACTTTATGGCAGGCCATTCCAAGTTCAAAAATATCATGCACCGCAAGGGCGCGCAGGACAAGAAGCGCTCGGCGCAGTTCTCCAAGCTGTCCCGCGAAATCACGGTGGCGGCCAAGATGGGAACGCCCGATCCGGACATGAACCCGCGCCTGCGGCTGGCCGTCAACAATGCAAAATCGCTGTCGATGCCCAAGGACAACATCCAGCGCGCGATCGACAAGGCCGCGGCTGCCGGGGGCGAGGATTACGAGGAAGTGCGCTACGAAGGCTATGGCCCGGGCGGCGTGGCCCTGATCGTCGAGGCGCTGACCGACAACCGTAACCGCACCGCCACCAACGTGCGGACCGCGTTTGCCAAGAACGGCGGCAACCTGGGCGCCAGCGGCGCGGTCAGCCACGGCTTCGAACGCCGCGGCCAGATCGAATATCCGGCCACCGCGGGGGACGAGGAAACGGTGCTGGAAGCCGCGATCGAAGCGGGCGCCGACGACGTGGAGAGCGGCGAGGACGGGCACACCGTATGGACCGACATGGAGTCGCTGCACGAAGTCGCCGGCGCGCTGGAAAAAGCGCTGGGCGAACCGGAATCGGTCAAGCTGGCGTGGAAGCCCAACCTGATGGTCGATGTGGCGGAAGGGGATGCGGCCACCCTGTTCAAGCTGGTCGACGCGCTGGAAGACGATGACGACGTCCAGACCGTGTGGGGCAACTACGCGGTCAGCGACGAGATCATGGAGAAGCTCGGCTGAACCTGGCCGGCAGGGGTGGAGGCGGCGTGATCATCCTCGGCCTCGACCCTTCGCTCAGCTGCACCGGGTGGGGCGTGATCCGCAGCGAAGGATCGCGCCTGTCACACGTGGCCAACGGGCAGGTGCCGACGGACGCCAAGGCGCCGATCGCGCAGCGGCTGCATCGCCTCCACGACGCGGTCGCCGCGCTGATCACTACGTACGCGCCCGACCGCGTGGGGATCGAGGAGGTGTTCGTGAACAAGAACCCCCAGTCCACGCTCAAGCTGGCGCAGGCGCGCGGCGCGGTGCTGGCGGCCTGCGGCGGGGCGGGGGTGCCGGTGCGGGAACACGCCGCGCGGCTGGTCAAGAAGGCCGTCGTCGGCACGGGGGCGGCGGAAAAGGCGCAAGTCCAGGCGATGCTCAAGATCCTGCTGCCGGGGGCCGATGTGGCCGGCGCCGATGCCGCCGACGCGCTGGCGGTCGCCATCGCGGACGCGCACCAGGCGGGATGAATATCCTGGTGCGCTTGCCCCTGCCAATGCCCTGTCGAGGGACCGTGAAAAGGGAACGAATCGGCTGATGTTCCTCGTCGTTTTCCGCAATCGCAAGCGCGCCGACATGGACGCCGCGTCCTATGCCGCAGATGCCGCGGCGATGGCGCAAATGGCGGCGGCGCAACCCGGCTACCGCGCGTTCAAGTCCTACACCGCTGATGATGGCGAAGTGGTCGCGATCAGCGAGTGGGACGACGAGGCGAGCGCCCGCGCCTGGGGGCGGCTTGCCGAACACCGCGCGGTCCAGCACAAGGGCCGCACACACTATTACGCCGATTACACCCTGTTCGCGTGCGATGCGCCGCGGGTTCACCGGTTCGAGGGGCAGGAACGATGACGCTTCATTTCTACGGCATTCCCAACTGCGACACGGTCAGGAAAGCACGCGCCTGGCTCGATGCGAACGGGCAGGCCTACGTGTTCCACGACTACAAGAAGGAAGGCGCTGACCAGGATCGCTTGCGTGGCTGGGTCCAGGCGGTCGGCTGGGAAAAGCTGCTCAACCGCAAGGGCACGTCGTTCCGCAAGCTGGAGCCCGCCCAGAAGGAGGGGCTCGACGATGAAAAGGCCATTCGCCTGATGGCGGCGAACCCGTCGATGATCCGGCGCCCCGTGGTGGAAAGCGAAGGCGGGCTGCTGGTCGGCTTCGACGAGGCGCAATGGAGCGCGCAGCTGGGCTGACCGGGGGTGGACCCGCTCGAAATCGCCGGGGCGCTGCTCGGCCTCGTCAACATCGTGCTGCTGGTGCGGCGGTCGGTGTGGAATTTCCCCGCGGCGATGGCGATGGTCACCTGCATCGGCGTGGTGCTGTTCGAAGCGCGGCTTTACGCCGAAGCCGGGCTGCAGGTGTTCTTCTTCGTGGTCAACGCCTGGGGCTGGTACCTGTGGACCCGCGCCCGGCGCGCGGGCAGCGGCGGGACCGTGGTGCCCGTGGGCTGGCTCGGCTGGCCGGCACGTATCGGCTGGATTGCGGCAACCGCCGTGGTCAGCGTCGCGCTGGGCCTGGCGCTCGGGCGCTGGACCGATGCGGCCCTGCCGATGGCCGACAGCGCGGTGACGGGGATGAGCATCACGGCGCAAATTCTCCTCGGGCTGCGGCGGATTGAAAACTGGATGCTGTGGATCGCGGTCGACGTGCTGGCCATCGGGCTCTACCTGATGCGCGACCTGCACGTGCTGGCGGCGCTTTACGTTGCGTTTCTGGTGCTGTCGGTATTGGGCCTCAGGACATGGACGCGCGCGGCGCGAAGGGAAGGGGCGGGGGCATGAAGGTCTGTTTCCACGGTGCGGAAAGCACCGGCAAGTCGGTCCTGGCGGCAAAGCTGGCGGCCGAATGGCACTGTCCGCTGGTGACCGAATTCGGCCGCCACTATGCCGAAAACGTCGGCATCAGGTTCGGCCTTGCCGACCTGCTGGCGATCGGCGCGGAACAGGACCGCCTGATCCGCGAAGCCGCAGCGGCCGATCCCGCGCTGCTGCTGATCGACACCGATCCGCTGATGACCGCCGCCTGGGCGGGCATGTTGCTGGGGCGGGTGCCGGCCGAGCTGCTCGCCTGCGAAAAGGCCGATCTCTACCTCCTGTTCGCGCCCGACGTTCCGTGGGTGGAGGACGGCACGCGGTTCTTCGGCACGGGCGAATCGCGCGCCGAATTCGCGCAGCTCGCCGAAGACCTGCTGGTGCAAACCGGCGTGCCCTATCGCACGATCTCGGGCGACTGGGACACGCGCGAGGCCAGCGTCCGCGCGATCATCGCCGAAGCGCTGGAGCAGAGGAGGCAAGGGTGAGGTTCATCGAGACCGTGCAACAAGGCGCCATGCGTTTCCTGATTCCCCTCGTCGCCCTGACGCTCGCCATCCCGGCGCAGGCCCAGCTTGTCATCGCCCACCGCGGCGCCAGCGGGGAGCGGCCGGAACATACGCTGGCCGCTTACGAACGGGCGATCGACGCCGGCGCGGACTTTATCGAGCCCGACCTGGTGGTGACGAAGGATCTGGTGCTGGTGGCCCGGCACGAGAACGAGCTGGCCGATTCCACCGATGTCGCCAGCCGCGCCGAATTCGCCGACCGCCGGCGCACGAAGGAGATCGAGGGGCGCAGGGTCTCCGGCTGGTTCGCCGAGGATTTCACCCTGGCGGAACTGCGGACCTTGCGCGCGAAGGAACGGCTGGGCACGCTGCGCCCTGCGAGCGCGCGGTACGACGGGCTCTACCAGGTGCCGACCTTTGCGGAGATCGTGGCCCTGGTCCGCGCGAAGGAGGCCGAAACCGGCCGCCGCGTCGGCCTCTACCCTGAACTGAAGCATCCGGCGTTCCTGCTGCAACAGGGCATCGACGTCGTCGACCTGCTGGTGGCGGCGGTGCGCAAGGAAGGGCTGGACGGCAAGCAGGCGCCGCTGTTCATCCAGAGCTTCGAGGTCGCGCCCTTGCAGCGCCTCGACAAGCTGCTCGACGCCCGCCTCGTGCAGCTCGTGGCTGCCGATGGCGGCCCGGCGGACGAACCCGGCATGGCCTATACCGACATGATCACGCCGAGCGGGCTGGCGGCGATCGCGGCCTATGCCGATGCCGTGGGCGCCGACACGCGGCTGGTGGTCGGCGCGAACGGCGCGGCGACCCCTCTGGTCGAACAGGCGAAGGCCGCCGGGCTGCAGGTCCACGCCTGGACCTTGCGCAAGGAAAACGCCTTCCTCCCGCCGGCGCTGCGGCGCGGCACGGCCGAAGGCGGGGTGGGCGACTATGCCGCGGCCTGGGGCATCCTCGCGGCAGCCGGGGTGGACGCGGTGTTCACCGACGATCCGGCGCTCGCGGTTCCGCTCAGGCGTTCCGCACGGCCGTGACGATGTAGTTCAGCGAAAGGTCCTGCGACAGGTGCAGGCCTTTCGCGGGCGCGAACGCGATGCCCTGCGGCGTGCCCATCGTGAGGCCTGCCGCGGCCAGCAGGTCCGACAGTTCGGCGGGCGTGACGAAATCTTCCCAGTGATGGGTGCCGCGCGGGATCATGCCCGCCGCCTCCGCCGCGCCGACCAGCAGCAGGCGCGATTGCGGCGTGCGATTGGGCGTGGAGAGGATCATCAGCCCGCCCCTGCCGCTGTCGCTGCTGCCGGCCGGCGCCAGGCGATCCGCCAGCGCGGCGACGAACGCGGGCTTGTCGCCGACGTGCTCGATCACTTCCATGCTGGTGACGAGATCGAACGTGCCGATGTCGAGCGTGCCGACCTCCCCCGCCATGTAGCGGATCGGCAGGCCCGCCCCTTCGGCATGGGCGGCGGCGGCCATCACGTTTTCCGGCGCCGCGTCGATCCCGGTCACGTCCGCGCCCAGGCGCGAGAGCGGCTCGCATAGCAGGCCCGCGCCACAACCGACATCGAGCGCGCTGCGCCCGGCGAGCGGGCGGATGCCGGCCGGGTCCACGCCCCAGTGCCGGTCGATCGCCGCGCGGACGAAGGCGAGGCGCACCGGGTTGAGGCGGTGCAGCATGGCGGACGAACCCTTCGGATCCCACCAGTCGCGCGCCATCGCGCCGAAATGCGCCGCCTCATCAGGGCGGATCGTTGTGCGGCTCGAAGTATTCATATCGGCGGCGGCTGTTGCATCGTTCATGCGCGAACCGTAACAGCGCGCCCCAGGCACTTCCAGCAGGAGCAGCGGCACGGTGGCGCGGATCGTGATGAAATTCGGCGGCACGTCGATGGCCGGGACCGAGCGCATCCGCCGGGTGGCCAATATCGTGCGCAAGCAGGCAGCAGGGGGGAACGAGGTCGCCGTCATCGTCAGCGCGATGGCGGGCGAGACGGACCGGCTGGTCAATTTCTGCCGCGAGGCAAACCCGCTCTACGACCCGGCCGAATACGATGTCGTCGTGTCCAGCGGGGAACAGGTGACGAGCGGCCTTTTGGCGCTCACCCTGCAGGCCGTGGGGTGCAAGGCGCGCTCGTGGCTCGGCTGGCAGCTGCCGATCAGCACGATCGAGGCGCACGCCAAGGCGCGTATCGACGACATCGATTCCGATGCGCTGGTCGCCAGCATGGCCGCGGGCGAGATCGCGGTGATCCCCGGCTTCCAGGGCGTCGGCCACGACGGGCGCGTGACCACGCTGGGGCGGGGCGGCTCCGACACGTCGGCCGTGGCGATCGCGGCGGCGATCGGGGCGGACCGCTGCGATATCTATACCGATGTGGACGGCGTCTACACGACGGACCCGCGCATTGTGGCCAAGGCGCGCAAGCTGAAGGCGGTGACCTACGAAGAGATGCTGGAACTCGCCAGCGTCGGGGCCAAGGTGCTCCAGACCCGGTCCGTCGGCCTCGCCATGAAGGAAGGGGTGCGGCTGCAGGTGCTGTCCAGCTTCATCGGCGACGATGCGGTGCCCGCGGATGATTTGCCCGGCACGATGATCGTGTCCGAAGCGGAAATGAATCAGCTAGTGGAGAACGGCGACATGGAACGCCAGCTCGTGACCGGTATCGCGCATGACAAGAACGAAGCGAAGGTGATCCTCACCCGCGTGCCCGACAAGCCCGGCGCGGTCGCCCATATCTTCGAACCCCTGGCGTCCGCCAGCATCAACGTCGACATGATCATCCAGAACGTCGGCCGCGACAAGGGCGAGACCGACGTGACCTTCACCGTGCCCATGGCCGACCTCGCCCGCGCCCAGGCCCTGCTGGAGGACCGCCGCGACGACATCGGCTTCAACCGCATCATCACCGACAGCAAGATCGCCAAGATCAGCGTGGTCGGCGTCGGCATGAAAAGCCACGCGGGCGTCGCGGCCACGATGTTCAAGGCCCTGGCCGAACGCGGCATCAACATCCAGGCGATCTCCACGTCGGAGATCAAGGTCAGCGTGATGATCGACGAGGACGAGACCGAACTCGCCGTCCGCGTGCTGCACACCGCCTACGGCCTCGACCAGGTGGACGACGCCGCCTGACCCGGCGGAGTGGGGGAGCGGGAGGACAGGAACGCGCTACACCATGCGATCGCGGATCAAGCGGTCGCGCAGGACAAGCTCGTGCCACAGGGCGGCGCTGATGTGGAGAGCAGCGAGCCCGCTGATGAGGATCGCGCCATATTCGTGGGTGTAGCCGGCGAGCGACAGCCAGAACTCGTCCGCGTTCGACAGGTCCGGCAGCGAGAACGACACAACTCCAAACCAGTCGAGAGGACCGCCGATCCACATCCAGACGGTCAGACCGCTGCCAAGCATCACGAAGATCAGCAAATAGAGCAGGCGGTGCACGCTGGCGGCGATCAGCCGGTTCCACCGTCCCACCGTGGCTGGAAGCGGCGGCGGAGGCGCTGCCAGGCGCCAGCTGAGCCGCAGGACCATCAAGGCGAGGATGAGCAAGCCCAGTTCGGCATGGAGCTCCCCGAGGCTCTCCGCCCGCTCGCGCGGGGCGGCATCGGTCACGAAGCCGAGCGCGATCTGACCGAGCACGAGCCCGCCCACGGCCCAGTGCAGGATGCGTGCCGGCCGGGTATAGCGATGGGACTCCATAACGAGGGACGATTCCAGATGACTGCCGACAGGACAACTCTCGCGTTGTTGTTGCGGATCGCCGCCCTGGTTGCGTGCTCGGCAGGCCACGCCACGGCCGAACAGGGGGCGCGGGCCGACCCCTACGCCTGCGAAGGCTGCGAGGCCGTCCATGAACGCCCCGCGGACTCGCTCACTTCGACGGCCCGGGTGGCCGGGCCCGAGGAGCCGGGCGAACGGTTGGTCGCCACTGGCACCGTGTTCGCCGCCGACGGCAAGACGCCGCAGGAAGGGGTGGTGATCTACCTGCACCAGACCAACGCGGCAGGCCTGTACGCCAATGGAACGGACGAGAGCGAATGGAGCCGGCGCAACGGTCGCCTGCGCGCCTGGGTTCGCACCGACGGACAGGGCCGCTACCGGTTCGAAACTATCAAACCCGCGCCGTACCCCGACATGACAATGCCGGCACACATCCACCTGATGATAGGCGAGCCCGGGAGGCGGCCCTACTATGTCGATGACATCGTGTTCGACGGCGAGTTCGGGGTCGATGCCGCCTATCGGCAGGCACAGGAGCTGCGTGGCGGCAGCGGAATCGTGTCACTTGTCCGCGACAGCGACGGTGTGCTGGTTGCGCGGCGGGATATCGTTCTTGAACGTCATCCCTGACGAGGGCCTTGTCCGCTTGCCGTCGTCCATCTAACCGCCCCGCATGACCTTCTACCCCAGGACCGCCGCGCTGATGCAGCGCGGGATCGACTTTCTCGGCTCGCAGCACGCCATCCTCTGCGGGGCGATGAGCTGGGTGTCGGAACGCAACCTGGTCGCGGCGATCAGCAACGCCGGCGGCTTCGGCGTGATCGCCTGCGGGGCGATGACGCCCGAACTGCTCGATGCGGAGATCGCCGCCACGAAGGCGCTCACCGACAGGCCGTTCGGCGTCAACCTCATCACCATGCACCCGCAGCTTACGGACCTGGTCGCGGTCTGCGGGCGGCACGCGGTGGGCCACGTGGTGCTGGCGGGCGGCATCCCGCCCAAGGGCAGCGTCGAGGCGATCAAGGCCTTCGGGGCGAAGGTGGTGGTGTTCGCCCCCACGCTGGCGCTGGCGAAGAAGCTCCTGCGCAGCGGGGGCGATGCGCTGGTGATCGAAGGGATGGAGGCCGGCGGGCATATCGGGCCGGTCTCCACCAGCGTGCTGGCGCAGGAATTCCTGCCGGAACTGGCCGAGGATCACCTGGTGTTCGTGGCCGGCGGCATCGGCCGGGGCGAGGCGATCGCCGGCTACCTGGAAATGGGCGCGGTCGGCGTGCAGCTCGGCACCCGCTTCGCGTGCGCCACGGAAAGCATCGCGCACCCCGCCTTCAAGCAGGCGTTCTTCCGCGCCAACGCGCGCGACGCGGTCGCCAGCGTGCAGGTCGATCCGCGCCTGCCGGTGATCCCGGTCCGCGCGCTGCGCAACAAGGGCACCGATCTGTTCACCGCCAAGCAGCGCGAAGTCGCCGGCCTGCTCGACAGCGAAAGCCTGGAGATGGCCGAGGCGCAGCTGCAGATCGAGCATTACTGGGCGGGCGCGCTGCGGCGGGCGGTGATCGACGGCGACGTGGAGAACGGCAGCCTGATGGCCGGCCAGTCGGTCGGCATGGTCAAGCAGGAGGAGCCGGTGGCCGCGATCATCGACCAGCTCATGCGCGAGTGCGAGACGGCGCTCGGCCGCCGCTAGCCCGCGGGCGGAACGCGGCTCACGCCATCGGCCTGGGCTGCCACAGTTCGATCTTGCGCCCGTCGGGGTCCATGATGTGGGCGAAATCGCCGTTCGCCTCGCCCGGGGTGCGGAGCACGGGATGAACGCCGTGGCGCGCCGCGCGTGCCAGCACGCCTTCGAGATCGTCGACCATCAGGTTGAACATGAAGGGCGCGTCCGACGGCGCAAAATAACCGGTGTCGGCGCTGAACGGGCTGAACACGGTGCCGGCGCCCGGCTGCGCGGCGGCATCGGCCGGCAGGAACACGACACCGCCCCAGGGTTCGAATTCGATGCCCAGCACGTCGGCATACCACGCACGCGTCGCCGCCGGGTCCGATGCCTTGAAGAACAGTCCGCCCAGTCCGATCACGCGTGCCATTTGCAATCCCTCCCGGGCCCGCGTCAGCGGAACCAGCGCCAGCGGCGCTGGCGGGGCTGCGGCAGACGGTCGGAAATCGAATAGAGGTAGTTCGCCAGCACGACCGCCTGGTTCTTGGTCATGAAATAGCGGAATTCGTCCAGCGGCCCATCGGGTTCGAGATGGTGCGTGCGGGTGGACTGGAGCTTGACCATGACCTTGTCGCCCAGGTTCTCGTGGCTCCAGCCGACGAGCGCCCCGAACATGTCCGGCGCGATCCTGTCCTGCTCATTACTGCCGCGCTCATCCATGCCGCATCCTCCCCCCCCGCGCGACGTTACGCGCCCCGCGGCCTTGCGGAAACCCGCAAAAAGGCCGCGCGGAGTCCCGTCTCCGGACAGGTCAGGCGAAGGCGTTCTTCTTCACCGTGATGACCTGCGGGTAGGTGAATTCCTTCAGCCCCTCGATCCCGTATTCCGTGCCGAAGCCCGACTGCTTGTGCCCGCCAAACGGCGTGAACGGCGACAGGTGCAGGTATTCGTTGACCCAGACCGTCCCGGTTTCGAGCTGTTCGGCCACTTCCACGCCCTTGTCCGTGTCCCCGGTCCACACCGCGCCGGCGAGCCCGTATTCGGAGGCGTTGGCGCGCGCGATCGCCTCTTCCGTGGTGGAGAACTTCATCAGCGGCATGACCGGCCCGAACTGTTCTTCCGCCACGATGCGCGCGTCTTCGGGCGGGTTGTCGAGGATGGTGATCGGCACGTAATATCCCGAACCGGACGGATCGACATCGCCGCCCACCAGGAACTTGTAGCCGTTGTCTTTGGCGTCCTGGATCAGCTCGCACACCCGGTCGAACTGCTTCTTGTTCTGGATCGGGCCGACGCCCGTCCCCTGCTGCGCCCCGTCGCCCACGGTGACGTTCTTCGCATAGTCCGCGATCGCCTGGCTCAACTCGTCATAGATATCCTCGTGGATGTAGATGCGCTTGGCCGCGACGCAGATCTGACCGGCGTTGGAGAAGCTCGACCAGAACAATTGTTCCGCCACCTTCGCAACGTCGGCATCGGGCAGCACGATCGACGCGTCGTTGCCGCCCAATTCCAGCGTGATGCGCTTCAGATCCTTCGAGGCGCCTTCCATGATCTTCTTGCCGGTGGCGGTGGAGCCGGTGAAGGTGATCTTGTCGATATCGGGGTGCGCGGTGATCAGCGGGCCCAGGCTGTCTTCGCCGGTGATGATGTTGACCGTTCCGGCGGGCACCACGTCCTTGATGAGCTCCGCGATGCGCAGCGTGGTGAGCGGGGTGAAGGGCGATGGCTTGAGCACGATGGTGCAGCCCGACAGCAGCGCGGGCACGATCTTCTGGATCGCCATCATCACGGGGAAGTTCCACGGCACGATGCCACCGACCACGCCCACCGGCACCCTGCGCGTGCGGCTGAGGCGCTGGTCGCTGTCCTCGTTCACCTCTTCCTCGAGGTTGAGGGTCGACTGCGCCGCCGCCATGCCGGCCGCGCCGAAGATTTCCATCTGGGCCTGGCTGTGCGGCTTGCCCTGTTCGCTGGTGAGCAGGCGGAACAGTTCGTCCGCGTTGTCCTTGATCGCGGCGGCGATGCCCTGGATCACCTGGCGGCGTTCTTCCACCGGGGTCTTGCGCCAGGTCTGGAACGCGCGCCGGGCGGCCGCAACCGCGCGGTCGAGCTCCGCCTCGCCGCACGCCGGCACGCGCGCGATCACCTGTTCGTTGGCCGGGTTCACCACGTCCATCGTCTCGCCCGTCGTCACGAGTTCGCCATCGATCAGGCAGGCAAAGGTCTGGGTCACGGTCATTTCTCCCAAGTCTGGCGTGTGGGCACGCGAATCGTTTCCGGTTGTGCCATGCAACCTAACACGCCCGTCCGCCGCGCCAATGGCGATTGCGGCGGATCGCGCTGGACCGGCGGGAAGCGAGTGCTAGGCTGCCGCCAGATGTGGGGATGATGGGAGGCGGGGATGATGGAGGCGAATGGCGATGTGCGATGAAACCGATCTTGCCGGGTTCGAAAGGAAGGGCGTCAGCCGCCGGCAGTTCGCCGCCGTGGGCGCGATCGGCGGGCTGGCCGCCTGCACCGCGATCGATGGTGCCGCGGTGGGCCTGACCGAACGGATGGTGACGGTGACCACGCCCGACGGCGCGATGGACGCGTTCTTCGTCCACCCGGCCAAGGCGGCGCCGGCGGTGATCCTGTGGCCCGACATCGCGGGCCTGCGCGAAGTGAAGATGGCCATGGCCCGGCGTCTGGCCGCAAGCGGTTATGCCGTGATCGTGCCCAATCCCTATTACCGCGATCTGCCCGCGCCGCAGTTCGCCGATTTCGCCGCGTTCCGTTCCGGTGGCGGCTTCGAGAAAGTCGGCCCCTGGCGCAGCAAGGCGACCGCGCCCGATGCCGTGACCCGCGATGCCCGGGCGCTGGTCGCGTGGCTCGATGGCCAGCGGGCGGTCGATACCCGGCGCGCGATCGGCAACCAGGGTTACTGCATGGGCGGCCCGTACACCGTCTACAGCGCGGCCGCGGTGCCGGCGCGGGTCAGGGCGGCGGCCAGTTTCCACGGAGGCGGCCTTGCCACCGATGCGCCGACCAGCCCGCACCGAATGCTGCAAAAGGGAACCGGCTACCTCATCGCCATCGCGCAGGATGACGATGCCAAGCAGCCGCAAGCCAAGGCCATCCTGCGCCAGGCGGCCAGCGCCGTGGGCGCGGCGGCCGAGATCGAGGTGTACCCGGCGGACCACGGCTGGTGCGTGCCCGACAGCCCGGTTTACGATCCCGTCCAGGCCGAACGCGCGTGGGAACGCCTGCTCGCCCTCTACGGCCGAACGCTCTAGCCAGACGCGTCCTTCGCCGGCGGCTAGAAGTTGCCGCGCACCGACAGGGTGAAGGTCGGCCCGATCAGCCGGTCGCGGCTCTCGATGGAGCTGATCGGGGAGTCTCCGCGTAGGCCGGTATAGAATATCCGTTCGCGCCTGGACCGGGCATTGAGCAGGTTGCCGGCCGTTGCCTTCACGGTCAGGCCGCACAGGTCCTTGTGCTCGACGAACAGGCTCGCCCACCACGGGCCTTCCCACACCCGGTCGACCGAATTGCTGCGATAGCGCGGCTTGTTGTAATTGTGTTCGGCCGATGCGCCGAACGCCCAGTCCGTTTCCGGCATGTCATACCGCAGGGTGCCGTACAGCTGGCGGGTGGTGAACCCGCTCCATTGCCGCATTTCGCCGGTGAACGGATCGCGCAGCCGCGATGTCTGCAATACCCCGGTCATGTCGAGCTTCAGGCCCTTGAGGCCGAGGGGATCGAACGTGAACGTGCTGGTCGAAACGATGGCCGCCGCCCACGACTTGGCGATATTGCCGGTCGATTCCCCGCCGGGCACGGGGATGATGTCGACGTAATCCGACACGTCGCGATAGACGAAGCGGAACTGCTGCGATCCCCAGGGGCCCAGCTTCTTGTTGATCTCCCCCTCGTAGCTCCAGTCCTGCTGCGGGCGCAGGGCGGTGTTGCCCGAATTGACGTTGTCGTCGTTGAGGAAGGCGCGGGCGAGGAAGTCGTAGAACGACAGCTGCAGCACCCGCCGGCGGATCTTCAGCGAGGCGTCGAACGTGTCGCTGGGCTTCCACGCCAGCGACAGCGTGCCTTTGGGGCGGAAGAAGCTGCGGGTGAGGCCATTGGCGCCGCTCTGCGTGATCGTCGAATGCTCCGCCCCGCCGACGATCTGGAACGACAGGGTGTTCGTCAGCGGGCGGCCGAAGCTCAGCAGCGCTTCGTACCGGTCTTCCTTCACCGCCCCGGTTCCGCCTGGGAAGGGGACGTATTCGAACCTGCCGTCCGGGCCCAGGGCGGCGACACTGGCGACGTTGTCGAGCGAATTGAACGCGGCCTCGGCCGACAATTGCCAGTCGCCGCCGAACATCTTCCAGCTGTATTCGCCCCGGCCGATCGTCTCGGCAAGGTCGCCGGTCTGCGCATATCCGTCGCCGATGGAAGGCACCGGATCGGCAAAGTCGCTGACCACCTCCTGCAGGTATGGCTCGTGGCTGAACTGGCGCAGGCCGATCAGCTTCAGGCGGCCCGGGCCCACGCCGAATTCGTAATCGCCGCCGATTTCGTAATTCCACGTCTCGCTGCGGTCGCGCACCGTGCGCAGTTCGTCGGGCAGGCCAGGGGCGGTACGCTCGCCCCGCTCGTCATATCGTTCATAGATGCGCTGATAATGGCCGTTGAGATGCGCCAGGCTGCCGCCGGCCCCGTTCCAGGTCAGCTTGCCCGACAGCTTGGGGGCGTCGAAGTTGTTGGTCCAGACATCGCTGCGCCGCTGGGCAATGGCGCCCAGCCCGTTGTAGATCACGGTCGGCCCGCCGGCCGCGCTGCGGCCCGCCTGCGTGTTGTCGAGCCCGACTTCGTACTCCAACGCGCCGCTCCGCCCGCTGACGGAGACCCCGCCGCGCGTGAACAGCGGGTCGGCGTAGTGCGCCCGCAGCCCGGCGGCCCAGCTGAACTGGCCGCTGAGGCCGGCGGACGTATACACGATGTTGGCGACCTGGCCGGAAAGGCCCGGGATATCGAGCGTCGCGCCGTCGACGATCTCGATCCGCTCCACAGTCGCGGCGGGAATGCGCGACAGCAAGGTGCCGATGTCGTCGGACTTGGTCGACGGGCGCTGTCCGTTGAACAGGACGTTCCCCGTCGCCTGGCCCAGCCCGCGCAGGGTCTCGCTGTTGCGGATGTTGAAGCCCGGGACCTGGTCCAGCATGTCGCCCGCGGTCTTGGGGGCATAGCGGGCAAAGTCTGCCGGGGTATAGACCTGGCGGCCCTCGGGCGCGGCCGGGGTCGTGACCTCGCTCGGCGTCGGCGGCGGCGCGTCACCCGTTTCGGTGCCTTGCGCGAAAGCGGGCGCGGTGAGCGCCGTAGCGGCCAGTAACGACAGCGCGGCGGCGGCAGATTTCATGCGACTCTTTCCCTCAACCCTGATGAAAACACTTGTAGTCGTGGCCGCGCCGATGGCGCGCGCGGGTCGACGGGCGTCGTTGGATGGTCGATGAACGTCGCAGGAAACCGTGCAGCAGGGATGCAGCGCCTTACGCGCGCGATTAAGAATTCTCTTTGCACGGTTTTGCGCGCCGATTCCGGCCGGCGCTTTTTGGTCGTGACGCCCTTGCCCGCCGGCGCGCCATGGCTACGATGCGCCCAGCAGGGAGAAACGGAACATGGGTTACACGCTGATCGCGCTGCTGGCGCTGCTGGTCATCTTCATACTGACCGGCGTGCGCGTGGTGCGCCAGGGGTATGTCTATACCATTGAACGGTTTGGCAAATTTACCAAGTCGGCGGACCCGGGTCTCCACATCATTACGCCTTTCGTCGATCGTGTCGGGCAGAAGGTGAACATGATGGAGCAGGTGCTCGACATCCCGGGGCAGGAAATCATCACCCGCGACAACGCGATGGTCGGCGTCGATGCGGTGGTATTTTTCCAGGTCCTCGACGCCGGCAAGGCCGCCTACGAAGTCCACAACCTCTACGGCGCAATCATGGCGATCACGACCACGAACCTGCGCACCGTGATGGGTTCGATGGACCTCGACGAAACGCTGTCCAAGCGCGACGAAATCAACGCCCGGCTGCTCGGCGTGGTCGACCACGCCACCTCGCCCTGGGGCGTCAAGATCACCCGGGTGGAGATCAAGGACATCCGCCCGCCGATGGACATTTCGGAAGCGATGGCCCGGCAGATGAAGGCCGAGCGTCTCAAGCGCGCCGAAATCCTCGAGGCGGAAGGCGAACGGGCGAGCCGCATCCTGCGCGCCGAAGGCGAAAAGCAGAGCGCCATCCTCTCAGCCGAAGGCAAGAAGGAAGCGGCCTTCCGCGATGCCGAAGCGCGCGAGCGCGCCGCCCAGGCAGAGGCGGAGGCGACCCGCGCGGTGTCCGACGCCATCTCGCAGAGCGGCAACCAGGCGATCAACTACTTCATCGCGCAGGAATACACCAAGGCGCTGGGCAAGTTCGCCACCAGCCCGAACGCGAAAACGATCCTCTTCCCGGTCGAGGCCACACAGCTGATCGGCTCGCTCGGCGGGATCGGCGAACTGGTGAAAGAGGTTGTAAAATCGGGCGATGGCGCCGGGGCAGGCTCGGGCAGCAGCGGCGTGCAGGTTGCCGATCAGCGCCAGCGCACCGCGCTCCCCCGATCGACCGTTCCGCCCGCCGGCGGCAGCAATACGCCTTGAAAGGATAGCAGGCGATGAACTTCTTCGACGGGATCGAGCCGCACTGGGCGTGGATCGCCTTCGGATTGATCATCGCCACGCTCGAGATGCTGATCCCCGGCGTGTACCTGCTGTGGTTCGCGCTGGCGGCCGTCACCACGGGGCTGCTGGCGTTACTGTTTGATGTCGGATTGCCGCTCCAGATCGTCGAGTTCGTCTCCCTGTCACTGATCTTCGTCTATTCGGCGCGCCGGATGTACGGCGACCGTCCCATCGAAAGCAGCGATCCGCTGATGAACAACCGGCTCGGCCGGCTGGTCGGCCAGACCGGCGTGGTGAGCGCGGCGATCGTGCACGGGGAAGGCCGCATCCGCCAGGGCGATAGCGAATGGCCCGCCCGCGGACCCGAGATTGCCGCGGGCGAGAGGGTGCGGATCACCGGGTTCGACGGCGGCACTCTGGTTGTCGAGCCACTGACCCTGCTCGCCGACGAAGGGACCGCGCCCCCGGCGGCGGGCTAGCTCGCGAGCTTCGCATTGAAGCGCCCGCGCCGGCGATACCGCGTCATCCAGCGGTCGAGGAACAGGCCCATCGGGCGGGGCGCAATGCCGAGCGCCTCCAGGCCGGGCAGCGTACCCGACGGCCGGTTGCCGTGCTTCAACAGGGTCCATTGGTCGCTGTTCATCGGTGTCCCCGGCAGCGCGGCAAACAGGGCCGACGCTGCGTCCGGCATCGGGAGGAAGGTGCGCTTGCGGTTCTGGGCGGCCGCGATGCTGCGGTGAAGGGCCATCATGGTCATCGGCTCGTGGCCGGCAATCTCGAACGTCTTGCCGCCGTGACGCGCAGGATCGGCAAGAACCGCCGCAATCGCCTCGGCCGCGTCGTCCACCAGCAGGGGCTGTATCTGCGCCTCCGGCCCGAACACTGGAAGGATCGGCAATGCCGCGATCAGGCCAGCGAACATCTGGATGAAATTGTCATCCTCGCCGAACAGGATGCCCGGGCGCACGATAGTCGCGGTGGGAAAAGCGCCCAGGACCACGCGCTCGCTCTCCGATTTGGCTCGGGCGTAAGTCGCGGGCGAATCGGCATCGGCGCCGATCGCGCTGACATGGACCATCGCCGCGCATCCCGCGCTTTGCGCGGCACGCGCCACGTTTCCCGCGCTTCCCGTGATGGTCCTCGTCATGTCACCGGTGAACGTGCCGACGAGGTTCACGACAGCGTCTGATCCCGCGACCGCCGCCGCGGCGCTGTCAGCCTGCGTCGCGTCGCACCGCGTGAACTGAAGCTGGCCGAGCTGGGCAAGCGGTTTCAGGCGGAACGCCTTGTGCGGCTCGCGGCTCGCGATGCGCACGCGCGCCCCGCGCCGCAGCAGCGCCTGCGCCACGTGATCGCCCAGGAAGCCGCTCCCGCCGACGATCGTCACCAGTTTGCCGTCGAGCGGATCCCGCCGCGCCATCGCCTCAATCCTTGATGATGCCGAAATACTGCGGTCGCCCTGCCGCAAAGCGCGCCCAACCGCAACCGCCACGCGAAACGCGCGTTGACAACCGCGCGCCCCCTTCGTATCGGCGCGCCCCTACCCGGCAGCCGATTGTTTCGATCGACTGCCCCGTGCCCAGATGGCGGAATTGGTAGACGCACCGTCTTCAGGTGGCGGCGCTCGCAAGGGCGTGGAGGTTCGAGTCCTCTTCTGGGCACCATTTGTTCCGGCGGCGATGGCCGCCGGTGCTTCCCAAACCCGCAGAAATCTGCCAAAAATGGCCTCATCCGAGCCGTTAGCGTTCAGCTCGATTTGCTGAGATTTGGGGGCCTTTGGTGGCCTCAATCGGCAAAGGCCCCGAGTTTGCAGGGCCTTCACAGCGCTGTTTTGAAGGTGAGGCCCCCAATGGCACTGACTGACCTGGAAATTCGGCAAGCAATTCCGCGGGATAAAGAGTGGAAGCTTACCGACGGGAATGGCCTCTACCTGCTGATCCGGCCGAGCGGTTCCAAACTCTGGCGGTTTAAGTACCGAGCCCGAGGCAAGGAGCAGAAGCTCAGCTTCGGCGCCTATCCACAAATCTCTCTCAAGGAGGCACGCCTTCGGCGGGATGAAGCGCGAGTCGAGATTGGAAGGGGCGGTGATCCAGCAAGGAACAAGCGGCAGGCGAAGATCGACGCTATCATTCGTGCTGGCGACACGTTCGAAAAGGTCGCTCAAGAGTATGTCGCGAAATGCGAGGCCGAGGGGTTCGCGACGGCCACGCTCGTAAAGGCGAACTGGTTCATCTCTCTGTTCAACCGCGACATCGGCCAACGGCCGGTGGCGGAAATTACACCGCACGAGATGCTGGTCGCCTTGAAGAGAATCGAACGAGGCGGAAGGCGAGAGTCAGCTCGGAGAGCGCGCTCGTTCGCGAGCCGCGTGTTCCGCTACGCTGTTGCCACTCTGCGGGCAGAACACGACCCCTGCGCACCGCTGAAGGGCGCTCTTACAGCTCCCGTGGTACGGCATTACCCCGCTATCACCGATCCCGCTAAGCTTGGTGGACTGTTACGAAGCATCGAAGCGTACGAGGGCAACCATGTGACCATGTACGCGCTCAGGATGGCGCCGCATGTGTTCGTCAGGCCTGGAGAGCTGCGCCACGCCGAGTGGTCTGAATTTGATCTCGAGAGAGCAGTGTGGCGGATCCCCGCTGGCAAAATGAAGTCCCGCAGGGATCACGCAGTCCCCTTGTCGCGCCAGGTCCTGGCGATGCTGAAGGAGTGGGCTGGACTGCAGGGAATGGCTGGCTACGTCTTCCCCGCCATGCATACCCGAAAACGTCCGATGAGTGAGAACACTATCAACGCCTCGCTACGTCGCATGGGCTATTCAGGCGAAGAGATGACAGCACACGGACTGCGCTCAACGGCGTCCACGCTGCTCAATGAGTCCGGCCTTTGGAGCCACGACGCCATCGAGCGGGCCCTTGCACACCAAGACTCAAACGTGGTGCGTGGAATCTACCATCGTGGCCAGCATTGGGATGAGCGCGTTCGAATGGCCCAATGGTGGAGCGACTATCTTGATAGCCTGAGGCTCTCTGCGATGGTGGGGGATTCCGGAAGGGAAACTAGTGGTCAAGCGTAAGTGGGTAAGGGCGAGTGACAGCCAGCCGCTTTCCGCGGAGGGCTTTCGAAGGTCCATATCGCGTGGTTCAAGCCCTACTCTCGAAGCTACCTTGGCTCCGGCGCTCGTCATCTTCGACATGCGGACTGGCAATCTCGAACGGCTCGATCAGTATCTGAAGTTTCATCAAGGCATACCTGATCCCGACGTGGCAGCGGAATTGTCTCAGCTGATCTCTGGCCCGCTGTCCGCGTCGAGGTATAGACTGGTCGCAATTGAGCACCCCGAAACCCCGGCCGGGTCGGGGCCGAAGGCCCGTAAGCTCGCTCCCAAGCCGACCGATGACCAACTGGAGCTGGTTGCTGAGTATGAACGCGCACTTGTGGTTGAACGGGGCAAAAAGCACCGAGCCGAGAAGGCATGCGCAAAGACGAAATCCGTCAGTCTGGCCAAGGTCAAGCGGGCGCGGCGTGCGGTCCGGGATCATGAGGGCCAACAGATCCGCGCCCGTGAAAAACTGCTTTCCGCGCTAGCAATTCCCAGCGACCGCTCTTGATGCGGCGGTGCGCCAGTTCGCACAGGACTCATGAGCGAGGTTGCTTGTGGCATACCTCTCCGGCTTCCCATAAATGGTCCTGGTTCTGAAAACACGGAGCCAACTCATGTCGGCCAATTCTCCCGATACCGAACCGCTCGTCTACACGGTCAAGGAGGCGATCCGCCTCAGCACCTTCGGCCGCACCCGTCTCTATCAGCTCATCAATTCCGGCGAGTTGAAGGTGACGCGCATCGGCCGCCGCACGCTGGTGCGCGCCGACTCCCTCCGCGCCCTGATCACCCCCGCCGACTAACCAGTAGGCCAACCGCCCACCGCCGTTTTGGTGGCGCCGGTTGCTACCGATATGACCCGTCGATACGATCCTCGCCGCGCGCGATCGCACCTGAACTACACCCGCGCCGAATTGGCCAGGTTGTTTAGCGTCGGTCTTGCGACCATCTGCGCATGGAAGCGCAACGGCTTGCAGCCGATGGATGGTAGCCGGCCCTACCTCTTTGCAGGCGCCGACGTTCGGCAATTTCTCGAGAAGCACAACAAGCCGCGCCAGCGCCTCGAGCCCGGCCAGATCTACTGCGTGGCGTGCAAACAAGCGATGGAGCCCCTGAATGGGGTCGCCACCTACGCGCCTCTCTCCGACACTTTGGGAAATCTGATTGGCACCTGTGCGAACTGCGGCCGGAGAGTGTGGCGGCGGGTACGCAACTCCGAACTTCTCGAGAAAGCCGGCAAGCTCAAGATTCAGTACGAGGGCGATGCGGCAACCTTATCCAGTGACGGTGAGCCTCTTCATACCGAACCTTCTGACGAGGTCTCGTCGTGAGCTACGTGAATCCCGCAAACGAGCGCGTGAAACGCGAGTACCAGCGCTGGCTCAAGGAAGCTGAACGGCTCAAGGCCTCTACCATCAACCACGCACTGCTCGCGATCCACCATTACGAGCAGTTTACAAACGGCGCCGACTTCAAGTGCTGGTCGCTCGACCGGGCGCTCGAATACAAGGACGTTCTCCGCAGCCAAGGAAACTCGGCCGCGACATTTGTGACCAAGATGCGGGCGCTGCAGCGCTTCTTCCATTGGCTGGCCGATCGGCCGACTTACCGGCGCGCCATTTCGCACGAGCAGGTGAACTACCTCAACCCAAGCAATGAAGAAATTGCGCTCGCCCACCAGTATCGCCGTAAGTCTTCGGCAACATTGTCTGAGGCGCAACTGGTCATCCGGTCGATGCCGCATTCGACCGACACCCAACTGCGTGACCGCGCGATCGTTGCGTGCGCATTCCTGACTGGTGCACGTGTTTCGGCACTGCGCACCCTGAAACTGAAGCACGTGCTCGCCGACGGCACGGGCATCCTGCAGGACGCGAATGAGGTCGAGGTAAAGTTCTCGAAGAGCCAGGTGACCACCTTCTTCCCGGTCGGGGATGACATCCGCCGTGCCTTCGTTGAGTATGTCGAACACCTGCAGCTGAAGCTCGGCTGGCGGCCCGATGATCCGCTCTTCCCCGCGACGGAGCAGCGCTCGGGTGAGGAGAGAGTCTTTCGCGTTGTCGGCTTGAGCCGCCGCCATTGGAACACGCCAGACCCCATTCGCGCCCGCTTCAAGCGAGCTTTCGAAGCTGCTGGTGTGCCGTATTTCCCGCCCCACCGGGCTCGCAATTCGCTGACCACGCTCGGCTTGCAAATTTGCAATTCGCCCGAGGCCTTGAAGGCATGGTCGCAGAATAGCGGCCATGAGTCCGTGCTGACGACGCTGCGCTCCTATGGGGAGGTGTCCCCGGAGCGCCAGGCAGAACTCCTCCGCCAAATGGCTCGGCCGATTGCTCACGAAGATGATGTCACCAAGCTAGCGAAGGCGTTGCTCGGTAATCCGGAGATCGCCAGCCTCTTTCAGAAACAGCGCCCGGAAAACTGAGCGATGAACGACTATCAGATGCCGCTTTTCGATCGATACGACATGTCGGTCGAGTTCGAACGCTGCATGATCCGCACCCGCCAATGTTTGCATCAGGGCTGGCGGGACTTCTGCAAATTTACTGACGACGAGATCGTCGACAAACTAGCGGGGCAGGAGATTTGTCCACTGGAGCTGCTTGAGGATCAGGCGGAGCTAGAGCGTGTCGGGGAGGGGCTGTTTGAGGTCGCCATTCCATACCGTGGCGATGACGAGCTCTGGCACCTTTACCCCGTCGACGTGATTTGGGGCATGCTCGGTGAAGTCTTCCGAGGTGAGCTCTTGCTGCGAGTGCTCGCGGGTTCAGATGATGAAGCTCAAGGCATCGCCCAGGAGCGCTTGCGGGGCATCTCGGAAGTGATCGCGCAGCAGACGCGGCGTATCGAGGTGTTCGAAAAGGCGGAGCCCCTCTTGGTTCGCGCGGAGATCATCAAGTTTCGGCGCGCGCCTCCTGAGCCCTACATTGTGCTGGGCCAATGATGCTTTGTCAGCCAGGCCTATTGAGCGCCGTGTTGCCGGTCGGCCAGGGCGCAATTCGGCTGATTAAGATGCTTCTTGTCAGGCCTTACCCGCCTCAATCAATTAGTACGGAGAAATAGGATGCGGCTTGAGCCAAAACTCATCTACGCAGCGTCGCCGTTCGACTTTGAGGCGGTGAGGCAGCGGGTCGAGGGAGCAGCAATTGATGCGGTCGCCAAGCTATCGGTCGCAGAGCTTTGCTGTTCGCGCGATGCGCTGATCAATCGGCTTCGCGTCGAAATTGAACTCAAAGCGCCCAAATTGCCTCTCGCCAAGGTCTCGCAGTTTGTTACGGATAGCGAGGGTTTCCAATGCGCGATCGAAACTCAGCTTGCCGACCCTAGCGATTTGGCTGGCTACATTAGTTTGCCAGCTTTCTCTCCGCTGATCGAATACGATTTCGATCGCGAGCTTGAGCGCCTTAGTGTGTCTGGATACTACGAAGAGTTCGCCCTGCATGCGTATGCTGAGCTGACCGACGCGCTCAACCAATTCAAACGCCACCTGGATCACCTGTCCGAACACGTGGAGCGCTACAACGCTGCCCTCCCGTATATCCTCTCAGTGGTGATCCAAGACCGTCTGGACGAGCTGTCAAATCTTGCGCTTGCGAACAACGATGAGACCGATGACCCGTGGATAGAAAGAGATATCGAGGAAGTGCTTGCCGGGTTGCTCGAAAACGGGAAACTGATCGCAATCCCCGAGGTCAATCCAGAAACGGACGAGCCGCGTATCAGGTACTACGTGGCTTCACCGGCCCCTGAGGTGACCTAGCCAAGCATGACCGATAAAGGGCCTTGCCGGGGGCCTCCCATCGCCAGCTCATCGTGTCCCTCTTGAATTGTGAGTCCCGCAACAGGACTCAATCAATCGCGATCTCGCCAGGTTCTGCTTCAAACAGGGCCTTAACCTTCGATTTTTTCGGCGTCGTCGCGCATATTAAACGCACAGTTTTCCGTTGCTGTCAGAGCGAAGCCAGCGTTAAACACGGCTGGGGCGGACGGGCTATCACTCAATAGTCACAAGCCTTTGCACTCATTTAGCAAGGGCGAACGTTGCCGCGCATATTCGACAATATCGATCAATCGTTGCTGCCCGCGTTGTCGGAGGCGCTGGCGCATTCTGAGCGCGCGGATTTCTGCGTTGGCTACTTCAACCTGCGAGGCTGGAAGAAAATAGACGAGAACATCGAAGCGTGGTCTGGTCTCGACGGTAGAGCGTGCCGCCTGCTCGTAGGGATGCATGAAGCTCCCGAGGCTGAATTGCGCCATGCCCTCTCCGTCGCCCATGGCTTCGATCAGGTCGACAATGCGAAGATGCTGGAACTCAAGAAGCGGCTGGCGAACGAGTTCAGGGAGCAGCTGACGATCGGCTTGCCGACCAACGAAGACGAAGCCGGACTCCGCCGCCTGGCCCGGCAAATCCGCTCCGACAAAGTGGTGGTGAAGCTGTTCCTGAAGCATAAGCTCCACGCAAAGCTCTATCTTCTGCACCGCGCCGATCCGGTCAATCCCAAGGTCGGTTTCGTTGGCAGCAGCAACCTGACATTTGCAGGGCTCTCCGCTCAGGGCGAGCTCAACGTCGACGTGATGGACCACGACGCCTGTCTGAAGCTGGAGAAATGGTTTAATGACCGTTGGAGCGACCGCTGGTGCATCGACATCTCTGGCGAACTCGCCACGATCATCGAGGAAAGCTGGGCGCGCGAGGAGCCGGTTGCGCCCTATCACGTCTATCTGAAGATCGCGCACCATCTGGCGCGCGAAGCGCTGCACGGCCTGTCCGAGTTCCGCATTCCTGCGATCTTCGGGAACACGCTGTTCAGATTCCAGGAGAACGCGGTCAAAATTGCCGCAAACCATCTGAACAAGCGCGGCGGGGTGGTGATCGGCGACGTGGTCGGCCTCGGCAAGTCGATGATGGCGGCGGCGCTGGCGAAGGTATTCGAGGAAGACCACCTCACCGAAACGCTGATCATCTGCCCCAAGAACCTCGTTTCGATGTGGGAAGACTATGTCGCGAAATACCGGCTGGTCGCGAAGGTGGTCTCGCTCTCCCAGGCCGAATCGCAGCTCACGGACCTGCGCCGCTACCGCGTCGTCCTGATCGACGAGAGCCACAATCTGCGTAACCGCGAGGGCAAGCGCTACAAGGCGATTCACGCGTACATCAGCAAGAACGAGAGCAAGTGCATCCTGCTCTCCGCCACGCCCTACAACAAATCGTTCATCGACCTGTCCTCGCAGCTCCGCCTCTTCGTCGATGACGACCAGGACATCGGTGTCCGCCCGGAAAACATCATTCGCAAGCTCGGCGGCGAGACCGAGTTCGTCCGCAAGCACCAATGCTCGGTGCGCTCGCTGGCGGCGTTCGAGAAGAGCGATCAGGCGGACGACTGGCGCGAGCTGATGCGGCTCTACATGGTCCGCCGCACACGCAGCTTCATCCTCCAGAACTATGCCGAAACGGACCCGACCAACGGCCGCAAGTTCATCCCTTTCGCCAACGGCACCCGGTCTTACTTCCCGGTGCGCCAGCCGGTCACGTTGAAGTTCGCCATCAACGACGACGACCCCGCCGACCCCTATGCCCGCGCCTATTCGCCCGACGTGATCGGGATCGTCGCCGGGCTGGGCCTGCCCCGTTACGGCTTGGGCAATTACCTCAAGCCCACGCCGGCCGATCCGCCGACCACGGCCGAGCAGAAAATCATGGAGGGGCTCGGCCGCGCCGGCACCCGGCTGATGGGCTTTTGCCGCACCAATCTGTTCAAGCGGCTGGAAAGCGGCGGTCCCGCGTTCCTCCAATCGATCCAGCGCCACATCATGCGTAACATGGTGTTCCTCTACGCCATCGAAACCGACCAGCCGCTGCCCATCGGCACGCAGGACGCCGAGTTCCTGGATGTCGGCGACGAGGATACGGAGTCCGAGGCCGCAAGCCTGTTTGAGGAAGGCGAGTATCAGGACGGCGCCGATGCCGCCGACGAGGCAACGGCTAACATGGACCGGCTGCGCGAGCGCGCCGAGGCGATCTACCAATCCTACAAGGCGAACAAGGCCAGGCGGTTCAAGTGGCTCTCGCCGGGTCTGTTCATCGGACAGCTCGCGAAAGACCTGCAAAGCGATGCCGACGATCTGTGCCGGGTCCTCGACCTCTGTGGAACCTGGCGGGAGGATCGCGACACCAAGCTGGGCGAGCTGGTCCGGCTGCTGACCGTTACCCACCCGAACGACAAGGTGCTGGTCTTCACCCAGTTCGCCGACACCGCGCGGTACCTCACCGATGCCCTGGCCCGCGCGGGCATCACGAACATCGCCGCCGCGACCGGCCAATCGGAAGACCCGACGCGGCTGGCCTGGCGCTTCAGCCCGCACTCGAACGACAAGGCTGGCATCGTCGCGCGCGAGGGTGAGCTCCGGGTGCTGATCGCCACGGATGTTCTGTCCGAAGGCCAGAACCTTCAGGACTGCTCGGTGATCGTGAACTTCGATCTGCCGTGGGCGATTATCCGCCTGATCCAGCGTGCCGGCCGCGTCGACCGCATCGGGCAGGAGGCGGACACGATCCGCGCCTATTCCTTCCTGCCAGCTGACGGGGTCGAGCGAATCATCCGGCTGCGCCAGCGCGTGCGCACCCGGCTGAAGGAAAATCAGGAAGTGGTCGGCTCCGACGAGGCCTTCTTCGAGGACGACGAGACCGACAACCCGATCCGCGATCTCTACAGCGAGAAGGCGGGCATCCTCGACGGAGACGACGAAGGCGAGATCGACCTCGCGTCTTACGCGTACCAGATTTGGAAGAACGCGATCGACGCTGATCCCTCGCTGCAAGCGGCGGTCGAGAACCTGCCCGATGTCGTATACGCTACCAAGGCGCTGCCGCGGCTGGAGGGCGCGACGGAAGGCGCGCTGGTCTATGTGCGTTCGCCCGACGACAACGACTCGCTTGCCTGGGTCGATCGCGCCGGCGAAGTGATTTCGCAATCGCCGCTGACCATCCTGCGCGCAGCCGAGTGTCCGCCCCACGAACCGCCGCTGGCGCGGCTGGACGAGCACCACGCGATCGTGAAAACCGGTGTCGAGCATCTGGCGGAGGAAGAGCGCACCACCCACGGCGCGCTCGGCCGCCCGTCCGGCGCGCGGTTCAAGACCTACGACCGGCTCAAGGCCTGGCTGCGCGACATCGGCGACACCCGCTCGCTGTTCGTCACCGATAGCCTGGTGCGCGAGGTCGAGCGGGCGATGGACGAAATCTATCGCTTCCCGATGTACCAGACCGCGACCGATACGCTGAACCGCCAGCTCAAGGCCGGGATCACGCGCGAAGATTTGGCCAAGCTGGTAACCGCGCTGCGCGCCGAGGGGCGGTTGTGCATCGTCCAGGACGAAGAACAAGCCGAGCAGGAGCCGCGGGTGATCTGCTCGATGGGGCTGCGCGGGCAGGGGGAATAAGGATGCCGATCGACCGGGCGCGAGCCACCGAGTATTTGCGCGACTTCGCCTTCCGGCGCCTGTTCGTCGACGAGTTAGGGTGGGACAATCCCGCCTCTCGCCACAGCGAAACCGTCACGGCGGAAGGCGCCACTTTTGCGCTCGAGCCGGTGGCTGAGAAGCGCGGCGTGCGCATTTTCCATTGCGCTGACATTCCCGAGCGGCCCGTGCGACAGCGAATTGAGCGCGAAGTCACCAAGCTCGCCTATGAGCACCTGATCATCTTCTCCGACCCCGCTAAGACCCGCCAGGTGTGGCAATGGGTCGCGCGCGAGAAGGGCAAGCCCGCCGCGTTCCGCGAGCATCTATGGCTCACCGCGCAATCGCCCGAGCCGCTGCTCCAGAAGCTTGATCACATCGCGTTCTCGCTCGAAGAGGAAGAGGGCCTGACGCTGGCGGGGGCGACCGTCCGCATGCGCGATGCGTTCGATCGCGAGCGGATCACCAAGCGCTTCTACGAAGCCTTCAAGCAGCAGCACGACCAGTTCCTGGGGTTCATTACCGGCCTGACGAGCGCGGCGGACAAGGCTTGGTACGCATCGCTGATGCTCAACCGGCTGATGTTCGTCTATTTCATCCAGAAGAAGCGGTTCCTCGATGGCGACATCGACTATCTCAAGAACCGGCTCGCCAAAGTCCGTGCGGAGCAAGGTCAGGACCAGTTCCACAGCTTCTACCGCGCCTTCCTGCTCAAGCTGTTTCACGGCGGCCTAGCCACGCCGAAGGACGCGCGCGACGCGGAAACCGCGCGGCTGATCGGCAACATCCCCTATCTCAACGGCGGCCTGTTCGAGCCGCACGCGCTGGAGGGCGAGGGCAACACGATCCAGATCGGCGATGCCGCGTTCGAATCCATCTTCGCCTTTTTCGACCAGTATGAATGGACGCTCGACACCCGGGCGATCGAGCGGGCCGACGGTTGCGAGATCAACCCCGACGTGCTCGGCCACATCTTCGAGAAGTACATCAACCAGAAGCAGATGGGGGCGTACTACACCAAGGAGGACATCACCGATTACATCACCCGCTCCACGGTGATCCCCTGGCTGTTCCGCAACGCCGAGAGCCACGACAAGGTCGCCTTCGAGCCCGGCGGGGCGGTGTGGCGGATGCTGTCCGAGAGCCCGGACACTTACATTTTCAAGTCCGTGAAGCACGGCGCGGACCAGCCGCTGCCGAACAATATCGCGGCCGGCATCGGCGACGTTGCCGCGCGCGGCGACTGGAACCGAACGGCGAGCGCGGAGCTAGGCCTGCCGACTGAAACCTGGCGCGAGGTCGTCGCGCGGCGCGAGCGCTACGAAAGCGTCAAGGCCAGGGCCGCTGCGGGTGAGATTTGCGCGATCGAGGACTTGATCACCCACAATCTGGACATACGCCAGTTCGCGCTCGACGCGATCCAGTTTGCCGAAAGCCCCGATCTCGTCCGCGCCTTCTGGAAGGGGATTTCGGCGGTCAAGGTGCTCGATCCCGCCTGCGGCTCCGGCGCCTTCCTCTTTGCCGCGCTCAACATCCTCTACGATCTCTACGACGCCTGCCTGGAGCGGATGGAGGAGTTCGTCCAGACCGCTCCTGAGGGCAGCGGCCCGCGCCAGCTCTATTCCGATTTCCGCGAGGTGCTGGCGCGCATCGCCCGCCACCCCAGCCGTCCCTATTTCATCTACAAATCGATCATTCTCGACAATCTCTACGGCGTCGACATCATGGATGAGGCGGTGGAGATCTGTAAGCTCCGCCTGTTCCTGAAGCTCGCCGCGCAGCTTGAAAGCGCCGACCAGATCGAGCCGCTGCCCGACATCGATTTCAACATTCGAGCCGGCAATTCGGTGCTGGGATTTAAAAGCATCAAGGATGCCCTAGACAAGTCAACGAAGGCCGGACTCCAGTTCGACGATTCGTTAGCCGACATCCAGGCCAAGGCCGACGATCTGGATAGCGTTGTGAGGCTTTTTCGACGGCAGCAGACAGAGTTGGGAGGCAGCGTCACATCTGCGGACAAATTGGCAGTTCGCGAGAAAATGGGGGCATTGGAGCAACGTCTCAACAAGCTCTTCGTGGACCTATATGCGCCGAGGCGACCTGTCTTAGGTGATGTTGAAATGTGGGAGGAGCACTGGCTCGCGAGTCAAAAGCCATTCCACTGGGTTATCGACTTTCACGAAATCGTGGAAGACGGTGGCTTCTCGGTCATCATCGGCAATCCACCTTACGTTGAGATCGACCCCAATAATTCGCGTAAAGCCCTTCTTGATGAATATGACACTTGTCTCGATACTTGGAGTCGAGATGAGGACCTTTATACTCTCTTTGTAGAGAGATCATTGGCGATCGCGTCACCAGAGAATAGTTCCATGGGCTTGATCTTGCCTCTCTCGGTGGCCTTCTCCACTAAGCGTCCATTCATGTCACTGCGACAGATCATTGCTCGGGCATCGGGCAGTTGGTATTGGTCGCACTACGACCGAATTCCCAGTTCGCTATTCGGGAATGATGTTCGAACTCGCTGCTCAATAGGACTTTGGCATTCACAGAGCGCGGATGACCGTACGTTCCATACGACGTCCCTAATGCGTTGGGGTTTTGAGCGGAGAGAGGTTCTCTTCGACGGGCTGGTCTATGCCTTGTTTTCAGGTGACATCGCGCAGCGCATTCCAAAGGTCGCGAATGACGCCCAGGCGGCCGGATTGGCCTACTTGCTCTCGCTCAATCGGCCACTCGGCATCCAACTTGGCCGTTCCATCTCGGCAACAGCCTTGGCAAGTGAGGCGCCGCGGTTCCCGAGGAATGCGGTGTTCGTCGCAGGGACGGCTTACAATTGGTTTCCAGCTTGGAGATCGATCCCCCCGACAACTGATGAGCGCGGCCGTGCAGGGGTTCCGGCGAGGACGATTGGCTTTCAATTTGAAAGCGAAGATGAAGCGAACGCGACCTTTGCCCTTCTTTGCAGTTCCCTTGGGTACTGGTGGTGGGCGGTCGCGTCCGACGGATTTAACCTGAAGAAATGGCTGATCGAGTCGTTTCCGCTGTCAGCGAACGCCATCGCGCCCGATTATCAGTCAGCATTAGCGGAAATCGGAGCCGAGCTGAAGGAGTGTCTAGAGAGCAATTACGTATACAAGGATAACAAGGGGCGAAAAGGTAATTACTTTCTGCCGGCATGTTCCCACGTGACCGAGAGGATTGATCAACTGATTGATGAGGCACTCACAGGGATAGATGCGGATTTTATCCAGAGCGTCCAAGAATTCAACGCGACATTTTCCCAATCGAATTTCAGCGCTTCAGAGGTCGATGCCCACTGAAGCGGCCCCTTCGCTCCGGAGGATAAGCGAATCCATCACCTTCTTCTGCTCCCAATTCTGCCCCGGCGACGTGATCGTCAAGGCGCGGGACTGGGCCAATTCCCGCACACCCGCCAGCGCTCCAGAAATCGGCGGCTTTCACACGCCGGTCGAGCGCGACGTGCTGCGCATCCTGTTGCGCGGACAGGCCCCAGCGATCGTCATGCTCGCCCGCGCGGCCGAGGGCTGGCGGGCCCCGAAGCCGCTCGGCGTGGCCATCCGGGAAGCCGGGGCCGCCGGCCGTGCGCGAATCCTGAGTCCCTTCCCAGCCACCCAGCGCCGCACCACCGTCGCCAGCGCCGCGCGGCGCAATCGCCACATCCTGACACTGGCGGACCCCATCCTGATCGCCCACGCCTCCCCCGGCGGCAAGACCGAGGCGCTGGCGAAGGAAGCGCTGGCGCGCGGCCTCACGCTGCTGACCTTCCCCTCCCCTCACAACGCGCACCTGATCGCCTTGGGGGCGGAGTTGGCTTAGCGATGTTACGCGGCCTGGCAGTGGCACAGGCAAGTCACGGCCAAGAGAAATATCCAACGTGACAATACAGATAGGCCCGTTATCTTCTCACTGACAGACGATGCGAAGAGACGCATCGGGGGGGATGAATGACGGAATATCAGGACCGCTCGGCGGCGCTTGAATCGCTTGCTACCGAGACGCTGGACGCGTTCGCCAACATCGCCGGGGGCGCGGACACGTCGCTCAAGACCAGCCGGCCGGTCGGCATCACCGCCATCGCCAACACCAACCAGATGACGATGGAGAAGGCGCTGGGGAACCTCCAGCGCATGCACGGCGAGATGCAGGAAGCCTGGCGCCAACTGCGTGACGAGCCGGCGATCGCCCGCGTTCTCGTCAAGGATAAGCAGGGTAACCGAAAGACGCTTTACATTACGCGCGCCTCCGCAGGCGGTAACTACGGCGTAACGTTGTGCAGCTACTTGGCGCCCATGGGACGGCTGGCGGCCTTCCCAGTGGGTGGAGGTACCGAGATCCGGTTGCCGAGAGGCGACGTCTCATATGAAGTCCTTGAGCGGGCGATTTATCGTCCCGTTCTGGATGCAGAGGGATGGGATTCGCTCGACACGGTTGTCGAGACCGAAACCTTTGGTCCTCTCACGGTCGCATCCCTCCGTGCATTGCTGGCGAAGGCCAGCGATTCGGGCGACATGCTGGCGGAGCTCGACCGCCTGCTGGCGGAAGAGGTGGCCGAGGCCAATGTCCACGAAGGCCTGACACGACGCATGCTGACAGCGATGGCGCTGCGCGACCAGCCGCTGCTCGACCAGTTCCAGGACCGCATCTTCCGCATGCCGCTGGACAGCCGGCTGGTGATCCTCGGGCCGCCTGGCACCGGCAAGACCACCACGCTGATCCGGCGGCTGAAGCAGAAGATCGATGTCGCGTTCCTCGAGCCCGAAGAGCAGGCGCTGATCGAGGGCGATGCAGCGTCCGCCTTGCCGCATCCGCAATCGTGGCTGATGTTCACGCCGACCGAGCTGCTCAAGCAATATGTGCAGGAAGCCTTCGCGCGCGAAGGCGTGCCCGCGCCCAACAGCCGCATCTACACCTGGGAGGATTACCGCCCCGAACTCGCGCGCAACAAGCTGCCGATCCTGAAATCCGCTTCGGGGGGCACGCTGGTGCTGAACAAGACCGCTGACGTGCTTCAGCCGGGCACCATCGGGAACCAGGCGGAGTGGTTTGACGATTTCGATGCGTTCCAGCAAGCTAGCTTCCTGGGTCAACTGGCGCGAGATGCCGAGGCCGTCGCAGGGGCGAAGGACGCGGGACACGCCGCGCTCGGCGGACGGCTGGTGGACCTACTCGCCGGCGGCGCGACGCGATCCATCCCGGCGACGCTGTTCGCGCTCGGCGGGTTCGAGGAGCGGCTGAAGGAACTGGCGGCGGACATCCGCTCCACGACGCAGGATCAGTTCCGCCAGCTGCTGGCGGAGCAGCTGGGCAAGGACCGGTCGTTCCTCGACGCGCTGTTCGGCTTCGTCGCGACGCTCTCTGCGGAGAGCGAGGACGAGGACGAAGCGGACGCCGATCTCGACGGCGAGGACGAGGACGAGCTGGTAGCGCGCGGCGACCGGGCGATCGCGCAGGCCGCATTCCTTCGCGCGATCCGCGCCAAGGCGATTGCAGAAGCGAGGAAGCGCTCGGTCGGCCGCACCAGCCGCAACGGCAAGGTGCTGGACTGGCTTACAACGAAAGGGATGGAGCTTCCGCCGCTCGCGGCGATCGGCGAGACGCTCGTCGTGCAACGCGCCGCGCGGCGCCTGACGCGAGCGCCACGCGACTTCGTCCGTACGGTGCCGACGCGGTATCGGGCCTTCCGGCGCGAGCGGTCGGCGGACGGAACGTGGTATATCACGCGCACCGTCCCGGCCGGCGAGATCACCCCTCTGGAAACCGACATTGTCTTGCTGGCGATGCTGCGCAACGCCCGTCTTCTGCTGTCCGACCGGACGCTGATGCGCCAGATCGGCGATACCCTTCCGCCGATCCTCGAAACCATCCGCGACCTGCAGCGGAACCAGATACTGGTCGACGAAGCGACCGACTTCTCGCCCGTGCAGCTCGGTTGCATGGCGGCGCTGGCCAACCCGAATACCGAATCGTTCTTCGCTTGCGGCGATTTCAACCAGCGCCTGACGCTGTGGGGCAGCCGCTCGCGCGACCAGCTTGCCTGGGTCAGCCCCGGCATCGAGATTGAGCCGATCACGATCGCCTACCGCCAGAGCCGGCGGCTCAACGAACTGGCGCGGGCGCTGGCTTCGGCGGACGAGGACGCCGCGCTGGCCAGCCTGCCGGAGCACATGGATAACGAGGGCGTTCCGCCAGCGCTGCAAACCGGGCTTGGCGGCGACGATCTCGTCCGATGGGTGGCGGACCGCATCTTCGAAATCGAGGATTCGCTGGGCAAGATGCCGTCGATTGCGGTGCTGGTGGAGGGCGGCGAGCAACTCGCGTCGCTGGCCGGTGCGCTCGACGAGGCCTTGGGCGCCCGAAACATCAAGGCGGTCGCCTGCCCCGGCGGGCAGGTGATGGGCCGCGACAACGATGTGCGCGTGTTCGAGATCGAGCACATCAAGGGGCTGGAGTTCGAGGCGGTGTTCTTCATCGACGTTGACCGGCTGGAAGCGAGCGAGCCGGAGTTGTTCGAGAAATACCTCTACGTGGGCGCCACCCGCGCGGCGACCTATTTGGGCATGACCTGCCAGGGGGCTTCGCTGCCTGCGCCGCTCAGGAAAATCGAAGCAATGTTCGTCGATCGCTGGTGAGCAGGCAGATCGATTAGGAATACAACGCCGAGGGCGATAGGGGGAATCGTGAAAGCCAAATCGGAGACCATGACGATTGAAGACCTGGTCGATCTGCACAAGGCGCAGATGCTGAAGGCAAATCCGGAATATCAGCGCGGCATCGTGTGGAGCAGCGCGCAAAAGAAGAAACTGATCGACTCGGTCCTTCGCGGATACCCGCTCCCGCGCATCTATCTCCACCATATTTCCACCAACATTGCCGGCATGAAGAGCGAAGGCCTGGAGGTCATCGATGGCCAGCAGCGGATCAATGCGCTGAGCGATTTCGCTCAAGGGGCCTTCAAGCTCTTCGATCCGGTAGCCGATGCTGAGACGGCGAAGTTTCCAAGCTTCCTCCGCGACCAGCCCTGCCCTTGGGCAAACAAGAATTTCGACGCGTTGAGCGACGATCTCAAGAAGAGCTTCCTTGAGACGACGATCCCGGTTGCGAGGATCGAAACGAAGGACGCCAATGAGGTGCGCGACCTGTTCGTCCGGCTGCAAGGCGGTGTGCCGTTGAGCGCGCAGGAACGGCGCGATGCGCTGCCCGGCAATTTTACGGACTTCATTCTACGCCTCGGGGGCAAGCCCGAAATCGCTCGCTATCCAGGTCATGATTTCTTCGTGCGTTCGCTGGGAATGAAGCCCGGGCAGGACCGCGGCAAGACGCGCCAGCTTGCTGCGCAGATAGCGGTGCTGTTCTTCAATCGCCGCGCGAAAGGAGCGGACAGCTATTGCGACATCAACGCCGCGGCGGTTGACGACTTCTACTACCAGAACCTTGATTTCCAGCAGGAATCCGAGGACGCGGCTCGCCTTCTTGCCATTCTCGACAAGCTAGCCCAGCTGATCCAGCACGGTAATCACGCTAAACTGCGCGGACACGACGCGATGCACCTGGTACTGCTCGCCGATGCGCTGTGGGACGACTATGTGCGGAACTGGGAAGCGCGGCTTCCGGAGGCGCTCGACAAGTTCCTAGCCGCCATCTCGGAAGGGAACCTCACCAAGAGCGATCCAGTCCCGAGCGAGTATTGGACACGATACGCGCAATGGACGCGAGTGAACTCGGATCGCGGTGAGACCATCGGACTGCGGCACCGCTTCTATCAGGAGAAGATGCTGGCGAGCCTTCAGCCGCTGCAGGTCAAGGACCCCGTTCGCCTTTACGGCGAGCTTGAGAGAAGCGTTCTGTTCTATCGTCAGTCCAAAAGGTGTCTAGTGTGCGATGGCGACATGCTGTGGCACGACGTGGAAGTCCATCACGTCGATGAGCACTCAAAAGGTGGTCCCACGACGCTCGAGAATGGGGCGGCTGTTCACAAGAAGTGTCACCCTAAGGGCAAGATGCAGACAGAGTCGTTCGCAGCGAAGCTATCGGCAGCGAATGCAGCTTCAACTCCCATCTGAGTTAGATGGGGGCGCTTCAAGGGGCTCATGCTGGACTCTCCCAACAAAAATTGAGCGCCCTGATGACAGTTAGATGCGTCCCGTGAGTGCGGTAGTAGGACTCGATCCAACGCCTGGAAGTGGGCCGATTGCCGACCGACTGCTTTCGGTCAGGGAAGCACGGAAAGACGCCGTTCGGCCTCGGAGCACCGTATCCGGCCAGCGCGTCGAACCCCGCCGGGCAAGATAAGTTGGTGGGCAGGCTTACAGCTGGTCGGAAGGAACGCCGGTTGTCATCGCTTCCGCTTCGCCGCCATGGCCTTCTGCGCAGCACGATGGACGAACTCGCAGAGGCGACGGCGAGAGAAATAGATCACCGGGTGATGAACAGCCTTCATTTCGTGTCGGGGCTGCTCAAGATGCAAAGCCGGTCGAGCGATGTGGGCGATGGCTCTTTGCACCTTAAATCGGCGGCAAATCGCGTTGCCTCAGTAGCCCAGGTCCACCGGCATTTCTATGCCGACGGCGACAAGGAGGTATCGTTCATAGCCTTCTTGCGGCGCCTTTGCGATGATCTGGGCTCGGTCCTTGATCGGCAGATTGTTGTCGATGGAGACGAGGGTGTTGTCCCCGCGAACTCCATTCAGGCCATTGGTCTGATCACCAACGAACTCGTTACAAACTCGGCGAAGTACGGGTCTGGAATGATCGATGTGACCTTCCGCATCAGCGACGACCTCAATAAGCTAATCGTCTGCGACGAAGGGCGGGGCCTTCCTGCAGGCTTGGATCCATACGCGTCAACGGCCGGTCTGGGTATGCGGGTGATCACTTCCCTCGCGACGCAGCTTCAGGGCACTCTCACCGCCGGCCCCCGTGAGAATGGAAAGGGAGCGTGCCTGACTGTCGCATTTCCCCGCAGTGCTTAGGGGGCTGCGGCAAACCGTTTCTGGGAAGTTCCGACCGCTGAGAACAGAGGCGCCGTAGGATATGTCGCGGTATTGCTTCGCCAAATGCGGACACCCGCACCTTGCGAACGGGCGCCAGCTCCGACCGCCTAGGCTACCACCTGTTAGCGCTAGGTGCACAAGGCGAATTGACGCAGACATGAGACAAATTTGCCGACGCTAAGGCCGCTACCGGAATTTCCCGCGAAAAGGTGGTCAAACCATCGATGACAAACCCATCACGAATGATCCGGCCGAAGCGAGCGGTAATCAATCCCATGGTGCTACTGTCGAGGTCGGTTTCGTAGTCGCGGATTGAAACAGGCCAGGCGAACAGGAAGTATCATGCTGGGATGATTATGCTTGCATTCCGGGATTTTCCGCGAGGTTCCCCTTCGGCCTGGCAGCCGTCGCCCCAAGTACGCGTATTCCTTGATCAGAGCGGTCAATGCTCGGCGTCTAAGCGCTTTAGCAGTCACGCTTCGTCGATCACATGTTGGATTGCTCCGGGGAAACACCCGCAGGAAGACGGGCTGCACAGGTGGGGTCCTTTCGCAATTCGATCTTCGCATCAAGACCGTAACACGCCATGGAAATTGAGCCCATCGAGTGCCCGCGTACAACCGGTTCCAGAGCCGATTTCTGCTCCGAGGCCAGCCCGGCCAGATACAAGATCGGCAGAAAATGATCGGGCGTCGGCACTGCGGCCGCGAAGTCGGGATGCGCTGTCAGTCTGAGTATGTCAGCGGGCTCGCGAACCAGTTGCTCCGACACCGCATCGTCAAATCGCCGAGCCCAATCGAAGCCGAGATCCGGTTCGTTCCACCGGAGCGAACGCAGGTTGTGGACGATATTGCCGCTCGCGAGGATCATTATTCCTTTGTCCCGCAAACTGGCGAGGCGCCGGCCAAGATCGATATGATAATCAAATGCTCGCGTGGCATTTAGCGAGAGCTGAACTACGGGAATATTGGCAGCGGGATAGAGGTGCGCCAGCACTGACCAGGTCCCGTGATCGAGGTCCCATTGGTCCTGATCCAGTCCGACCCACTCAGGTTTGATTGTCTCCACGATTTCGCCGGCCAGATCGGGATCGCCCGGCGCGGGGTAGTCGAATGCGAACAGCTCCTGAGGGAAACCGTAGAAGTCATGAATGGTGCGCGGGCGCGCCATCGCCGTGACGGCCGTTGCTCCGAAATACCAGTGGGCTGAAATCGCCAGGATGGCCCAGGGTCTCGGCAGTGTCGCGCCAAACGCTCGCCACGCCCCGGTGTACCCGTTCAATTCGAGCGTGTTCATCGGGCTTCCATGACCGATGAAGAGGGCGGCCGTTCTCGGCATTGTCGGCTCCTTCATGCGAAGGGTCGTTCCAGCTTTTACTCTGCCCCTACGACGCTCACTGCAGGGTTGTTCTAATGCGAGGCGCCCACGCGGTCGATCCATGCGACAAAGGCATCGATAAAGCCTTTGAAAAACTTTCGAGTGTCGTCGTTTTTCAGTCTGCCGGTTTCATCAAAGAGATCGTACGCGCCGCCGACATAAACTTCCGGCTGCTGGAGTACCGGCATATCGAGGAAGACGAGCGACTGGCGCAGGTGATGATTGGCCCCGAAACCCCCGATTGCACCGGGCGAAACGCTCATCACCGCCGCGGGCTTCTTGATCCAGGCACTCGCCCCATAAGGCCGCGACCCGACGCCGATGGCGTTCTTGAGCGCGCCCGGTACCGAGCGGTTGTACTCTGGCGTCACAAAAAGCACGCCGTCAGCCGCGGCTACCTGTTCTCTGAATTGAGTCCACTGCGGGGAGCATCTGCAGGTTCGAGATCCTCATCATAAAGCGGCAGGTTACCGATATCGACGAAATCAAACGCGACACCATCGGCAGCTAACCGCGCCGACTCCAGTGCTGCTTTGCGGTTCACTGACCCGCGACGCAGACTACCGACGATGATTGCGATCTTGTACGATGTGGTCATGTGATGCTCCTTGGAGTTACATTCGGCCCCTGGTCGGAAAACGGTCGCTGCCGGACCATCCCTCGCGTCCCGCAAGCGCGGGAATCGAGGCAAGGGCCAGGTTTGCGCCGCTCGCTGGGGAGATTGTGCCACCCACCAGCCTGATCGGCGCAATCCACGCAAAGCACTGGTCCAGAGCACCCGCCGGTGGGCAGTGCTGTCCCTAAGTCGCCTGCTGGGGTGGAGCAGGTCATCGGGACAGGGATCCTGGCGGACGCGCAGCACCGCTCCGGTCCGCGGCGGCGGACCCGTTATCAGCTGCGTGCGGCCTGAGCAGCGACAGGAGAGCACATTGTTCTGGACACAGGAACCGGGCTTGAGGACGGCCGTTCTCGGTGCAAACCGGTGGTCGCGCTCCTCATTTGCCGAAGCAGGCTACCGCCGCAGTGGGATAAACGCGTGCCGAGATACTTCTTCGCAATGGACGGCGAAGGCGCCGACAACGTTGGCTACGACTTTCCCGACCTTGCGGCGGCCAAACACGAGGCTCTGGTGCGCCTCGGTGAGGCTATGCGCGAAGAACCCGAGAAATTCCTGGCCGACGGCTCGCGTTTGATAACCGTCTCTGGCCCTGACGGTGAGCGGCAATTTTCTGTGACGGTCACGATTGCGATCCATGCCACTGAGTGAAGCCCCGGCCGCGCGGAGCGCCGCGCAGGCGAGCGGGACATTCGGTCTACAACCTGTCGGGGTCAACAGGATCAGCTTATCTTTTGAAACGTCGACTTGACTGGTTATGCCCCAAGGCTCTCCCCGCTCATGCCCGGGCCGAGGAGGGCTACAAAGGAGGTCATCCCCTCGGCCGCGTGTCAATCCGGTTCAGGACAGTTTGTCTGGGCTGGCCTCGATCACCGCCATGCTTGTTCTCATTTTTCCACCTCAGTCTGGCTCCGTGGCTCGAACGCCATCAGAGTGCATCGAGCGCTTGGCGCACCCTGGCATTCGCACCGCTCGCGTTTCCGATTGCTCTTCCTTGAATTTCGGCAATTTCTGCCGCCATCTGGAAACGACCCTTCGGCGAAATGTCGCCCTTGACCGAGCCAGCCAGTATCCGCTGGTCTTCGCGCACGTCTTTGCACATCGCCGCGCGACGGTCGTTTGCATTCGGCGGCGTGCAAACCCGATCGACGGCTGCTGCGAGACTTGTCGAGGCACCCTGCTTATCGCCTGCTGCGAACTGCACGCGGGCTATCTCGCGTAGTGCTTCGGCACCATCCGGGCTGGTCTTTACCGCTGGTGTCTTCACGGTGCCGATGTCGCTGTCCGCGAGCAGCAACCAGCGATTAAGTGCATCCAAGGCGTAAGCCCGGGCCTTGCTCGCCCCTTCGCGGCGCCCTTGTGCGGCGATATCGGCACTGGTTTCGGACCAGAAAATGCCAAGATTCTTCTCGAGCTGATAGGCTGTCCGTAAGGTGGACCTGATTAGAAAGCCGTTCGGATGGTCAGGCGTCTTGTTCGCTTCAAGGGCTTGGTCAACTAGCTGCCGGGCGTTGGTCAAGGTGCCTGCTGCCTCCGGCGCCCTCCCAGTCAAAGCTAGCGCCCGGTGAAGTTCATAGAACAGCGGCAAGTTCTCGAACAGCGTGTGGTAGTGACTTCCGTTGTCAAAGTGGGCCATCATTTGCTGATAGCCGCTTCCAAGCACATTTAGCGCCTCGGCCGGTTTTCCGGTCTCTACGAGATTGCGGCCATGGGCTATCGAAGTCTCGATGTAGGCCGCACTGAGCCGGTGGGATGTCTCCTCATCAAGATCCGCGCTCTTGGCGGCGGCTTGGAGTGCGTCAAACCGCTTCATACATAGGTCGCTTACACGCTTCTCTTCCGCCTCAATTTCCTCATCGGAAGCGACGAAAATCATGTCTCGATCGAACATCGGGCATTCCACCCGCTCCGCTCGTTCCACAAGGTCAGCTGTCTGGGTTGCTGGTGTCTGTGCAATCGTGGCTGATGCAGACAGGCTGGCAAGCCCGAGAAATGCGATCCGGTACATGTACGCCCTCTTTCCGGTTCCGTGAAAGCTGTGGATTTTCTGATAGCGCTACGGTGCGGGGACGCGCCAAGCACTCTCGCCGATCTTTCTGACGGCCCCGTCACTAGTAATTTCATACCAAGCGATCCGGTCCAGTTCCGCGGTAATTGGCGCGGCGAAGGAAGCATAAAGGACTGGAAGGGTAAGCTGACCGGCAAAAGTTGAAGTGAGTTGGCCGTTGGCGGCGATCACCTCGTGATGCTTCCAGCGCGGATCTGGCGAGGTGGTCGCCCACAAGCGAAGCCCACTCTTCGAAAGGCCCTCCAGAATGAGCGTGCGCAAGGGATCCGCGTAGGAAGCTCCCGGGCAGGAGGCATCGTTCGCAAACGTCTCGGGCGCTTCCGCGATATCTTGATCCGAGTAGTCGAGATCGAGGTAAGCCATGGCGCGGGTGCAGCGCCGGCGCAAAGCGGTCACGGCGGGCGTTACCGAGGCTGCGGCCTGCCTTAACCGAAATCCGCCCAGCTCAGTGGTCTTGATTCGAATGGAGCGATTAGACTCGTCGGCATCGATAATCTGGAACGGTTCAGGGGCAATGGCTCGGCGTACCTGGAGATCCAAAGAGACGGGATAAGTCTCCTGAACGAACACAGCCTCGTAGGTTTGGGCAGTGCTCAGAGTCTCGCCGAGGACAACCTGGCTGCCATCTGCAGACTTCACGGTAAGTGGCCCGATCTCGGTGGGGGCTGCGGCAGGTGTTACCGCCAGCAATAAGAGTGCCAATTGCATCTGCTTTGCTTACCCCGAGCGCGCGTCGTGAAGACGGACGTATCGCGCTGATTGATTGAGGGCAAGTTGCGAACAGATCATAAAAAGACTGAGCATCGGGAACTAGCGAGCAATCGCTTGTGCGGGTCCACAACTGAGAGGTTGCGCGAAACTCCCCCAAAGCATGACCGCCAGCGAGCGGGATCGATCCAGCATCACCGTAAGGCGCTCGCCTTGGTCTGGACCCACCTCGTTTTCACGGGTCACAATCGCGGACCACACGGCATGCCCACCTACTATGAGATGGCTCTTCACTTCGCCTGCGAAGCAAGCTGAATAGGCGCAAATCTCGAGCGTTGTCTGGCTGACCTCTAATTCGACAGGGGTGAAGTCACGCTGCAGGACGTCGCAGCTTTCAACGCATTGGATTTCAGCGGTTCTGGCGTTCGAGCATGAGAGAGGGATCTCGCTAGCTGTCGCGCGGCTGACCACCACAAGACTGAGCATTACGGCGGCGAGCCTTGAATAGCGTTTTTGCATCATGGCAGTTTCTCGGTGTTACATTCGCTAATGTAGCATCTTTTCAACAGACCCAGGCCATTTCCGTTGCGGAAGGCAGCCCTATCGGGTCTTTCTGGCGAGCGGAGACCTCTTCTCAGTGCGCCGAGCGAGGGTGAGGGCGGAAGGATGCGGCTTAATCCACAAACTGTTGGCCGGCCCGATATGCCGACAGCATGGCCGTCGGGCTTCGCGTCGCTTCAGTAGTTATTTGCGTTAGGCCGAGTGCCCATACCAGCTTGCGCTCCGGGGTCGTGTATCGATAGGCATCAGGTCATTCATTTTAGGATCATCCGTGGAAGCAAACTCGTCTCAGGCAGCACGTACTGCGAGGTCCATCCCGAAAGAATGCGTTGCACGAGGTGGACAATCGCGCCCACGTGCGGAACTGGTTTGCCGAGCCATTTTGGCGCTTTTAGTTGCAGGAACGAGCAGCGCCGGATGGGGCGCTGGGTCTTGGGTGACATCCGATGACTGGCGAATTAGCGAGATGCCATCCGGTTGCAGCGCCGCGAGCAGTTATAGCGGGAAGGATGGTGAGAGCACCATCCGGATCTTCCTACAACCGAGCGGTAGTACGTTGATAGACTTCCAGAGCAGTGCAAAAAGCAAGGCAGGATTAGCAGGCGCAACTTACCCAATCTATTATAGCTTCGATGACTTCAAGTCTGCTGCGCGGTTTTCTGCGATCTATGGACCGACCGGCTACTCAGGGGAAGTCCCAGGGTCGTTTCTAGACGCCCTCTCTCGCTCTCAAGTGCTCGACCTCGGATGGCAGCTGGAGAAAACAGTAGTAAAGCTAGGTTTCAACATTGGCTCAAGCAGTGAAGCAGTGAATGTTCTTCGAGCCTGTGTGAGACATGTAAGTGAGAACCATCTGCACGGGTGGTAGGGGCGTCCATTCCAACGGGCAGATCGGCGCCACAGGCGCTACGAAGCGCAACCACCGGCAGTGCAAATTCCTGCATGCTTCAGACCGGATAGGGCGCATCGCACCCGGGCTCGAAGCCGATCTTCTGTAACTGGTGCGAAACCCGCTTGAGGCCATCGAGAATAGCAGGACCATGGTCCGTGTCTTGCGGCGGAAGAGTAAACTCTCACCTCGCTTCAGCCGGGAGCTGAGGCGCTGTACCACTTAACTAGTCCGAATATCGCGAAGTCGAAGATCTATGCGCTCGATTGCCCGCTATGAGGTCGGCAATGGTATGGCGGCTCTTAGGGTTCTTAGACCTGAGGCGGACTGGCTGGGTAGGCCACTTCCTGCCGAGTTCGGCGCCGATCGGCAGAAGTCGCCGAAAGAGGGCTTTCAGGGAAACTGCGTACGTCCGCCACCGACCCCAACCATTCGATCCTTTCCGCGCCGACTTTCGAACATTACACGTATGGCACGAAGTACGATTACCAGGGCCACGTCATCACCGGCCTGGTGACCGGACCCTTACGTCTGGTACGAAGACAACAAGATCGTCCTCGACGGTTATGAAAATCGCGACAACCAAGTCACGGCGACGGGCAGTTCGGGGTACTTTACCGTGACCGGCACGCACGGGTATTACGACCAGACCGTGGGCCAAGTAATTTGCAAGAGCGGGCGCACGACCGGTTTCACCTGCGGGAAGATCACGCATGGCTGGTACACCTATCGCAACGCCAAGGGTTGGATCCAGGTGGGCGATTCCAACCAGGACATCATCGGCTTCCCCGGCGACAGCGGGGCCGCCGTTTTCACCGACAGCACGTACGACTACAAGGTCAAGGCTGCCGGCATCCTGTCGGCGGTCAACACCATTACCGTCACCAATCCGGACGGGACCACTAAGAAGCGGCCCTGCCTGCCCGAAGACAAGACCAAGGGCACCGTCACCGACTGCTATTTCATCCACATGCCGATAGACTACGTCGACGATCACCAGTTCGTTCGCATCAAGACCGGGTCGTGACCATGCTCCAATCAGCCATTGCTACCGCCGCCGCGCTCGCTCTGTCCGCGTGTGCACCCGCTGAAGGGAACCGTGCGATGTCAGAAGGACCCGATACGACGAGCGGTCCGGACGGGACGGCCGGCCCGGGTGCCGCCCCGGCCGGCAACCCGCTGCTCGTCGCCATTAACCGGGCCGAGCCCGCTGAAATGCCCGCCGCTGTTCAGGACGGCAGGCTCATCGCCAAGGGCAAGTGCCTGGGCATCGCGATCGGCGGTAGCGAATGGGTCCTGCTGTTCCCGCGCAGCAGTCCGGTCAGCGCGACCGACCGCGCGCTTTCCTACGGCTCGCAGACCATCGCGCTCGGTTCGCAGATTACCGTGACGGGCGGCGAACGCGGTCTGGAACCGGGCGAAATCGAGATCGGCGGTGACGTGCGGGCCGCATGCGAAGGGCCGTTCATGCAGATCGGCGACCTCACCGCGCGCTGATGGCCGGACAGGGGCGGCGCTTACCCGCCGTCCCGGTACTTCCATGCTTCTCGACCAGGCCGGCGCCCAGCGGGTCGTACGTGCAGGTGCCTAGCCTCCCAATGCCTCCTTCGCCTGTTTGTCCAGTCAATCCATCCCCGCCTCCCACGGGCGGCCGCCGTAGCTGATCCGTGAGACGCCGAGCGCTGCTAGTTTGGTCCTTGTCCCGCGCCCGGGGCCCACAGCGCTTTGGCCGGGAGCGGGGAGCGGTCGCAGATGGTGGCGATGGTCGCATGGTCCCCGAGGTGGGGGGACAAACAGGCTGACCGAGCCGGCGCGCGCATATGCAAACCATTTTTGATAGATTTGTAAACTAGGCGGCATAGCCACCCTCTAATCGTCATAACCGAACGGCAGCTTTCAGGTGACGAAAGGAGCTAAGCAAGTGACCGAAATTAGGGCGCAAAGCAGACAAAAGTCGACCGCGTCATTCGGAGCCGCAGAATCAATTTCGAGTCCCGAAAAAGCTACGTCGCTGATCGCTCAATTTATTGCAGCCTAATCAGAAAGCTGTTCCCATCCGGTGCCGGGGCCCGCAGCTAGGCCCGCATAAATTCCGAGCTTGCCGCTTCAATGAATGATTTGGCCGGACACCGACTGGCAGATTTCAGTGCGAGAAAATGGGAAAGCTGCCAATCAAGTGGGCGAAGGTTGCCAGATTTCTGGGTAGCATTCCATTTCCATAAGCATCAATCCGAGCCTGCAGGCGCAATCGCCCGGCAGGACTACTCCCAGGAAATCACCCCGTCGGCAGAGCGCCAGCTTGCAGGACGTATCATCTTTTCGTGGGCGATACGGACTGACCTGATCTCCGCTTCGATCTCGCGCCGCCAATGCGCGAGGAAGTCGAACAGCACCGGAAAATCCGGTGCTGCGTCGTATTCCTGCCAGGCATAGATCTGCAAGAGCGAGGGGTGATCCGGCATGAAATAGCAGATTTCTGCCGTGGTCAGCCCGTATCCGTCCAGCTGAACCAGGAAAGCGCGATCGGTCATTGCAGCGTGGGCTGGCTGTCGAGGCCGTCGAGAGAGCGCAGCGCCGCGAATACGTCGTCAACGCAAACCGGACCTTTGAGTTCGGGGGGCTGGCGCATCGCAGGTTGGTTTTCGACGGCATGCCGATCAGATGCCCAGGAAGCCAGGATGGATCGCTTCACTTCGGGCTCAAGCGCGGGATGATGCGCTACATCGAAGGGATGCAAATAGCGTGCGAATGGTTGCGACATGGGAACTTCCTCCTTTCTGCCTTGCCGCTCATCACTCACCGCGGATTGTTCCGCTCGGGATATTTTGTGAGTCTATTTTGGACCGTCAAGACCCTGAAAAGGCATACGGAAAAAACCCGTCGGCACTCGCAACTGGCGAGTGCCAAAAATCCGATTTGGACCTCTTGAAGCCGTTTTCGGCAAAACTAGATCGCGAAATGCCTCCTGCCGATCATGCGGGGGAGGCGCTGTAAGTCATTTCGCTTTGTAATGGAGGTTATGCATGCATTTCCGACCTTTGCACGATCGCGTGCTGGTTCGCCGCATCGAGGCCGAAGAGAAGACGGCCGGCGGCATTATCATCCCTGACACCGCCAAGGAGAAGCCGATGGAAGGCGAAGTCGTCGCTGTCGGCTCGGGTGCGCGTGACGATGCCGGGAAGCTGGTGAAACTCGCCGTCAAGGCGGGCGACCGCATCCTGTTCGGCAAGTGGTCCGGCACTGAAGTGCGGATCGATGGCGAGGATCTGCTCATCATGAAGGAGAGCGACATCCTCGGCATCATCGAAGTTACCGCCGAGCTCAAGAAGGCGGCGTAAGCAACCAACCCGATCTTCGGTTCAATCGAAAGAAGAGAAAGGAGCAGGCCAGATGGCTGCGAAAGAAGTAAAATTTGCGTCGGACGCGCGTGATCGCATGCTCCGCGGCGTAGATACGCTTGCAAATGCGGTCAAGGTAACTCTCGGCCCCAAGGGCCGCAACGTGGTGATCGAGAAGAGCTTCGGTGCCCCTCGTATCACCAAGGATGGCGTTACTGTCGCCAAGGAAATCGAACTCAAGGACAAGTTCGAGAACATGGGCGCGCAGATGCTGCGCGAAGTCGCCAGCAAGCAGAACGACAAGGCAGGTGACGGCACGACCACGGCCACCGTTCTGGCCCAGGCTATTGTGCGCGAAGGTGCCAAGGCAGTTGCCGCCGGCATGAACCCGATGGACCTGAAGCGCGGTATCGACCTCGCCGTCGGCACCGTGGTCAAGGACCTCGAAAGCCACGCCAAGAAGGTGTCCGCCAACAGCGAAATCGCGCAGGTCGCGACGATTTCCGCCAATGGCGACGAAACGGTCGGCCGCATCCTCGCCGAAGCGATGGAGAAGGTCGGCAATGAAGGCGTGATCACGGTCGAGGAAGCCAAGAGCCTCGAAACCGAGCTCGAAACGGTCGAAGGCATGCAGTTCGATCGCGGCTATCTCTCGCCCTATTTCGTGACCAACGCCGAAAAGCTCAAGGTGGAACTCGAGGATCCCTACATCCTCATCCACGAGAAGAAGCTGTCGAACCTGCAGGCCATGATTCCGCTGCTCGAACAGGTCGTGCAGTCGGGCAAGCCGTTGCTGATCATCGCCGAGGATGTCGAAGGCGAAGCCCTGGCAACCCTTGTGGTCAACAAGCTTCGTGGCGGCCTCAAAGTCGCGGCGGTCAAGGCACCGGGCTTCGGCGATCGCCGCAAGGCCATGCTGGAGGATATTGCCATCCTCACCGCCGGCAACGTGGTCAGCGAGGAACTCGGCACCAAGCTGGAAAATGTCACGATCGGCATGCTCGGCCGGGCCAAGAAGGTCATCATCGATAAGGACAACACCACCATCGTCGATGGCGCGGGCAACCGGGCCGACATCGACGCCCGGGTCAGCCAGATCCGCGCCCAGATCGAGACCACAACCAGCGACTATGACCGTGAAAAGCTGCAGGAACGCGTGGCCAAGTTGGCTGGCGGCGTTGCCGTCATCCGCGTCGGCGGTGCGACCGAAGTCGAGGTCAAGGAGCGCAAGGACCGTGTCGACGACGCGCTGCACGCAACCCGTGCTGCTGTCGAGGAAGGCATCCTGCCGGGTGGCGGTATCGCCCTGCTGCGCGCGCTCAAGTCGCTGGAGGGCCTCAAAGCCGCCAATGACGACCAGCAGTCGGGTATCGACATCGTTCGCCGCGCGCTGCGCGTCCCGGCTCGCCAGATCGCCGAAAACGCGGGCGAGGACGGCGCCTATATCGTCGGCAAGCTGCTCGAAGGCGACGACTACAACCATGGCTTCAACGCCGCGACCGGCGAATATGAAGACCTGGTGAAGTCGGGTGTCATCGATCCGGCGAAGGTGGTGCGCACGGCGCTGCAGGATGCGGCTTCGGTCGCCTCGCTGCTGATCACCACCGAGGCGCTGGTGGCCGAACTGCCCAAGGACGACACGGCCGCTCCGATGCCGGCGATGGACTTCTGATCCGATGAGGAGAGCGCGGTGTGACCCCGCGCTCTCCCATCCTCAAGCACACCGCTGGCGGCAGTGCTGCCCGGGCGCCTGCACACGCCGTTCTGGGCGAGGCAGGCTTCAAACGCGGCAACATCGGAAAATCGGTCGAATGAGAGAGGAGGAGATAATGAACGACAGGTATCTGGACTATCTTTCACGCGAACATGCGCGGCTGGAGGACGAAATCCGGCTGGAAAGCAAACGACCCCGGCCTGACGAAGTTCTGATTGCACGCCTGAAGAAGCTCAAACTCGCGCTCAAGGACCAGATGCAAAGCTGGACTTCCGATCACGGGAGCAGCGATCGGCTGACCGCGTAAACAGACTGCATTCAATCATATTCTCTCCTGGAAGAAGGCCAGGCGCACCTCTATCGGTGTGCCTGGTTTTTCCTTGCAAAGCACTGAAAAAAAGACGATAAAAAATTTTTATCGGGTCTTGAAACCAATTGCGCGTTTCCTAATTTTGTCAGTACCGGATGCCATAACGGGTCCGGTTGGACAGAGGGCGTCGGCTCTTGGTTCCCGGCGCCTCTCATGCCCAGATTGCTCAACAAGGAGGATTTGGAAATGAGAACTGCATTTGATTTGACCCCCTATCGCCGCTCGACGGTCGGTTTCGACCGGCTCTTCGATGCGCTCGAGAACAGCTTCCGCGCTGAGACGCAGGATAGCTACCCGCCCTTCGATATCGTCCGCACCGGCGAGGACAGCTACAGGATCACCCTGGCGGTGGCCGGCTTCCGTCCGGACGAAATCGACATCACTGCACAGCAGAACCAGCTCGTCATCTCCGGACAGAAGAGCGAGAAGGACGAAGACGGTGTCGAATTCGTTCACCGCGGTATCGCTGCCCGCGCGTTCGAGCGCCGGTTCCAGCTGGCCGACTATGTCGAAGTGCGCGATGCGGACTACGAGCACGGCATGTTGACGATTTCGCTCCAGCGGATCGTCCCGGAATCGCTCAAGCCGCGCAAGATCGCCATCGGAAGCCGCGATCATGTCAATGACGACACGCCGCAGCTGACCGAAGACAAGGCGGCCTAAGCCTCAATTACCGGGCAAATCCTCGGCGGGGTGGGTGCAATCGCGCCTGCTCCGCTTGACGGGGCCTTGCCTGAACCAGTCGGAAAACAGGAGGAATGTCGAGATGGCCATCCGCGATCTCATTCCCTGGAAAAGCCAGGGCCAAGACATCGCTCCCCGGCAGGAGGAGCGGGTCGATCATCCGGTGATGTCGCTTCATCGGGATATCAATCGCTTGTTCGACGACATGTTTCGCGGGTTTTCCATGCCGTCGCTGCCGTCCATCGGGCGCAGCCTCGGCTGGCCGCGGGTCGAGCTGTCGGAGAACGACAAGGAAATTCGTGTCACGGCCGAGTTGCCGGGCATGGAGGAAAAGGACATAGAAATCAGCCTGGACGATCACCAACTGGTGATCCGGGGCGAAAAGAAGTCCGAAACCAGCGACGAGGAACGCGGCTATTCCGAACGTAGCTATGGCCGCTTCGAGCGTTGCATCGGCCTGCCCTCGCAGATCGACGAGGACAAGGTCGAGGCGGCCTTCCGCAATGGTGTTCTGACCGTTACGGTTCCGCGCACCGCAGAAGCGGCAAAGGGACGCAAGACGATCCCGATCAACGCCGGTTAATGGCAGCCGTGAGGGCCGATCCTACCAGTGGACTGGCCCTTCTTATTGCATCAGCTTCCCGGTTCGAGTTCGAGCCTAACCGTTCGCTCTTCGCCGCCGCGCATCAGCGTAAGTTCGACGCTTTGTCCGACCCGAAAATCGTCCAACCGGGCTAGCAGATCGCCGACTCTGGAAACGGGTTTGCCGTTCAAAGCGGTGACGATGTCCCCTGGAGCGACCCCGCGTCTTGTGCGCTGGGCAGCAACCAGACCGGCGCGCTCTGCAGATGACCCAGGATCGACCCGCAGGACAAAAACGCCCTCGATCCCCGAGGCGCGCTTGAGCCGGTCGTTTATATCGTCATCGCTTTCAACGCCAAGGCTGGGCCGCGTATAGCGCCCCTCGGAAATGAGCTGCGGCACAACGCGCATGACCGTATCGACCGGCACGGCAAAGCCGATCCCAGCCGATGCCCCGGAAGGACTATAGATTGCTGTATTGATCCCGATCAGTCGGCCCGCGGAATCGAGCAGCGGACCACCCGAATTACCGGGATTTATGGCGGCATCGGTCTGGATGAGGTGCCGGATGTCGGGACCGTTTTCATTCGGCAGCGAACGATCCAGCGCCGAAACGATACCCTTGGTCAGGGTCCAGTCCAGTCCGAACGGGTTTCCGATTGCGAAAACATTCTGTCCGACCTGCAGGTCGCTGCTTGTCCCGATTGGCACCCGCGCGGGCGCAGTGAAGCCCGCACCGCCTATTTTCAGGACAGCAAGATCGTGTTGTGGGCTAACACCGACCACCGTGGCGGAAAACTGGCGACCGTCGGCAAGCTGGATTTGCGCTTCGGAGGCGCCCTCGATGACATGGAAATTTGTGACAATATGGCCTGCCTCGTCCCAAACGAGACCCGAGCCCGATCCGCGCGGCACGCTATAGACATTGCGTGTCCAGAAATCGGCCACCCGCTGCCGGGTGGAAATGAACACCACTGAATCGCGCGCATTGCGAAACAAATCGATTGTAGAACGTTCATCCGCGCCAAGATCGCCCCGCGCAGTGACGACGCGGGGTTCGGCCAACGGGGCGGATTGGTTGATCAAGAGGGCTGCGGAGGCGGCGAGAAGAAAGACGTTCATGATGATCAGAACCACTATCCACGGACGCGCATATGACATTGGCTTCGTCAACGTTTGTCTCATCATGGATAAATAGCGCCGGTTGTGCCAGGAACAACGCAATGCCAACCATATCTAACATCAGCGGTGCGCATAACTTGAGCAAGCTACCTGTTGGCTTTCAGGGATCGTTTGTTAGAGCCTGAACGTCCGACATGAGGGCGCTTTGCGGACCGGCAGAAAGTGGGCCGGTAGCGGACCGTCCGCTTCTGAGGCTGTGGGCCGTCGAAACAGACATTTGGCAAACGTCGAATTCATAGCCGCCCATAGCCGGGTAGATCATTCCGCGCCGGCGAGAACTTCGAGCAGCTTTTCGGCGGCCGCTTCGCTCGACGGGGGGGTCTGGCCGGTGATCAGTAATCCGTCCTGCACTACATGCGGTTCGAACACGCCGCCCTCGGAAAAGTCGCCGCCCTGTTCCTTCAGCACGTCTTCGAGCAGGAATGGCACGACATCGGTCAGGCCGACCGCTTTCTCTTCCTCGTTCGTGAAGCTGGTGACCTTGCGGCCCTTCACGATCGGAGCGCCTGTCGGCGACATCGCGTTCACAAGCACGGCAGGCGCATGGCTGATGAGCGCTACCGGCTTTCCCGCAGAGAGCGCACCTTCGCTGGCCGCCCTAGAATCCGCACCTTGCGCCAGGTCCCACAACGGGCCGTGGCCTCCGGGATAGGGCACGCTGCCGAATTTCGAAATGTCACCATCGACCGATTTGTGGGTCAAGGCGAGGTGCGCCTGTGCCCCTTCGTCGCCCTTGAACCGCTTGGTCTTATCGGTCTTCGCATCGGGGTCGTCGGACTTGGGGTCCAGCGGGGGCTGCCCGCCAGCCTGGCTCGCCGGCGCAATGTCGTGGCCGGCATCCTTGAGCACATTACAGGGCGCTGCATTCCTCTAGCTGGAAGCCTGTTTTCTTACCGATATCTCCCAGTTCGTCGTGGCTGATGAGAACCATGAGGACGTTCATGTGCCTAGTCCTTCTGCCGAGAGAATAGCGCCCGTCGCAATCTGCCCGGACTTTGTGATGGGAAGACGCCAGCAGCGGTTCGATCTAAAACTGCAATTTTCGCGCTCCGACAAAACCGTTCGCGAGACAGGGCTTAGCCATCGATAACGGGTCGCTCCACGCGGTCGCCAGCCAGTCCAGTCGATTTATTCAACGGCCATTGAATACCGAAACACGGTGCTTTATGTTGCAGCGCACAAGGAGCGGTGAATGACCGAACGACGCGGGCGTGGACGCCCCAGAGAAAACGATAGCGACACCAGTGCGGCAATTTCGCGCGCCGCGCTGCAGCGTTTTGCCGCGCAGGGTTTCGACGCCACCTCGCTGCGGGAGATCGCCGGCGATGCCGGGGTCGACGTCGCGCTGATTTCCTATCGATTCGGCGGCAAGCAGGGCTTGTGGAACGATATCGTTTGGCAGGCGGGTGCGGCCTTGCGCGAGGCGCTCGAACGAGCCCTGGGCGATAGCGAGGCAACGGGCGCGCAAAAACGGCTGGAGCATTCGGCACATGCCTTCCTCACTTATCTTCTCGATCGACCAGAGGTCCCGCGCCTGCTGCTGCGTGACATAACGATCGATCGCGATCGCTCGAAATGGCTGCTCGAGACGCTCTCGCTGCCGCTGCACCGCCATTTCATCGAATTGGCGCAAGCCGCAGCGGAGGAGCGTGATAAGACTCCGGCGCACCTCGAGTTCCGGGTAGCGAATTTCATCTATTCCGCCGCCAGCACCGTCGCCCGGCGCGAACGCCTTGCCAAACTTGTCGGCGGCATGGAAGACGATGCGCAGTTTGCAGCCGCGCTCGAAGAGGTGCTCGTCGCGGGAGCGCTGATGCCGTGACCGAACGCGGTACCCTCATCGACACTGTGGACGGCTATCGGTTCAAGCAGCACGAGATGCCGATCCTCCCCGGCTCTCCCGCCAATCCCGACCACCCTCCGGCGCGCCGCGCGGCCTATCTCGCCATCGGTGTCTTCATGGCGCTGGTGGGCGGCGCGCAGAACGGTTTCCTGCTCGCCAACGCACCGTTCCTCCAGGCCGAATTCGCCCTGACGCCGGTCGAGGCAGGTTGGCTGACGGTGGCGTTCTATTCGACCTACGCCACGATGAGCATGCTGCTGTTCCGCGTGCGGCAGGAATTCGGCATTCAGCCGTTCGTGCGCTGGGCCATGGCTGGGCTGGTCGCCGCCAATTTCGTCCAGATGATCGGCCCCGGATACTATCCCGAACTTGCCGCGCGCGCGGTCGCGGGCATCACCGCCAGCGGGCTGTCGGCGCTGGCGATCTACTACCTTATGCAGGGTCTTCCGGCCGCGATGCGCGTGGGCGGACTGGTTATCTCGCTGGGTATGATACAGGTGTCATTCCCGCTTGCTCGGGCAGTGTCGCCGGCTCTGCTAGTCGATGGCGACATGACAAATGTCTTCCAGTTCCAGTTCGCCCTGTCGCTACTGGGCCTAGGCATGGTGATCCTGCTGCGGCTCCCGCCGGGTATCCGCAAGCAGACCTTCGAGAAGCTCGACATCCCAAGCATTGCGCTCTTCATCATCGGGATTGCAGCATTTTGCGCTTTCCTGATCCAGGGCCGCATCCAGTGGTGGGACACGCCATGGCTCGGTTACGCGCTGGCCGCCAGCATCCTCGCGCTGGGCGGGTGCTTCCTGATCGAGGCCAACCGCAAGAGCCCCATGCTCGATCTCAGCTGGCTGTCGAGCCGCTCGATCCTCGCGCTCGCGCTGATCGGGGCGACCGTGCGCATCCTCGTTGCCGAACAGGGGTTCGGGGCGAGCGGGATGTTCACCGCGCTGGGCTACGGCAACGAGCAGCTGACCAGCTATTTCTGGGTGCTTGCCGGGGCGACATTCGGCGGCATGGCGCTGTCGGTCGTGCGGCTGGACCCTAAGGACCTGACCCGGCCCGTGCTCTTTGCGATCCTCGTCATCTGCATCGCCGCCTTTGCCGATACGCGCACGGGGGTAATGACGCAGCCGCAGGACCTCTACCTCACGCAAGCCGCGATCGCTTTCGCTGCGGTCTTCGCCATGGGACCGATCATGATGGAGGGCATGCTGCGCGCGCTTGCGGCGGGCCAGAGCTATGTCATCAGCTTCATCGCTATATTCTCGCTCTCGCAATCGATCGGCGGCCTGGCTGGCATCTCCCTGCTGTCCGCCTTCCATACCGTGCGCCTGAAAACGCATCTCATCGACGCCGGAAGCACGCTCACTCTCGCCAACCAGCAGCTGGGCCGGGCTCTCAGCAATGCCGCACAGCGCGCAGCACCGCTCCAAGGCGATCCCGCCCTCCAGCAGCAGGCCGCGGCCGCGAGTGTCTCGCAGGAAGTCGGCCGCGAGGCCGCCGTGCTCGCTTTCAACGACGTGTTCTTTCTCATCGGTACGCTGTCGGCGGTGACTTTCGCAGTCGTCTTCGTGCCGTGGCTCATCAACAAGATCCACGGGCGTAATCCGCTCGCAAAGGAACTGGCCTTCATGGAGGCCATGCTCGCAAGGACCAGACAATGACCGATCCGAACCCTTCCGAAACCCAACCTGAAACCATGACTGAAGACGCGCCCACCCCCGAGCAGGAGACCGGGTGGTCGCCCAATACCTCGCGCCGCCGGATCGTGGTTGCGGTGGGAGCGATCCTGATCGGCGCGCTCGTGGCGCTGTTCGCATGGGACCTGCCACCTTTCGCCGGAGGCGACGAGACGACCAACAACGCCTATGTGCGCGGGCGCACCACGGTCGTCAGCCCGCAGGTGGCAGGCTACCTCGTCGAGGTGCCGGTGGCGGACTTCCAGCGCGTGGAGAGGGGCGAACTGCTCGCCCGGATCGACGATGCGCCTTACCAGCAAAAGCTGCAGCAAGGCGAAGCCAACACGGCAGCGCAGCAAGCCACGCTGGCTAACAGCGCGCAAAGCCTGCGCTCGGCGCAGGCGCAGCTCGAAGCGCAGGATGCCGCCGTCGCTGCGGCCCGCGCAGGATTGCAGCAAGCGCAGGCGGACATGAACCGCATTGCCGACCTGGTCGGCGAAGGCTCGGTTTCTCTGCGTGAACGCGACCAGGCCCGCGCAGCGCTGCAACAGGCGCACGCGGGTGTGAGGCAGGCGCAAGCGCAGCGCGCCATTGCGGCGGAAAACGTACGCTCGGTCACCGTCGGGCGTGGCGCACTCGAAGCACAGGTCGCCGGAGCAGAGGCTTCAAAAGGCCTCGCAAAATTCGAGCTGTCGCGTACCGAGATCCGCGCGCCGCGCGCCGGAAGGCTGAGCGAGGTCAGCGCGCGCGTCGGCCAGCTGGTGACTGCCGGGACCCAGCTCATGTATATCGTGCCCGACGATCTGTGGGTGGTCGCGAATTTCAAGGAAACGCAGACCGCGAACATGGCCGTCGGCCAAAGCGCCACGCTCGAGATCGATGCGCTGGGCGGGCTTGAACTCACCGGCCGCGTGCAGAGCATCGCTCCAGCGGCCAGCAGTGAATTCAGCCTGGTGAAGCCCGACACGGGCGCGGGCAATTTCGTCAAGGTGCCGCAGCGCATCGCGGTGCGCATCGTGCTCGACAAGGGACAGGACGCCGCGCAGCGGCTCGGACCGGGCATGTCGGTCGTCGCCACTGTACATACGGAAGACTGATGATGACGAGTCGATCACTTGCCGTCCTGGCGACTTGCGCCCTTGCTCTCTCGGCCTGCGCGCCTGCGTTGCAGGAAGCCCCGCTTAGCGCGGCGGTTGCCCCGGCGACCGGGTGGCGAACCAGTCTCGAGGTGACCGCTCCTGTTGAAAGGGACTGGTGGCACGCCTTCGGTGACCCGCAGCTTTCGCGGCTTGTCGAACAGGCCCGGCTCAACAATCCCGACGTGCAGATTGCCGCGGCTCGGGTCGAAGAGGCGCGCGCGACCGAGCTGGCCTCGCGCGGCTTCCTGCTTCCCGCAGTTGGCGCAGGCGTCGAGGGCGGCGTCCGGCGCGAGGTTTCGCCTTTCGGCCAGCCGCAGACCTCCGTTGCCGCACAGCCTGCATTCCGTGCTTCCTACGAACTCGATCTCTTCGGCAAGAATGCCGCCCGCGTCGATGCGGCCGAGGCTGGCGTTGCCGCAAGCGCTGCAGGCGCGGAAGCGGCGCGGCTATCGGTAAGCGCGGCAACCGCCAGCGGCTACATCACCCTGCTGGCGCTAGACAAGCGGCTCTCCGTGCTCGAGGAAACGCTGGCTGCACGGCGGGAGGCGGTGAAGTTCGCCCGCGACCGGGCCGAAGTCGGCTACACCTCCCAGCTACCCCTCAGGCAGGCCGAAGCCGAGTATCAGGCCACCGCACAGCTCGTCCCGCAACTCAAAGCGCAGATCGCGCGGCAGGAAAACGCTCTCTCAGTACTGACCGGCGAGTTGCCGGGCACCATCGAGCGGGGCGGGACGCTGGCGGACCTGCGCCAGCCGCCCGCACCTGCGATCCTTCCATCAGAGCTGCTGCGCCGCCGTCCGGATGTCGCTGCAGCGGAGTACCGCATTGCGGCGGCAGATGCGCAAATGCGCGTGGCCCGCGCCGATTTCATGCCCTCCATCGACCTCGGGGCAGCGGCTGGTGTGGCGCTTTCCGACCTGCTTGCCGATCCCGTCAGCGTCTGGTCGCTGGGCGGCAGCATCCTTGCTCCGATCTTCCAGGGCGGGAAGCTCCAGGCACAGCTCGATGGTGCGACAGCGCAACGGGACCAGGCGGCCTGGGCCTACCGCTCAGCCGTCCTCAACGCTTTTCGCGAAGTAGAGGATCGCATGGCGGTGCTGGCAAATCTGAAAGAGCAGGAAACTGCACTCGAGGCCCAGCAGGTGGCCGTGGCCGATGCATTGCGCCATGCGCGCAACCGCTATCGTGCCGGCTACACACCCTACATCGAGCAGGTCGATGCACAGCGTGCTTTGCTGGGCGTTGAGCTGTCGCTGGTGCAGACCAGGGCCGATGAACTGACCGCGCTGGTCGGGCTCTATCAGGCTGTGGGCGGGGCGCCAGAATAAATGAACCAAGACCTTCGGGCTTGCGACTGAGATAAGCTGCTTTCCTGCCATGATCGGTCAGAGGAACTCATTGCCGGAGCGCTGCTGAAGGTCCGCTTTCACGCGAACTCGAGGAAAGTCCCAATGTCCGAAACTGGGCGCAAAGCAGTCATCCGTCCGATCGATTCGGCAGAGGGTTTTGGCGATACGGGACTCGCACCCTATTCACCTTTAGGGCAATGGGGCCACTGTCGGGGCTTCATCAAAATTTGGACCCGAATTAGTGAGAATATTCAGACTTTTAGTTGACGAAACCGAGTCCTCTTCTGGGAAACGATCCCACAGGGTTCGAAGACGGTAGTAGGACTCGAGCCGAGCATGACGGGTGGCTCACCTCAACCAACGCTCGCCCATCAGCTACTTCTTACGGCGGAAGGACCAGACAAGGGTCGACAGAGCAGTGCAGAGGGTTGCGATGGCGAACACCATCTGGGGATCAAGGTACATAGCTGAGCCTCTCAAATCGTCTCGACGGGCAGCTATATGTTCACACAATGTTCCATGTAGGAAAGAGCTTAGTTGATAGAGGTGGTCTGTCGAAGCTGATTGTACCGTTCCGCAACCTGCCTCCACATCGCCACTCCGGGCAGGTCACCCGCTTTTGCCAACCGCGCAACTTCCTGTGCGATGTGAGCCGGACTTTCGTCACCATGCGTTCTTTCGAGCCAGAGGGCGATGGCCCAGAGCTTCTGATCACGTGTCATTTGAGCAGCCAAGCTAGTGCCTGCACCGCGGCGATCAGCATCAACCCACCAAGGATCCAAGCCTCGACACGGAGCCGCCTCTCTTCATCGAGGCGCATGATCTACTCCGTACATGAGACCGAGCATTGGCTAATCATCAGCAGAAACGCAATCTGCTCCAGTGATCGCCGATAGCTGTGTAAAGCCGGCTTCAATGTTTTACGTTTAGTCTCGACCAGATGACCCGCGCACCTTTCCTTCTTCTGCTCGCGACCGTTCTTGCAGCCACCGGCCCGGCGCCGGTAACCGGCACAGCTCAGGTGGTCGACGGCGATACATTGAGGATCGGTGACACCAAGGTCCGCCTATTTGGGATCGATGCGCCTGAGATTAGTCAGCAGTGCACTCGGCAAGGCGCGAGTTGGGCATGTGGTGAGGCATCTGCGCGGCAGCTGCGCTCGCTTGTTGAAGGGCAGCAGGTTGCTTGTTTGGTGCGGGGGCTCGATAACTACGGCCGCAGCGTTGCCGTTTGCTCAGCACGAGCGATGGAACTCAACCGGACAATGGTAGCCGCAGGTTGGGCGGTGGCTTTCCGCAACTACAGCAGCGACTACGTTGCAGACGAGGTACGCGCTAAGGCGGGCCGCGCCGGCATCTGGAGCTCCAGCTTCGTCCTACCCCAAGACTATCGGCTAACGGTAGCATCCACGGCCCAAGTGGCGCCGGTCGTGGGCGTGCAGTCTCGCTCGTCGCGTGTTGCTCAAGCGCCACCCGTGATGGGCCGCTGTGCGATCAAGGGTAATCGCAACCGCAAAGGTCAGTGGATCTATCATGTCCCGGGGATGCCCTACTATGAGGCGACGCGTGCAGAGGAGATTTTCTGCAGTGAAGCCCAAGCTCAAGCCGCCGGGTACCGTCGCGCGCTTGTGCGCTAAACTGCTTCCACTTCCGGGCCGGTTGCAGACTGAATGCCTTCGTCTCGCTTAAATGCTAGAACCGAATATCGGCTTTTGAACCGTTGCAGACGGTGAGACAGACCCAAGCGACCGGCCGCTATGCGCCCAATCCCGGTCGTTCGAGTTCGCTTGAGACTTTTCCGAAAGCCGCCGTTCGCTAGCGACAGAGCTGATGGCGCCCTTGCGCCCCTGTTCTCAGCCATTCCCGCACGCTTGGCACATCTCCGAAAGCAGTCTCTGGTCAGACAGGAGCGAGCAGCTCAAAAAGGATCCACCGGACTTTGGCTGAGAACTCCGGCACATGGAGCAAACTCAGTGATTGGAGATTGTAAGCGTATTGACCCAGCAGGAACGATTGCCACAGTACCCCGCCGATGACCGCATTGCCCCTGATACTGATAGCCGACGACGAGCCGCTGCTGACCGAACTGCTGGAGTTTCGCCTCGGCGCTCGCGGGTACCGCACCGCGATTGCCCAGGACGGCCGGGAGACGCTCGCGAAGCTCGAAGAACTGAAGCCGGATGCCGTGGTGCTAGACATGATGATGCCGGTCTACGACGGGTCCGAGGTGCTGCGCCGAATGCGTACCAGTGCGGAGCACGCTTCGACACCCGTCATCATGCTTAGCGCACGACGTGGTGAGGCCGACGTAGTCAGTGCGTTGGAACAAGGGGCTGACGACTACCTCGTGAAGCCGTTTCTCCCCGAGGAGCTGCTGATTCGACTTTCAAAACTGCTCGCAGGAAGAAGAGCTTGAACAAGATCTTCGCGTCCATCGTCGCGCTCGCACTTGGAGCGATGGCTGCTTCCGCGAACGCCCAGGAGCAGGCGGGATATGAAGCAGGTGTCGCGGCTCGCTTGGCGGGCCGTCCCACCGAGGCGCGCATCATGCTCAAATCCTGGCTGCAACAGCATCCCGAGGATGTCGACGCGCAACTGCAGCTCGCACTGACTGACTTGGCGCTGGGAAACCTTGATGCGGCGGAAGCAGGGTTCAGGAATGTCCTCGCGCAAGCACCCGACTATGTCGATGCACGCGAGGGACTTGCCGCGGTGGCTGCGCGCCGCGCGGTGCCGGTAGCACCCGCCGGGCCCTCGCTACTCATAGAAGGCGCCTTAAGCGACCTTCAGGGGCCAGCATCGAACTGGCGCGAAGTCGCGGTCGATGTCGAAGTGCCCGCGGGGACGCGGGCCACGCTCGGCGGACGCGCGGCCTATTTTCGCCGCTTTGGGCGCGACGATGTCGAACTGGTCGTGCGAACAGGCTTTCATCCTTCGGATGACCTGTGGTTACGCATCTTCGCTGGCGGCACGCCCAAGGCAGACTTCAGGCCCGAGATCGAACTCGGCGGCGGTTTCGACCTGCGGCTCTCACGCGGCGCGGCTACTGTGCTGACTTTCGACGCGGCGTATCAGCGCTTCCCGCTGCAGGACGTTGTCATGATCAATCCGGGGGTCGTGCAGTACCTTAGGGGCGGCAACGCGTGGATCACACTTCGCGGAATCGCGAGCTTAGTCGACGGGGGGCCAGTGGAGGTCGGCGGGCTCGTGCGGGGAGATTACGTGCCGAAGGAAAACTGGCGACTGTTCGGCGGCGTTGCCAATGGGCCCGACACGGATCTCGGCGTCGTCACACGGGTCACTAGCGCATTCGGCGGCCTCGAGGCGCCCGTCGGACACCGGTTTTCGCTCACCGGCTCGCTTTCACGCGAATGGCGTAATTCCGGACCAGACCGTTCCGAAGTGCGCCTGGGGCTGAGAGCGCGCTTTTGACCACCCTGGTTTCACTGTGGGAGCTTTCGCTCCTGCTTTGCCTTATCGCGTTGCTTGGCGTCGCAGGTTTGCTCGCGGCGCGCCTCGTGGGCGAGCGGCGTAGCCGCCGGCGCGAGGACTTGCGCAAGATCCTACTGCCCGCGCTGATGCGAGGAGACGCGCCCGATGTGCGCCCGTCGCGGCTGGCGAGAAACGTGGCGGCAAACCTGACACTTGAGCTGGCGGAGATCGTTCGCGGGTCCGATCGCGAGACGCTCCTGCAGGCGGCGACTTCTGCCGGTGCGGGAGAAGAACTTGCGCGCCGACTGCGATCGCGGGTTGCGCAGGACAGGCTAATTGCGGCGGAAGGGCTTGCGATGTTCCCAAGTTATTGTGGAGACGTTACGCGCGTAGCTCTCGCTGATCCTGTGCCCGATGTTCGGCTCGGCGCCGCACTAGCATTGGCACAGGAAGGCCGTGCACCTGCCGTCGGCACTTTGATCCGCCAGCTGGGAATCGGCACGAGCGAGAACTCAATGCTGGCGATCTCCTTGATGCGCGATCTAGTCAAATCCGATCCACACGCAGTCGAGGCCCTCCTTTACGATCTCGATCTGCCGGACGCCGTGAAGCTGGCGGCGACCGAGGCGCTGGCTGAAAGCGGGGCTGTCGACCACGCGCCCCTCGTTGAATGGATGGCCGAAGCGGCTGAGGACGACCGGGAATTGCGCCCGCGCATTATCAGGGCGCTCGGCCGGCTGGGACATCCGGCAGGACACGATGCAATTCTTGACGGACTACAAGACAACGCATGGCAGGTCCGCGCGGCGGCGGTGGAAGCAGCTGGCCGCGCCATACTGAGAGTAGCCATTCCACGTCTGGCCGAACTGCTCGGCGACCACGAGTGGTGGGTGCGATTCCGCGCCGGCGAGGCGCTTTGTCGGCTCGGCACGGACGGCCACCAGGCACTACATCAGGTAGCGAGCGGAGCTGACCCCGTTGCGCGGGTGGCCGCCAAGGCAACCCTGGCCGAGCGACGCAGCGCGTGATCTCGTTGGATCAGACGTTTACCGGCGGCTGGATAGTCGCTTCGGCCGAGGCGGTTGCCGTGGTCGTTATCGTGACCGGCCTGTTGCAGGTCGGCTTCTATGTCTTTCAGCTGCTTTTTGCCGCGATCGCCCTTTCAACCCGCCCGCCGGTGCCACGGGGTGCCACGCTCTGGCGCCGCTATTCCGACCAAGCCCCGCCGATCTCCCTGCTCGCCCCTGCCTTTAATGAGGAGCTGACGGTCGTGGAGAGTGTGCGCTCACTCCTTGCGCTGCACTATCCGCACTTCGAGGTGTTGCTCATAAACGATGGCTCAAAGGACGGGACGCTCGCAAGGGTGATCGACGCGTTCGGGTTGCAGCGTGTCGAGCGGTACATCGATGACCGGCTGGAGCACGCGAACATCCGCGGGTTCTACGCCAATCCCGCGCTTCCCCGCCTGCTCGTCATCGACAAGCAAAACGGCGGCAAAGCGGATGCCCTGAACGCCGGGATCAACTGTTGTCGCACGCCGCTGTTCTGCGCGATCGACGCCGATTCGATCCTCGAAACCGATGCACTGTTGCGCGTGGTGCGTCCGTTCATCGACGATCCCAATCTTACCATAGCCGCGGGGGGGACAATCCGCATCGCGAATGGCTGCATCATCGATTCCGGCAGAGTGGTGCGAATCCACTTGCCTAGAAACTTCCTCGCCCTTGTGCAGATCATGGAATACCTGCGCGCGTTCCTGATGGCGCGGTTGGCGCTCGGCAAGATGCAGGTGCTTACCGTGATTTCCGGCGCGTTTGGCCTGTTTCGACGCCAGGAGGTCGTGGAAGTCGGGGGCTATAGCCACGGCACGGTAGGCGAGGACATGGAACTCGTCCTCAAGCTCCACCGACACATGCGAGACTTGAAGCGTCCCTACCGGATCGACTTCATCGCCGAGCCGGTCTGCTGGACCGAATGCCCTGAGGACGCAAAAGTCTTGGGGCGTCAGCGCAGCCGCTGGCAGCGCGGTGCCCTCGAATGTTTCGCGAAACACAAGTCTATGGCTTTCAACCCGCGCTATGGGCGGATCGGGTTTCTCGGCTTCGGGCAAATCCTGCTGGTCGACGTCGTGGGCCCCCTTATCGAGGTCTTCGGCTATCTGCTCGTGCCGCTGCTGTACGCGCTGGGATTGCTCGCCCTACCTTGGCTGCTGGCCTTCCTCGCTGTTACGTTCACTTTCGGGGTGTTCGTGAGCGTGGCGACGCTCATCCTCGAGGAGGTACAGCTCCGGCGCTTCCCCCGCGCACGGGATCTTGCGGTATTGACGTTCGTGGCGGTGGTGGAGAATTTCGGCTATCGCCAGCTGTCCAACTTCTGGCGACTCCAGGGCTGGTGGCAATTCGTCCGCAAACAGCAAAGTTGGGGAACGATGACGCGCAAGGGCTTTGGCAGCGCGGCTTCGTCCTGACGGTCAGCGCCGTTCGAGAAGATCGAGGAGGCGCTCGGTCTCCTCAACGTAATCGGTGGATGCGAGGAGGCGCTGCTCCAGTTCCAGGGCTGCGGTGCCGATGTCGGAGCGCCCGAACATGCCTGCAATGCCCGCGAGCTTGTGCGCACGATCAATGAGCGTGTCCCGGTCACCAGCAGAAAGCGCGTTGGCGATAGCCGCGCGCTCCCCCGGCATCCGCTCGGCAAAGCTCGACGCCAGTGCGGCGATCCTGCTATCCAAATTCGTCACAGGAACCCGCGAACGCGGACAGCAAGCGAAACGGGGTCGAATGGCTTGGCGATCACGCCCCTTGCGTCGAGCATTGAGAAACTCTGCATTTCTGCCCGCTGCGCGCGAGCGGTGACGAACAGGACGGGCGTGTCGATTCCTCGTTCTCGCAGCTGCGAGAGCACAGCCGGTCCATCCATCACCGGCATCATGACGTCGAGCAGGATGATCGCCGGTCGCCACTCCTCTGCGAGCGAAAGCGCCTGTGTTCCTGAAGCTGCGGTGCGGACTTCGAACTCGGGATCGAGCGAGAGCGCCAGTTCGGCAATTTCGCGAATATCGGGCTCATCATCAACGTAGAGGACGCGGATCATCGGCTCTTCCCAGGTTGCTCGATCAGACGCATTGTTGTCGCCACAAGATCCTCGACCGAATGGCGGCTCTTGATCAGCACTGCGTCCACCTCGCCCTGCTCGTACGGTTCGTCGGCAGCCGTGAAGAGCACGAGCTTTGCGGACGGCTGCATAGTCCGCAGTATCGGCACGAGAGACAGGCCGCTGTGCGGCGCCACACCCACATCGATGATCGCCGCGGCGAACGAGCCGCTCGCGGCCGTCGCACGCGCTTCTTCCAATGTCGCCACGGAGACAATGTTGGCTCGACCCGCGAAGGTACTGCTGACAATGTCGAGACAGTCATGGTCGTCGTCCAGATGCAGGATCGCCGGTAGCCCTGTCGAGAGGGCGCTCTCCTCTTCACTGCCCATTTCGCAGATCATCGGCAGGTCGACCGAGAAGGTTGTGCCGCCGCCCTGCCGCTCACTGAAGGATATCTGGCCATTGTGACGCTGGGCGATCTCTCGCGCGATCGAGAGACCGAGACCCGTGCCTCCGCGAGCGCGACTGTCGGAACTGTCGGCCATCGCAAATTTCCCGAAGATCCGGCTACGGAACTCCTCTGGTATTCCTGCGCCCCGATCGCACACGTCGATCCGCACGTTCGTACCCTCTTGGCGGGCGATAATCTCCACCATGCCGCCCGAGGGCGAGTACTTGATCGCGTTGGAAACCAAGTTGGTCAGCAGCTGCTCCAGCCGATCTGCATCGCCCTCGACGACCAGCGGCCACGCCGGATGGTGGGCCTCCAGCGTGACTCCGCGGTCGGCTGCAAAGTGGGTGTTACTCGCCACGACCCGGTCGATCAGCGGCGAGACCCTCAAGCGCCGCATGTCGAAGTGCATTTTGCCTGCCTCGATCTTCTCGATATCGAGGATATCGTTGATCAGGCGCACGAGCCTCTCGCAGTTGTTGTAAGCGATCTGGACGAGGCGCATCGCTTTTTCGCCGACCGGACCCACCGCACCTGACGAAATCAAGCCGAGCGCGCCGCCAATCGAAGTCAGCGGTGTGCGAAGTTCATGACTAACCGTGGAGACGAACTCGGTCTTCAGGCCTTCGACCCGTTTCTGGTTCGTAACATCGCGAACAATGGCGACGTAGCCCGCGCCGGGCGCAATCTGGCTGATTGTCACATCGGTTTCGAACCTAGATTCGTCCTTTCGTCTTCCGGTAAACTCCTGCCGTCCGCCCGCACCGTCTCGGCCCGCGACTCCCACCCGTCGCAGCCACTTCATGCTGTCCTCAAGCACGGGTGGATCGGCCATCAGGAAGGTGTTGTGCCGTCCGATCAGCTCATCCTCGTCGTAGCCGAACAGCCGCGTAATGCTCGGATTGGTTCCCCGGATGTTCCCCTCTTCGTCCAGAAGCATAAGCCCGTCTGCAGTGCCGTTGATGACGGCCCGGAAGCGCGCTGCGAGTTCATCAGCCCGCAAGAGCTGGATCTTTCGTGCCCGGACTGCGCGCGCCGTCACTATTCCAACCAGCGCCAGCAACACAGAGAACACGGCAAGCAGTAGGTAAGTCGTCGTTTCGATACGTAGCCTGGACTCGTCGCGAATGCCGATGGTCCGCGCGAGACGTCGCTCCTCGATCCGGTCCAGCCGCTGCACTTCGGAGCGGATGGCGTCCATCAGGCGTTTGCCGGTTCCCTCTGCGATGATGGCGCGCGATGCCGCCAGGTCGCCGGCTCGGGTTTGTGCCAGGGACGCCTCGACGAAAGCCAACTTGCTCGCCGACAGTCTCTTTAGGACAGCAGTATCCCCTGCATACGACGGGTTTTCGGATGCTTGCTGGTCAAGCTTGCTGAAATCTGAGGCTATGCGGCTTTTACCGCGCGTATAGGGTTCGAGAAACTCACTTCGGCCCGTCAGGATATAGCCCTGCTGGCCGGTTTGGACATCGAGATGATCTACCAGAAGGCTGGCTAACGTGGCCCTGCGCTCGACTGATCTGTCGACCACTGTCCGCAATTGTCGAATATCGTGAAACTCTCCCTGGAGAAGGAAGAAAAAGCCCACGAGACTGAGCGGGATTGATAGAAGCACCAGGCCGGATATTGCTCGGCGGATTTTATCGCGTTTGCGCATGGTTCTTTACGATGGTGGTTGTAGGATCTCCTTAGCGAGGTGGGCGAAAATCACCTCACAAATGTGAATGCAGCTTCCGTCGGGAGTCATCGCCCTGCCGCAACGACCCGTATTGCGGAGTATCGGCGCCGACTGGTCCAGGCCTGATCAGGGTGCTGCGGTCGCCTCAGGCGGTAGCTTTAGTCCTGATAGCTTCCAACCGAGACCGTAGCGCTCGAAGATCAGGCAGGGACCGGACTTCCCGTCAGCGGCCTTCGGCGTCGCGGTAAACGTGTCGAAGCCGTCGCGGTCGATATCCCAATTCACCGACTTGGCCTCCCCGGCTTGCGCACCAATTTCGCCCGGCTTCTGCATTTTCCCCTCTTCAATCATGGCGTACATGCTCTCGGGGGTGACGAACCCCTCTACTATGCCGTCAACCATGCCCATCGCGATCACCGCGCCGATCTTGCCGAAGGGGTTGTCCTCAATCTCGGGCTTGGCCATTTCGCGGGCCATCACGGCACGAAGTTGCGTCTTCAGCGACTCACGCACCTTCGGGAAGTCGATCGACTCTTCGAGCTGGGTGCTGTCCCCGCTTTGTGCGGCGTTCTTCAATTGGTTCATCGCGTAGGCTGGCGATGCGAAGTACCACAACGCCGCCGCGCCGATCACCGCTATGCTCGCCAGGATGACTAGGACTTTGTTCCTGCTCATGAATATCTCCCCCTTGTCATGATGGCGGTAACAGAAATCGAGCGCCCGGCCACTCTCCTCCTGACCGGCATGTCCGCCGGCAGCGCCGGCACCCGCAACGCTCGTGGACCAGGAGATGCAAAGTGACTTGGATTAAGACGCACTTCACTGCTGACTTCGCGTGTCCGGAAAGGCGCTCCTAATCCCTCCTTCGCCTTTCTGGATCTTGCTGTGACGGCGCCTGTAATCTTCCTTGTGGAGCAGCTGTTTTAGCTGGACTTAGCCCTAGAAGCCGACTGTCTGCTTCCGGCCCAGCATCCGACCCGCAGGTCTGTTTCTCTCACGGCCATTCCGGCCGCGGAGAAATGCCATGGGCTACTCACAATACGATCCATCGATGCAGGGGAGAGCACCTTGGAATGCTGGCAAGACTGTCGGTACCAAGAGGCCACTGACGCAAAAGCAGATTTGGGCGGTCCGCTTCTTCCTCGATCGGGAGGGCCGGCTTCGGGACCGCGCGCTGTTTGATCTTGCGATCGACAGCAAGCTGCGTGGCTGCGACCTGGTGAAGATCAAGATCGGAGACCTCGTCGCTGGCGATGAGGTCCGCACTCGGGCCATCGTAATACAGCAGAAGACCGGCCGACCGGTCCAGTTCGAGCTGACAAACGATGTGCGCGCCAGCTTGCTTGCCTGGTTGGAGCTGCGCGGTGGCTCGCTTGACGAGCATACGTTCCCCAGCCGCGTCGACCGCTCAAACCACATGAGCACCAGACAATATGCTCGCTTGGTCGATGAATGGGTGACGGCGATCGGTCTTCGACGTGCAGAGTACGGCACGCACTCCCTTCGTCGAACCAAGGCTTCGATGATCTACAAGGCGACCGGCAATCTGCGCGCCGTGCAGATCCTGCTCGGCCATACGAAGATCGAGAACACGGTCCGATATCTCGGAGTCGACGTTGAAGATGCTCTCCTGCTCGCGGAGCGCACTGAAATCTGACATCGGAGCGGTCATTCCTTCGTGGGATGGCCGCTTCTCCGACCGTACGGCAGCGAACTGACCCTCTGAAAATGGGTGGAAAGCTGTCACTTGCGACTGCGGCACAGGCCTAACCGCAGAATCCCATTTCGAAGCAAACCCTAAGATTATGACAGCCGCCGGATGACTTCGTTCAGATCGTTTTCGGAATAGGGCTTCGACAGTCGAGGCAATGCGAGTTCCTCCCCATGCGGAAGGTCCGCATAGCCTGACGCCAGGATGATTTTGAGGTCAGGCAGTATTGCCGTGGCACGGCGCACCAACTCCGCTCCGTTCATGTGTGGCATCGCATAGTCGGTGATCATTAGGTCGATAGCTTCTCGCTGCAATGTTTCGAGCGCTTCCCTTCCGCTACTGGCCTGGTGCACCTGGTGCCCCATATCCTCTAGGATCGTCACAGTGTTGAGGAGGATAAGTGCGTCATCGTCGACCGCAAGTATGCGGAGAGTTTTGGCGACCGGCGAGGTTACAGTGTCCGGTGGGATAGAGTCCGCAGGTGACTCCTCATTGGCTATGCGAAGACATATTTCTACGGTTGTTCCTCGACCTTCTTCGCTGCTGAGCTTGAAGGCGCCCCCAAACTGCTCGGTCATCCCTTTCACCATTGAAAGGCCCAAGCCAGTTCCCTTGCCGACGCCTTTGGTCGTGAAGAACGGCTCGGCTGCATGCGTAAGCGTAGCCTGATCCATGCCCTCACCTTCGTCTAGGACAGACAGACAAACCATGTCTTCTGCTGACTCGCCGCCTTCGACTTTGGTTGCACCGATCGTGACCGTGCCCCCATTCGGCATTGCGTCACGCGCATTTACCACCAGGTTCATGATCGCCAACTCGAGCTGACTTCGATCAGCGACCACCGGAGGAAGCTGCAACGGAAACGCAAGGCGTATTGCAATCCCCGCTCCGATCGTTCGTTGAAGAAGCTGCGTCATGTCACGCACGGCGCTCAAGAGGTCGACGGCCTCGAGCTCGAGTTCCTGCTTGCGTGCAAAAGCCAGCATGCGTTGCGTTAAGGTGGCTCCGCGCTCTGCTGCACTAATTGCGTTCTCGATAAAGCTGTCGGATTCTCGTCCGGCCGAGATACGTCGCTGGGCGATGCGGAGACTGCTGAGGATCGCCGCCAAGATATTGTTAAAGTCATGAGCGACGCCCCCGGTGAGTTGCCCGATTGCCTCCATTTTCTGCGATTGGAAAAAATGTTCGCGCGACTGCTCCAGCTCGATTTGCGCGTTCCGCCGCTCTGTCAAATCGCGAGTGACCTTTGTAAAGCCGAGAAGTTCGCTTTGGTCGTTGACGATACGATCGATTACCACGCTCGCCCAAAAACGGGTTCCATCTTTTCGAACCCGCCACCCTTCTGCTTCGAAGCGACCTTCCGCGGACGCGGTTTCTAACGCAGTTGCAGGGATCCCTGCCGCTCGATCCTCATCGGTGTAAAATCGGGAAAAATGCTCTCCGACAATCTCGCTCTCGCTATACCCTTTAAATCGCTCAGCACCGGCATTCCAACTCGCCACGTTACCTGCCGTGTCGAGCATGTAGATCGCATAGTCAGTTACCCCCTGAACCAGCATTCTAAAGCGTTCTTCGCTCCTACGAAGAGCTTCTTCCGCGCTCCTTCTCTCCGTGAGGTCGCGCGTGATCTTGGCAAATCCCACATGATCGCCACGCTCATCGCGGATAGCCTGGATGATTACGTTGGCCCAAAAGCGGCTTCCATCCTTTCGGACCCGCCAGCCCTCGGCTTCAAAGCGTCCTTCAGCCAGCGCCGCAGCAAGAGCAGCTTGAGGCGCGCCCGCGGAACTATCCTTCTGGGTATAGAACCGGGAGAAATGCTCGCCGATTATCTCCGAGGGCTCGTATCCCTTGAGGCGCTGCGCTCCCGTGTTCCAAGAGCGGACTGTGCCACCGGGATCGAGCATATAGATTGCGTAATCGGTGACGCTTTCAAGCAGCAACTCCGCCCGAGTAGCGGTCTCAGAATCATGTGATTGATGAATCGTGCTTCCCCTCGTCCGGTCAACCGGAGGAGCGGCCAGGGGTTCCCGCCGTTGTCACATGTTGTCGGTCGACGCTCCTGCCGCTTTCGAGCGCTGGACTGGTGTCCGCATTGGGTCGGTAGCAGACAGGCGTCTTATCGGTCACAGCACGTGTAGAGCTGCCATTCCGCAACTGGCCCAAACACTGCCATCACCTCCGCGGAAGCTAGATGGGCGAAGCCTGCCGTTCCGCTGACCTCGATCGTATGCAAGCTGCTAAAGCAAATCAGGCGATCAGTCGGGCAAAAGAGACCATCCTTCACGGCTCAGACGCCAGTTGATGAAGGTAACCATGTCAGCCCAGAGCGCATCGACTTGGCTCTTCGTTGAGCCAATTCCATGGCCTGCCTCTTCATCAACCCGAAGCAAGACGACGTTGTCGGGGTTGATCGCGCGCATGCGAGCGGCAAGCTTCGCTGGTTGCCAACTGTCTACTCGGCTGTCGTTGAGGCCTGTCGTAATGAGATACGGCGGGTAGCGAGTGGCCTCTTTCAATTGCTGGTAGCCATCCATGGCAAGCAGATTTCTGAAGCCTGGTTCGTCCTTGATCGTCCCAAATTCCGGGATGTTAGCCGGCCCGTTAGTCTGAAATTCGGCTCGCAATGCACTGGCCATTGGAACCTGATTGATCACACCCGCGAATAGCTCTGGCCGTTCGATCGGGGACATAACCATGGGAATGCCGCCGGCAGAACCGCCAGTGATGAAAAGCATTTCCGGCGTCGTTAGGCCCTTTGCGATCGCAGTCTCAGCGCAGGCGATCAGGTCACGCCATGTGTTGGGCTTGTTGGCGTCCTTCCCTCCCAGACGCCCGGTTACCGGTTCTGACCGGAAGGCACTCCGAACCACATCCCTGAAGGCGCTCGCCTGAGCCCGACGATCGCACCGATCACGACCAGCACTGCCGAAACGGCAGCCGCCAGCGCGACCGCCTCCGCCCTTTGCCCGCCCGCCGCATAAATCGCCGAAAGCGCCCACAGGAATACCAGCGCGTAAGGTGGATTGCCGCAACCGCGCGCGAGCGCGAGCGCGGCGATGATCCCGCCGACGACCACGATCGCCGCGCTGATCAGCGGGGTGGCGTCACCCGCCTCTACGCCGTGAAACCGCAGCGAGGCCGCGATGTTGACGATCGTCGCTGCGGTCAGCCACGCGGCCAGCGCGCTTAGCGGAAGCACCGCCATCCACCGCTGCGCCGTGGTGAAACCGCCATCCCACGCGGAAAACACCCGATAGCAACGCAGGAGGCACACGAGAGTGAAGATGATGATCGCGGCCGAAATCGCCGACAGTCCGAACGACTGTGTATACAGCGCCCAAACCGCGTTGCCGGCGAATGCGCCCGCGGCGGGCCAGCGCAATTTTGCGAGCAGCGGATCGGCCGTGTTGCTCGGGAGGAACTGGTAGACCGCGAACACGAACGCGCCGGTATAGAGCGCTCCCCAGATCGAGAACGCCCAGCCGGCCGGGGTGATGAGGGTCCTGACGTCGTCTGACTGCGAGCCAATGGGTTCTCCGATTCCGAGGCTCGGGAGCACGGGAATCAGAACTTGCAGGAGGGCCGCCGCAATCACGAACCAGCGGACCGAGGAGGCTGGCGAGTTGTTGATATGAGTTGTTGGCATGGGCCTTTTAACGGGCACGGGACAGTTTCGTGCCGCTTGAGGATCTAGATCCTGAGGCACCATTCAACCGTGATGCGAAGACGAGGCCCCTAGCGTCCGAACTTCTACGCCAGCAGACCGTTGAAAGAGCTCACACGGATGTCCGCAATTAGGTCGTTTCCTGCCAGTCGGCTTTCCCGGGCCCTAAGCCGCAAGGCTGCCAGTCCGCTACCGGCCCAATTGCTGCCGTTCCCGCTGGTACTATGAACGTCCGGAGTTGGGCCGGAAGCAGACAGTCGGCTTCTAGGGCTAAGTCCAGCTAAAACAGCTGCTCCACAAGGAAGATTACAGGCGCCGTCACAGCAAGATCCAGAAAGGCGAAGGAGGGATTAGGAGCGCCTTTCCGGACACGCGAAGTCAGCAGTGAAGTGCGTCTTAATCCAAGTCACTTTGCATCTCCTGGTCCACGAGCGCTGCGGGTGCCGGCGCTGCCGGCGGACATGCCGGCATCGACTGGCCGCTGACGATCGCGATCGCAGAAGAGGCTGGCGCGCGTCGGTCCCTGGCGCTGCTGGCGGCTGTCGCCCAGCGCTTCGGCGCGCGCTGGGTGCCCGGCGCCCTGGAGGATGACGTGGCGGACGCAGGGCCGCACGTCCCTGCCGCCATCGCGGCATTGCTGGCCCCACCCGGATCGCTGGAAAGGCGCCATATCCTGGAACGGGTCGCGCGTGAGGCAGGGGGCGGCGCAAGCAGCCTGGGCGCGTTGCGGCTGGCCTTTTCTCCGGACCCGGCGCAACTCGCTGCGATCGCCGGGGTCGGGGCGCACAGCCCTTGGCGCTGGCTCGGCTGGCCGGAGTGGGCATTGCGGCGCACGGCCGCCTATCTGCGAGCCCGGGTCGATGCGCGCGGTGCGATGTCGAGCGTAGGGGCCGATCTGCGCGCCTGGGCCGACGGCGGTTGACCGGCCCTCTTTGCGCTGCTTTCGCATTACCCGCCCGCCGAACACGTCGCAGCACTGGAGCGCACCGTCTTGAAAGCATTGATAACCGGAGCCGCCGGACAGCTCGGCCGCGCACTGATGGATGCGGTCCCTGAAGGCTGGGAGGCCACGGGGCTCACCCGCGCTGAACTTGATTTGTCCGACCCCTCCGTCATCGCGCGCGAGGTCGAGGCACACCGGCCCGATGCGATCCTGAACGCCGCCGCCTACACCGCCGTCGACCGCGCGGAGAGCGACGAAAGTGCCGCATTCGCGGTCAACGCGGCGGCCGTCGGCGCGATCGCGCATGCGGCGCGAGCCACGGGCGCGCGGCTGGTGCACGTTTCGACCGATTTCGTGTTCGACGGAACCAGCCCGCGTGCCTACCGGCCCGACGACGGGCGAAATCCCCTGTCCGTTTACGGCCGGAGCAAGGCCGCGGGTGAGGACGCCGCTGGGCCAGCCGCCGCCATCGTTCGCACGGCCTGGGTTTACGGCGCCGGCGGCGCGAATTTCGTGAACACGATGCTCCGCCTGATGCGCACCCGCGACGAAGTGCGCGTGGTCGCCGACCAGATCGGCGCGCCGACCTGGGCCGCGGGGCTCGCCGACACGGTTTGGGCGCTCGCGCTCGGCGGGCATGCGGGCGTGTTCCACCACAGCGACGCGGGGGTCGCGAGCTGGTACGATTTCGCCGTTGCGGTGCAGGAAGAAGCCCTGGCGCTGGGGATGCTGGAGCGGGCCGTGCCCGTCCTCCCCATCGCGACGGCCGATTATCCGTTGCCCGCCCATCGCCCAGCGTTCTCGCTGCTGGATTCGGCCGCGACGCGCGCGCTGCTCGGCCAGGCGCCCACGCACTGGCGGGTCAACCTGCGGCACATGCTGGCGCAGCAGATGGCGGCCGAACGGGGCGATCGGTCCTGATCGGCAACAGATTGCGATAGCGGCACTTTACCGATAGACAGCGCAGCGGGGGCTGATCCGCCGGCTGCATCATCCAAGGGCACGCGCACACCACATGCCAGGGCCTGTCAGCACCCATCCGGTCGATCGCGCCGGCCCGCTCGCCGCTCCGATGCCCGCGGCTCGCAAGAGCGGCCATCCGCTGGCGCCGATCATTCCGCTGGCTGCGGTCATTTACCTGTGCGGGCGCCGAGTTCAAGGGATCGGTCTTGTGATCCTTGCCACGGTCGGCACCCAGCTTCCCTTTCCGCGCCTGATCGATACCCTGGAGCGGCTGGCGCGCCGCCATGGCCTGCACATCGTGGCGCAGACGTGCGCCGATCCCGTGGCCGGACGCACGATCGAACAGCACCGGCTCATCCCGCCGGAACGGTTCGCCGCGCTCGCATCGCAAGCGCGGCTTATCGTGGGTCATGCCGGCATCGGCACGATCTTCACCGGCACGCGGGCGGCAAAGCCGATAATCGTCATTCCCCGCCGCGCTGCCCTGGGCGAACACCGCAGCGATCACCAGCTCGCCACGGCGGCCGCGCTGGAAGATTACCCGGGCATATATGTCGCGTGGAACGAAGCCGCGCTCGAGAGGCTGATCATGACGCCCGGCCTCGCGCCTGCGCGCCTGGCGCCATCGACGGCGCGCCAGGCGCTCGTCTCGGAAGTGGCGGCGTTCGTCCGCTGCCCCGAACCGGCGCTGGACTAGCTCGCCAGCCGCAGCTCCGCGGTCGGGCCTGTCGATCCCGAATCCGGCCAGATCCCGCGCGTGTCGTAGATCGCTGCGCCGCCGCGTTCGGCCAGCGGCACGGCGCGGAACACGTCATGGTCCACCAGCACGATCAGCACGCCGCAAGTCTCCAGCGCCGTGTCGAGATCGACCAGCGCGGCGCCGGTCCCTTCGAACTCGCGCGGAAGCGCGTGCGCGAACGGTTCCACCACCCTGACCCGCGATCCGAAACGGCGGGCCAGGCTGGCGGCGACGAAGCGCGCGGGGCTTTCGCGGAAGTCGTCGATGTTGGCCTTGAATGCCAGGCCCATGCACGCGACGGACGCATGGGGGTGCGCCTCCACCAGCGCGGCGGCGCGGGCGAGGACGTGGTGCATCTTGGCGTCGTTGACCTCGCGCGCGGTGCGGATGATGCGCGATTCCTCCGGCGCGCCGTGCACGATGAACCAGGGGTCCACCGCGATGCAATGGCCGCCCACCCCTGGGCCCGGCTGGAGGATGTCGACCCGCGGGTGGCGGTTGGCGAGGCGGATCACCTCCCACACGTCGAGGCCCATGCGGTCGGCGATCATCGACAGTTCGTTGGCGAAGGCGATGTTGACGTCGCGGTAGGCGTTCTCGACCAGCTTGGTCATCTCGGCCGATCGCACGTCGGTGGTTACGCAGGTGCCGCGCACGAACAGCTTGTAGAAGGCCAGCGCCTTGCGGGCGCAGCGCGGCGTGATCCCGCCGATGGAACGATCGTTGTGCGTCAGTTCTTCAAGGATGCGGCCCGGCAGCACGCGTTCCGGGCAGTAGGCGATCGCCACGTCTGCCGTGCCCTCGCACAGGCCGGGCAGGGCAAGATCGGGGCGCAGGCTGGCGAGCCTGTCGCGCAAGGCCTCCGTCGTGCCGACGGGAGAGGTCGATTCCAGGATCACCGTGTCGCCCTTCTTGAGGACGGTGGCGACGCTGGTCGCCGCGGCGAGGACATAGCTGGTGTCGGGCGTGTGGTGGCCGTCCTTTTCGAACGGGGTCGGCACGGCGATCACGAACACATCGGCCGGCGCGACTTCGGTCGCGGCGCGGAGCAGCCCCCGCTGGACCACGCCCTGCACCAGCCCGTCGAGATCGACCTCCTCGATGTGGATCTCGCCCCGGTTGATCGTGTCGACCACGGCCTGCGACACGTCCACGCCGGTCACGCGGCATCCCGCCCGCGCGATGATCGCAGCGGTCGGCAGGCCGATGTAGCCGAGGCCGATGACGCTGACCTCTGGATTGTTTCCGCCGCGCATGTCGTTTAATTTCCGCCAGTTGAAGTGCTGGCGGTCTAGGGGCGAGGGGTAAATTTACCGGTAACGCGGCCGTCGGCCCGCGTCCCGGAAGGATCAGGCGTTGCCGTGTTCCTTGCGGGCCAGTTCGTGCAGCCAGTCCGCGTGGCGCGGCGCCTTCTTCGTCGCGCTCCATTCTTCCAGCATCAGCGGGGCGACGCGCTTCAGTTCCGCATATTGCGCGTCCGTCCCGATGTCGGCGGCCAGTTCCACCCGGTGCCCGTTGGGATCGAAGAAATAGATCGACTTGAAGATGCCGTGATGCGTCGGGCCGAGCACCTCGATGCCCTGCGCTTCGACATGGGCCTTGGCGGCGCGCAGGGCCTCCTCGTCGGCGACCTTGAAGGCGAGGTGCTGGACCCAGGCCGGCGTGTTCTCGTCACGCCCCATGTCCTGCTGGTTGGGAAGCTCGAAAAACGCCAGCACGTTGCCGCCCCCCGCGTCGAGAAAGACGTGCATGTAGGGATCGTATGCGCCGGTGGAGGGCACGTGGTCCTCGGCAAAGGCGGTGGTGTAATCCATGCCCAGCACCCGGCCGTACCATTCGACCGTCTCGGCCGCGTCCTTGCAGCGATAGGCGACGTGGTGGACGCCGCCGAGCTTGACGGGGTGTGCTGCCTGATCGCTCATCTACCCAACTCCGCTGGTCCCGGGTTATTCCGCAGGCTCTTCCACCTGCAGCACGCCGCGTTCGATCTGGTCGCGCTCCATGCTCTCGAACAGGGCCTTGAAGTTGCCTTCGCCGAACCCTTCGTCCCCCTTGCGCTGGATGAACTCGAAGAACACCGGGCCGACCTGGGCCTGCGCGAAGATCTGCAGCAGCAGGCGCGGCTGGCCGCCATCGGTGGTGCCATCGAGCAGGATGCCACGCGTCTTGAGGGCCTCGGCGTCCTGGCCATGGCCCGGCAGACGTTCGTCGAGCATCCGGTAGTAGGTTTGGGGCGGGGCCGTCATGAACGGCACGCCAAGCTGCTTGAGCTTGTCCCACGCCGCCGGAAGATCGTCGCAGATGAGGGCGATGTGCTGGATGCCCTCGCCATTGAATTCGCGCAGGAATTCCTCGATCTGGCCCTTGCCGCCTTCGCCTTCCTCGTTGAGCGGTATGCGGATCTTGCCGTCGGGCGCGGTCAGCGCCTTCGATGTGAGGCCCGTGTATTCGCCCTTGATGTCGAAATAGCGGATCTCGCGGAAATTGAAGAGCGTCTCGTAATAATCCGCCCAGAACTTCATCCGCCCGCCATAGACGTTATGGGTCAGGTGATCGATGTGGCTGAAACCGGCGCCTTCCGGGCGGCGCTCCACGCCCGGCAGATATTCGAAATCGATATCGTAGATCGTGAGATCGGCATTTTCGCCGCTGGCGCCGGTCTTCCCGTCGTATCGGTCGATCAGATAGACGATCGCCCCGCCGATGCCCCGGATCGCGGGGATGTGCAGTTCCATCGGCCCGGTTTCGACCTGGACCGGTTCGGCGCCCTTTTCGGTCAGCAGCGCGTAGGCCTTGCGCGCATCGCGCACGCGAAAGCCCATTCCGCAGGCGGAGGGGCCATGTTCGCGCGCGAAGAACCACGCCGCGCTGCGCGGTTCGTAGTTGGCGATCAGGTTGATCCCGCCCTGGCGCCACAGCTGGACGTCCTTGGAACGGTGATTGGCGACCTGGGTGAAGCCCATGCTGGCGAACACCGGCTCGAGCACGCCTTTCTCCGGGGCGCAGAACTCGACGAATTCGAATCCGTCGAGCCCGATGGGGTTCTCGAACAGGTCGGCCATATGTATCTCCGCGGGCGCTTAGTTTCTATTGAAACCAAATAGCAAACGGCGGGCTTTTTGTCAAAGCCCGCCGCTGCGCATTCGGACCGAAAGCGTGATGCCTAGTCGGCGAAATCCTCCACCCGCTCGATCACGATCGCAGGCGCCATGCCGCCCGCCGCGCACATGGTGACGAGGCCATAGCGTCCGCCGGTGCGTTCAAGCTCGTCGAGCGCGGTGCCGATGAGGATCGATCCGGTCGCGCCGATCGGATGGCCGAGCGCGATCGCGCCGCCGTTGGGGTTCACCTTCTCCTCGGGCAGGTCGAGGTCGCGGATGAACTTGGCCGCGACGACCGCGAACGCCTCGTTGATTTCCCATACGTCGATGTCGTCCTTTGTCAGGCCGGCCTTTTCCAGCACCTTCTTCGCGGCGGGGACAGGCGCGTTGAGCATCAGCGTCGGATCGTCGCCCATGTTGGCGGTGGCGACGATCCGGGCGCGGGGCTTCATCCCGTGCTTCTCGGCGTATTCTTTCGAAGCAAGCAGGATGGCGGCCGCGCCATCGACCACGCCCGAACTGTTTCCGGCGTGGTGGAAGTGCTCGATCTCGAGGTCAGGATACTTCTGCGTGACAAGGCCGCCGAACGTGGTGCCCTGTTCATCGAGGGGCATTTTGGCGATCTTGCCGAAGCTGGGCTGCAAGTCGGCGAGGCCTTCTGCCGTCGTCTGCGGGCGGGGGAATTCCTCGCGGTCGAGCACGACGGTGCCGCTTTCGTCGGTGACCGGCACCAGCGACTTGTCGAAACGCCCTTCGCGAATGGCGCGGTCGGCATTCTGCTGGCTGCGCAATGCCAGCGCGTCGAGCTCCTCGCGGGTGAAGCCTTCCATCGTCGCGATGGCATCGCCGCATACGCCCTGGTGGCTCTGCGGGTGAACCGCGCGCAGGCGGTCGTTGCCTGAACCCATGCCGAGCGGACGGATGCCGGCCTGCATTTCTTCCTGCATCGCGCTTGCGGTATAGCTCATCATCTCGGACCCGCCGGCGACGACTAGGTCGGCCATGCCGCTCATCACCTGGGCTGCGGCGAGGTTCACCGAGGTGATGCCGCCGCCGCAGAACCGGTCGAGCGTCATGCCGGAACTCGTCACGTCATACCCTGCGTCGAGCGCCGCCATGCGCCCCAGGTCGCCGCCCTGCTTGCCCTTCTGCGAGCTGGTGGACCAGATCACGTCGTCGACGTCCCTGGTGTCGAGATCGTTGCGTTCGGCAATCGCCTTGAGGACGGTCGCGGCCAGGTGCTGCGGGTGCATGTGCGCCAGGGCGCCCTTGCCCACCTTGCCCACGCCCCGGGGGGTGCGCACGGCATCGATGATGTAGGCTTCGGCCATCGGTAACGGTCCTCTTGTTCGCTGTCCGGAATCGGTTGACGCAAGCGTAAGGCTTGGGAAGAACCGGCACAAGCAAGTTGCAAAGCGAAATGGGAGAATGGCCGTGACGGAAGAATCGCGAGACGCCGAAGTGCTGACCGAAGTGCGAGACGGGGTCCTGATCGTCACCATCAACCGGCCCGCGGCGAAGAACGCGATGAACAAGGCTGCGGCCGAAGGGATCGCGGCGGCGATGGACCGGCTCGATGCCGAAGACGACTTGCGCGTCGGCATCCTCACCGGCGCGGGCGGGACGTTCTGTTCGGGCATGGATCTCAAGGGCTTCCTGCGCGGCGAAAGCCCGATGATCGAAGGGCGCGGCTTCGGCGGGATCGTCCAGGCACCGCCGAAGAAGCCGCTGATCGCGGCGGTCGAAGGCTATGCGCTCGCCGGCGGGCTCGAACTGATGATCGCCTGCGACCTGGTGGTGGCAAACGCCGCCGCGAAATTCGGCATTCCCGAAGTGAAGCGCGGCCTCGTCGCTGCCGCCGGAGGCGTGATGATGCTGCCCGACCAGATCCCGGAACGGATCGCGATGGAACTGGCGCTGACGGGTGATTTCATCGACGCGGCGCGCGCCTACGAACTGGGGCTGATAAACCGGGTGACCGATGGTTCTGCGCTCGACGGAGCGCTGGAACTGGCCGCCAGCATCGCCGCGAACGGCCCGCTCGCGGTGCGGGTGTCGAAGGCGATCGTGCGGGAATCGCGCGGCTGGCCCATGGGCGAACGCTATGAACGGCAGGGCGCGCTGATGGGCCCGGTTTTCGTCAGCGAGGACGCGCGCGAGGGCGCCGCCGCCTTCGCCGAAAAGCGCGCGCCCAACTGGAAAGGCCGCTGATGCGCGAAACCGGCAAAGGACCGCTCCAGGGCCTTCGTATCGTCGAATTCGCGGGGATCGGCCCGGGCCCGTTCTGCGGCATGATGCTGGCGGACCACGGCGCCGAGGTGATCCGCATCGACCGCGCCAGCGGCGGGCGCGGCGGTTCGATGCCGGTGACCGCGCTCGACGTGCTCGCCCGCGGCCGCAAGTCGATCGCGATCGACCTCAAGAGTGCGCAAGGCGTCGCGCTCGCCCGGCGGCTCTGCGCCAGCGCCGACGGGATCATCGAAGGCTTCCGCCCTGGCGTGATGGAGCGGCTGGGGCTCGGGCCGGACGAACTGCTCGGCGACAATCCAAAGCTCGTTTACGGCCGCATGACCGGCTGGGGGCAGACCGGACCTTACGCCCCCTACGCCGGGCACGACATCAACTACATCGCGCTCGCCGGCGCGCTGGCGCACTTCGGCCGCGCCGGGGGCAAGCCGACCCCGCCGATCAACATGGTCGGCGATTTCGGCGGCGGGGGGATGATGCTGGCGTTCGGCATGGTCGCCGCGCTGCTCAACGTCGCGCGCGGCGGGGAGGGCCAGGTGATCGACGCCGCGATGACCGACGGCACCGCCGTGCTGATGAGCATGATGCACGGGATGAAGGCGATGGGCGTGTGGTCGGAAGAGCTCGGCGCCAACATGCTCGACACCGGCGCGCACTTCTACGACACTTACGAAACGGCCGACGGCAAGTTCGTCTCCATCGGCAGCATCGAACCGCAGTTCTACGCCGAGCTTCGCGCCCGCGCGGGCCTGGCGCAGGACAAGGACTTCGATGCCCAGCACGACAAGCGCCAATGGGGCGCGCTCAAGGCCAAGCTCGCCGCGCTGTTCAAGACCAGGACCCGCGCCGAGTGGGACGCCCTCATGGAACACACCGACGTCTGCTACGCCCCGGTGCTGACCATGAGCGAGGCCGTGGCGCACCCGCACAACCAGGCGCGCGGCACGTTCGTCGAGGTCGGCGGCGCAATGCAACCCGCCCCCGCGCCGCGCTATTCGGCCACGACGACCGCCACGCCGCAGCCCGCGCCGATGCCGGGGGATCAGACGGAGGAGATTCTCGCGTCGCTGGGGATGGGAGCGGAGGAGATTGCGGGGCTGCGCGTGGCGGGGACGGTGGCGTAGTCGGAACGGTGGGCGAAAAGCCCAGGCCCGTGTCGAGCACGGGCTGACGAGAATTTTGTGGACAATCTAGCCTCATCGTCGCCCCGTGCTTTACGCGGGGCTTGGCTATCTCACGCGATAAACGCCGCCACCTCCGCCACGAAATCCTCGAACCTATCGTGGTGCACCCAGTGCCCCGCGCGTTCGTATTCGCTAACCCGCACGTTGTCGCCGAAGTACTGCAGCCGCCCGTCCTCTTGCGGATTGCTGGCCCAGGAATCCGCGCCGTAGATCATCAGCGTGGGGCAGGTGATCGCGCCCCACAGGGCATGGTGGCCTTCCAAGGGCACTTCGTCAGGCGGCCAGGCGTGGAGGTGGGGATCGAACTTCCACGAGAACGTGCCGTCCTCGTTGCGCATCACGGCGTGGAGGGTGAGGTGGCGGGCTTGCGCTTCTGAGAGGTAGGTGTTGGCCTCCCGCATCCGTTCCAGCGCATCGTCGAACGTCGCGTACTTGCGCACCGATCGTGCGCTCGCCTCGCGCTTCTTGTCGATCCAGCGTGTCCAGGTGTCGCCGTAAGGTTTCGCGCGCCGCTTCTCCGCGGTTGCGGGCTCGTGGCCCACGCCCTCGATCGCCACAAGGCGGCGGACGATATCGGGATAGAGCCCAGCGTAGCGCAGCGCGATGTTGCCGCCGAGCGAGTGCGCCACGATCGTCACCGGCGCGAGGCCGAGCTGGTGGACGAGCTGCGCCAGGTCATAGACGTAACCCATGATCGGGTAGTGGCCGTTGTTGTTCCACGCACTGTCGCCGTGGCCCCGCAGGTCGGGGCAGATGACGTGCCAGTCACCGCGCAGCGCCTCGGCCGTCCAGTCCCAGTTGCGGCAGTGATCGCGCCCGCCGTGCAGCAGGATCAGCGGCGGGGCATCGGGATTGCCCCAGTCGGCATAGTGAAGGCGACTGCGCTGTGAAATGTAGCTCTGCGAAACCGGACCGATCGCTTCCATGCCTTGCCCTTAACGTAAGCGTCAAAATGCGTTGCGGATCGCCACCCGCCTGATACGTGTCAGCCAACCACATTCAACGCGAGAGGACCAGCCCATGCCCGTGATCGACGTTCCAGACCCCGAGTTCATGCAGGACGAGGATATCGCGGTCTATCGGGACGCGGTGGGCAAGTTCTTCGAACAGCACGCGCCGCCCGCGCGGGTCGAGAAATGGCGCGAGGACGGCATGGTCGAGGCCGCCTTCTGGCGCGAGGCGGGCGCGGCCGGCCTGCTCGGCATGACGGTGCCGGTGGAATATGGCGGCCATGGCGGGGATTTCCGGCACGACCTGGTGGTGCTGGACCAGCAATCGGAAAAGGGCGTCGACGGGTTCGCATCCTCGCTGCACAACGGCATCATCCTGCCCTATGTCGTGCGCCACGGCACCGAAGAGCAGAAGCGGAAGTACCTCCCGCGCCTCGTCACCGGCGAACTGATCAGCGCGATCGCCATGACGGAGCCTGGCGTCGGTTCCGACCTTCAGAACATCACCACGACCGCCGTGAAAGACGGAAACGGATACCGCATCAGCGGCGCCAAGACGTTCATCTCCAGCGGGCAGCTGGCAAACTTCGTGCTGGTGGTCGCCAAGACCGATCCCGCGCAGGGCGCCAAGGGCATCAGCCTGATGATCCTGGAAACCGAAGGCGCCGAAGGGTTCCGCCGCGGCAAGAAGCTCGACAAGATCGGCATGGATGCGGCCGACACGTCCGAACTGTTCTTCGATGACGTGTTCGTGCCGGCCGAAAACGTGCTGGGCGGAATCGAAGGGCGCGGATTCTACCAGCTCATGGGCGAATTGCCGCAGGAACGCCTGGTGATCGCGATCGGCGCGATGATGACGATCGAGAAAGCACTGGAAGTCACGGTCGACTACGTCAAGCAGCGCAAGGCGTTCGGCCAGACGATCTGGGATTTCCAGAACACCCAGTTCGTACTTGCCGACCTGAAGGCCCGGGCGACCGCCGCCAAGGTGTTCGTCAACGATTGCATCGCCAGGATCCTCAAGGGCGATCTCGACGTGACCACCGCCTCCATCGCCAAGTACTGGCTGACCGAGCTGCAGGGCGAAGTGGTCGACAAATGCCTGCAATTCTACGGCGGCTGGGGCTACATCAACGAATACCCGATCGCCCGCATGTTCCGCGACAGCCGCGTGACCCGCATCTTCGGCGGATCGAACGAAATCATGAAGATGCTGATCGCCCGGTCCATGTGACCGCGGCGATCCGGTTCTGAGCGACGGGCGGGGCCGCCCTCGCCAGGAAGACCCACTCCGACCGGCGTGCGCAAGGGAGGATGCACAATGACCACATTCCGCGACGGGCTGTTCGAAGGCCAGTCGGCCTTTGTCGCCGGGGGCACGAGCGGCATCAACCTCGGCATAGCGCGGCGCCTTGCCGAACTCGGTGCGAAAGTCGCGGTGTGCGGGCGCGATGCGGACAAGGCGCTGGGCGCGGCGGAATCGATCGGGGCGGGCGCCATGGGCCTTTCCGCCGACGTCCGGGATTACGCCGCCATCCGCGGCGCGCTGGAACACGCGGCGGAGCGACACGGGCCGCTCGGCATCGTCATCGCCGGGGCGGCGGGGAATTTCCTCGCGCCCGCGCTCGGGATGTCGGCCAACGCCTTCAAGACCGTCGTCGATATCGATCTCTTGGGCACCTTCAACACCTTCCGCGCGTGTCACGACCTGCTTGCCCGGAGCCCGCAGGCACCCGCTTCGCTCATCGCGATCACGGCGGGGCAGGCGGACCAGGCGATGGCGCTTCAGGTTCACGCCTGCGCGGCGAAAGCCGGCGTGAACCAGGTCGTCCGCACGCTGGCGATCGAATGGGGGCCCGACGTGCGCGTCAACGGCATCTCACCCGGGCCGATCGCCGGGACCGAGGGAATGGAGCGCCTGTCTCCGCTGCCCGGCATGCGCGAGGCAAGCGAGCGCCGCATCCCGATGAAACGCTGGGGCGAGATCGGTGAAATCGCCGACGCCGCGGTATTCCTCTGCTCGCCGGCGGCCCGGTACATCACCGGGGCGATCCTCGACGTCGACGGAGGCAGCTCGGTCGGCGATGCGGGGCAGGTGGACATGGCGAACGGCCCCGGGCGATAATCGGCTCCACCGCGGCCCGGGGTTGGGGGTGCCCGCGAAGCTGCCAGCTTACCTGTCGCGGTCGCCGCGCCGTTCCAGGAATTCGCCCGGGATGCGCAGCGCGGCTGATGCGGCCTGCGTTTCGTGCAGGAACAGCACCAGCGCCCACATCATCAGCCCCACAGCCAGCATGAATGTGCCCGCGGCGATCCGCTGCATTTCGACATGGGCGATCTCCTGCAGGAACAGAAGCGCCACCGTCACCCCGATGGCGAGGCCGCTGCCCACCAGCAGCCGCAGGGCGCGGCCGATCAGGCGGATGCGGCGGTCAACGATGCGGATTTCGCGCACCACCATGTCGTGCTCGATCCCGCTGGTACTGCCGTGGCGATCCTGCAGGGCGCGGCTGCGATCGACCACCCGGCCGAGGCGCGTGGACAGCAGGTTCATGATATTGCCCAGCGCCACCAGCACGAACACCGGGGCAAGCGCCAGCTGGATGGTCTGCGCGATCATGCGCGCCAGATAAGGACGCCCGCGGCCGATTGGAAACGAATCCGCGCCCCGCGAGTCAAGTCTGAGTTGAACGAGGGGAATGAATCATGGCCGCACGCGCATACTGGCAGGGGCAGATCAGGCTGGCGCTGGTGTCCATCCCGGTCGAGATCTACCCCGCGACGAAATCCGGCGCCTCGATCTCGTTCCGCCAGATCCACCAGCCCACGGGCAAGCCGATCAATTATGAAAAAGTGGTCCAGGGCATCGGCCCGGTGGACCGTGACGAGATCGTCAAGGGGTACGAGATATCCAAGGGCAACTTCGTGCTGCTGGAGGACGACGAGATCGAAGCGGCGAAGATCGAAAGCAAGCGCACGCTGGAGCTGGTCCAGTTCGTCGATGCGGACGAGATCGACGTGTTCTATTTCGAAAAGCCGTATTACGTCGTCCCGCAGGACGACCTCGCCGAAGAAGCATTCATCGTCCTGCGCGAGGCCTTGCGCGCCAAGAAGAAAGTGGCGCTGGGCCAGCTGTCGGTGCGCGGGCGCGAACAGCTCGTCAGCCTGAAGCCCTGCGGCAAGGGCATCGTCATGGAAACGCTGCGCTACGAAGACGAAGTGCGCGGCGCGCAGAGCTATTTCAAGGACATCCCCGCCAGCAAGCCGGCCAAGGAGATGCTGGCGCTGGCCGGATCGCTGATCGACCAGAAAAGCGCGCCGTTCGACGCGGGCGAATTCCGCGACCGGTATGTCGACGCGCTGATGAAGCTGGTGGAAAAGAAGGCGAAGTCCAAGGGCAAAAAAGTGCTGGAGGATGTCGCGGAGCCCGAGACCGGCGGCAAGTCCAACGTCATCGACCTGATGGCGGCGCTGAAGAAATCAGTCGGCGGCTCGCCCGAACCGGCGGAAAAGTCCCCCGCCAGGAAAGGCGCCGCGAAGAAGCCGGCCGCGAAAACCGCTGCGAAGAAAGCGCCCGCCGCCAAGGCCCGGAAACGCGCCTGATGGTGCTGAACGATCCGATCCTGGTCCACTGGATGGATTTCGATCTGCTGGCACGAATGGGGATCGCGGCGATCATCGGTCTCGCTCTCGGCCTCGACCGCGAGCTGCGCGGCCACGCCGCGGGGCTGCGCACCCACGGCCTCGTGTGTTTTTCCGCCGCCGCGCTCACCGCATCGATGATCGCGCTGCATAAACAGATGGGCACCGGCGACACGCTGCGCATGTTCGAGGCGACCGGATCGTTCATCGGCATCATCGGCGCAGGCCTGATCGTGTTCAGCAAGGGCCAGATCCGCAATCTCACCACGGCGGCGAACCTGTGGCTGGTGGCCGTCATCGGCATCGCGTGCGGGGCGGGCCAATGGCCGCTGGTGACGATCGGTGTCGGGGTGTCGCTGCTGATGATGACGGTGCTGTGGTTCGTGGAAAGCCGCTTCTTTCCCGAAACCGAAAGGAATGGCGAATGAGCGCGCGCGATCCCCTGTCCGAATACAATCGCAAGCGCGATTTCAAGAAGACCCGGGAGCCTGCGGGAAAGCGCGCCACAAGCGATACCGGCAACCGCTTCATCGTGCAGAAGCACGACGCGACCCGCCTGCACTGGGATCTCCGCCTCGAAGCGGACGGCGTGCTGAAAAGCTGGGCGGTGACCAAGGGCCCTTCCCCCGACCCCGAAATCAAGCGCCTGGCCGTGCGGACCGAGGATCACCCGCTGTCCTATGCGGAGTTCGAAGGTACCATCCCCAAGGGCGAATACGGCGGCGGCACGGTGATGCTGTGGGACAAGGGCACCTGGGCCCCGGTCGAGGGCAAGAGCTGGAAGGACATCGACAAGGGCCACCTGCACTTCACCGTCCAGGGGGAGCGGATGAACGGCGAATGGATCCTCATCCGCCTGAAGCCGCGCCCGGGCGAGAAGCGCGAGAACTGGCTGCTGCGCAAGATCGACGACGAATACGCGGCCGAAGGCGATCCGCTGGTCGAGCACGCCCTCACCAGCGTCCTCACCGGGCGCACGATGGCCGAGATCGAGGCCGATGCGGACGGCGCGCATTCGCTGAAGGGCAAGAAGGGCAAGGCCTTCGCCGCCGAGATGGCCAAGGCGGCCGAGCACAACGCCGGTGCGGCCAAGGGCGCCAGGGCCCCGGCGAAATCAAGAAGGAAGGCGGCGCAGGGCAAGCCGCCCGCGTTCCGCCCGCTCCAGCTCGCGACGCTGGTCGACAGCGTGCCGGCCGGCAACCGCTGGATGCACGAGATCAAGTTCGACGGATACCGCGCGCTGATCGCGGTCGCGGGTGAACAGGTCCGGGTCTGGACTCGCAACGGCAAGGACTGGACCGAGAAGTTCGCCCCGCTGGTGGAGGCGTTCGCGGCGCTCGACCTGCCGCCGTGCCTGATCGACGGCGAGATCGTGGCGCACGGACCCGACGGGAACCCGAGTTTCTCCGCGCTGCAGGCCGTGCTGAAGCGCGGCCACGGATCGCAAGGGGTGAAGGACAAGCTGAGCTTCCATGCCTTCGACTTGCTGGAGGCCGGCGGCGAGGATCTTGCCAAGCTCGGCAACATAGAGCGCAAGGAACGGCTGGAAGCTCTGCTCAAGGCCGCGCAGCCGCCGATCCATGTGGCCGACCACGTCATCGGCGCGGGCGAGAAGCTCTACGCCGCGATGTGCAATGCGGGCCAGGAAGGGATCATCGCCAAGGCGATCGACGCCCCCTATCGCGGCACCCGGACGAAAAGCTGGGTCAAGGTGAAGTGCACCCGCCGGCAGGAATTCGTCATCATTGGCTGGAAGAAATCGAGCGCCCGGGGCCGGCCGTTCTCCAGCCTCCTGCTGGCGCAGAACGAAGGCGGGACGCTGACCTACAAGGGCAATGTCGGCACCGGCTTCACCCTCGATTCGATGGCCGACCTTGCCGCACGGTTCGCGAAGCTCGAGAGCAAGACCCCGGCCGCAGAGGTGGAGCGGGCCGCGGCCCGCGGGGTCACCTGGCTGAAGCCGAAACTGGTGGCCGAGGTCGCCTTTGCCGAATTCACCGCCGACGGGAACGTGCGCCACGGCAGCTTCCTGGGCTTGCGGGGCGACAAGCCGGCGGCCGCGGTAACGCCCGAAAAGCCGCAGCCGGCCCCGGACGCCGAACCGCCGGCCGAAGTATCCAACCGCGACCGCGTGATCTTCCCCGAAAGCGGGCAGACCAAGGGCGAACTGGCCGATTACTACGCCGCCATCGCGCCGCTGATGCTGCCCTTCGCCGCGCGCCGGCCGATCAGCCTGGTCCGCTGCCCGCAGGGGCGCGCCAAGAAGTGCTTCTTCCAGAAACATGACAGCGGATCGTTCGGCCCGCACGTCCACCATGTCCCAATCACGGAAAAGGACGGCGGCGCGGAAGATTACCTCTACGTGGAGGACGCGCCGGGCCTCGTCGCCTGCGTGCAGATGGGCACGATCGAATTCCACGGCTGGGGCGCGCGGTCGGACGCGGTGGAGCAGCCCGACCGCATGGTCTTCGACCTCGATCCCGACGAAGGACTCGACTTCGATGACGTGAAATCGGCCGCGAAGGACATCCACGATCGCCTGTCCGACATCGGCCTCGCCAGTTATGCCATGCTGTCGGGCGGCAAGGGCGTGCACGTGGTCGTGCCGCTCAGCACCGGCCATTCGTGGGAGGCGCACAAGGACTTCTCCAAGCGCTTCGCCGAGGCGCTGAGCATGGCCGAGCCCGAGCGCTTCGTGGCGACGATGAGCAAGGCCAAACGCAAGGGCAAGATCTTCATCGACTGGCTGCGCAACCAGCGCGGGGCCACCGCCGTCATGCCCTATTCCGCCCGCGCCCGCGAAGGCGCGCCGGTCGCCGTCCCGATCGCCTGGGACGAGCTCAAGGGTTTCGCGCACGCGCATCCCTATTCCATCTCGGACGGCAAGGCATTGCTGAAGCGTGCCGAGGGCAAGGCGCTCGCCGGCTGGGGCTTTGCCGAACAGCCGCTGCCGGCGATCTAGCCTGCTGCCGCTCGTGCTCAGCCGTCCAGCGCGGCGAGCAGCCCCAGCGTCATCACGGTTCCATTGGTCGCCAGCACCACGGCGATCGCCGCCCGCAACCACCGTTGGCCCGCGATCATGGCCAGCAGTCCCAAGACCAGCGCCATGATCGGGAACACGCCGATCCGCGCCGGCTCGGGATCGATCCCGCGCACCCCGACGATCAGCAGCAGCGCGCAGACCGCGAACACGTTGTGCGCGAAGATATAGCGCCGGCTTTCGTCCTGTTCGAACGCGACGAGGTCGATCGATTCCCCCGGTTGCGGGTCAGGCAGGACGAGCGCGCTGAAGGCGTAGAGGCTGATTATCGCCGTCAGCCACAGGACGATCCGCCCGGGCGACCAGTCCGGGTTGTCCTGCACCCGACAAGGCGCGCCCAGTTGCCGATCACCAGCACGAAGGCGAGCCACAGCCAGCACCCGTGGATCAGCGAGATGCGGTTGCGTTCGGCCAGGCGCACCAGCCGGACGACGCCGGCGATCAGGTGCGTGAGCGCCAGCGAGATTACGATCGAAATGAACGCGAAGATGGATTCGAACAGGGTCATCGCATCCCTCCTGTTTGCGAAGGAACGCGGGTCTGGCCGGCAGGCGGGACGCCTTTAGGTCAGCAGCTTTTGCCCCTGCTGGCGGATCGCGCCGGAAATCATCGGTTCGATGAAGGACAGCGCCGGCGGCAGGTCCACCGTCAGCACCACCTGGCCGGGTTCCAGGTCCACGTTGGCGTGAAGGTTCTGGCCCATCGCCGAAATGTCCATCTCCATCCGGTCGTCGCTCGGCCACATCGTGCGCACCGCGCCGCCGCCGGGGATGCTGTCGCCGATCTCGTGGCTCTTGGATTTGAGCCGGTTGCGGACGGTGTCGTTGTCGAGATTGTGCGGGATGGCGACGCGCATCAGGCGGAATCCTTTGTAACGGGGGTAGCGGGCGCGTGGCCCAGCGCGGCGTCGCCGCCGTATTTGTAGTCGAGATAACGGGTCTTGACCGCGAGATCGTCAATCGAGCCCTCGGCAAGCTCGCGCGTCACCCGGCCCAGCTCGTCGCTGATCTTGCCGAGCCCGCCGGCGAGCTGTTCATCCGGCGTGGCGCCCGCGCGCTGTTCGCCGCGCAGGGCCTGCGGTATCTTGCGGTAGCTTTCGACCATTTCGGGCAGGGTATCGCCCACCAGCGTGCGGACTTCGCGCGCCACCGGATGATTGCGGTCGATCCCTTCGAGCTGCAGGCCCAGCGCATCAAGCTGGACGCCGATGCGGCCGACCATGTCGGCGGCCGGCGCGGGCAGGGCGGGGCGCTGCGCTTCCAGCCACAGCTCGGTTCGGCCGACCAGCTGGCGCGGATCGGTTGCGGCGGAAAGATCCGCGCGGCGCGGCACCTTCATCTTCGGATATTGGCTGAACACGGCAACCGCGATCACGCTGGCGACGATCAGCGCCATCACGCCCATGAAGCCGATGCCGCTGACGATCGTGCCCACGACGCCCGCCGCCAGCCAGATCGCCAGCACGGCGATGACGATGTTGCGCAGCTTCTTCGCCCAATGCCGCTGCTTCAGCTTGCGCGAACCCTCGCCGATCGATTTCGCCCGCCGATGGTACCCGCCATGCTGCTGGACCACCAGGCTGCGGCTGGCATCGATCATGATGCGGTCGGATTCGCGGGTGCTGTCGCCGGCCAAGGATCAGCTCTCCACGCTCAGCAGCTTGGATTCGCTGACTTGCGTCGCGGCTCGTGCCTGCCCTTCGGCGCGAGCGATGTAGCCCTTGGATTTCTCCACCTCGCCCGACAGTGCCTCCACCGTCTGCTTCATCGAATCGAGCGCGCGCAGCTTGAACGCATCCACTTCGTCCATCGTGTCGTAGATGTTTTGGAACGCGCGCTGCAATGTTTCCAGCGGGATCGTGCTGGCGGCGGCCTGTTCGTGGATCTTGCCGGTCTGGTCGCGCAGCATCGTGCTGGTGCTGTCGATGATGTTGGCAGTGGTGGTGTTCAATGCCGTGATCTGGTTCAGCACCAGGCGCTGGTTGGTCATCGCCTCGGCCACCGTGACGGCGGTGCGCAGGGCGCCGACGGTCGTCGTGCTGGCGCGGTCCACGCCCTTCACCAGCTCCACGTTGTTCTTCTTGACGAGGTCGAGGGCGAGGTAGCCCTGCACGCTGACCGCCATCTGGGTCAGCAGGTCCTGCGTGCGCTGGCGGACGTAGAACAGCGCGGTCTCGCGGATCGCCTTGGCCTTGGCCGGGTCAGTCGCGTCGAGTTCGGCGGCCTTGTCCTCCAGCTTTTCGTCCAGGGTGCGCGAGATGTGGATCATCTGCTCGAGGTTGCCCATCGCCTCCCACAGCTTCTGGCGCTCCACGTCGATCGCGGCGTTGTCCATCAGCAGCTCGTCCTTGCCGCTGGAAAGATTGCCCAGGATCGACTGGATGTGCGTCTGCGCGCTCTGGTAGCTGCGGAAGTAGTTGGTCAGCTTGTTGCCGAACGGGATGATCCCCAGGATCTTGCGCGGCCCGCTCTTCGCGCCGCGCCTGCCGGGGTCGAGGTCTTCGACAACCCGGCGCAGTTCCGCCAGGTTCGCGCCGACGCCTTCGTCCTTGTCCATCGCGCGGACCGGGCGGTCGAGGAAACGGTTGGACATGCCCGCCGCCGCCATGATCTCCTTGCGGCCCATGTTGGTGATCTGATCCACCTTGCGGCCGAATTCGGGCGAGTTGGCATCCTGCGCCACCAGGTCGGCGACGAAGGCATCGGCCTTTTCTTCCAGCTTCGATTTCTTCTCGTCGCCCACCGGCACCAGGCCCGATGCGCTCGCCGCGCTGACCACCGGGACCGGGTCGGGCGGGGTCAGTTCGAGTCCGTTAACGGTTGCGGTCTTGGTCTGGGTCTCGGCCATCTATACCTCTCGGCGCGCTGTGTTAGAATGATAAGACAGTGTGCACGCGTTTCAAGGCCGTTCTCTAGCGAATGAGAATTCTCTTTGACATGGCGCGTTGCGCCCTCACGCCGCCTCGAGCAGCTTGATCGGCTCGATCTCCCCCGAAAGGTACAGCCGCTTGGCCTTGGCGCGGCTGAGCTTGCCCGAACTGGTCCGCGGCAAAGTCCGCGGCGGAACCAGCTCCACGACGCAGTTCATGCCCGTGATGGAACGGACCTTGTCGCGGATCTGGTCGTGCAGCCGGACCCGTTCTTCGGGGTCCGAAACCCGGCAGTGGACGAGCACCGCGGGCACTTCCTCGCCGTTCTCCGCCTCGATGGAGAACGCCGCGATGTCGCCGTGGTTGAAGCCGGGAAGCTGCTCCACCGCCCACTCGATATCCTGCGGCCAGTGGTTCTTGCCGTTGATGATGATCATGTCCTTCGCGCGGCCGACGATGAACAGATATCCTTCGGCCATGTAACCCATGTCGCCGGTGTCGAGCCAGCCGTCGACCAGGCAGTCGTCGGTCGCTTCCTGATTGCGGAAATAGGAATGCATGACGCTTTCACCCCGGCACCATACTTTGCCGATCTGGTGATCCGACTTGATCTGTCCCTGCTCGCCGCGGATTTCGACTTCCATGCCGGGCAAGGGTTTGCCGCAATTCACGATCGCGCGGTACCGGGCCGGGCGGCTGAGATCGCGGGGCGATCCGGACAATGCCTCCTCCGGCACAAGCTCCACCCGAATGCCCTCGCCCGGCGGCATCACCGTCACCGCCAGCGTCGCTTCGGCCAGGCCATAGCTGGGCGTGAACGCACTCGCCCGGAAGCCCGCGTCGGCGAATGCATTGACGAAGTTCTGCATGACGTCGGGCCGGATCATGTCCGCCCCATTGCCCGCCGTGCGCCAGCGCGACAGGTCGAACCGGTCCGCCACGTGGCTCTGGCTCGAAATGCGCCGCGCACAGATATCGTAGCCGAACGTGGGGGAATAGCTCAGCGTCTGTCCGCTGTTCCGGCTGATCAGGTCGAGCCAGGCGAGCGGACGGCGCGCGAAATGCTCGGTCTTGAGATAGTCGCAGCTGACCTGGTTGGCGATGGGCGACAGGAAACAGCCGACGAGGCCCATGTCGTGATACCACGGCAGCCAGCTCACCACGCGATCGTTGGTGCCGAGGTCCACCCCCGTGGCGTGGCCGTAGAGATTGTGGAGCAAGGCCCTGTGCGTGACCGCCACCCCGGTAGGGAAGCGGGTCGAGCCGCTGGAGTACTGGAGGTAGCAGATGTCGTCCGGCTGCGCTTCCGGCAGGGTCACCTCGGGCGCATCGGTGGCTGCGAAATCTTCCCAACTCATCCCCCGGCAGCCCTGCCGGTCGGCCCCTGCCTGCGCCATGTCGGCGATCTCAGCGGGGTAGAACAGGATCTTCGGGTCGCTGCTGGCGAGTTGCACGGCGAGCTGCTCAATGTAGCCGTCCTTGCCGCCGAAGGTCGTCGGCAAAGGCAGCGGCACCGGCCACGCGCCCGCATAAATGCACCCGCAGAACAGGGCCGCGAACTCTGCACTCGTCTCCGCGATGATCGCGATCCGGTCGCCGGGCACGACACCTGACGCTGCGAGCCGGCGGGCCATTGCCAGGGCGTCGTCGCGCATCTCGCGAAACGGATATGCACGCACGAGATCGCCGCGCATGTCGTGGAAATTGAGCCCCTTGTCGCTCCGCGCGGCGTAATCGATCGCTTCCGCGAATGTCGCAAAGTCAGCCCGGCGCCGGGGCAGCGGACAGTCGTTCGGGGTGGGGGAGAGATGCAGATCGGTCATACGTGGAGCGAAACCCGTTGTCTGTGCGCGGTTGCCTTGCGCTCTAGCCATGCAGTTCGTTCGTGCGCGTGCCAATGCGTCGAAAATGAAGCGTCGATGGTGAAAGGTTTCCCAATCGTTTCACAGTGTGGCACGAATATGGCGGAGCATGGCACACAAATCGCCCAACCGCCAGACCGAGCGACGCGCGCGACCGGATCGCGCGCCGCGCCCGCTGGATCAGCGGAAGCTCGAGGAATTGGGGCTTTCCTATGTTGCGCGCTTCGCGACCAGCGTTGCGAAAGTGGAGGCCTACCTGCTGCGCAAGGTGCGCGAACGCGGGTGGGAAGGCGATGCTCCGCCCGATGCGGCGGGAATCGCGGCGCGCTACGCCGAACTCGGCTATATCGACGACGAGGCTTTCGCCCGCGCCCGCTCCGGCGGATTGCTGCGGAGGGGATATGGCGCGCGGCGAGTGGACCAGGCCCTGGGCGCCGCGGGCATCTCCGAAGCGCTGCGCCAGGACGTCCGGCCGGAAGAAGGGCAGCAGCGCCGCGCAGCGGTAACGCTCGCCGCCCGGCGCAGGTTGGGCCCATGGAGCCGTGCGACGGACGGCACGGCCCAACGCGAAACCCGCGAGAAGCAGATTGCGGCGATGCTGCGCGCGGGCCATGGCTTCGAGATCGCCCGAACGGTGATTGGCGCCCCGACGACCGCGTGGGCGGAGCAGTGGGCCGCGGAAGCAGAGGAACCGGAATGACCAAAACCCTGGCCGCTGCGTGCTTCGCCGCCGTGCTGGCGTCCGCCTGTTCGCCGCAGCCGACCGCCGCAGATGCCGGCCCGGCCCAGGCAGTGCGCGCAGTTCACCCGGAATCGGGCCTGCCCATCGTTCCGCTGGCCGTCACCACCAGTCGCGGACGGCACGAATTTCGCGTGGAGGTGGCCGCAACAGCGCAGGAACAGGCGCGCGGGCTGATGTTCCGCACCGCTCTCGGCCCGGACGAAGGCATGCTCTTCCCGCGCAATCCGCCGGACATCGCCAGCTTCTGGATGAAGAACACGCCGTTGCCGCTCGACATCATTTTCATCGGTACCGACGGGCGCGTGCTCAATGTGGCGGCCAACACCGTTCCCTATTCGCTGGAGTCGGTATCCGCAGACGGGATGACCGCCGCCGTGCTCGAACTGAACGCCGGGCGCGCGGCGGCGCTCGGCATTGGCCCGGGCGCGAAAGTGACGTGGTAGCGCTTGGCGCTCCGGCGCGAATCGGCTAACCGCGCGCCCATGGGTTTCTTCTCGAAAATCTTCACCTGGTGGGACGGCGCGACCATCGGCACCACGCTGTGGAGTGCGCGTAACGGCGAACACGTCGGCACCGATCACGCCGGCAACAAGTATTACCGCGCGAAAACGCGCGTACCCGCGGGGCAGCCCTTCGCCGGGAGCGAGCGGCGCTGGGTGATCTATTCCGGCGCCAATGATGCGAGCAACGTGCCTGCCGAATGGCACGGGTGGCTGCACGGGTCGCTCGACGGCGTGCCGGAAAGCCACCTGCCCCCGGCGCGCATCTGGGAGGCCGAACATTCCCCCAATGCGACTGGCACCGTGTCTGCCTATCGCCCGCAAGGCGCGCTTGAACGTGGGGGCAAGCGTGCCGCGGCGACCGGCGATTACGAGGCGTGGAGCCCGGACGCCTGACAATGCGTGGGTTCGCCAACGCATTGCTGGCAGCCGCCGCGCTGGCGTCCTGCACGCAGGAACCGCCCGCCCCGCGTCCGCTGGAAACCGAAGTGCCCGAAGACATGCGCGCGCCGACGACGGTCAGGCCGGTAGACGATACCGCCGAAGGCACGCCGATGAAGGACCGCGTGGCGGTGATCGGCGTCCTCAACAAGCGCAACAACCTGTCGCAGGACTTCGAAATGGAGCCGGGCGAGGCGCGGCGTTGGGGCGATCTGATCGTGCGCGTTTCGGCCTGCGAACGCACGGCGCCGTGGGAATTTCCGCGTCAGACCGGTGCATTCGCCCAGGTGTTCGTCCGCGGGGCGCAGGACGACGGCGCCTGGCCGAAGATCTTTTCCGGCTGGATGTTTCGCGAATCGCCCAGCCTGAATGTCCTTGAACACCCGATCTACGACGTGTGGGTCAAGGATTGCAGGATGAGCTTTTCGGGCGCCACGCCCGCGCCGTCCGCTTCGCCGAGCAACGCCTCGAACGAAGCCGGCAACAACGCCCCTGCGGCTGCCGCGCCGTCGGAAGCGCCCGCCGACGATGCCGAGCCGGCGCCCGCGGCTTCCGCCACCAACGCCACGTAACGGGCCTGGTTGATCTCGATCGCGCCCAACGATGCAAGGTGGCCGGTCATGAACTGGCAATCGAGCACCCGGCCGCCGCCACGCCGCAGAAGGCTCACCAGCCAGGCGATCGCCACCTTGCTCGCATCGTCCATCCGACTGAACATCGATTCGCCGCAGAAGACCCGGCCGAAGCCGACACCGTAAAGGCCGCCGACCAGTTCGCGGCCGTGCCAGCATTCCAGCGAATGGGCAGCGCCTGCCCGGTGAAGCGCGCGGTAACTGTCCATGATGCGCCCGCTGATCCAACTTTCGGGATGGTCCGGACGGGGCGCCGCGCACGCCGCGATCACGGCGTCGAACACGGTGTTGCAGGTGACCGCGAACCTGCCCCTGCGTATCGTTTTCGCGAGCGACCTGGAGAGGTGGAATCCGTCAAGGGGCAGGATTGCGCGACGCTTGGGTTCCACCCAGAACACGTCCGGATCGTCCCGTCCGTCGCTCATGGGAAAGATGCCGTTGCGATATGCCAGCAACAGCAGATCGACCGGAATGGGCGGAGGAGGCGAGCCGTGCATGACCCTGCCGCAATAGCAGGGTTTTGTCGGCTTGCGATGCAAGGCGTTTGCACCTAAAGCGCCCGCTCCCAAGCGCAGGGGTGTAGCTCAGCTGGTAGAGCATCGGTCTCCAAAACCGAGGGCCACGGGTTCGAATCCTGTCACCCCTGCCAATTTTTCGTCAAAACAAGGAACGCCGTGAACGCGCTAGCCGCGTCGCGCAGGATTCGTGGTTAACAACCGTTAGGGCGGGAACCGAGCCTGATGCGCGCCCGTTCCCATCGCGCTGCCCAGGTTCTGCCACGGAGATTGCGATGTCTGGATTGTCCTTCCGATCGAGCCGGCCCGATGCCTGGGTCATGCCGCGTCCGCATCACGATCCGTCCATGCGCCACCGCATTCACGGACCTATCCGCCCGATGGAGGAACCCGGCCTGATCGCACGCCTGTTCGGCTTTCGCTGAGACCTGGCGCCTTCGCGGGCTCAACCATGCGCCTCGCCGGGTGCGGTCAGCGCCCGCTTGCTTTTGCAAAACCTGCGGCTTATTGGCGGGCGCGCTTTTTTCCGACAGATGAAGCATTCGATCGCCCTCCCGGACCTTGCGCCGGGGCGGCGCGAACCCTTATCTGAAGGGCGACGTCACCGGAAACGAGCGCATTCGTTTCGCAAGCGAGAGTTGTTAGCGATCATGGCCAAGACCAGCCCGGCGGAATTCTTCAACCAGGTGCGCGCCGAAGGGCGCAAGGTCGTCTGGCCGAGCCGCGACGAAACGGTGCGGACCAGCATCTTCGTCGGGATCCTCGTGCTCGTCCTTTCGCTCTTTTTCCTCGGCATCGACACGGTGTTCGGCGCGGTCATGCGCTTCCTGCTGTCGCTCGCCTGACGCAATTGACGGGATTGAACTGAACCCATGGCCCGCTGGTACATCATCCACGCCTATTCCGGATTCGAGAACAAGGTCCGCGATTCGATCCTTTCGGAGGCGGAGCGTCTCGGACTGTCCGAAGGCGTCGAGGCCGTCGAAGTTCCCACCGAGACGGTCACCGAGGTCAAGCGCGGCAAGAAGGTCCAGGTCGAACGCAAGTTCATGCCCGGCTACGTGCTGGCCAAGCTCAACATGACCGACGACGTGTATCACCTCGTCAAGAACACGCCCAAGGTCACCGGCTTCCTGGGTTCGGGCAACAAACCCCAGGCCATTTCGGAGCGGGAGGCCGCACGGTACTTCGGCGGAATGGAAGAGGCGAAGGCCGCTCCCAAGCGCCAGGTCAGCGTCGATTACGAGATCGGCGACCAGGTCAAGGTCAACGCGGGCCCCTTCGCCAGCTTCAACGGCGTGGTGGAGGAACTCGACTTCGACAAGCAGCGGGTCAAGGTCAGCGTGTCGATCTTCGGCCGCGCGACCCCGGTCGAACTGGGCTTCGAAGAAGTCGAACTGGTCAAGTAATCGGGCGGGGCGGCGCGGCGCAGCGGCGCGGCTATCGCCTTTGCCTCAGCGGGCGCATGCGTCCTGGACGAACCGGGTCGGCAACCGCGACGCCGCGCCGGTTCGGGTGACGAGGCTGTAGCCGACGCCCGCGCATCGGCGCAGCTGGAAGCGAATCTTGCGCGATTTGAAATCGAGCGAAATCGTCCGGAAATTGGCCATAAGGTCGGTACCGAGAAGAAGCGCCGGTTCCTTGTCCATGCCGAAGGCAGCGAACGGCGGTATGTCGGCGAAAGCGACGGGAACGTCGCGCATGGTAATCGATCCGATCCGCAGTTCGGGCACCCGCATCACCGGCAAGTCCATCGTTGTGCCTGTCACGCCCGTGACCCTGACTGATTCCAGCTCCTTGCGGTACCGCCGGAACAGCCGTTCGCGCAGGGCGGTATTGCCGATCGTGATTTCCGAACCGGTGTCGATGATCGCTTCCAGGTTTGTTCCGCTGGCACGAACGCTGGTGAGGATGAGCTGGCCTCGACGACGGCGGGCGGTGACCACGATTTCGCCCTCAACCCGCCGGGTCGGCCGACGCGTGTCCTCGACAGTGATGGTCCGCCCGGCGAAATCCACCACGAGCCGCTGTTCGGCGAGAGCGTCGAGGCCGATCACGCCATCCGCACCAAGGTCCTGTTCCTGGAGCACCGGCACGGCCAGGTCGCTGGTTACGACCTGTCCCATCTGCAACGATCCGACCCGCACTGTCTCGACCACGCGCCGTTCGGTCACGCCGTTGATCGTCACGTGCCCAGCAGGCGCGAGCGCGAGCCGGCCTGCGATCCGACCGCCAAGGACGGAACTGTCGGCGCCGCTGTCGACGACGAAGCGGTAAGGTCCGGTGCCGTCGACCAGCACTGCCACCGTCATGCGGGTTTCGAGGCGCCTGGCCGCGATCTCTTCGCCGTCGATAGCCAGGGTATCGTCGATCTGGGCGGCGGGCGGGCGTTCGATCCGCACGGCAGGCAAGCCGCCCTCCGCGGATTGTTGCGCCACCGCCGACGCGCAAAGCAAGCCTTGCCCGCAGGCGATCGCAGCACAGGCCTTCCACCACGGGCGCATTGTTACCTCTCCGGTACGACAATTGCGCGCGGCGCCCTGCATGCCAAGCGCCGTTCGACCAACGACTGGCCGGCGGAGCACCGACGTTTCGACTTGCCCTTTGCGCCCCATTCGCCTACGCGCGCGCCTCCCCACGCATCAGCACAGGGAACCACGCGGGAGAGTCGCCGAACGGTGCCTCGTTCCACCGCTTACCATGACTCCGGACCCAATCCGGGGAACAGTGAGAAAGGAGGCCAGTCATGGCCAAGAAGATCGACGGCTATATCAAGCTGCAGGTGCCGGCAGGCGCCGCCAACCCGTCGCCCCCGATCGGCCCCGCGCTTGGTCAGCGCGGCGTCAACATCATGGAATTCTGCAAGGCGTTCAACGCGGCGACCGGCGACATGGAAAAGGGCATGCCCATTCCTACCGTCATCACTGTGTTCGCGGACCGCAGCTTCACCTTCGTGACGAAGACGCCGCCGGCGACCTTCCTCATCAAGAAGGCTGCCAACCTCAAGTCGGGCTCCAAGGAACCGGGCAAGGCGAGCGCCGGCAAGATCGCGCGCAGCGAACTGACCAAGATCGCCGAGATGAAGATGGCCGACCTTAACGCCAACGACCTCGAGCAGGCGACCAAGATCATCGAGGGCTCCGCGCGCTCGATGGGCCTCGAAGTGACGGAGGGCTGAGACGATGGCCAAGCAGACCAAGAAGGCGAAGGTTCTCGCCCAGATCGACCGCGACACGCTCTACAGCTTCGATGACGCGCTCAAGCTGCTGCGCGACCATGCCAGCAAGAAGTTCGACGAGACGCTCGAAGTCGCGATGAACCTCGGCGTCGATCCGCGCCATGCGGACCAGATGGTGCGCGGCATGGTGTCGCTGCCGGCTGGCACGGGCAAGGACGTGAAGGTCGCCGTGTTCGCCCGCGGGGACAACGCCGACAAGGCGCTGGCAGCGGGTGCGGACAAGGTTGGTGCCGAAGACCTGATGGAAGACATGCAGGCCGGCAACCTCGATTACGACCGCGTGATCGCCACCCCTGACATGATGGGTGTCGTCGGTCGCCTCGGCAAAGTGCTCGGACCCAAGGGCCTGATGCCGAACCCGAAGCTGGGCACCGTGACCCCGAACGTGGAACAGGCCGTAAAGGACGCCAAGGGCGGCCAGGTCGAATTCCGCGTCGAGAAGCAGGGCATCATCCACTCCGGCCTCGGCAAGCTCTCGTTCTCGGACGACGACCTGAAGCGGAACTTCGCCGCGTTCACCTCGGCCGTGGTGAAGGCCAAGCCGTCGGGATCGAAGGGCAAGTATGTCCGCAAGGTTTCGCTGACGAGCTCGATGGGCCCCGGCCTCAAGATCGACGCTGCCGAGGTCGAAGGCGCCTGAGCCCTTCTTCTCGAGCGTAATTATTGAAGGGGCCGGTGGAGCGATCCGCCGGCCCCTTTCGTATCTCCGACGGGTCAGATTTCGCCGCGCGTGACCCTGTGGCCGGCAGCGGTGAGCGCCTCGGCGAGGTGCTCGGCCGCGCGCGCGAGGGTCGCGGCGCTGGTAGATCGGACCACGAAGTTCGCACCGACGCGCCCTTCCCGAAAGAATGGGTAGCTGCCGATCTGGATGCCGCCGGGTTCGCCGGCGTGCGCTTCTTCGGCGTTGCGCAACAGGTCCGCCACTTCGCTTTCGGCCACCCAGCAACCGATCGTCTCGCTTTGCAGCGGCGCGCCGCCTTCCAGCGTGCCGGTCAGGGCTTCGAGCATTCCGGCGGTGATGTGCGGCACGCCTGCCATCAGGAACAGGTTTTCGATGCGAATGCCCGGTGCGCCCGACATGCGGTTGGGTATTAACGCCGCACCGTCCGGCACCCTGGCCATCCGCACGCGTGCTTCGCTGAGGGCCTGGCCGCGGCCGTTGTAATATCGCTCCAGCATGGCCCTGGCTTCGGGGTGGATCACAACCGGCACGCCGAGCGCGGCGGCGACCGCATCCACGGTGATGTCGTCGTGCGTCGGGCCGATGCCACCGGTGGTGAAGAGGTAGTCCACCCTTACGCGAAGCGCCTGCACCGCTTCCACGATATGCGCTTCAACGTCGGCGACCACCCGCACTTCGACGAGGCGGATGCCCTGGACCTGCAGCCAGCTGGCAACCTGCGCGATGTTGCGATCGTGCGTACGGCCAGACAGGATCTCGTCGCCGATGACGACGAGGGCGGCCGTCCAGATACGCTCCGATGATGTCATGCCTGCGTGGCTATGCGATAAGCCGCCGCAGCGCCAGCGCTACTCGGCTGCCTCCAGCTGCTGCTCGGCCGCGGCCCGCCTGGCGTCGACCCGATCGAACCGCAGGACACCGTCCTCGATGGGCGCTGTTGCGAGCGCCTTGCGATCGAACCGGTAATCCTGATTGAGACGCCAGGGCAGGTCGACGGCGTTCTTTGGCATAATGTGCTTCGAACGCTGGATATATCCGCTGGAGAAGTCGAACACGTCATCCTCCACCAGGCCATGGTCTGCCGGCAGGACGGGCACGGCCACGTTGGCACCGGTCGCCTGCATATGGTTCAGCACCTTGCAGACATATTCGGAGTTGATGTCTGCGCGCAGGGTCCAGCTCGCATTGAGGTAGCCGAACACGACCGAGAAATTCGGCAGGTTCGAAAACATGCAGCCCTTGTAATAGAACCGCTCCGCGAAGTTGACCGGGGCGCCGTCCTGGCTCACCGCGATCTTCCCGGCGATGGCGAGCGACAGGCCAGTCGCCGTGACGATGATGTCGGCGGGGATATGGCGGCCGTCGGTCAGGCGCACGCCGTCCTTCTCGAACGCCTGGATGTGGCCCGTCACCACCGATGCCTTGTCAGCCTTGATCGCTTCGAACAGATCATCGTCCGGCACCAGGCACAGGCGCTGGTCCCACGGGTCATAGGGCGGGGTCCAGGTGGCCTTGTCGTAACGATCGCCCAGCTTGCCCTCGATGCGCTTCGACAGCGCCTCCTTCACCTTTTCAGGATGGGTGCGCGACCGCTTGAATGCGAAATCCTGCAGCAGGATGTTCTTCCAGCGTGTGATCGCGTAGGCCGCCTTTTCGGGCAGGATCTTGCGCAGCGTGTTGGCGATCCGGTCCTTGGCAGGGCGCGCGAACATCCAGGTCGGCGTCCGCTGCAGCATGGTGACATGCGCGGCGCGATCGGCCATCGAAGGTACGATGGTGACCGCAGTGGCGCCGGAGCCTACCACGACCACGCGCTTGCCCGCATAATCCAGGTCGCTCGGCCAGAACTGCGGATGGACGACCCGGCCTTCGAAAGCGGACAGGTCGAACCCCGCATCATACGGATCGTCGTAATCGTAGTAGCCCGTGCCGAGGTACAGCCAGTTTGCGGTAACCAGTTCGCTACGCCCGCCGCGGTCCACGGTCACGTTCCAGCAAGCGGCGGTCGAGTCCCAATCCGCCGAGGCCACCTTTGCGTCGAACGTGATCTTGTCGCGAATGCCCCGCTCGTCGACGATGCGGTTGAGGTAATCGAGGATCGAGGGACCATCCGCGATGGACTTCTCGTGCCGCCAGGGCTCGAACACGAAGCCCAATGTGTGCATGTCGCTGTCCGAACGGATGCCGGGATAGCGGAACAGGTCCCACGTCCCGCCCAGGTCGGATCGCCGTTCCAGCAGGGCGTAGCTGCGCCCAGGGCACATCATTTCCAGGTGGGCGGCCATGCCGATGCCTGAAATTCCCGCCCCGACGATCAGCACATCGTGATCGCAGGTGTTCTGGGCCATCGCTGTCTCTCCTCAGTTGACGCGAGCGTAAGCCTTTCCGTTTCATTCGACAACTAGCTCGCGCTCTTCGGCCGACCGCTCCTGCGCCTGGCGAGGCGCGAAGGTCGTTCGTCGAAAGGCGGGGGTGACGGGCGCGGCCGACCGCCTTAGGAACCGGCAAACACGCCTTGGGGGACAATCATGAAATATTCCGTCGCGTCCGTTCTTGCCCTGGTGCTCGCATCGGGCATCGCTCACGCGCAGGAGGGTGCGCCCCAACCGGCGGAAAAGCCGGTGGAAGCGACCGAAGCGCCGGAGAACCGGGCGACCGATCCCGATGCGGAGGTTGGCGAGTTGCCCGCGCCCGGCAGCGGCCAGCCCGCCGCCGTGGTTCCGACCAGTGCTGTCCCGCCGGCGGCGACGCCTGCAAAATGGGATGTCTCCGCTCCGCGCGGCGCGACCTTGCGCCAGGTGCCGATCCGCACGGACGAGGGCACGTGGATGGACGTCGACGTTTCGCCCGATGGGCGCACGGTGGCATTCTCGCTCCTCGGGGACATTTACACGATGCCGATCACGGGCGGGGTGCCAACGCGCATCAGCGAGGGCCTGGCGTGGGACGTGCAGCCCAGGTTCTCCCCCGACGGGCGCCGGATCGCGTACGTCTCGGACCGCGGCGGCGGCGACAACATCTGGCTGATGAATTCCGACGGCACCGGATCGGTGGCGCTGACCAAGGAAGACTTTCGCCTGCTCAATCAGCCGAGCTGGAGCCCGGACGGACAGTACATCGTCGCCAAGAAGCACTTCACTACCGGCCGTTCGCTCGGCACGGGCGAAGTGTGGCTGTATCACGTCGGTGGTGGCGGCGGGGTCAAGCTCGTCGCGCGGCCTAACGAGCAGCACCAGAAGGAACTGGGCGAGCCCACGTTCGCCCCGGACGGCAAGTCCGTCTACTTCACACGCAACAATACGCCCGGACCCATCTTCGAATACGCGCAGGATTCGACGCAGGGCATCTTCGAGATCGAGCGTTACGAGATTGCGACCGGCCAGACGACCACTGCGGTGTCAGGGTTCGGCGGTGCGGTGCGTCCGGCGCCTTCGCCTGACGGGAAGAGCATCGCCTTCGTTCGGCGCGATGCTGGCAAGACAGGGTTGTGGGTGAAAGACCTCGCCAGCGGCATAGAGCGCAAGATCTACGACGATCTCGACCGGGACGTGCAGGAGACCTGGGCCGTCACCGGTGTCTATCCGAACATGGACTGGACGCCCAACAGCCGCTCGATCGTCTTCTGGTCTGGCGGCAAGCTGCGGCGCATCGGCGCAGACGGCGGGGCCGCGGCTGAAATCCCGTTCCGCATCGACGACAGCCGCGCCGTGGCGAACGCGCCGCACCCGCGCATCCCGGTGGGCGAGGACACGGTGACCAACCGCATGGTTCGCTTCGCCGCCGTTTCGCCCGACGGGCGGCAGGTTGTCTACGAATCGCTTGGCCAGCTTTACGTGAAGCCTATGGCGGGCGGGACCGCACGGCGTCTCGTTTCGGGCGGCGGCGACGCGCTCGAGATGTACCCGGCATGGTCGCGCGACGGACGCCAGATCGCGTTCGTCTCGTGGACCGACGCCGGCCTCGGCAAGCTGATGACGGTGAGTGCCGGGGGCGGTTCTGCGCGTACGCTGACCAGTCAGCCCGGTCACTATGCCAATCCCGCGTTTTCGCCGGACGGACGCACCATCGTGTTCGAAAAACGCGGCGGCGGCTCGCTCACCTCTCCGGACTGGTCGGAGAACCCGGGCGTCTACCGCGTGGCGGCGAGCGGCGGCACGCCGGAACTGATCGGCCGCGGAAACGGCGCGCCGCACTTCGGGGCGGAGGCGGACCGCGTGTTCATGGTCGGCAGCAGCGGGGGCAAGTACCAGCTCGTCTCGACCGACCTCAATGGTGAGGCGAAGCGGGTGCATGCCGAAGGCGAGCTGGCGAACGATTTCCGCGTCTCGCCCGATGGGCGCACGATCGCCTTCCGCCAGAATTACGAGATCTTCGCGATGCCGCTCATGCCCGGCGGGCTCGCAGTGGCGGTGGACGAGAAGGGCGGGGCGCTTCCGATCACCAGGGTTTCATCCGGCGGCGCCGAATGGATGCATTGGTCGGGCGGCGGATCGCAGCTTCACTGGAGCATGGGGCCAACGGTGTTTTCGGCACCGCGAAACGCCTTCTTCGCCAATGCACCGCAAGGCGCGGACGCGCCAAAGTTCGTGCCGCCGGCGAACGGCGTGTCGCTGGCGCGCACGGTGCCGGCGGACAAGCATCGCGGGACCGTGGCCCTCGTCGGCGCGCGCGTCCTGACGATGGCCGGCGAAGGCGCCGGGGCGATCGAAGACGGCGTGATCGTCATTAACGATGACCGGATCACGGCGATCGGCCCGCGCGCATCCACCCCTGTCCCGGCGGGCGCCCGGGTGGTCGATGTCACCGGGAAGACGGTCATGCCGGGCCTGATCGATGCCCACGCGCACGGCCCGGAGGGGGAGGGCGACCTCATCCCCCAGCAGAACTGGGCGCACCTCCAGACGCTCGCGCTCGGCACGACCACTGTGCACAATCCCAGCGCACAGGCGAGCCAGATTTTCGCGGCGTCGGAACGCCAGCGGGCGGGCCTCATGCTCGCCCCGCGCATCTTCTCGACCGGCGAGATCGTCTATGGCGCGAAGGCGGCGGACGTGTACGCCCGGATCGACAATTATGAAGACGCGCTGGCGCACGTGCGCCGGATCAAGGCGCAAGGCGGCGTCTCGATCAAGAACTACAACCAGCCCAGGCGCGAACAGCGCCAGCAGGTGGTGGCCGCGGCCCGCGCCGAGAACATGCTGGTCGTGGCGGAAGGGGGCAGCCTTTACGGCATGGACATGAACCTGGCGGTCGACGGCAATTCGACCGTCGAGCACAACGTCCCGGTCGAGCATTTCTACGAAGACATGCTGCAGCTATGGGCCGGGACCCAGGCGAACTACACGCCCACGCTGGTGGTGACGTACGGCGGCCTCGCAGGCGATCCATACTGGCGGCAGGCGACCAACGTCTGGGAAAACCCGCTGATGATCCACACCCCGCCCAAGCAGCTGCTGGCGGCCACCGCCCGGCGCACGACCGCGCCGGAGTGGGCATTCGTCGATGACGAGAACGCGCGCGAGGCGAAGAAGCTGGCGGATCGCGGCGTCAAGGTCAGCATCGGCGCCCACGGTCAGCAGCCGGGCATTGCGGCGCACTGGGAACTGTGGAGCTTCGTGCGTGGCGGTATGACCCCGGTGGAAGCGTTGCGGGCCGGGACGATCGTTTCAGCGCAGTCGCTGGGCATGGACCGGGACATCGGCAGCCTCGAACCCGGCAAGCTGGCCGACCTGCTGGTGCTCGATGCCGACCCCAGCGTGGACATTCGTAACTCGGACAAGATCACCCGGGTGATGCTGGGCGGGCGCATGTACGATGCCCGGACGATGAACGAGGTCGAGACGGGCAGCGCACGCCGCGCGCCCTACTGGTGGGAAAATGCCGCCGGCACCGGCTCCGCCACACCCGGACGGGCGACCGCCGAAAGCCACGGCGACGGCGACTAGCGCCGCCTCAACAGTTCGTTCGCGCGGCGATCAGGCCGCGCGGACGTGCCGGAGAAATCCGTCGACCTTGGCGCGCAGGCCGGCGGCCTGGCCTTTCAGTTCGCTGGCGGAGCTCAGCACCTGGGCCGAAGTCGCGCCCGTCGCGAGCGCGGTATCGCGCACCTGGGCGACCGTGGCGTTGACTTCCCCGCTGCCGCGCGCGGCGGTATCGATGTTGCGCGCCAGTTCCTGCCCGGCAACCGACTGCTGATCGACCGCCGAAGCGATGGAGACCGCTGTCGCTTCAAGCTGCTGGATCTGGTCCGCGATCGATTGGAGCGCGGAAACGCTCGCCCCGGTCGAATCCTGCATCGAGCGGATTTGCAATGCGACTTCCTCCGTCGCCTTGCTGGTCTGCGCGGCAAGTTCCTTCACTTCGCTCGCGACCACGGCAAAGCCCCGGCCCGCCTCCCCGCTGCGGGCAGCCTCGATCGACGCGTTGAGCGCCAGCAAGTTGGTGCGCCGTGCGATCGAGCCGATCAGTTCCACGATCTCGCCGATCTGGTCCGCCGAATGTGCCAGTGCCTTGACCGTGCAGTCGGCCGTTTCGGCCGCCACGGTCGCTTCGCGGGCAAGGCCGGCCGATTGCGCGGCCTGGCGGCTGATCTCTCCGATCGACATGGCGAACTCGTCGCTCGCCGCCGCCGCGGCCGACACGCCGCTCGTGGCGTCGTTCATCGCGTGGGAGACGAGATCGACCTGGCGGGCGGACTGGTCCGCGGCCGACGCCATCCCGGTGGCGGCGCTTTCGAGCTGGTCGGCGGCAGTCGCAACGGCGGTGACGACGTTACCGATCTCGCGCTCGAAATCGCCGCTCAACTTGAGGAGCATCCGTTGCTGTTCGGCACGCGCTTTCTTGCGCGCCTCGAACATTTCGTCGAGCTTCAGCCCCGACTTGAGGAACACCTCGAAAGAGCGCGCCATATCGCCGATCTCGTCCTGGCGGTGGGTGTTTTCGACGGTGAACGAGCGGTCGCCGTTCCCCAGCCGCCGCATGTCTTCGGAAAGCTTCGCCAGGGGCGCGGCCGTATCAATCACCATGCGGCGCAGCGCGACTCCACCCACGACGATCCCGGCCAGCCAAAAAATGACGATCGCGCCGCTCGCCGCGGCGCCGGGCAGCGCGCCCGAAATGCCGGCGGTCGCCAGGCCGGCCATCACGGTAATGCCGGCAAGGAGGCCCCCGACCACAACGAGCAACTTGCGCCGCAAGGGGAGTGCGTTGAACCAGCGCGCCGCGACCCAGCGGTTCTTGCCAGCCACGACCACGCCGTCCGCCAGCGCGACGTCGGCGATTTCGCTTTCCAGGGTGCCGGGAGCGATCGGGCTTATCGCGTTCATGCTGCTATCTTTCCATTGCCGGGTCCCCGCGGGACAACCTTGTCGAGATGCCCGGCCACTTCGGACGCGGGCATTGCCTTGTAATAGAGCCATCCCTGGATCTGATCGCATCCCGCGGCCCGCACCAGATCGGCTTGCTGCTGTGTTTCCACGCCTTCGGCTGTCACATCCATCCGCATCGCGCGGGCTACCGAAATGCTCGAAAGCATCATCGCGCGGCTGCCTTCGTCGCCCTGCGCCTGCGTGACGAGAGACCGGTCGAGCTTGAGTTTCTCGAACCGGAACTGGCGCAGGAATCCGATGGAGGCATAGCCCGTGCCGAAGTCGTCCAGCGAGATGTTGACGCCGAACCCGCGAATGAGATTGAGGCTGCGTTCGGCAACCACGGGATCGAGCACCAGGCAGGTCTCGGTGATCTCCAGCTCCAGGCGCCCGGGCGGGAAGCCGGTTTCTTCCAGGATCTGGCCCATCTGGATCGGGAATTCGGGATTGCGAAGCTGCGCGGCGGAAATGTTCACGGACAGGGTGATGCCTGGCCATGCGAGCGCGTCGCGGCAGGCGGTTTCCAGGACCCAGAGGCCAATGCTGTTGATGAGGCCCGATTCTTCGGCCACCGGAATGAAGACGTGCGGCCCGATCTTGCGACCGTCGGGGCGTTCCCAGCGGAGCAGGCATTCCACCGCGACGACCTTCCCGCTGCGCGCATCGACCAGTGGCTGGTAAACGGTGACGAACTCGCCCGCGACCAGAGCCTGGCGCAGCTCGTCGTCGAGCAGGCGTATCGATTCCCGGCTGCGATCGAAGTCGTCGGAAAACCAGGTGCACCGCATCTTGCCGCCGCGCTTGGACGCATACATCGCGACGTCCGACCGACGGAGCAATTCCGACGAGCCGAGACCGTCGAGCCCCGTCGATCGCGACAGGCCAACGCTTGCGCCGAGAACGATGCGGCGGTCGTCGACATCGATCGGCGCGGTCAGCCGGTCGATCATCCCGCGGCAGATGCCTTCGAGGATCGTGCCCGCGATGGAGCCGACCTTCAGCACCGCAAACTCGTCACCGCCGAGGCGGTAAACCCGCGCTTCGGCGCCGCAGATTTCCTTCAGCAATTCGGCACACCGGCACAGCGCGATGTCGCCCACGGCGTGGCCATAGTGGTCGTTCACCGACTTGAATCCATCGAGGTCGATCAGCGCGAGCGCGATCTCGTCGCCCGGGCGCGCGAGGCGGATGGCATCGTCATGCAGTGCGCGACGGTTCGGCAGGCCGGTCAGGCTGTCGCTGCGGCTCAGCCCTTCGAGCCGGAGCAGCGCGTTGAGGCCGATCCGGCCGAAGACGGCGACCGCCAATGCGTAGATCAGTGCGCCGACGGTGGCGATTGCCGTCAAGGTGGTCGCCGGAAGCTCTGCCCGAAGCAGCAGCAGGAGGGCGAAGATGCCGAATATTGCCGACAGCACAACGAGGGGCGCGAAGACGAGCACGCGGCTCCCCAGACCGTTCGGTTTTGCCGGTGCTGTCACCTCGACCCCCCATGACGCGGCTCGCGCGCATCCTTGGGGTAAACGCTTAGCCGCGATTGGCTAACGAGCCGTAAAGTGCGGGTCAGCGGGCGGACTGTGCCGGCGCCCGCGCGGCGTTCGGCGCCGCCGAAAGCGCGACCCGACGATAGAGGCCGCTGGTGTCGCACGTCGGCGCAAACGCATCGGACAGTCCGCGCGCCGATTCCCCCGCGCCGATCATCAGCCAGCCATCGCTCGCGCTTGCCTCGGCCAGGCGGGCGAATGCCCTCGTCCGGTTGGCGGCGGCGAAATAGAGCAGCAGGTTGCGGCACAAGATCAGGTCGAAGCGGCCCGGGTCCGGCGGCGCATCGAGTACGTTGCGACGTTCGAAGCGGACGCGGCGCGTCAGCGCGCGGCACGGACCCCACACGTTGCCCGGCTTCTCTTCGAACCACGAAAGCATCTGGCTCACGCCCAGGCCCCGCTGGATCTCGAACTGGGAGTAACAGCCGGATCGGGCGGTTTCGATCGCGCGTGCGGAAATGTCCGTTCCCAGGATGTCGATGCGCCACCCATCCCAGCGCTCGCGGTTCTCGGCGAACAGCATGGCGAGCGAGAGGACTTCCTGCCCGGTCGAACAACCTGCCGACCAGATCGCAAGCCTGCGGCTGTCCGCACGGCGCGCGGCCAGATCGGGCAGCACTTCTTTGGCGAGCAGGTCGAACATCACCTTGTCGCGGAAGAAATAAGTCTCGTTGTTCAGCAGCGCTTCGACCACGTCCTGGGCCAAAGTGTACTCGCGCGGGTCGGCAAGCAGGCAGACCAGCTGGTCGAGGTTGGCGATGCCGCGTTCCCGGAACACGCCCGCCAGCGCAGTTTCGATGCGCCACCGTCGGTTCGCGGCGAGTTGCTGGCCCGTCCGGGCATACAACAGGTCAGCGATAATGCGATGGGCGATCTCGCTCATGCCCGTTGCGCTTCCATGGGGGAGGCGAGCGCGGCCACCCGCAGCGCGATCTGGTCGGGCGGAAGGACCGCCGCTGCAAGTCCGGCGTCGGCTACAGCGCGCGGCATGCCCCACACGGCCGCGGTCGCCGCGTCCTGGGCAAACACGCTGCCGCCGGCCTGGACGAGTTGTTCGGCCCCGATGAATCCGTCGCGGCCCATTCCCGACAGGATCACCCCGATCGCGCGGCCGCCGGCCGCATCTGCGAGCGATTCGAGGAGAGGGTCCACCGAAGGCGTGCATCCGCTCGGCACGGCATGATGCGCGATCCCGGTGACGAGATCCGCTCCGCCCCTGCGCACGACCAGGTGTCCGTCGCCCGGCGCGACGTAGATATGGCCCGGCGCGATGGGCATTCCGGCAGAGGCGACCAGGGCCGGACGGCCCGACGCGTTGGCGAGTTGCCGGGCGAGCGTCGCCATGAAGCTTTCCGGCAGGTGTTGTGCCACCAGGATCGGCAGGCGAAAACTGCGCGGGAGCGCGCGGAGCATGAGGCACATCGCGTGGATGCCGCCCGTGGAGGCCCCTATAGCAAGCGCACGCGGCCTGTCCGTACCCCTGGCACGCTGGACGGGCACAGGCGGCGCTGCAACGGGCGATGCGGTCGCGCCGGCACGCGCGGCCAGGGCACGGATCTTGCCGACCAGAAGGCGGGCATAACCTTCGTCGAACTCGCCCGCGCGCGGCTTGAGCATCGTGTCCGCCGCCCCCATGGACAACGCCCTGAGCGTGTGTTCGGCGCCTTCCTCCGTCAGCGAGGAAACCACCAGCACCTGCCCGCCGCCGATCAGCTCGAGTATCCGGGGAAGCGCGCCGATGCCGCCCATGCCCGGCATCTCGAGGTCGAGCAGGACGACGTCGACCGGCGCTTCGGAAAGGCGCGCTATGGCCATTTCCCCGGTGGTGGCCTTGGCGACGATTTCCAGGTCCGCCTCGGCCTCCACGATACGCGAGAGGACGGTTCGCGCGACGAGCGAATCGTCGACGATCATCACCCGTTTGAGGTGCGCAGCTCCGCCGGGCCGCGGCGTGCCGACATGTCTGGCCTGCCGGTCCAAGACGGCCTGCTCAGGCGAAGCCGACGAGCTGTAGTTTGATCTGCAGCGTTTCGTGGTCGAACGGCTTCATCACGTATTCGTCCGCCCCGGCGCTGATCGCCTCGCGGATGTGGGCGACATCGTTTTCGGTGGTGCAGAACACCACCTTCGGGCGGTCGCCGCCTTCGCGCTTGCGCAGGGCCACGATGAATTCGATCCCGCTCATCACGGGCATGTTCCAGTCGAGCAGGATCACGTCGGGCATGGCCACCGCGCAGCGTTCCAGCCCTTCCTGGCCGTTTTCGGCTTCCTCCACCCCGAAACCCAGCGATTCGAGGATATGCCGCGAGACCTTGCGGATGACCCGCGAGTCGTCGACGATGAGGCATTGATTCATTGGCGGTGCGATCCCGTTGATTTATCGTGCGACGGTATAGCGCAAGCTGTAACCATCCTCTTAAGCCGTCAGGCGGCCGGGCCGGCGATCAGCGCGCCGAGGTCGAGCAGGAGTGCCGGCCCACGGTCGGTTTCGACCAGCCCCTTCGAAACCCGTGCCCACTGGTCGCCCATGTCGGCGGATATGACGGAGGCCGATCCGTGGCACTGGGCCACGTCCTCGATATCCTGCACCCGCAAGGCATACCGATGCCCGGCATGATCGACGACCGCGGCGCGCAGGTCAGCCGCCTTGTCGCGGGCATCTGCGAACCCGATCGCCGAAACCGCATCGATCACGGTCAGCGTGCTGGACCGCAAGGCAGTCATTCCCGCGATATGTGCCGGCGCCCGGGGGACGCGGTGCACATCCTCCAGCTCGACCACGGAGTGCACATCCATCGTGGGCAGCGCGACGCGGCGCCCCGCGATGGTCATGAGGAGAACCTGCCCGGTCATGCCGCTTTCCCGCTGCGAAGCGCCGTCAGCGCGGCAAGGAGGCCGGCCCGGTCGTAACGATAGAACGATCCCGGCAAGGTCGCCGCGCGGTCAGGGTCCGCGCACAGCGTGATGATCGCCTGCGCGGGCCCGCGGTCGCCCGTTGCGGCTTCGCTCGCGATGGCCACATCGGCCGACCCTTCGAAACTGTCGCCGACCACGCGGTAACCGGCGGATTCGATGAGCGGGGCAAGGATGGTGCGCGCCCATGGATCGCTGTCGTCCAGACGGCACACAGGGCGCTCCATCGTGCGGGGCGGGGCGGCGAATGTCGCGAAAAGCCAGTGAGGATCGATGAAGTCGGTCGGCAGCCCGCCCACCAGCGCCGTGCCTTCGATGGGGCCGGGGGCGCTCGCCGGAACGATGTCGTCCGCAAGCTCCACGGTGTCGAGAATGCGGTCGAACAGATAGGCGACCTCGGTGCCGCCATCGCTCAGGCGCAGGATGTTGACGAGGCCCTCCTCCGGGATCGGGCCGTCCACGCCCGCCAGCGCCAGGATCCGATCGTCGATGACCACGCGGGGCTGTTTGCCCGACAGGTCGAGCGCGCTTGCTTCGACCCGTTCCACCCGGTGGATGGCGCCGAGCCGTATGGCCCTGCGCGCGCCGTTGCAGCCGACGAAGAGAAGGGCGGGGATCGCCGCGGCCCGGTCCACCGTTCCGCTGGTTTCCACGATGCGGATGCGCTTGCCGGCTTCGCCAATCACCTTGGCTTCCCGCGCCAGCCCGGCAATGTCGAGCATCAGCACCGGCTTGCCGTCGTCCAGCAGAGTGCACCCGGCATAGACGCCGAGCGCCGTGAGCGCGGGAGCCAGCGGCTTGATGACCAGATCCTCGTGATCGTGGATGCGATCGACTGCCAGTGCGAACAGGTCGCCCGCGGCGAGGCGGATGAGCACCAGCGTGCACCGCGACGGATCGAATTCCGTCGCGAGGCCGAGTTGCACCGCCAGCGAAAGGCACGCGACCCGCCGGCCCCGGATCGTGGCGAGCACGGCATCGCCGGCCCGGGCGAATTCGAGATGGGCCGCCCGTCCGTGCACGATCTCGTCCACGTAGCTGCGCGGAATGGCGAACATCTGGTCCGCCGCCCGCACGGTGAGCGCAGGCACGATGCTGAGTGTCAGCGGCAGGCTGACGAGGATGCGCGTGCCCTGGCCTGGCACGCTCGACACCGTGATCGAACCGCCGACCCGTTCGATATTCGCGCGCACGACGTCCATGCCCACGCCCCGGCCGGAGACGGCCGTAACGGCTGCGGCGGTCGAGAGACCCGGTTCGAAGACGAGCGCGTTGCGCGCCTCGTCAGACAAGGTCTCCGCTTCCTTCGCGCTGACGATACCCGCGGCGACGGCTTTCTCCGTCAAGCGCGCTGCATCGATTCCGCGGCCATCGTCGCTGATCGCAAGCATGATCCGATTTCCGCTCTGGCGGGCGGAAATGGTGAGGGTGCCGATCTCGCGCTTGCCCGCGCCAAGCCGCTGCGACGGACTTTCGATCCCGTGGTCGATCGCGTTGCGGATGATGTGGGTGAGGGGATCGCGGATGGTCTCGATCATCTCGCGGTCGAGCTCCACCTCCCCGCCTTCCAGGTCGACCAGCACTTGCTTGCCCAGTTCCGCCGAAAGATCGCGCACCAGCCGGGGCAGCGCGCCGTAGAGGTGCTCGATCCGCTGCATGCGCATGCGCGTGACCGATTCGCGCACCTGGTCGAGAATGGCTGAAAGACGCTCGAACGGCCCCTGGACCGCCGGATCGCCATCGCTGCCGCGCATTCGCCGGGCCAGGTCGTTGCGGGCGAGCACCAGGTCGGACACGTTCGACATGACGCTGTCGAGCAGACCGACGGGCAGGCGAATGGACCGTTGCGCCGCGGCCGGCGTGCTGCGCGCGGCATCCTCGGGCGAAGACACCACGGCATAGTCGGCCGTTTCGTCCTGAGCGGCGAGCGCCGCGATCAGGAATTCATCCCCCCGTGACGGCAGTTCCTCGCCAGTTTCAATGGCATCGATCATCGCCGCGATCCGATCGATGATCGCGAGGACGGCGGTTACCAGCTGTGGGCTCGCAGTGCGGCGCCCTGCGCGTACTTCGGCCAGGGCATCCTCGGCCGCGTGGCTCAGCGCTTCCAGCCGCGGGAAATCGAAGAAACCGCAATTGCCCTTCACGGTATGGACGAAGCGAAACACGCTATCGAGGCGCGCCCGATCGGCCGGACACGCTTCCCACGCCACCAGCTCGCCGCCGATCGCAGTCAGCATCTCGCGCGTTTCGGCCAGAAACTCGGCCAGTAGATCGTCCATCGGCGCCCCCCGGTGTGCCCGCTCGTCCCTGCTATGGCGGCGCGATGGTTAACGGCGCGTAATCGCCGCGGCAGGCTGGTCGCCGGGCCGATGGCGTGCGATAGGCGGCCCGGGAACGTGCATCCCGGGAACGTGTGTCTCGGGGAACGAAAAGGGGGCGGTCGTGATGACCTGTCAGCGCTTGGAGGCAGGCGGAGGGGCCGGGCAATGACCGCTCTCACCGTGAACGGGCGGCCGGTCCGCTTCGATATCGACCCGCAGACGCCTTTGCTCCACGCCCTGCGCGAGGCGGCAAACCTCACGGGAACGAAATATGGCTGCGGCGTGGGCGACTGCCACGCCTGCACGATCATCGTCGACGGCGAGGCGCTGCGCAGCTGCCTGATCACCGTGGCGGAGGCCGAAGGGCGCCAGGTGGTGACGATCGAAGGCCTGTCGCCCGGCCGGACCCATCCCGTGCAGCAGGCTCTCGTCGCGGAGCAGGCAATCCAGTGCGGGTTCTGTACACCCGGCATCGCGATGGCGGCTGCCGCTCTCCTCGCGCGCAATCCGGACCCCTCGCCTTCGGATATCACGGCAGCCGTGCCGAACCTGTGCCGTTGCGGCGTCTATCCCCGGCTCGTGCGCGCGATTCAAAGGGCCGGGCGCGTGGCGCGGCGCGTGGAAACCATCAATGCGGCGCCCGCGCCCGGTATCGATCCGGGGGATGCCGCGCGCGCGGTTCCCGCCATGGACCGGGGCGCCTGACGCGGGCAGATTGCAGTCACGACCCGGCGGCATTTCCGTATTGCACGTCTGCCGGCAGCGACCGCCACGACATGAAAAGCACCACCGCGCACAGCGCACAGATCGTTGCGAAGCCGACCCATTCGTGATGGCCGTACAGCCAGACGCCCATCGCGGGGGCGAGGATATAGGCGGCGCCGTTGAGCGAGGCGGTGATCCCGCCGACCTGGCCTTGTTCCGCCCGCGTGACCGCCAGCGAGGCGCCGGCGGTGAAGCCGGGCCGGTAGAGGCCGAAGCCCATCGAGGCGATCGCCATGCCCAGCGCCATTGCATGGATGGTGTGCGAAAGCGCGAAGACCACGACGCCGAAGATGGACAGCGCCATGCCCCACAGCATCGACGCGCGCGGCCCCAGCTTCAGCAGCGGGATCATGCCCCACTGGGCCAGCAACGTCGCGATGGCGCCGCACATCAGCACCAGCCCGACCGGCCCCGCACCCGCATCTGGATCGCCGCGTAGGCCCAGCCGGTCGAGGATGAAGAACCCCACCAGACCCAGGAACGCAGCCTGCGCGTGGCCGCCGACAAGGCCGGTCACCAGCCAGGGCCGCAGGCGTCGGTCCTTCCATGAAAGTTCGGGTATCGCGGCCAGTTCCCGATCGTCATCCTGGTCACGCGACTTGCCGGAACTGGAATTGGCACTGAACGGTGCGGCCACGATGTCGCTGCGGGCGGCGAACATCGGATCGTCGTTCGGCATCATCACGCGCAGCGCGACGAGGACGATCCCCCCGATGATCGCGAAGGCGAAGAACGGTCCCACCAGGCCCGTCGCCGGGAACACCAGCAACGGGGCAAGGGCAGGGCCGATCACCGTGCCCAGGCCAAAGCTGGATGCGATCAGCGCCATCGCCTGGGTGCGCTCTGCCCGCGGCGTGCGGCTCGCGACATAGGCCTGCACCGCGGGCGGCGCGGCGGATCCGAATCCGCCGTAAAGGCTGCGGGCGGCGGCGAACAGAAGCAGGGTCCACAGGGCGGGCAGCGCGCCGGCGAGGCCGAACAGCAACACCGTTCCGCACAGGGCGAAGCTGGCAATGAAGCCGATCAGGCCGAGTGCCATCATCGCCTTGCGCCCGCGCCGGTCGGACCGCTTGGCCCAGAACGGCGCAAAGACGACCCACAGCAGCGCCGACCAGGTATAGGCAAGGCTGATCCAGACGTCGGCCACGCCAAGGGCCGTGCCGATCGAAGGCATGACCGATTGCATCGCCGTATTCCCCGCCGCGGTGACCAGCATCACCATGAACAGCAAGGCCATTCGCTGGCGGGAGATCGGTCGCGGGGCGGGGGCGGCCTGCTCCGGCGGGATTGTCTCGCTGGGAGGGGCGGGATCAGCCATCCCTTTGCGCTAGCCGCCGCGCGGCATGCTTGCAATCGGCGTGCGAAACTGCCAGTGCCCGCGTCCACTTGTGTGCCCTGCTACCGGGGCGACGGACAGGGCGCACCCGGCTTGCATACCCCCAACGACTTGGCGATCGCTCGCCCCGAACGGTTCGGACAGAAGGTTTCGCGGTTCTTCGGGCAGTGGGGCGTGTTCTTCCGCGGCTTCGTGGAACACCCCAAGATGGTCGGGTCGATCATCCCGTCGTCGCGCTTCACCATCGAAAAGATGCTGGCCCCGGTCAAATGGGACGAATGCCGCCTGTTCGTGGAATACGGGCCGGGCGTGGGCACGTTCTGCCGGCCGGTGCTGGAACGTCTGCGGCGCGATGGCGCGCTGATCGTGATCGACACCAACCCGCTCTACATCGACTACCTGAAGCGCACCATCGCCGACAGCCGCTTCCACGCAGTGCTGGGCAGTGCCGAAGACGTGGAAGCGATCGTCGCCTCGCACGGTTTCGATCACGCCGACTACGTGTTGTCGGGGCTGCCGTTCTCCACCCTGCCGGATGGAGTGGGGCCGGGCATCGCCGCCGCCACGCACCGGGTCCTGCGGCCGGGCGGCGCCTTCCTCGTCTATCAGTTCAGCGCCGCGGCGCGGGACTTCATGGCCAAGCACTTTCGCCGCATCGACAGCGGGTTCGAACCGCTCAACGTCCTGCCTTGCCGCCTGTTCTGGGGCTGGAAGGACTGATCCTTCAGTCGAAAGTTTCGCGCACCATTTCCGTCGAAGGGCCTGCGAGCTGGCGATAGATCGCCGCCAGCACCGCCAGGAACAGCGTGTAGAACACCGCGTTGACCAGGCTGCCGCCCACGGCCTGTCCCACCAGCGCGGCTTCCGCACCGCCGAGTGCGAACACCAGCCCGACGATCATGCTGAACACCCCGCCGACCACGGCCACCGCGATCAGCAGCAGGAACACGAAGGCGAAGATGCGCAGCGAATTGCCCTTGGTGAGTGACCATGACCGTCCCAGCGCGGCGATCGGATTGACCTGGTGTTCGATCGCGATGACAGCCGGCGTCAGCAGGAACTTGGTAAAAAGGTAAGCGAGCACGATCGCCGCCACGATGCCCACCAGGACGCCCACCGCGACGGAGGTTCCCACCCCGATGGCGATCGGGATCAGCAGCAGCAGGCCGAAGATCACGCTGATCAGCAGCTGCGCACCGAGATAGGGCAGGAAATACTTCGCCCCTAGCTTCAGCGCGTCGCCGACCGTCGGCCTCGTGCGATCGGTCAGCAGCGCCAGCAGCCCCATCATGCCAATGCCCTGGATCGCGGCAAGCAGCAGGAACACCCACCAGATGCCCATGTAGAATTCGGCCATCGCGGCGCCCAGCGCGTCGGGATCGGGGCTCGCCGTCTGGGCCGCTTCCAGCGCGGCCATTTCGCCGGAGAAGATGAGCATGAATGCCAGGTACGGCAGGAAGAAGAACACGCCGGCCACGATGGCGACGACCTGCCGGTTTGCCGCGAGCAGGCGGATCGCCTCGTTCCACGCGGCGCTCATGTCGAATTTCATCTGCGTGCTTCCCTCTCGCGGCGCTTTGGGTCTTGATAAGCGCCGCCGGGCCTTCCACGCAATCGCGGATGACGGAATATCTCCCGCCCGAGATCGAATTGCGCGTCAGTGATGGGCTTGTCCCCTATCGCGAGGCGCTGGCCGCGATGGAAGATCGGAACCGCGCGATCGCCGCAGGGGATGCGCGCGAGCTTGTCTGGCTGCTGGAACACCCGCCGGTCTATACCGCCGGCACCAGCGCCGGGACCGGGGAGCTGCTCGATCCCCGGTTCGAAGTGGTCGAGGCCGGACGGGGCGGCCGCTACACCTACCACGGCCCCGGACAGCGGATCGGCTACGTCCTGCTCGACCTCACCCGGCGCGGACGCGACGTGCGTGCATTCGTCCACGCTCTCGAAGGATGGGTGATCGACACTCTGGCCGACCTTGGCGTGGACAGCTGGCGCGCGCCGGGGCGGATCGGCATCTGGACGCGCGACGTGGACGGCGGCGAGGCGAAGATCGGCGCAATCGGCGTGCGCGTTCGCCGATGGGTCACCATGCATGGCTTCTCGGTCAACCTGGCGCCGGACCTCGGCCATTTCGGCGGGATCGTGCCGTGCGGAATCGCCGAATACGGGGTCACGAGCCTCGATCGCCTGGGCATACGTCTTGCGCCGGGCGCGTTCGATGCGGCATTGCTGGCCCGCGCAAGCCGCTTTTTCGCCGGCCTGAAACCCTGCAAGGAAAACCGATGAACCTGCCGATACGCCTTTCCGCCCTCGCCATGCTGGTGGCCCTGGCCGGTTGCGGCAGAGACGATGCCCCGGCGGAAGGGGAGCGCCGGACGGCGGCGGGGGAGGTCTTGGGCGGGACGATCACCGACGACATGCTGCCGCTCGACACCGTTCGTTCGCAATCCCCGTCGATGGCCAGTGCGGACGGTGCCGATGACGGCGAAGCGGACGAAGCCGCGGCGTCATCCGACGCGACCCGTCCCGCAGCATCGGCCGGCCCCGTCCCCGCCGCCAGCCCGAGCCCTGCGCCGGTGGAGACGCCGGAAGCCGGCGAGAACGCAACCGACACCGAAGGCTGAGATCAGCCCGTGGCGGCCACGCGCTCCTCGTCCATCGACGGATAGTCGACGTATCCTTCCGCGCCCGGGAAGTACCAGCTTCGCGGCACGTTCACGTTGGGCGCCAGTTCGGCGCCCGCACGGATGCGCTCCGGCAAGTCGGGGTTGGAAATGAACGGCCGGCCGAAGCTGACCGCATCGCAGCGCCCGCTTTCGATGTCGGCAACCGCGTTATCGGCCGCGTAATCGCTGTTGAGCACCAGCGGTCCATCGTAGATCGCGCGGATCACGCCATCCTGCTGCGGCACGTCGGTGCTGCCATATGTCCCGTCGGGGCCGGGCTGGCGAAGCTCCACGAACCCGATCCCGAGATCCTGGCACACGCGCGCGGCCGCGGCGAAGGTTTCGGCCGGGTTGCTGTCATCGCAGCCTTGCGTCTCGCCATTGGGCGACAGGCGCACGGACACGCGCCCTGCGCCCCAGACGTCGACGAGCGCGCTCAGCACTTCGCGAAGGAAGCGGCTGCGGTTCTGCGCGCTGCCGCCGTATTCGTCGGTGCGCAGGTTCGTTCCGTCGCGCAGGAACTGGTCGACCAGGTAGCCATTGGCCCCGTGCAACTGGACCCCGTCGAACCCTGCATCTTTCGCACATTGCGCGGCGTTGCGGTAATCGCCGACCACGCGCGCGATGTCCTCCTTCGACAGCGCCCGCGCGGGTTCGTAGTCCTGCCTCCCCGTGGGCGTGTGCGCATGGCCGGGCGCTGAGGTCGCGCTGGCGGAGACGGGCGGCTGGCCGTCCAGCATGCTGGGGTGCACCAGGCGGCCCATGTGCCATAGCTGCAGCACGATCGCGCCGCCGGCATCGTGGACCGCGTCCGTCACGGCCTTCCAGCCTTCCACCTGATCGCGGTTCCAGATTCCCGGCGCGTTGGGCCAGCCGCGCCCTTCCGCGCTGATCGCCGTCGCTTCGCTGATGATCAGCCCGGCGCTGGCGCGCTGGCGATAGTATTCGGTCATCAGATCATTGGGCACGGCCTCGGGATAGTTCGACCGGCCGCGGGTGAGGGGCGCCATGAGGATGCGGTTCTTCGCGTGGATTGCGCCCAGGTCGATCGGCTGGAACAAGGGTTCGTGCACCGGCGGTCATTCCTTTTCACTGGTTTCGTTTCGCAACGGAGCTAGGGGCAGGCCATGACCAGCGCAACCGAAGTGGCGGACAAGAAACCCTTTGCGCCCGGCGCATGGCACTTTGCGGCGCTGCTGGTTGGCAACGCGACGCTGGCGCTTGGTCCATGGCTCGTCCGGCTGGCCGACACGGGCCCGGTTGCGGCGGGCTTCTGGCGGATGCTGCTGCCGCTGCCGCTGTTCGTGTGGCTTGCCCTGAGAGAGCGTTCCGCCGGCCCACCTGCGCGGCGCAACGTCGTGCTGCTGCTCACCGCAGGCGCGTTCTTTGCCGCCGACCTTGCAAGCTGGCACATCGGCATCGAGCGGACCCGGCTCGGCAATGCCACCCTGTTCGGCAATTCGGGCAGCATCATCCTGATGGTCTGGGGCCTCATCGCGTTGCGCCGGGGGCCGTCGGGCCGCGAATGGATCGCGCTGGCCGCGGCGCTCGGCGGTGCAGCGGTCCTCATGGGGCGCAGCCTGGAGATTTCGACCGCGACGTTCGTCGGCGACCTGTTCTGCGTTCTGGCGGGGATATTCTACGTCTTCTACCTGCTGCCCGCCCAAGGTGCCCGCGCCACCATGGGCCAATGGAGCGTGCTGGCGCTGGTCTCCGCCTCCGCGGCGCCGGTGCTGCTCGGCATCGCGATCGTTCTGGGCGAACCGGTCTTGCCGGGCGCGGCGGGGTGGCTGCCCGTGGTGGCGCTGGCGGTGTCGAGCCAGGTGATCGGGCAAGGCCTGCTGGTCTTCGCGCTCAAGCACTTTCCGCCGCTCATCGTCGGCATGGCCCTGCTGACGCAGCCCGCGATCGCGGCGCTTGTCGGCTGGCTGGCTTTTGACGAGGTGCTCGGTCCGGCGGATATCGCCGGGATGGTCCTCGTCAGCGCCGCGCTGGTGATCGCTCGCCAGCGCAGCTAGCGCCCCTCACGGCGCGCTGCGATCCCCTTCGATCAGCACCCGCCTGAGATAGGCGTGGAGGAGCGCCGCGCGAACGGCGTCTTCGGCGTGATCCGCACCCACCGAATGGCCGCCTTCGCGGTATTCGTGGAAATAGACCGGCTGGCCGTATTCCATCAGGCGGGCCGCCATCTTGCGGGCGTGGCCGGGATGGACCCGGTCATCTTCGGTCGAGGAATAGAAGAACACCGGCGGGTACTGTATGCCCGGCTTCACCGCCTGGTAGGGGGAATAGCGCGAGATGAACGCCCAATCCTCCGCCACGTCGGGGTTGCCGTATTCCGCCGTCCACGATGCGCCCGCCAGCAGCTTGTTGTAGCGTTTCATGTCGAGCAGGGGCGAACCGATGATCGCCGCGCCGAACAGGTCGGGGCGCTGGGTGACGGCGACACCGGCCATCAGCCCGCCGTTGGACCGGCCCGAAACCGCGATCCTGCCCTTGGTGGACAGCCCGCGGGCCACGAGGTCTTCGGCCACGGCGTAGAGATCGTCATACGCGTTCTGGCGTTTCTCGCGCAGCGCATCCTCGTGCCATGCCGGCCCGTATTCGCCTCCGCCGCGGATATTGGCGATGACGTGGACCTGGCCGTCCTCCACCCACCATTTGGCGAGCGGTCCGGCGCGGTAGGGTTCGCTGGTGAGGTATGTCGGCGTCTGCGCGGCGCGGAACCCGCCATAGGCATGGATCAGCGCCGCGGCCGGTGCGGCCGCACCCTTCTTGCGCGCGACGAAATAGGGGACCCGCGTGCCGTCCTTCGATGTCGCGAAGAACTGCTCCACGTCGACCGTCGCGGCGTCGAACCGCGCGGGAAGCGATTGCACGGCCCTGGCCGCGCCATCGGCCGATACGGCGTAGAGCGTGGGCGGCAGGGTGAATCCCTGCGCGATGACATAGGCGGTATCGCGGGCATCGTCGCTCGATACCATCTCCAGGGTCGCGTTGGCGGGAAGGGCCGCGGTCCGGGCGCTCCAGCCCGCGGCTGACGGGCGCAGCGTGACGATCTTGCCCGCCACGTCGTCCAGCAGCGCCACCCAGATCGCGTTGTCCGTGGTCGCCACCGATTGCACGGCCTGGCGTCCGGTGGGCGCGAACACCAGGCTGGGCGCGGGGTTCCTGCCCGCTAGCGCCTCGGCAATCGGCCACGACACCACCGCGCCGGCGGGGAAGGCGTCCATCGGCTTGTTGAGATAGGCGATCAGCCTGCCGCCGATCACGCCCTGGATGTCGGCGGTATCGGGCACGGGCGTCCGCACCAGCGAGCCGTCATCGCGCAGCAGCCAGGTGTCGGAGGCATAGAAGCTGGTGCCCTGCGACACGAATGCATGGCGGGTGTCGCCGTCGAGGATCGAGAAGCCGCGAACGGCGATGTCGCCCGCCGCGCCCTCCTTGATCGTCGTCGCAGCGGCGAGCGGCGTGCCCCGCGTCCACCGCTTGACGATGCGCGGATAGCCCGAATCGGTCATCGCGCCCGGGCCCCAGTCCGTGCCCACCAGCAGCGTATCGGCATCGAGCCAGCTCGCGTCGCTCTTGGCGAGCGGTATGGTAAAGCCGCCCTCCACGAAGGACCTGGTCCGCCGGTCCCATTCGCGCACGACGTCGGCATCCGTGCCGCCCGGGCTGAGCGAGACGAGGCAGCGGTTGTAATCGGGCGCCAGGCAGTTCGCGCCGTGCCACACCCAGCTCTGCTCCTCCGCCTTGCCCAGCGCGTCCACGTCGATCAGGGTTTGCCACTGCGGTTTGCCGGCGTTGAAGGATGCCAGGGTCGCCTGGCGCCAGATCCCGCGTGGGTGGTCGGCATCGCGCCACAGGTTCGTGACCATGTCGCCGAACACCTGCCCGGGCCGGGCGATCTGGCTCTTGTCGTCGAGGATCGCGCGCGCTTCCGCGCGGTCTTTCTCGAAGCGCGGGTCGGCGGAAAGCGCGGCCATCGTGCGCGCGTTCCACTCTTCGACTTTCGCCAGCGCCGCCGCGCCGTGGATGTCTTCCAGCGCCAGGTAAGGGTCGTCCGCGGCCGGTGCCTCAGCCGCGGGAGGCGCGGATGCCGGGGGCGGTGTCGCGGTGCAGGCGGCGAGGGAGGCGAGGGCGGCGGCGGTCAGGACATGCTTCATGCTCGCCTTGCTAGGCGAGCCCCGCGCCCCGCGCCACCCTCGCGGTATCTCTGCGCGGTAACAGTCAACGCGGACCGAGGTCGCCCCGGCCGATCGTGCCGCTCGCCATCTCCAGCATCCGGTCGAGGCTCTTGCGCGCAGCCAGCCGCAGCGGCTCGGCGATCTCGATCCGGGGTTCGAGGTCACGCAGCGCGACGTAGAGCTTCTCCATCGTGTTGAGCGCCATGTAGGGGCAGATGTTGCAGTTGCAGTTGCCGTCCGCCCCGGGCGCGCCGATGAAGGTCTTTTCCGGGATCGCCAGTTCCATCTGGTGCATGATGTGCGGCTCGGTCGCGACGATCAGGGTGTCGCCTTCGAAGGTCTTGGCGAATTGCAGGATGCCGCTGGTCGAGCCCACGTAGTCCGCGTGATCGATGATCGCCGGCGGGCATTCGGGGTGCGCCGCCACGGGCGCGCCGGGGTGCTGGGCCTTAAGCTTGAGCAGCTCGGTCTCGCTGAACGCCTCGTGCACGATGCACACGCCCGGCCACAGCAGCATCTCCCGACCGAACTTGCGCGAAAGGTAGCCGCCAAGGTGCCGGTCGGGCCCGAAGATGATCTTCTGTTCGGGCGGGATCTGGCTGATGATCGTTTCGGCCGAGGAACTGGTCACGATCACGTCGCTCAGCGCCTTCACCTCCGTCGAGCAGTTGATGTAGGTGAGCGCGATGTGATCGGGGTGCGCCTCGCGGAAGGCCTTGAACTTTTCCGGCGGGCAGGAATCTTCCAGGCTGCACCCGGCGTCCATGTCGGGAAGGACCACGATCTTATCCGGCGAGAGGATCTTCGCGGTGTCGGCCATGAACTTGACCCCGCAGAACGCGATGACGGCGGCATCGGTATCGGCGGCCTTGCGGCTCAGCTCCAGGCTGTCGCCCACGAAGTCGGCGATGTCCTGGATTTCGGGCGTCTGGTAGTAATGGGCCAGGATGATCGCGTTGCGTTCCCTGCGCAGGCGGTCGATTTCGGCACGCAGGTCTGTTCCGGCGAGGGGTACGCGGGGCTGGTCAGTCATGTCCGTCCGTTCGGCAAGTGAGGTCCGTTTATCGGCATATATGCCGGAACGCGCGGAACGCGAGGGGTTCCGTGACCGCTAGCCCGCCAGCCGCTCTGCCAGGGTGACGAAGGGGCCCACGCGGCCCAGCACCTCGAGGGCCGCGTGATAGACGGTCACCACCAGCGCGCCGGCGATGGTGGCGGGGTGCACGGCCCCGAGGACCTGGCGATCGTGCCGCACGAGTACGGCGAATGCGGCAAGCTGGACGATCAGCACCACCCCTTCGGCCCAGGGCATGATCAGGGGCATGGGCAGCAGCCGCCCGAACGCCGGCTCCAGAATGGCGATGAACGAGGCGAGCATCAGCCGGCGGTGCCACTGCGTGTCGCGCCGCCGGGCGACCGCCCACCCGACCAGCCCGAGGAAGAAGACCGCGCCGAGCAAAGTCAGCGCGAGGAAATAGGGCGGCGTGAAGAACGGCGGCTGCCGCCCGTCGATCGCCGCGCCGATGCCGACCCAGCAGGCGGTCAGCGCCACGACCACCGCCAGCCAGGCACCCACGCGGCCGAGACGGCGGTGCTGAGCGATGCTCCCGCTTTCGACCAGGCGGTTCTGGACGACGAACAGGGCCAGCCACGCGAGCATCACGACGCCGTGGAAATGGGTCCGCAACGGTGCTGCGCGATAATCCACGAAACCGCGCAGCGCGAACTGGGCAAAGCCAAGCACGATGATCGCCGCGAGCACCATCGCGAACCTGGTGAAGAATGGCTGGTCGGCGCGAAAATTGCGCGCGGCCGGCGTGGCGATGTGCGCGTTGCCAGGAACGGTAGCCATGACGTTTCCCCTCACGAAAAAGCCGGCGACCTGTTCGTACTTATGCGTGAGGTTTCTACGCCGGGCGCCGCCCATGTCAATCGGGTGCCATCGCGGTCAGGCGCGGCCCTCAATGGCGCCGTCAGGATGGCGCGCGTTCCCCTTCGAACCGCACGCGCACCCTGGCGTTTTCATAGCCCGCCACTTGCAGCGGAATGGCAAGGTTCTGGCGCACCGCACCTTTGGCGGCGTCGCGGGCCAATGCCAGGACTTCCGGGTTCTTGGCGAACGCCGCCGCCCGCCGCTCCGCCTGCAAGGAATTGTTCCGCGACAGCTCCCGCTGGGCGCCGGCGGTCACCCAGGTCCCTTCGGTGAACACGCGCGACCGGGCTTCGTCGAGATTGGGCCGCGAAATGCGTAAGGGCGGCAACACGACATCGAGCGTCTGGCTGGCCGGATCCCACGCGAAGGCATCGCTGTCCATCGAACCGAGGTCGAGGCGATAGGTCACGGTCGCCGGTATGATCGTCGCCTGCCGGCTGCTCAATACGTCGATGCCCAGCACGCCATGGCTGTTGACGCTTTCTGCCACGATTTCGAACCGGCTGGAAAATACGTTGAGCGAGTTCTGCTTTTCGAACGCCAGCATGGCGCTCCCCACCGGGTCACCTTCCTCCTCGTAAAAGAATGCCCGCCATCCCAACCAGGCGACGGCGGCGATCAGCACGATCACCATCAGCCAGGGCGTGGCCTGGACGCGCATCAGCGGTCGCTGGTCGACCACCGGTTCGCGCAAGTCCGGGTCGGGGCGACGAGAGGTTATATTGCGGTCCATGAATCGCCTGAACGGCCGACCATCGCGCGGCGTTCCAGATCGATCAGGTGGGCGGTCACGCTCATTTCGGCCGCGCCGGCGAGCCGCGGGTCGAGCCCCTTGTACATCTTGGGCACGAATTGTGCGCCCGTGTGCGGCCCGTCTTCCCGCAGCAGGCGGACGATCTGGTTTTCGCGCTGTCGGCGGTGCCCGATCATCCCGCGGACGAGCTGGCGCGGATTGTCGATCTGGGGGCCGTGCGCGGGATAATAGACCCGGTCGTCCCGGGCGTAGAGCCTGTCGAGGCTGGCCATGTAGTCGGTCATGTCACCGTCGGGCGGAACCACCACGCTGGTGGACCAGCCCATGACATGGTCCCCGGTGAACAGCGCGCCCGTCTGCTCCAGGGCAAAACACAGATGGTTGGAGGTATGCCCCGGCGTGTGCACGGCGGTCAGCGTCCATCCCGGGCCGGTCATCGCCTCCCCGTCAGCCAGCACGCGATCGGGGGCATAGGCACTGTCGAACGCCGCATCGGCGCGGGGGCCCCACGCGGCAAGCGCTTCGTCGTCGAGCACGAGCGGCGCGCATCCGACGATCGGCGCGCCGGTACGGGCTGCGAGCGGGCGTGCCGCGGGCGAGTGATCGCGGTGCGTGTGCGTGCACATGATCGCGGCGACTTTTGCCGAGCCGGCCGCGGCCATGATCGCGTCGACATGGGCCGGATCGTCCGGCCCCGGATCGATGACCGCGATGCGCTCGCCGTCGCCGACCAGGTAGGTCTCCGTCCCGGTGAAGGTGTATGGCGAAGGATTTGGCGCAAGCACCCGCCGCACGAGCGGTTCGAGCGTTTCGGCAATGCCGGTCGGCCATGGTTTCGGGGGCGGTCCTGCCATCCTCGTCTCTTGCCCGCGCGATGCCGCGGAGTCGAGCGTTACGGAACGCCGCGCTCAGAACGTTCCCAGCGCCCGGCCCAGCCGTTCGTGCAGGCGGTGCACGGTGGCGGGACGCATGGTGAAGCGATCGCGCCAGGCCGTGTCGAGCCGCGCGATGCGAGCGTGAAGGGCCACCGTCTCCCCGATGAGCGCGCGGGTTTCGGGCGCCAGCATCTCCATCTGCCCCGGGTCCGAAGCGCGGTCGGGCGGCAGCACGCCGTGGCGGCGCAGCTGGAATTCGCTCAGCTCGCCGGCGAAATAGGCGCGGTGATTGAGCAGCCAGGCAAGGACGTGCATCATCCGCGTGGTGGTGCGCAGGCCCTCCACCGACAGCGCGATGCGCACGAAATCCTCCTCGGCGGAGCGCGGCGGGGCGAGGTCGAACGCCGCCCGCACTTCGTCGGCCAGGACGAGAGCTTCGCAGTAGAGCGCTTCGATGATCGGCTGGTTCAGATCGGTGGTGGTCGACATCGCGTTATCGCTACTCCCACCGAGTCGCGGCCGCCACAAGAGTATCCCGACTTTCCAGAATCGATTTTGACCTGTCCCGCGCCGGGACATGTTTACCCCGGATTCACGCTATGATGTCGGGCAGGAGCTGGTCCTCCACGATCGCGATCTGGTCCTTCATCCGAAGCTTGCGTTTCTTGAGGCGCGCGATCTGGAGCTGGTCGGGCGATCCCGTCGCCGTCAGCGCATCGATCGCCGCGTCGAGGTCGCGGTGTTCGGTCCTGAGCGAAGCCAGCCGCTTCTTCAGTTCCTGTTCGGTCACGGTGTCGTCGTCCCCGTCAGAATCGCTTCGTCGTGCGCCAGCGCGCGGCCTGCCGATTAGGCGGTTTGGAGGGGTTCGCAAGGCAGGATTGTTGTGATTGTATGACTGTCCGGGCGGCTCGATGCACGCTCAGATGCATCGAGTCGCCGGGGTGGTCGCAACAACCCGCACAGGAGAACACGGATGCTGTCATCGTCGCACGCCGCTGCACTGGAAACCAAGCACGCCAACCTGGACGCCCGGCTCCATGCCGAGATGAACCGGCCGGCGCCTGATGCGGCGACGATCCAGCAGATCAAGCGGGCCAAGCTCAAGATCAAGCAGGAACTGAACGAGATCTAGGGCAGGCGTAGAGGCCGCGGGCAACATCCGGGCAGGCGGCATTCAGGCAGGCGGCGCAATGGTGGCGCGCGGTGGCACGACCCGTTCGTGCGCCCCGTGCTGCCCGCCGGCCTGCCCACCAGACCCTCCGTGGATGGCGCGCGGTGCAATTCCCTTTGTTCGCCGAATAGGGTAGCGGCTGTCGTCGATGTCCGCAGTCGCCGCAGCCCGCCAGATACTGAACCAGTTGCACGAGGTCATGGCCTCGCGCCTGCACCCGCAGGGCAAGCTCGACCGGGTGGTCGAAATCATCGGCGAAGCGCTCGATAGCGAAGTCTGCTCGATCTACCTGCTGCGCGAAGGCATGCTGGAACTGTTCGCCACGCGCGGGCTGGAGCAGGCGGCGGTCCACGTGACCAGGCTGGCCATCGGCGAAGGCCTGAACGGCATCATTGCCGAACATATCGAAACGCTGAACCTGGCAGAGGCGGCGGCGCATCCGGACTTTGCCTACCGCCCCGAAACGGGCGAGGAGAAATACCATTCCTTCGCTGGGGTCCCGATCGTCTATCGCGAACGGGCGGTGGGCACCCTGTGCGTCCAGCACGCCGATCCGCGCCGCTACGACGACGTGGAGATAGAGGCGCTGCAGACCGTTGCGATGGTCCTGTCCGAACTGATCGTGCACGCGGGCCTTGCCGACGACGAGGCGGCCACCCTGGGTGAAGCGGCGTCAGGCCCGCAGATGATCCAGGGCCTCACGCTGGTGAAGGGAATCGCGGGCGGCACGGCGGTGTTCCACCAGCCGCGCGTCCTGATCGACCAGGTCGTGGCCGAGGACATCGAGGTGGAGCGTCAGCGGGTTTACCGCGCGTTCGACAAGATGCGCGACCAGATCGAGGCGATGGCCAGCCAGGCCGAGTTCGGCACGGGCGGCGAGCACGATGAAGTCCTCGAGACATACAAGATGTTCGCCTACGACGAAGGCTGGGGCCGGCGCATCAACGAGGCGATCGATTCCGGCCTGACTGCGGAGGCTGCGATCGAGCGGGTGCAGCAGCGCACCCGGATGCGCATGCGCGAGATCGACGATCCGCTGCTGGCCGACCGGATGCACGATCTGGAGGACCTGTCGAACCGGCTGCTGCGGATCGTCTCCGGCCAGCTCGGCACGGCCGCAAGCCAGGGGCTGAAACGCGACACCATCCTGATCGCCAAGAACCTGGGGCCTGCCGAACTGCTGGAATACGACCGGCGCCGGTTGAAGGGCGTCATCCTGGAGGAAGGCTCGCTCACCGCGCACGTGGTGATCGTGGCTCGCGCAATGGGCGTGCCGATGATCGGCCGGGTGCGCGGTTTGCGCGGCATGGTTCGGGAAGGCGACGAGATCCTCCTCGATGCCGACAAGGCGATCGCCCACGCGCGGCCGCTCCAGCAAACGATTGACGTCTTCGCCGAACGGATGGCGCGCAGCCGGCAGAAGCAGGCGGCCTATGCCGAACTGCGCGCGGTGGAGCCGTTCAGCCGCGATGGTACCCGCATCCAGGTGATGATGAATGCCGGTCTGCGCGACGACATGGCCAGCCTGCCGATCGTCGGCGCCGATGGCGTCGGCCTGTTTCGCACCGAATTCCAGTTCCTCGTTTCGGCCACCCTGCCTCAACGCGAACGCCAGACGCGCATCTACCGCGACGTCCTGGACGCCGCGGGGGATAAGCCCGTGATTTTCCGCACGGTCGATATCGGCGGCGACAAGGCCGTCCCCTATCTCGATTCCGAAAACGCGAGCAATGACGAAAACCCGGCCATGGGCTGGCGGGCCCTGCGGCTGGCGCTGGAGCGCGAAGGGTTGATGAAATCCCAGGCCCGCGCCCTGCTGGAAGCCGCGGCGGGCCGATCGCTCAACGTCATGTTCCCGATGGTGTCGGAGCCATGGGAATTCGATGCGGCGAAAGCTGTGTTCGATGGGCAATTGACCTTTCTAAAAAGCCAAAAGAGAATTCTCCCTGACAGCATTCGTTACGGCGCCATGCTGGAAGTGCCGGCCCTGGCCGAAACGCTCGACATCCTGCTGCCGCGCATCAGCTTCCTTTCCGTGGGGACGAACGACCTCACGCAGTTCCTGTTCGCCGCCGATCGCGCGAACCCCAAGCTGGCCGAGCGATACGACTGGCTGAGCCCCGCGGTCCTGCGATTCATGCGGCGCGTCGTGCAGGCGACTGACGGCTCGGGCGTGGAACTGGGCATTTGCGGCGAGATGGGCGGGCGGCGGCTCGAAGCCCTGGCGTTGCTCGGGCTCGGGTTCCGGCGCTTCTCGATCACGCCCGTCGCGGTGGGCCCGATCAAGGAACTGATCCGCAAGGTCAATCTTGGCGAAGTGCGCGACGTGATGAACCGCCTGCTGGCCGCGCCCACCGGCAGTCTGCGCGCGGAGCTTCAGGCCTGGGCCGAACAGCAGGGCATCGAGACCGACTGACTTATCGCGCGTGCCGCGCACTTCATCGCTGGCCATGGTAATGCCGATGTGCGAACCTTGACAGCATCGCCGCGCGGCGGCTTTTCTTCGCAGCAGGGATCGGGTCGACATTATTCCGGGACGCCAGATGGACGATCAGACGAGTGCGCTCGATGGACAATTGCCGCTGCACGGGGTGGGCGATCGTCTGCGCATGGCACGCGAAGCGGCGGGCATGACCCTCCCCCAGCTCGCCGCGGAAACGCGCATACCCCAGCGGCACCTGGCGATGCTGGAAGCGGGCAACTTCACCGCGCTTCCCGCGCGGACATATGCGACCGGGTTCGCGCGGACTTATGCAAAGGCCGTGGGGCTGGACCAGCGCGCCATCGTCGAGGACGTCCGAGCCGAGCTTGCGGCGAGCGAGCCAGGTGATCGCAACCGCGCCGCCTCGTTCGAGCCTGGCGATCCGGCCCGCATTCCATCGCGCGGTCTTGCCTTTCTCAGCTTCGCGGCTCTGATCCTTCTCTTGGTCGGCGGATATGCCTTCTACAACCGAGTGCTGGCGCCAGGCTCCGGCCCGCCTTCGCTGCTGGAGGAGGAACGACTGGCCATGGCGGGGGCGACGCCTCCCAGCGGCGCCCCGGCCCGCCAGGGCGCGACGGTGACGGAACCGACCGGCCCGGTCGTGTTCACCGCGCTCGATGAAGAAGTGTGGGTGCGGTTTTCGGACGGCAACGGACAGACGGTCCTCGAGAAAACCCTGCTGAAGGGCGAAACGTACACCGTGCCCGCTGACGCCCGCGGCACGACATTGCGCACGGGCCGTCCGGACGCGCTCGCCATCACGGTGGGCGGCCGCACGGTCCCCAAGCTCGCCGAAAGCCAGCAGGTGATGGCCGATGTGCCGGTCACTGCCGCGGCCTTGCTTGCGCGCGGCGCAGCCCAGGGGAGCGCCTCTCCGTCCGCTGCCAGCACCGCCGGTGCCCCGGCTGCCACGGCTGCGGGCAACCCGCCGGGCAGCGGAACCTGACCACTGTCCCCCGCCATTGCCCTCGGGGATGCTCGACAAGGCGACCGGCGTAGCGTTAACCTTGCGATGGTTCAGCGCCGGTTCGCCTTTGCCCGGCGAAGACCGCTGGACGGGAAAGACTTGAGACGGGATTGATTGAGATGGGGTTTTCAGTGAACCGGGCGCTGGCCGCGCCCTTTGCCATGCTCGCGATCGCCGGCACCGCGATGCCGGCGGCCGCGCAGGATGCCGCGACGGAAGCGCGCCTGAAGAAGGCCGAAAGCGAAATCCGCGCGCTTCAGCGCCGTGTGTTTCCGGGCAACGATGGCCGCTATTTCGAACCGGAGATCACCGCGGCGCAGCCGGCCACGACCGGCGTGGCGCGCCCTTCCACAACCGCAGTGACCGACATGCTTGCACGGCTCGACGCACTGGAATCGCAGATTGCACGGCTGACGTCCCAAACGGAGGAAAACACCAACGCGATCGCGCAACTGGGGACGCGGATCGGAGCCCTGGAGGTGACGAGCGGCGCCGCGGCCGCCGCGGCGGCATCCGCCATCCCCGCTGCTGGACCGAGCCCGCAAGGGACGTCCACGCCCACGGGGGGTGCCACCAGACCGGCGGCGGTGGTTACGCCAGCGTCAACGACGGCTGCGGTGCCCGCGACGACCCGCCCGGCAGGCCCCACGGCCCAGCGCCTTGCTGCCGTTCAGGCAATCGCGAAGCCCCAGACCAGCGACGCCGGGGATGACGAGTACAGCTACGGCTTCCGTCTGTGGGAAGCGGGCTTCTTCCCGGAAGCCCAGCAGCAGCTGACGCTGTTCGTGGAGAAATACCCGCGCCACGATCGTATCAGCTATGGCCGCAATCTTCTCGGTCGGGCCTACCTTGACGATGGCAAGACCCAGGAAGCGGCGCCGTGGTTCCTCAAGAACTATCAGACCGACAAACAGGGCGCCCGTGCGCCGGATAGCCTGCTTTATCTCGCCGAAACCATGATCGCGATGAACGATACGAAGCGCGCTTGTATCGCGCTGGCGGAATTCTCCGAAACCTATCCCGCCATCGCGAGCGGCCGGCTGAGAGGCCAATACGAGGCGGACCGCCGGAAGGTGAAATGCAATTGATACGGCGGTCTCGCCTCCTCCACTGATCGCCCGGTTTCGTGCAGATCTGGCGGCCGTGTGGCCCTCCGGTCTGGACGAGGTCACGCCTTTAGGGGTCGCGGTATCGGGCGGCCCCGACAGCGTTGCCCTGCTATTGCTCGCGCACGCGTTGAACTCCGGTCGGGTGGAAGCCGCTACGGTCGATCATGGTTTGCGCGCGGACAGCGCGACCGAGGCGGCCGAGGTGGCTGCGCTGTGCGACCGGCTGGGCATTCCGCACGTCGTGCTTCGTGTGGAACTGTCTGCCGGTAACATGCACGACGCCGCGCGCACGGCGCGTTACGCCGCCTTGGCCGATTGGGCGCGCGCGCGCGGGCTCCCCGCCGTAGCGACGGCGCATCACGCGGACGACCAGGCAGAAACCGTGCTGATGCGGCTCAACCGGGCAAGCGGACTCGCTGGCCTCAGCGGTATTCGGCCTTCGACGAAAGTGCCCGGTACGGAGGTGTCCGTCATCCGGCCGTTGCTCGGTTGGCGGAAGGCCGAACTGTTCGCGATCGTACGGGAAGCTGGCGTGGAAACCGCCGACGATCCTTCGAACCGCGACCCACGCTTCGACCGGGCGCGTATCCGCGCGGCGCTGGCCCATGGCGACTGGGCCGACCCGGTCGCCTTCGCCCGTTCCGCCGCCCTGCTGCATGAGAGCAACCAGGCGATGGAGTGGATGGTGGGCAAGCTGTGGCAAGCCGCCACCGATCAGGCCGAGGACACGCTTGCGTGGCGCCCGACCGATGAACCACGCGCGCTACGGCTGGCGATCATCGCACGCGCGGTCGCCGAAGTGGGCGGCCGCGACGCCATGCGCAGCGATATCGCCCGGCTCCACGACACGCTCGAATCCGGGGCCGCCCGCGCTGCGAATGTCGCCGGGGTGCTCGTCTCGCGCGACGGCGATACGTGGACGTTCCAGCCCGAGCCGACGCGCCGGAATTGAGCCGGTCAGACGATGGGGTCGCCGATCTGCATCGTCTCGCCCCTGGTGATGATCACCTTGTCGCCCGGCCCCGCGATCGCGAAGATGCGCGATATGAATTCGTCCGGACCGGCGATGCACCCGTGGCTGGCGTATCCGTTTTCGATCTCGCTTCCGCCGTGGATGGCGACGCCATCGGTGGTCAGGAACATGCTCCAGGGCATCGGCGCGTCATCATATTTTTCGCTGACATTGTGCCGTTGCTTGCGCAGGATTGGGAAAGTGCCGAGCGGGGTCGGGTAATCGTCAGTCCCGAGCAGGACCGCCGCGGCGCCGATTTCGTGGCCGCCCCTGAACACGGACAGCACGCGCGCATCCAGGTCGACTGTCATGACGATCGGACCGGGGGCGACACCCTCTTCGTCCCAGTGCCACTCGCCGTAACGGATCGGATCATCGATGGGCAGGATGCGCTTGACCGTGAACGGCGTTTCCGCCTCGGTCGGTTCTCGCGCAGCCAGGGACGCCGTTTCGACCGGAATCGCAAGCTCCGCCGTCGTGGCCGGGTGCGTTGCGTGCCGCGAGCTGAAAGCACCCGAAGCCAGCGCAGCCCCGCCAAAACCCAGCGCAATGGCGGCGATCGCGCCCCCGCTCCATTTAGCTAACGAGTGCATAACGACGTTATGCGCCGCGGTGGTCTTCGGTTCCAGATGCGGCGTATGTTCGTCCCCGCGCGGGACGCGGACCGCGTCAGATATTAACGCGCGGAGACTTCGCGCACGGCAACGGTCTTGTCTCCGAAGTGTGACGGCCCGAAGCTGGTGAGAAAACTCACGTCCGCCGCGTCGCGTCCCACGCCGATTTTCACGGTGTCTTGCGGTTTGGCCATGCCGGTCGCATCGACGATGTACCAGGCGCCGCCGCCTTCGATCGTGTCATCGGCCAGGAACACTTCTGCCAGCGCGTGGAAATCCTGCGGCGTGACGCCGGGGGAAAAGCACGAAACATAACGCGCCGGAATCGTCGACGCGCGCGCGAGCGAGATCAGTACATGCGCGTAATCGCGGCAGATCCCGCGGCGTTCGACAAAGCTGTCGAGCGCAGTGGTCGTTGAGTTGCTGCTTCCCGCTTCGTAAGTGAAATGGCGCGCGATCCAGTCGTGGATCGCCAGGACGCGGTCCCCGCCGGTGGTCCCGCCAAATTCGTCCTCCGCGAAGGATTGCAGGCGATCGGCGGGGCAATAAGTGGAATCGAGCAAGTATTCGAGCGGATCGCCAGGCAGCTCGTGCGGCGAAAGCTGGGCGAGCCCGGCGAGATCGGGCGCAAGCCGGTTGACCTCCACCAGCGCTTCGTAACGCACGTCGAAGCGGCCCTGCGCGTGGACCAGCACGCGTTCCCCGATCGCTTCGTGCGCCGGGACGCGCACGCAATCCTCGCCACACGACAGCGTGGTCCGGGTCGACAGGATAGTCTGTTCGGGGATTGCCGCGGCTTCGAACTGGAGAATGAGGTCGGTAGGGTTGTCGAGAGTGAAATCGAACGCGGCCGTGATGGAAATGGGCATAGCTGCTCCGAAACGCGCGTACTCGCGCCAGGTGTCCATTGCCTACTGTCATTCCCGCGGCCCGCGCGCTAGTCGCCTTGTGAACGAGGAGACATGCATGCCGGGCTTGTGGTTCGATGATTTGAGAGTGGGGCAGACCTTCGATCATCCGATCCGGCGGACGGTTACCGAAACCGACAACCTGCTGTTCACGACGCTCAGCCACAATCCCGCCGCGCTGCACCTCGACGCGGAATACATGAAGGGCAGCGAATACGGGCGGGTGCTGGTCAATTCGTGCTTTACACTGTCGCTGATGGTGGGGGTGTCGGTCGGCGATACGACGCTCGGCACGGCCATCGCAAACCTGGGTTGGGACGAAGTCCGCTTCCCCGCCCCGGTCTTTGTCGGCGACACCTTGCGGATCGAAACGGAAGTGGTGGAATTGCGGGAAAGTCGGTCCCGTCCCGAAGCCGGCATCGTGACCTTTGCCCACCGGGCATACAATCAAGACGGCACGCTGGTCGCGCAATGCAAGCGCAGCGGTCTTCAGCGGCGGACCCCGGCATGACCAGCACCGCCGCGCGCCCGCTCCGCTCGTTCCTGTTCATTCCGGCCGACAGCCAGAAGAAGCTGGCCAAGGTCGCCGAATGCGGCGCCGATGCGGTGATTCTCGACCTCGAAGATGCGGTCGCACCCGCGGCGAAGGATGATGCCCGCCACCAGCTCGCCGAATTCCTCCACGGTTTTGACCGCAGCAAGCCGGGTGCGCCGGAGCTTTGGGTCCGGATCAATCCGCTCGACAGCGGACTGGCCGAATACGATCTCGCCGCGGTTGTTCCGGCAGGCGTGCAGGGCATCATGCAGCCCAAGCCCGACGGGCCGGCGGACGTCGCGAAGCTTTCCAGCCTGCTCGATCACATGGAACTGGCGCACCGGGTACAGCCTGGTTCAATCGGGATCATTCCCGTCGCGACCGAGACCGCGATCGCGCCTTTCCGGCTGGGCGAGTACGCCGGCGCGGGGCTCACCCGGTTGCGCGGCCTGACCTGGGGAGCGGAGGACCTCGCCGCCGCGCTGGGTGCGACCGGGAACCGCGGCGCCGATGGCGAGTGGCTGTTTACTTACCGCCTGGTGCGTTCTCTCACATTGATGGCGGCGCATGCGGCGGGCGTGCCGGCGATCGAGACGCTGTATGCTGATTTCCGCGACACGGACGGGCTTCTTGCGTCGAGCCGGCAGGCGCGGAGCGAAGGGTTCAGTGGCCGCCTGGCGATTCATCCTGCTCAAGTCGCGCCGATCAACGAAGGCTTCACGCCGAGTGCGGAAGAAGTGGCGTTTGCCCAGCGCGTGGTCGCCGCATTCGATGCGGCGCCCGGCTCGGGCACAGTAGGCATCGACGGCAAGATGTTCGACAGGCCGCACCTGAAGTCGGCACTGCGCACCTTGGGCCTCGCGGGCCTGGTCTGAACGCTGTGAGCGTCAGGATCGAACAGGGCGCGCTGATAATCGAAACGGCAGGTCGCGAACTGCTCGACATCACCGCCAGGATCACCGTGTGGCTGGCCAGCGCGCGGCTCGTGCGCGGGACGCTCAGCGTGTATTGTCGTCATACCAGCGCAGGCCTCTTGATAAGCGAAAACGCCGATCCCGCGGTGCTGCGCGATCTGCGACGCTGGCTCGATCGCCTGGCGCCGGAAACCGCAGGTTATGAACATGACGACGAAGGGCCGGACGACATGCCCGCGCATATCAAGGCGATGTTGACGGGCGGTGCCCTCACCATTCCTTTCGCGGGAAACCGTCTGCTGCTCGGGACATGGCAGGCAATCTATCTCGCCGAACACCGGGCAAGGAGCCACAGGCGCGAGATCGTACTGACGGGGATTGGCGAGTGACCGGGCCCCTGATCGGCGCCGTCGAGGCCGGCGGCACGAAATGCGTCCTCGCCATCGCGGACAGCGACGGGAACATCATCGATAGGGACCGCCTGCCGACTGGGCGGCCCGAAGTTACGTTTGCCGCCCTGGCGACATTCTTCCGGGCAGCAGCCGAGCGGCATGGCGCCATCGGGGCATTCGGCATCGGCACGTTCGGCCCCGTTTCGCTGGACGAAACTTCCCCGGGCTGGGGCACCCTCACCACCACGCCCAAGCCAGGTTGGCAGGGCGCTTCATGGCCCGACGCCTTCGCCAACTTCGGCGTTCCCCTGGCAATCGACACCGATGTGAGCGCCGCGGCGCTTGGCGAATGGCTGCTGAGCGGGGGCAAAAGTACGCAATCCCTGGCCTACACGACTGTGGGCACGGGGATCGGAACCAGTATCCTGCGCGATGGCCTGCCGGTTCGTGGCATTTCGCACCTCGAAGGCGGCCACATTCGCGTGCCGCGTCAGCCGGGCGACGGGTTCGCGGGTGTCTGCCAATGGCATGGCGACTGCCTGGAAGGACTGGCAAGCGGCCCGGCAATCCAGGCCCGGTGGGGCGCAAGCCTCGACGCGCTCGGCCCGCAGGAGATCGAGACCATAGCCGGCTATCTCGCGGAGCTCGCGGCCACGCTCGTGTTGTTGCACATGCCCGAGCGGCTGATCTTCGGCGGCGGCGTCAGCAAGGCGACCGGACTCCTACCAGCCCTGCGCCGCCTGACGGAGGAGCGTCTGGCCGGCTTTGTCGAGCACCGGGCACTCGACCCCGGGCTCGCGCGTTACATTGTGGCGCCGCAATTGGGCGACGATGCCGGAATCCGCGGTGCCATCGAGATCGGCCGGCGGATTCTACCGCACGCGTGAACAGGATTTGGCGACTGAGCCTTGTCCCGTTGTGACGGCTTGCTAGGCCGGTCCGGCCGTCGATCTGCAGGAGGGCCATGACAGACAGCGCCGCTCAATCCACCCGTTTCACGGCCGATCGGCTGCTGGTGTTCGGCGCCACGGGCGACCTTTCCCAGCGTATGCTGCTGCCCTCGCTCTGTGCGCTGTCCCACGACGGGCTGCTGTCGTCCGCGTTGAAGATCACCGGCACGGCACGTTCGGCGATGTCGGACGCGGAGTTCCGGAATTTCGCCAGGGCGGCACTGGAGAAACATCTGCCCGCCAATCGGCGCGGCGGGATGGCCGATTTTCTCAATCGCCTCGCCTATCAGCCGCTCGATGCTTCGACCGTGGAAGGCTTCGATGCACTGGCGCAAAAAGTCGGCACGCCGAAACAGGGGCTGGCGATCTTCCTTTCGACCGCGCCCAGCCTGTTCGAACCGACGATCGCGGGTCTCCAGTCGGCCGGACTTACCGGCGCAAACGTGCGGATCGGCCTCGAAAAGCCGCTCGGCAGCGATCTTGCCAGCAGCCGCGAGATCAATGATGCCGTCGCCGCAGCGTTCAGTGAGGACCGGATTTTCCGGATCGACCATTATCTCGGCAAGGAGACGGTCCAGAACCTGCTGGCGCTGCGCTTCGCCAACCTGCTGTTCGAACCGATCTGGAACGCGAACTACATCGATCATGTCCAGATAACGGTCGCCGAAACCGTCGGGCTGGAAAGCCGGGTGGCGTACTACGACGACAGCGGCGCACTGCGGGACATGGTGCAGAACCACATGCTCCAGTTGCTGGCACTGGTGGCGATGGAGCCGCCGACCAGTTTCGACGCCACCGCGGTGCGTGACGAGAAAGTGAAAGTCCTGCGCTCCCTGCGCCGGGTGGAGGAAAGCGAATCGGTCACAGGTCAGTATCGCACGGGCGTCGTCGGCGGGAAAAGCGTGCCCGGATATGACGAGGAACTGGGCAAGGATTCCGAGACCGAAACCTTCGTCGCGATCAAGGCGCACGTCGATAACTGGCGTTGGAAAGGAGTGCCGTTCTACCTGCGCACCGGAAAGCGGCTGCCCGAACGCGTGACGGAGATCGTCATTCAGTTCCGCTGCGTGCCCCATTCCATTTTCCAGAGCCGCGGTGCCCGGACCCAGCCCAATCGCCTCGTCATCGGCATCCAGCCGGAAGAAAACATCCACCTCTCGCTCATGGCGAAAGTGCCGGGGCTCGACCGCGAGGGCATCCGCCTGCGTCCGGTGCCGCTGGACATTTCGATGCCCGATGCTTTCGCCGGCGCAGTGAAGCGTATCGCCTACGAACGCCTGCTTCTCGACCTTCTGGAAGGTGACCAGACCCTCTTCGTCCGCCGTGACGAGGTGGAGGCGCAATGGGAATGGATCGATGCAATCCGCGCGCTCTGGGCGAGGGAGGGGCTGACCCCGCGCGCTTACCCCGCAGGGCATTGGGGGCCGAGCGCCGCAATCGCCCTGGTCGAACGCGACGGGATAAGCTGGCATGAATAACCTCAACGACGTTATCCACCGCGTGACTCAGCGCGTGATCGCCAACAGCGGGAATAGCCGCGCCCGCTATCTCGAACTCATGGAGCGAGAGCGGGAGCGGCACCCGAACCGCGATACGCTGGGATGCTCCAACCTGGCCCATGGCTTCGCCGCCGCCCTGGAGGACAAGCCCGCTATCAAGAGCGGGCGCGGGGCGAATATTGCCATCGTCACCGCTTACAACGACATGCTGTCCGCCCATCAACCTTACGGCGCCTATCCGGCGCAGATGAAGATCTGGGCGCGCGAGGTCGGCGCGACGGCACAGGTCGCTGGGGGCACGCCCGCGATGTGCGATGGCGTGACTCAGGGACAGGATGGCATGGAGCTGTCGCTGTTCAGCCGCGACGCGATCGCGCTGTCGACCGCGATCGCACTGAGCCACGCGATGTATGACGGCGTCGCGCTGCTCGGGATATGCGACAAGATCGTGCCCGGCCTCGTCATGGGCGCGCTGCGCTTCGGGCACTTGCCGGCGGTGTTCGTGCCCGGCGGGCCCATGCCGACCGGCATCGGGAACAAGGAGAAACAGAAAGTCCGCCAGCTCTATGCCGAGGGCAAGGCGACCCGCGCCGAACTGCTCGAGAGCGAAAGCGCCAGCTATCATTCGCCTGGCACTTGCACGTTTTACGGCACTGCCAATTCCAACCAGATGATGATGGAGATGATGGGGCTCCACGTGCCCGGGGCAGCCTTCGTCCAACCGGGGACACCGCTGCGACAGGCGCTTACGCGGGCGGCGGTCCACCGGCTTGCGGCGGTGGCCGGGGACCCGGCGGCTTCGATGGCGCGAACCGTTGACGAGAAAGCCATCGTCAATGCCGCGATCGGGCTCCTGGCCACGGGCGGCTCGACCAATCACGCCATCCACCTGCCGGCGATGGCGCGGGCCGCGGGGATTGCGTTCGACTGGAACGACCTCAGCGAACTCAGCGCCGCCGTTCCCCTGATCGCCCGTGTCTATCCGAACGGATCGGGCGACGTGAACCACTTCCACGCGGCGGGCGGGATCGGATACGTGATCGGGGAGCTGCTAGAAGCCGGGCTCGCGCACCGGGACATCGCTACCATCTGGGGCGGCGACTTGTCGGAATATGCGAAGGAACCGTGGCTTGACGGCCAAACCCTGGCGTGGCGCGAAGTCGGCGCAAGCGGCGATCCCGACATGCTTCGCCCGCCATCGGACCCGTTCCTCCCCGATGGTGGCATGACGCTGGTGGAGGGCAATCTTGGCCGCGCCTGTTTCAAGACGAGCGCGGTCGATCCCGGGCGCTGGTCGATCGAGGCGCCGGCGCGCGTGTTCGACAGCCAGCACGCCGTGGCGGAGGCTTTCGCGACCGGCGAGCTCGATCGCGATGTCGTGGTCGTCGTCCGTTTCCAGGGACCGCGCGCCAACGGAATGCCCGAGCTTCACAAGCTGACCCCGCCGCTGGGCGTGCTCCAGGACCGCGGCTACCGCGTCGCGCTGGTCACGGACGGGCGGATGAGCGGGGCGAGCGGTAAGGTCCCTGCCGCAATCCACTGCACGCCGGAGGCGCTGGGCGGTGGACCGCTCTCCCGCTTGCGCGATGGCGACATGGTGCGGTTGTGCGGCCACGCGGGCGTGCTCTCTACCAGCGCAGACCTGGAAAGCCGGGAGCCGCAGGGTCCGAGCGAAGACCTCCACGGCGTGGGACGCGAGCTTTTCGCGATGTTCCGTCTCGGCGCGGATTCGGCCGAGCGGGGGGCCAGTGCCATGCTGGCGGCGGGGGGGCTGTGATGCGCAGGATGGACGCCATCCTGCGCATCGCCCCGGTAATCCCGGTCATCGTGATCGACGAGGTCGCGCACGCCCGTCCATTGGCGGAGGCCCTGGTTGCGGGTGGCCTGCCGGTGCTGGAAGTGACCATGCGCACCCCGGCCGCCCTCGGCGCGATCCGCGAGATGCGTCAGGTTCCCGGCGCCATCGTTGGGGCGGGCACGGTGACGAATGCGGGCCAGCTCGATGAGGCGTTGTCAGCGGGAAGCCAATTCGTCGTCTCGCCTGGACTGACCGAGCCGCTCGGCCGCGCGGCTATCGCGAGCGGGCTCCCGTTCCTGCCCGGCATCGCCAATGCGGCCGACATCATGCGCGGGCTGGATCTCGGGCTCACCCATTTCAAGTTCTTCCCCGCGATGGCCGCAGGCGGAATTCCGGCCTTGACGGCGTTGGCGGCACCCTTCGGCCAGTGCCGGTTCTGTCCGACCGGGGGAATTGGACCGTCGAACGCAGGCGAATGGCTGGCGCTTGAGCCCGTGCTGTGCGTTGGCGGAAGCTGGGTGGCACCCAGGGGTATGCCAGATGTGTCGCAAGTGGAGGTCCTGGCGCGTGAGGCGGCTTCGCTCGCCCGATGAGCGCAGCGCGCGCGTTCAGCGGCTGTCGAGCGCGTGGCCCACTGCCAGGCCACCGTTGCCGTAGAGGTAGGTTGCGTTGAAATCGCCGAACTGTTCGAGGCGGCCTCTGTCGCGGGCCACCACCAGGCCGCGGCGAAACTCGGCTATTCCCTCGCGCCGAAGCTCGGAAAGCGCGCGGTTCATGTGGATCGCGGTCGTGCCGCACATGTCCGCAAGATCGACCTGGCTGAGAGGAGAGCGAAACCCGTTGGGCCGCGCGAGCCCGACCATGTCGAGGCGTTGCCAAATCTCTGCCAGGCGATGCGCGACCCGCCGGCTGGCCTTGAGCTGTTCCAGCTTGAGCGTCCATTGCCGATGAATCGCGGCATCGAGCAGGGTAGAGAACCAGAACAGGCGCGAAAGATGCGGCTCGTCTTCGTGAATTCGGGCAATCCGCTCGTGCGGGACATATCCAACCCGTGCCGGCCCGATCGTCACCACGTCGTGGTCGAGACGTCGCAGCGCGAACGCATGAAGATCGACGAAATCGCCCGGGACCTGGATACCGACGACGTAACGACGATCGTTCTCCGTGATCGTGCGGACGATGAACCCGTCGATCAGCAGCGTGCTACGATGCGCGAGTTCGCCGCGGGCAATGATCCGGTGCGGCTTGTCGTAGCTGACGACTTCTTCGACCGCGGCTTCGAGCAGGTCCTTCTCGCGGGCGCCCATCGCATGACGCGATCGCCCCATCAGGAAGCGCCCCGTCAGGGGGTAAGTTGTAATGTCGTCCACCACGTTCCACCCTTAGTGATCGGACGGGGGATTTGGTTCCGGCAAAGCTTGCATAATTCGCCCCGCGGGGGGAGCGTGGCGCGATGTTGATGCTCGGGCTGATCATGGCGTTCGTGGCGATCGCCATGCTGTGGCGGCGGGTCGACGTCCTGGAGCGTGAGGTGAAAGGCTTGCGCGCTGGCAACGGCGCGGTGTCGTACCCTGGCGACGCGCCCGTGTCGGCCCCGATAACCCAGGCGCTGGCAGAGCAGCCGCCCGCTGCGCCTGCCGCACCGGAACCGACTGTCGTGCAGGAGCCCACGCCGGAGCGCAAGCGGACCTGGCGGCCGCGCATGGCCATGCCGCGCTTCGACTTCGAAGACGTCTTCGGGCGGCAACTGCCCATCTGGGCGGGCGGCGTGACGCTGGCCGTTGCCGGGTTCTTCCTGGTGCGCTGGTCGATCGACGCCGGGCTGTTGACGCCGCCAGTCCGCGTCGTGCTCGCCGGCCTGTTCGGCATGGCCCTGCTTGTCGGGGCCGAGACTGCCTGGCGCTGGCGCGAGAGGGTGGCCGATCCGCGCGTGGCGCAGGCCCTTGCGGGTGCAGGGCTGGCGACGCTCTACGCCGCATTCTACCTCGCGGGGACGAGGTATGGCCTGATCGGATCGACGATCGCGTTTGTCGGGCTGGCTGGAGTCACCGCGGCGGGGATCGTCCTGTCGTTCCGCTTCGGCCTGCCGAGCGCGGTGCTGGGACTGGTGGGCGGCTTCGCGGCCCCGGTCCTGGTCGGAGGGGACGAGGCGAACCTGCCGCTGCTCACGATCTACCTTGCCCTAGTGACCGCTGGATTGGCGTTGACCGGCCGCCGGCAGGATCGCGCGTGGCTGGGCATAGCAGCGCTCGCCGCCGGGCTTCTCTGGGGCGCGTTGCTGTCGGCCGGGGGCGTCTCCGCAACGCCTGATATCGCAGTGCTCGGGGCGTATCTCGTGCTGTTGGGCGGCGTCCTTCCCGCGCTGTCGACCGCCAATGACCGACCGGCCTGGTTCGTGCGCGTGGGCGCTGCGGCCTTGGCGTCCGTACAGCTTGCCGGGCTGGTGCGCCAGGGCGGCTTCGATGCGCTGGAATGGAGCCTCTACCTGATGCTGGGGGCAGCCCTGGCGTGGTTCGGCTGGCGGCAGGCCGCCATGCGCGAGGCGAGTGCGGTCGCGGCGGCCGTAGGTGTGGCGTTGCTCTTTTTCTGGCCGGCGCCCGAAGCGACCGGGTTTGCGGCCGCCGCCCTGGGCGTGTGCGCTATATTCGCGCTCATACCGCTGATCCAGATCTGGCGCGGCTCCCACAGGGCAATCGATTTCTGGCAGGTGGGCGGAACGGCTTTCGGCGTAGCGGGTGCCGCCTATGCCCAGCTCGGAAGATTTGCCCTCGGGCTGCCTGAGCCGGAGCTGGCGCTCGTCACCGCCTTGCTCGCCGTGCTTCCCGCGCTGGCCGCATGGCGGGCGTGGCAGCGAAGCGACTCGGTGCTTGATCGGCCGGAAGCGGCAGCCCTTGCGTTTGCCGCGGCTCTTGGAGGGATCGCGCTGCTGCTGGGGATTCCGGCGTGGGCTGCACCGCTCGCCGCGTTAGCAGTGGCAACGGCGATGCTCTGGGTCGATCGGCAGCGCGCGGAGCCTGCGGCGCGCGCGATAGGCTGGGCGGCAGCTGCCCTGGGCGCATTGCTCCTCGCCGCGCTGCCCCACGTCGCCACTATGGCGGCAAACGAATTCACCCGCCTCGCAGGCATGAGCGAGAGCGTCGATTGGCGAAGCCCGCTGCGCTGGGCGGCCGCAGCGCTGGCTTTTGTCGCCGTCGTGGCCCAGTCGCGCGAGGCCCGCGCGAGAGCCCTGGCGGAGGCGGCGAGTGCGGTCCTTGCCTACGGCGCGATGGCGCAGATCCTGCCGCCAATGGTCATGGCATGGGTCGCCGCGATTGCGGCCGCGGCACTGGCATGGCGCGCGAAATGGCCGGGCGCTGCGACGGCACTGCTCGCCATTGCGGCGCTGTGGGCCGTCGAACCGGCCGTCCTGTGGTTGGCAGGCGGCGCCATGGCGCTCGTGGGTAGTCCATTCGTGACCGCCGACCTCCCACCTGCCCCGATGATCCTGCGGCAGCTGATGCCGGTCGCCGCCGCGCTGAGCTTCATCGCAGCGCGCAAGGCCGCCATCCCGGTCGCGCAACGCCACGTGGGGATGGCCCTGACGGTGACCGCCGTGATCGCGGCACACGCGCTGTTTCGCCACGGGTTTGCGGCAATCATCGGCGCGGACTTCGTCACCACCGGCCTCCTCCAGCGTGCGGCGTGGGAGTTCGTACTGGTGGGCGGCAGTGTGGCCTTGTGGCGCAAGGGCCGTGCACGCGGCGCGGCGGCTCTTGCCGGCATCGCAATGGCCCATTTCGCCTGGTTCACGCTCGTTCTCCACAATCCGCTGTGGTCCGCGCAGGCGGTGGGAGCAGTGCCGATCGCCAACGCAATCGTGCCCGCCTACGCCGCCGGGTTCGCCGCGCTGTGGGTGCTGCGCAAGGTCAGCGGACACGCCTCGCCGGTGATACGCTGGTTTCTCGATGCCGCAGTGATGACGCTTCTGGCGTTCATGGCGCTGAGCCTGTTGCGGCAGGCGTTTGCCGGTAGCGACCTGGTGTCGGCACCGATGGGCGAGGGGGAGGACCTGCTGCGCTCCCTCACCGGCATCGTGCTGGCCGTCGGCTTCCTCCTGTGGGGCGCACGGACGGGGAAACGCAGTTGGCGTATCGGATCGCTGGTGCTGATGGTGATCGCAGTGCTCAAGGTGTTCCTTGTGGATGCGGCGGACCTCGGCGGCCTGGCGCGGATCGCATCGTTCATGGCGCTCGGCTTCAGTCTTATCGGGATTGGCTGGTTCTATTCCCGCCAGTTGCGGGGCAGCACGATGCCGACCGCCTCCGTCACACAGTAACAAGCGCGTCACATACACGCGGCAATCCCGTTCCCGTGGCAGCGGGGCAGTGGAACGCATGGACGTGGTGAATATCTTTCTGACCGACCGCAACGCCGCGACCATGGAGGATTTCCTCCATGCCGGCCGGCGGTTCACGTTCGGCACGATCGGGGCCGAGGGGCCGGGCAAGCTGGTCGAGGGACCGGTATGGGCCTTCGTGGACTGGGTGATGGACGACATGGCGGGCCTCGAGATGTGCCGCCGGCTCCGCGCCGATCCGCGGACCACATCGGCGCATATTACGATGGTGCTGGAGGCCGACGACCAGGAAGATCGCCGCCGCGCACTGCGGGCAGGGGCGGACGACTACATGATCGGTCCGCTCGACAGGACCCGCGTGCTCGACCGGGTACTGGCGGTCGATCCGCAGCAGCAGCAACGCCGCACGCACGGCCGGTTCGAAATCGGCGACCTCTCGATCGACATGCTGGCGCTGCAGGCGCGCTGGGCGGGCACGCCCGTGGTGCTGCCGCCGAACGAGTTCCGCCTGCTGCGCTTTCTGGCCGAAAACCCCGACCGGGTGCTGACGCGGGAGGAGTTGATCGCGGGCCTCGGCAAGCAGGATCCGCCGCTCGATGCCCGCACGGTCGACGTGTGGATCGGCCGCCTGCGCCGCGCGCTCCGGGCAGCAGGCGCGGGCAACCCGCTGCGCACCGTCCGTTCGTTGGGCTACGTCTTCGACACACCGTGAGCGCCGACGGCGCGCGCTCCCCGAGCCGGAAGCGCGCGCCGAGCGATCCTAGAATTTCACCCCGAGCGACAGCGCCAGCGTCGTGCCGAGATCGTAGCTGTTGATGTCGATCCGGTTGTCGCCCGCTTCCTGGAACTCCCTGTGGCCGCGGCCCAGGATGTTGCGGGCTTCGAATTTTGCCTCGACTTCCGTGCCCAGCAGATCGAACCCTTCGCGCCACACGAAATCGAGCCGGACGCCGGGGCTTTCGATCACATCGGGCTGAGGCGGCGTGCCGTTGAGCCCGCGGCTGACGACGCGGTCGCTGGCGTAAGACAGCAGGATCGTCTGCTGCGAAAGGCGGTCCGTGCTCTCCAGCCCCAGTTGCAGGTTGACGATATGGTCCGACTGGCCCGTCAGCGGCGCGCCATCGCGGAAATAGTCGGTCGCGATCGTCGAAGCCGCGCCGAAAACGGCGACGGTGTCATCCGGCGAGACCGACAGTTCCGACTTGGTGTAGGTGTAATTCGCGATCAGCGCGAGGCGGCGGGGTGTGAAGAAGCCGCCACCGATGCTGTCGAGAGGCACGTACTTGATCGCCTCGACCTCGGCCCCATAGAGCTGCGCTTCGGGCGCATTGGCGAACGATGTGAGCAGGTCGATGCCGGTGACGAACGCTTCGATCGGCCGGTCGATCTTCTTGTAAAAGCCGGCCACCGACACGCGCTGTTCGGGCGCGAAATACCACTCGAAACGCGCCTCGCCGTTGATGAGCGTGCTGTCGACCAACAGGGGGTTGCCGCGATAGGGCCGGTTGCTGTCGGGATCGTAATAGGGCTGGGCGATCAGTTCGCGGAACTGCGGGCGCGCAATGGTCTTTGACCCATTGAGCCGCACCTGCATCGCGTTGCCCAGATCCACGGTCACCGTGGCGGCCGGCAGCCAGTACGATTTTTCCATCGTCACGCCGGGCACGGAAGGCGGCACCGACGCGAAGACCTGGATCGGCGCGGTGGTCTGCACCGCGTTTTCGTAGCGGACGCCAGCGTCGATGGAGACCGGACCGACCGCCCAGTTCCCCTTCAGATATCCTGCCTTGATGGTCAGCCCCGCGTCGAAAGCCGGGGTGCCGGGGTCGGTCTCCACCAAGGTGATCCCGATCCCGTCGACGATACCCGGCGCCAGGAGCAGATCCGGGCGCAGCATGCCGATCGCGCTGATGATCGCGGGCTGACCCTGGAAGGTGTTGGGTGCCAGGATCAGGAAATCGCGCCGCGAGCTTGTCCGGTCGGTATCGCTCCACGCGCCCCCCGCGGTGAACGACAGCGTCGGCAGCGTCCGCCAGGTGAGGTCCACGCCGCCCGACCACAAGTCTTCGCTGAGGGCCGAATAGGTGACCCCGCCGTTGCCGCCGTTGCCGTTGTTGAGACGGTTCACGAAGTGCTGGCCGAACGGATCGGATTCGGCATTCGTGCGGACGTATTCGAAGAAAAGTTCGCCTGGGGCGTCGCGCTTCGTGTTCGCGTATCCCGCGCGTAGTTCGGCCGACACATCGGGGGTCAGCTTCAGTTCGGCCACGGCCTGGGTGTTGAACAGCTGCCGTTCGTACCAGGCGGTGCGCTGCTGCATGAAGTCGGCCGTACCATTCTGCGCCGGCTTCTGTCCCAGGGCCAGCGCGGCCTTCTTCACCGTATCGTGGATGTACACGCCGGTAAGGCGAAGGCGGTTGTCGCCGGCCTCCAGGCCGACACCGAGCAGCCCGTTCACCAGGATGCGCTGATCGGTGCTGACCTGGCGGAAATCCCGCTCCAGGCTCGACAGGTCGGCGCTTTGCGATGCCTGCTGAATGATGTCCTTGGTCAGCCATTTGTTGCTGTAGCCGGCCGCGGCGATCACGCCGAGATCGGCATCGCCAACCGCGAAGGTCTTGCCCCCTGACAATGAGGCCGAAAAATTCGGCTGCGTGTTGTAATCGCGCTGGACCAATGCGTTGCGCGACGTGACGAGCTCGCGGGCGATCGCGGTCGAATCCACGGGATCGGTGCCGATCAGCTGGCGGCTGTCGAAATAGGCCTGCAGCGCCGGCGGCACGTCGCGATTGCCGTTATCGTAGCCGAGCCAGTCGGTCTTGCTGCCGTAATAGGTGTAGCCAAGCTGATCCGTGGTCTCCGTATCGCCGGATACCCCGAAGCCGATGCTGAGGAAGGGATCGTCAGGCGTGGCGCGGGTGGTGAGGTTGATCACGCCGCCGCCGAACTCGCCGGGGAAGTTTGCGGAATAGCTTTTCTGCACCAGCGACGATGCGATGACGCCGGTGGGGAACAGGTCCAGCGGCACGACACGCTTGAGCGGTTCGGGGCTGGGCAGGGGCGACCCGTTGAGCAGGGCGAGGCTGTACCTGTCGCCCAGTCCGCGCACATAGACAAAACCGTTGCCCACGAGGCTGAGGCCGGTGACGCGTGCCAGGGCGCCTGCGATGTTGCCTTCACCCGTGCGCGCGATCTCTGCCGTGCCCAGCACCGAAACGACCTGGTCGGAACTGCGCGCCACGTTGCGTTCGCGCCGCCCGGTGACGATGATCTCGTTGCCGCCGCCCGGGACGGAGATTTCGATCGCTTCCTCGCCTGCCTGGTCGGGGCCCGGTTCGTTCGGGGCGGGCGAATCCGGTTGCGGGTCGGCCACCGTCTCCCCGCTGGGCGGCGTCGCCGCGGGCGAAGGGTCGGTCTGGCTTTGCGCGTGGGCGATGCCCGGGGCGGTCAGCGCGGAACTGATCAGCAGGGCGCCGATGAGCCGCAGCTTGGTGGACATGGAAACGATCCCCCTCAGGAATTGGCGGGCGTTGGCCGCAAGGAGCGCGCGTGGCGCAGGGATTCAGGTGCGATGAAGGGGCGGCCGGCGGTTCGCGCGGCCGCCCCCTTTCGCCTTCGCGTGTCGGTCAGATAACCGGCAGGCTGGTGCAGTTGCTGCCGCCGCCCAGCGGTGCGTAGCCGCTGTTGCAGGTCCATCCGGCGGCCCAGGCGGTGTTGCCGCCCCACGCCGCGCCGATGCGGTAAGGGCTGGGCGAAGCCGCGAAGAAGCTCGACAGGCCGGTCGGGTCGGTCGGGACGACGGCATCTTCGTTGGCGCCGTTGACGAACGTCATGGTCAGCGTGCTGGTGAACGCGTCGTTGTTGTTGTTTGCGCCCGAGCCGAAGGCCGAGGCGGCGGAGGCGGCGGTGTAGCTGCCGTCCCCGATGTACTTCGCCGCGTTGCAGGTCATCACGACGGACCGAGCCGTGAGCGTCGCCCGCAGCGCCGTGTCGGCCGCCCCGGTCAACCGGATGCATTCGTTGTTCGGACTGAACACGACGCCGTTGTAGAGCGCTACGTCGGCATTGCCGCGGATATGGAACGCCGCGCGGGTGCCCGCATCGTTGTTGGCGCTGGCCTGCGGCTGGATGGCGGTGAAGTTGACCAGGTTGAGTCGCGTGCGCGGCGTGTCGCTCTCGCGGCCGTTGGAATCGATTTCCATCAGGCCGTCGCCCTGTCCGGGCCGCTGGATCATCAGCGCGTGCTGGATGTTGGCGCGCGCGCCGGTGTCGACGTCGAGGCTGTCATCGTCGGCGCCGGTGACGACATAGTACTTCATGTTGACCGCGCCGCCGAACAGTTCGGCCCCGTCGTCGGAGCTGTTGTGCGACTGGATATGGTCGAGCGTGGTGCCGGTGCCGATGGCGCCCGTGGTGAGCGCCTGAAGTTCGGCGTTGGCGCTGAGGACGAAGCCAGAATAGCGCAGCTGCACGTAGCTCATGCGCCCCGCGTTGTAGCTGTCGTCCGCACCGCCGAAGCGGGCGAGGTTGACGGCGCCTTCGGTATCGCGTTCGCAGGTGCCCGAAGCGACCGTGCCCACTGCGCAGTCCGTCACGCGGCCGCGGCCGAGCAGCACGACGCCGCCCCACTGGCCGATCGAGTTGTCGGTGTTGAGGCCGGCGACGTTGTCCTGACTGGTGAACACGATCGGCGCAGTGGCGGTGCCCACCGCGTTGATCTTGTTGCCGCGGTTGACGGCCAGCCACGACTGGCCGGTGCGGGCATAGATGACCACGCCCGGGTCGATCGAGAGGGTCACGTTCGTGTCGGCGGTCAGGGTGCCGCAGCCGACGGTGGTGGACGCATGCGGCGCGCCTGCGGTCGGCGCGCTGAATCCGCCATCGCAGCCAACGTCCACGCGGCCGTTGAGCGCGTAGAGCACGCCGGCGAGCTTGGGCAGGGTCACACTGCGGGTGACGAGGCTCGGCAGTTCGCAGATGCGATAGCTGCCGGTCGGACCGCTGATCGTTCCGCGGTCGGTCAACATGACGCTGGCATCGTTGGTCAGGGTGGGGCAGGCCCCCGCGGCGACCGAAGTGCCGGTCGTCGGCGTGGGTGTCGGCGCGGGAGCCGCAGGCGGGATGGTGATGTTCACGTCGCCCCCGGTACCGGGCGATGCGATGTCGTCCGCGCCGCAACCGGCCAGGGCCAGCATGCTGCACGACAGGGCGATTGTACGCTTGATGGTAGTCACGGAAGCGGTCCCCTCAAAAAACCCGAGAATCGATGTGCGCGAACGCAAGTCGCGGCTCGCCGGCTAGGCCCGCTACGTGACAGTTTCTTGGCAAACGGCCGGATCGCAGAAGATGACCGAACTATGACGGTCGCTTGACTTTCGCGTCGCGCATCGAGCCTGAGTGCAGGTTTCTGCTCCCGGCAATATTACGCAAAAATGACACTGTTACAGATTTGTTGCAGTTGCAGTTAAAGTCGGCATGATCTCGGCAGAACGGTATTTGAGAGGAGCCACACCATGTCGATGATCGCGATCTTTACCGCGCTGATGATGGCGCCTGGTCCGGCGGCCGAAGCGCCGGCCGACGTGGCATATCGCGAACTCCTGGCAGGCGATAACCGCGCCGCGGTCGAGCGGATCGAGGCGAATGCCGCGCTCGACGAAGGCGACCCGGCGCGCCTCATCAACCTCGGCGTCGCATATGCCCGCCAGGGGGACACGGAGCGCGCACGCACCATGTTCGAACGGGCTGCTGCTGCCGACGCGCGCGCCGATCTCGAGACAGCGACCGGTGAGTGGGCCGATTCGCGCAACCTGGCGCTGAGGGCGCTGGCGTCGATCAATCGCGGCACGCTGGCAGGCGGAGTGCGCACCGCTCGGCGCTAGGCGGCCGGCGCACAACCGCATGCGAGTGGCGGCTCGCCGGGGTGGCCCGGCGGGCCGCTTTGCTGTATGACGAAGGGACCGGTCGCGACGTTCAGGAATCTGTCACTGCGCTGTCATCTAGTGTAGGCAGGGGCGCCGGGACGGAGGGTGTTTGCGATGATTCTCGCCAGATTGCGCGGCCTCGCCGCCATCGCGCTGGTCGTTTCCGCGGCCCCTGCGCAGGCCGATGTACTGGAAATCGGGGCGGACGGGCCGCGCTGGATCGCCGGCGCGCTCGCCGCCGCGCCGGCGGTGTCCGTGCAGGATCAGGCCGCCCCGATATCCGAACTCGGCGCCGATTTCGCCGTGCCGCCCCAGGCCGTGGCGGACGCTGCGCGCCAGGCCGGGATGGTGCCGGCGGTCTATGCGGCCAAGGTGGCGGAACTCGCCCGCCGGTTCGATCTGTCGCCGACCCTGATCGAGGCGCTGGTCTGGCAGGAGAGCCGCTGGCGGGCCGATGCGCGATCTCCGGTCGGGGCGCGGGGGCTGGCGCAACTGATGCCGGGAACCGCGCGGGAACTGGGCGTAAACCCCGATGATCCCTTCGCGAATCTGGAGGGCGGGGCGCGCTACCTGCGGGCGCAGATGGACCGGTTCGACGGCAATATCGAGAAAGCGCTGGCCGCCTATAACGCGGGGCCGGGGCGGGTCATCGCCGCGGGCGGCATCCCGCGCATTCGCGAAACGCAAGGGTATGTCGCCGCGATCATGGGGCGCCTGTCCAACCATTCGAGGGACACGAACTAGTCAATGAGAATTCTCTTTCGCCACGGAACACGTCTCGTAACACTCGCCGCGATGCTCTCGCCGACCGCCGCGTTCGCGCAGGCGGCGGATCCGGCCGGATCGGGCCCGATCGTTGCCGCACTGGGCTGGCTGCAGGGCACGCTGCTGGGCAACGTCGCCACGGCCGTCGCGGTGATGGCGGTTGCCGCGGTCGGCTTCATGATGCTGACCGGCCGGTTGAACTGGCGCTTCGGCGCGACGGTGATCATCGGCGTGTTCATCCTGTTCGGCGCGGCGAGCATCGTCGCGGGCATCCAGGGCGCGGCCGGGGCCGCCTGACGATGGAGCTTGTCCGCCATCCGGTCCACCGCGCGCTGACCCGCCCGCAGATGTTCGCCGGGGTGACGTACAATTACTTCATCATCAACTTCGCGCTGACGACGGAGCTGTTCCTCATCACCGGCAGCTGGTGGGCCCTGCCCGCCGCGGTGGTGTTCCACCTGTTCGGGTATTTCGCCTGCCTGCGCGAACCCCGCATCTTCGATCTCTGGCTGACGAAAGTCAGCAAATGCCCGCGCGTGCCGAACTGGAAGCGCTGGGGCTGCAACAGCTACGCCGCGTAGCGAAAGGACTGGGGTCCGCATGACCAAGTGGATCGGCGCCGCCGCCTGGAGCGCGAAGGAAACCCGCGCGGGCGACCGCCTGCCCTATGCCCGGCTGATCGACGGCAGCACCGTGCTGCTGCGCGACGGCAGCGTGATGACGGCGCTGCAGGTGCCCGGCCTGCTGTTCGAGACCGAGGATTCGGACGCGCTGAACCATCACGCCGCCACGCGCGAGGTGATGCTGCGCTCCACGCTCGATGCGCGGTTCGTGCTCTATCATCACGTCGTGCGCCGGCGGGTGGAGATCGAGCTCGACGCCGAATTCGCCGATCCGCTGTCTGCCCACATCGACCGCCGGTGGAAGGAACGCCTGGCCGGCGGTTCGCTGTTCGTGAACGACCAGTTCGTCACCCTCATCCGCCGCCCGGCGCGGGGCCGGGCCGGGCTGGCGGAAAGGGCCGGAAAGCTGTGGACCCGGAAAGGCCAGCAGCAGGTGGAGGCCGACCCGAAGGACATCCGATCGCTGAAGGCCGCGGCCACCGGTCTCGTCGCCAGCCTGCAGGCCTACGGCGCGGCGCTGCTGTCGGATTACGAAGGGCCGAGCGGGGCGACCAACAACGAGATCCTCGAACTGCTCAGCGCGCTCTACAACGGCGAGATGCGCCCCGTGCGGCGGCCGGCGGACGGCACCGACATCGGGCACATGCTGCCCTACCGCCGGGCGAGCTTCGGGCTCGACGCGATGGAATTGCGCGGCAGCGGCGCGCCCGGCTTCGCCGCCATGCTGAGTCTCAAGGACTATCCCGAAGCGACCAGCCCGGGCCTGCTCGACGCGCTGCTGCGCCAGCCGTTCGAGATGGTCGTTTCGGAAAGCTACGCCCCCGCCGAACGGACCACCGCGCGCGAGCGGATGGACCTGGCCCTCCGCCGCCTCAAGAGCGCGGACGAGGAAGCGATGGCGGAACGGGCCGACATGCTCTCAGCGCGTGACGCGCTGGGCAACGGCGCGGTCGGCTTCGGCGATCATCACCTCACCGTGCTGGTCCGGGAAACCACGCTGCCCGCGCTGGACGAGGCGACCGCCGCCTGCGCCGCCGCGCTGGCCGACACCGGCGCCATAGTGGTGCGGGAAGACACCAACCTTGAACCGGCGTTCTGGGCGCAGTTCCCCGGGAACGAGGCCTACATCGCCCGCCGCGCGATGATCTCCAGCGCCAACATGGCGAGCTTCGGCAGCCTGCACGGGATGGCGCTCGGGCAGGCGGACGGGAACCACTGGGGCGAAGCGGTCACGCTGTTGCAGACGACCAGCAGCACGCCGTTCTTCTTCAACTTCCATTCCGGCGATCTCGGCAACTTCACCGTCATCGGGCCGTCCGGTTCCGGCAAGACGGTGGTGATGAACTTCCTTGCCGCGCAGGCGCAGAAGTTTTCGCCCCGGACGATCCTGTTCGACAAGGACCGCGGTGCGGAACTGTTCATCCGCGGCATCGGCGGGCGGTACGACCGGATCGCCAGCGGCTTGCCGACCGGGTTCAACCCGCTGTCGCTGCCCGATACCCCGGGGAACCGTGCCTTTCTGCGCGACTGGCTGGGCGTGCTTCTGAAGGCGGACGGGCCGGAAGAACTGGCAACGATCGCCGGCGCGGTCGACGCTGCTTATGCCAACGATCCCTCCCTCCGCCGGCTGCGCCATTTCCGCGAGCTGCTGAGCGGGGCGCGGCGGCCGCAGCCAGGCGACCTCGCCGATCGCCTGACAGCGTGGATCAATGGAGGCGAGCATTCCTGGCTGTTCGACAATGCGGACGACCGGCTCGATCTCGAAACGCGCGTGCTCGGTTTCGACATGACCGCGCTGCTGGAAAATCCGCGCCTGCGCACGCCGACGATGATGTACCTGTTCCACCGGATCGAGGAGCGGCTTGACGGCAAGCCGACGATGATCCTGATCGACGAAGGCTGGAAGGCGCTGGACGACGAGGTGTTCGCCGCCCGCATCCGCGACTGGCTGAAGACGCTGCGGAAACGCAACGCGCTGGTCGGCTTCGCCACGCAGTCCGCGCGCGACGCGCTGGAAAGCCGCATCGCCACCGCGCTGGTCGAACAGACCGCCACGACGGTGTTCATGCCCAACGCCCGCGCCCGGGCAGAGGATTACTGCGACGGCTTTGGCCTCACTCACCACGAACTGGCGCTGATCCGCAGCCTGCCGGCGCACAGCCGCGCATTCCTGATCCGCCAGCCCGACGCCAGCGTCGTCGTCCGGCTCGACCTGTCGGGCGCGCCCGAGGTCCTGGCCGTACTGTCGGGCCGCGAAAGCACCGTTCGCCGGCTCGACCTGCTGCGCGAGGCGGTGGGCGACAGCCCGGCCGACTGGTTCGGTCCGCTGACCGGTCACGCCTGGCCCGGCGGCACGACGGTCGAGGACAGCGCGGAGGCCGACGTGCCGTTCCGCCTGGCTGCCGAATGAGCGCCGCCTGCGACCAGATCGCCGGGCAGGTCGGCAACGGCGTCGCCGCCGCCCTGCAGGCGGTCGATTGCGTGGCGGGGGAAACCACCGCCGCAGCGTTCGGCCGGCTGTTCGCGCCCGGCGGCGCGCTGCTGACCGTCCTCACGATCCTGCTGACGCTGTACGTCGCGTTCTTCGCGATCAACCTGCTGCTGGGGCGCGCCAGCCTTGGCGTGCGGTCGCTGACCCCGCGGATGATGACGCTGGGGCTGGTGCTGACATTTGCGACAAGCTGGGTCGCCTACAGCTCGGTCGTCTGGAATCTCGCCGTGGGCGGGCCGGACCAGATCGCCACGATCATAACCGGCAGCGGAGGTTCCGCCACGCAGGTCTTCGCGCAGAAGATCGACGTGGTTTTCCAGGCGCTCCAGCAGGCCAGCCCCGGCCAGGCGGAAGGCAAGGACATTTCGGCGTTTTCGCCGGAAGGGATGATGTGGCTGGGCGCCATGCTGTTCATGCTGGGCACCGTCGGCGTTCTGGTGACGGCGCGCATCGCGCTGGCCGTGCTGATCGCGGTCGGGCCGATCTTCGTGGTCATGGCGCTGTTTTCAGGCACGCGGGGGCTGTTCACGGGCTGGCTCAAAGGGCTTGTCATGCTGGCGCTGGTGCCGCTGCTCGCGGTGCTGGGCGGCAGCGTGATGCTGGAACTGGCGGTGCCCATCCTCGGCTCGCTCACCCAGACGCCTGGCCAGATCGACAGCCAGGCGGCGATGGCCTTCTTCCTGGTCGGCGCGGTCCACATGGCCCTGATGGTGATGGTGCTGAAAGTCACCGGCACGATGGTCGGCGGCTGGCGCGTGTTCGGGCTGGTCCCCGACAAGGATTCGCGCGGTGGCAGCGGCGGGGCTGCGGCCACCACTGCCGTCATGCCGGCCGCGTCGCCCGCGCTGCCCGCAACTGCTGGCGCCGCTTCCGCCGGGCCGGCCGACCGCCGCATCCCGGTGACCGCCTTCGCCACCGCGCCCGCCGCGAACGATGCCGGCGTGGCCGGGGTCGCGCCGGGGCGGCACACGCGGATCGTCACCAACACGGTCGCTTCAGCGCCGGGACAGCAGGGGCCCGGCAATGCACCGGGCGTGGCCCGGGCGCGCGGCATCGGCAGCCGGTTTCGCGCGCCGCCGCCCCGTCTTTCGGAGAAGATGAAATGATACGCATCCTGCCCCTCCTGGCTGCCCTGGTGCTGCCTGCCGCCGCGCACGCGAACGATGCGCGGATCGTCGAACGGTTCTACGATCCCGCTGCCGTGGTCCGGATCGAAGGGCGCACGAAAGTGCAGGCGACCATCCAGTTCGCCGACGACGAGCGGATCGAGAACGTCGCGATCGGCGATTCGCAGGCCTGGCAGGTGACGCCGAACAAGCGCGCCAACCTGCTGTTCGTGAAGCCGCTCGCCGCCAGCGCGGCGACCAACATGACCGTGGTGACCGACCGGCGCACCTACCTGTTCGACCTCGTCGCCAGCGCCGGTGCGCGCCCGCTTTACGTGCTGCGCTTCACCTATCCTGACGAACCCAAGGCGCAGATGGCGGAAACTGGCGGCCCGACGGCGGAGGAACTGGCCGCCGCGAGCGCGCCGGAAACCGTGACCGATCCCGCCGCGCTCAACTTCGCCTGGGGGGCCAAGGGCGATCGCAAGCTGCTGCCCGCGCGGACCTATGACGATGGCACCGCCACGTTCCTCGCGTGGCCGGCGGGCAGCCCGGTTCCGGCCATCCTCATCAAGGACGAAGCCGGGACCGAAGGCCCGGTGAACTTCACCGTGCGCGGCGACGTGATCGTGGTCGACGGCGTCCCGCGCGAGATCGTTCTGCGGTCCGGCAAGCAGGCTGCGACGCTGACCAACGCCGGGCCGGTGCGCCCCGCGCCGGCGGTTGCGCCAGTGCCGGTGCCGGCAAACCCGCAGGCGGCACTTGCCCGGACCGATCTCGCCCCGAACGGAGGGACACGCTGATGCGCCTCGCCATGCGACTGCCGGCCAGGAAGCCGGGTGACAGCGCCGTCGCCAACGACCTCGACCCGCGCGAAGGCGAAAGCGCGGAGATCATCGATCTCGCCAGCCGCAACGCTTTCCCCGCGGTCACGCAGCGCAAGGGCAAGTCCGACGGGCTCGGCCTTGCCGCGGGGGTCGCGGTGATCGGCCTGCTCGGCGCGGTCACGCTGTGGAGCATGAACGCCGCGCGGACCGAAAAGGCCGAAGGCGTGGGCGGGGCGCAAGTCGCTCCGGCTCCGGGGCCTGTCGTCATCCCGCCCGAAGCGGTGACCACCGTGGCGCCCGGCCCCCAGACGCAACCGGCCGGGGTTCCGCGCGCGGACCCGGCGCCGCAGCCGGTGCTGGCGCACATGCCCGCCGCCGCCCCGCTGCCGGCCGCGAACCCCTATGCCAACCCGACGGTCGTGTTCGACGCCGGCAATATCGCCGGGGGCGTCGGCGATGCCGCGACCGTCCCTGCCCCTGGCGAGGTTGCGGGGGCGAGCGCGGGTGACTTCGCCAGCCGCGTGGGCGGGGTCGGCGGCGGCCCGGCCCAGGCCCGCGCCATGGTCGATCCGCAGACCACGGTGACGCAAGGCACGCTGATCCCGGCGGTGCTGGAAACCGCCATCAACACCGACGTCCCCGGCTTCGTGCGCGCGGTGGTGAGCCAGGATGTCCGCAGCTTCGATGGATCGCGCGTGCTGGTGCCGCGCTCCAGCCGGCTGATCGGCCAGTACCAGTCGGGCCTGCAAGGTGGGCAGAAGCGCGCCTACGTCATCTGGACCCGGCTGATCCGGCCTGACGGGGCATCGGTCAACCTCGCCTCGCCCGCAGTCGGCTTCGACGGGACGACCGGGCTTGCCGGATCGGTCAACAGCCACTTCTTCAAGCGGTTCGGTTCCTCGATCCTGCTCTCGGTGATCGGCGGGCTCGCCTCGGGCGGGGCGTCGGTGGTGCTGGGCGGCGGGACCAGCGCGGCGAGCACGGCGCTGCAACAGGACGGCCAGATCGCGCCCACGGTGCGCGTGCGGCAGGGCGAGCCGATCCGCGTGTTCACCGCCCGCGACCTCGATTTCAGCCAGGTCCCCGCGGTCAAGTGACGGCGGACATCCACGCGCTGCCGGGCGCCGAAGGCAGCGGCGCCGCGGAACGCAGCGTCTATCTCGACGCCTACCTCGCGCCGTTCGCTCACTGGCTGGCGCGCGACACGGTGACCGAGATCCTGGTCAACCGGCCGGGCGAGGTGTGGATCGAGGATGCCAGCGCCGGCGGCATGCAGCGGGTCCAGGCGCCGGAGATCGACGACCGGTTGATCCAGCGGCTGGCCGAACAGGTCGCCCGGGTCAGCCACCAGGGCATCAACCGCGAACATCCGCTGCTCGGCGCCACGCTTCCGGGCGGCGCGCGCGTGCAGTTCTGCGGGCCCCCGGCGGCGCGCAGCCATTGGGCGATGGCGATCCGGCGCCACCGCCGACTGGACCTGCCGCTCGACGCCTATGACACGGGCCCGCTGGCGCCGGCGGATGCGGCGAACCTGCCCGATCCGCAGGCGCGGCCCGTCGATTTCCTGCGGGCCGCCATTCGCCAGCGCCGGACCATCCTGATCTCCGGCGGCACGAGCACGGGCAAGACGACGTTCCTCAACGCCATGCTGGGCGAAATCCCGCGGCACGAGCGCGTGATCCTGGTGGAGGACACGCCCGAACTGCGGCTTCCGGGCGAAAACGGCGTCGGTCTCGTCGCGGTGAAGGGCGAGCTGGGCGAGGCCAAGGTGACGCCGAACGAACTGCTCCAGGCCGCACTGCGCCTGCGGCCCGACCGCATCGTGCTGGGCGAGCTGCGTGGGGCGGAAAGCGTGAGCTTCCTGCGCGCGATCAACACCGGGCATCCCGGCAGCTTCTCCACCATCCACGCCAACAGCCTGCGCGGGGCGCTCGATCAGCTTGCCCTGATGGTGATGCAGACGGGCATCGGCCTCACCCGCAGCGACACGATCGCCTACGCCGCCAGCGTGATCGACGTGATCGTGCAACTGGGCCGTGACGCCAACGGCAAGCGCGGTATCGCCCAGATCGCGGAGACCGCGACACTGGTCTGATCGCGCGCGCGGCGAAGAGCGCTGCGCCCCGGCTCTGCAAAAGGGGCAGGGTGGCCGGGGGGAGTGCCGCTAGCTTTCGTCCATGCGCCTGATCGAAATCTCCGGCAGCTTCACGATCGCGATTTCCTGCCCGGGGTTGGGCATGACGATGTCATTCTCGCGGAACTTCGCCAGGATCCTGCGGTAAATCTCGCTCTGGATGTTGCCCAGGCCGTCTTCCGGGTCGCTGATCCAGAAGCGGATTTCCAGCTTGATGCCGTTTTCGCTTATATTGGTGATGCGGACCGCGGGCCTGGGAGCATTGAGCACGCGCGGGCTTTCCCGCGTGGCATCGTGGATCAGGCCCTCCACGAGATCGAGATCGCTGTCGTAACTCACTTGGAGCGACATGCGGATGCGGACATCGCGCGAGGAATAGTTCCAGTTTTCCACCCGCTCGGTCATCAGCAGTTCGTTGGGGACGAGGTGTTCCTTGCCGTCGCGCGTGATCACGGAAACGGCACGCGTGCCGATCTTTTTGACCTCGCCGACCGCGTCGCCGACGACGATCACGTCTCCCGGCTTGATCGACCGATCCATCAGGAGAATGAACCCCGAGGCCAGGTTGCTGAATATCTTCTGCAATCCGAATCCGAGCCCGAGGCCGATCCCGCCCGAAAAGATCGACAGCGCGGTCGGATCGATGCCCAGCATGTCGATGGCAAGGAAGATGGCCAGCACCACGATTCCCACGGCCGCGACTTTTTCCGCAAGCAGGCTTTGCGTGATGTCGAGATTGGGGCGCGTGCGGATGAACGCCCTGGCCCCGCGATTGGCGATCCGGACCAGCGCGTAGAGGACAACCCCGGCAAAGCCGACGCTGAGCAGGTCGAGGAGGGAGAACCGGGTTTCGCCGAACGACAGCGCGAACCCGTCGAGCGAGCGCTGGACCCATTCCAGCTGATCGTACCGGCTGCTGAGCACCCAGAACCCGCAGACGGCCGCGATCGCCAGGGCGGCGCTGGGCGAGACGTTGAGCGCCAGCGCGATGCGCCGCGCCGCGACCGCGGCGGCGAGCGGAATCGCAAGGTCGAACAGCAGGCTCGAATACGGGGGCCAGTCATGGCCGGCGGCAGCGATCGTCAGGAACGCCATCGTCAGCACCGCCGCGACCGCCCGGGCCGCATGGTCGCTCGCCAGCGGCACCTTGTGCTCGGATTCCGCGAACCGGGGAACCACTGCCTGCTCGAGCCACCGGCCCACCCGGTTGCCGACCAGCCGGTCGATCAGGACCACCACCACGACGATGGCCGCCGCCACCGCAAGATTGCCGAGGTCGGCCGACGTGAGAGGCGGCAGCCCGAAGAACGTGCCGACCGCGGTCCTCGCCTCCTCAACCGTCGCTGTTGCGGGAATCATGTCCGGTTCTCCAGTGCCGCCGTCATTTTGCGGAAATCCCTGACATATGGACCGGCGCCGCTGACGAAACCCGCGCCGGGATCCTTGTTCCAGCGGGCCTTCATCCTCGCGGGCCGCCCTGGCTCAGCGGGTCGACCCGCGCGTTGTCGCCCTTCAGCAACCGGGCGACGCGGTATAAGGGACCGAATGCGCCGGTTTCCATAGCCGCTGAACGCTCCGCCGGCGCGATCGTGCCGGCGCGCAGAGCCCGGGGGTTTCGTGAGACAGGCTGGCCCCATCCGTTGGACCATCGATCGCCTCCGCGCCGCGATGTACCGCACTTGCCGTGGCAGGGCGGCCTTGGCCGAGTGGTTAGGCACCGGGCTTCCATCCCGTTCACAGGAGTTCGATCCTCCTAGGCCGCTCCATCGACGTCATCCCCTCAACCCGTGCGTTACCGAATTCACGCGCCCCCGTCGCCCAACTGGATAGGGCAAAGGCGCCTCGGCCGCCGGAACGAGCTGCGAGGCCCGGTAACGAAATCTGCTTTCGGTGAAGCGTCAGACCGCTTCGGTCCCTTGCAGGCGCATCTCGCGATCGGGGGGAGTGAACGTGTCGAACGATCCGGGTGTCCGCCTGGCCGCCTTTCGCGCGTCACCTGTCAGGCGCGCGCCACCGTGCTGAGACGTTCCCCGCAAACCGGGTAGCCGGCGTCGGCGGGGATCATCAGCCATGGTTCGCCGTCACGCTCCTCCATCCAGGGCGAGATCGTCTGGACAGGCGTAGCCTGCGCCTGCGCCCGCGCGGCGGCGAAATCGGGAAAAATCGCCAGCCGTTCCAGATTGCGGCGCGTGGGGAATATCAGGTCCACCTCGCCGCGCTCCGCCGCGTCCAGTGCATCCGCTGCGCTGGTCCAGAACAGATGCGTGTTCTCCGTCGCGTCGATCTCCAGTTCGACCGCCCCGGTGCCGAGATCGGCGAGGTAGAAGCGCGTATCGAAGATTCGCGGCAGGCGTTCGTTTCGCGGGTGCCAGCGGGCAAATGGCACCAGTGCATCAAGATCGAGCGTCCACTGCATCGCGGCCAGCACGGGCGCGAGCTCGCCGCGTTCGAGCAGCAATGCCCGGGCGCGCCGCGCTTCGGAATCGCTCGGCACCTCGCGGATGCCGATGACCAGGCCTGCCTCCTCAAGCGTCTCGCGAACGGCGGCGATCCGGTGGGCAGCCTCTTCGTTGTCGAACGCGTGGTCGAACGTCTCCGCGAGTTGGCGATCCGCTTCGTCGACCCGTCCGCCTGGGAACACGGCCATCCCGCCGGCAAAGCGCATCGCGTTGGAGCGGGTGACCATCAGTATCTGGGGCGGGCCACCGGAAGGCGCGCGCCGGAACACGATCACGGTGGCTGCGGGGATCGAAGGTTGCGGCGCGTTCGGGTCCATCGCGCGAGTCTGGCTGGACACCGGTTGCTTGCCAAGAGCGATTATCGCGCACGGACTGTCGGCGTGCCTTACAATACCGAAGCCCGGTTAAGGAGATTAACCATCGCGAGCCGCGGTTTTCCCGGGTTGGCGCCACTTGGCACGGGATGTGCTGGTAAACCGATACCCAACGGTCTTCGATCGAGGCGGAGCCCCTTTGTCTCCCTGGTTGCCCCCGGTGTCTCCCCGGGGTTTCCTGGCTCCGCCTCCCCGACCGCACCCAACCCTGGACATGAAAAACCCGTCCGGCCTACCCAGCCGAACGGGGCACAATTTGTCCGTACAAAGGCGCCGGTCAGGCGGTGCCGGGAGCAGCCCTTTCGGTGAGGAGCTGCTGCAATTCGCCGGCTTCGAACATTTCCATCATGATGTCGCTGCCGCCCAGGAATTCGCCGCCCACGTAAAGCTGCGGAATCGTCGGCCAGTCGCTGTAGGCCTTGATCCCCTGGCGGATTTCCATGTCCTGCAGGACATCGACCGTTTCGTACGGCGCGCCGCAGTGGTCCAGGATCTGGATCGCACGGCTGGAAAATCCGCACTGCGGAAACAGGGGGGTGCCCTTCATGAAGAGCACCACCTGGTTGTTCTGGACGATATCGCTGATGCGCTGATTGACGTCGGACATGGCCCGGACCTTCCGATTCTTGGGAACGAGGATTGGCGCTTCAGTTGGGAACCGCGGTGGTGAGTTGCAAGGCGTGGAGTTCCCCGCCCATCCGCTCCCCCAGCGCTGCATAGACCATCTTGTGCTGGGCGATGCGGCTCTTCCCGGCGAACGCGGACGAAACGACATGCGCGGCGTAGTGGTCGCCGTCGCCGGCAAGGTCGCGGATCACGACCTCCGCATCCGGCAGGGCGCTGCGGATCAGTGCCTCGATCTCGAACGCGGGCATCGCCATGGGGCTCAGCTCTCGCTCATCAACTGGCGCCGTGCCTCGACGCTCTTTTCCTCGAGCGCCGCGCGAACCGCCGCTTCGTCGACGTCCGCGCCAGCGCCCGTCAGGTCACCCAGCACCTTGCGGATCACGTCCTCGTCGCCCGCTTCCTCGAAGTCCGCCTGGACCACCGCCTTGGCGTAGGCGTCGGTCTCTTCAGGGGTGAGGCCCATCTTTTCCGCCGCCCACTGGCCCAGCAGGCGATTGCGCCGCGCCGCCACGCGAAAGGCGGTTTCTTCGTCCATCGCGAACTTGCGTTCCTCGCCGCGCTCACGATCCTTGAAGTCGGTCATGTCGGTCCTTCGTGAAATGTTGAGCGCAAGTCATAGGGTGGCCGGGCAGGGGCGGCAAGGTCAGTCGAAGGTGACGACCAGCTTGCCGACAGCTTCGCGGTTCTCCAGCTTCGCGATCGCTTCGCCGCCGCGTTCGAGCGGGAACGTCTCGGAGATCAGCGGATCGATCTTGCCCGCCTTCAACAGCTCGAACAATTCGGCCGCCTGCGCCTTGAACTTCTCCGGCTCGCGCATGGTGAAGGCGCCCCAGAACACGCCGCAGATATCGCAGCTCTTCAACAGGGTGAGGTTGAGCGGCATCTTCGCGATGCCGGCCGGGAAGCCGACCACCAGGAACTTGCCCTCCCACGCGATCGCGCGAAGGGCGGGTTCGGAATACTGGCCGCCGACGATGTCATAGACGATGTTCGCGCCTTCGGGTCCGCACGCCGCCTTGAACGCGTTGGCGAGGGCCTTTGATGCATCCTTGTCCATGGCCTCGCGCGGGTAGATGACGACATCGTCCGCGCCGGCCCGCCGGGCGACTTCGCCTTTTTCCTCGCTGGAGACGGCGGCGATCACCTTCGCGCCGAATGCCTTGCCGAGCTCCACCGCCGACAGCCCGACGCCGCCCGCCGCGCCGAGGACCAGCATCACGTCGCCCGGCTTGATGTGCGCGCGATCCTTCAGTCCGTGGATCGTGGTGCCGTAAGTCATCATCAGGGACGCGGCCTTTTCGAACGGCACGCCCTCGGGCACGGGGAACAGGCGCCGCGTATCGACCGCGACCTTTTCTGCCAGTCCGCCGTTGCCGATACCGCCGAACACCCGGTCGCCGGGCCTGAACGCGGTAACGCCTTCACCGACGGATTCGACCACTCCGGCGATCTCCCCGCCGGGGGCATAGGGGCGCTCCGGCTTGAACTGGTAGAGGTCGCGGATCATCAGCGTGTCGGGAAAGTTGATCGCGCAGGCCTTTACCGCGACGACGACCTGGCCCGCCGCGGGGACGGGATCGTCCACCGTGTCGAGCGTGAGCGTGTCCGGTCCGCCGACGGCGTGGGTGCGAAGTGCTTTCATGCGATCGTCTCCGTTGCGCTGGCGAGCCAGGGCATGTCGCGCGCCTGGCGCGCTTCGTATGTCGCGATGGCATCGCCCCGGGCCATCGTCAGCCCCACCTCGTCCAGCCCTTCCAGCAGGCATTGCTTGCGGAACGGGTCGATCGCGAAGGCGAAGCGGTCCTGGTACGGCGTGGTCACGACCTGGCTTTCCAGGTCGATCGTGATCGGATGATCCTGCGCGACGGCAAGCAGCCGGTCGACCTGATCCTGGGGCAGCACGACGGTGAGGATGCCGTTCTTGAACGCATTGCCGCTGAAGATGTCCGAGAAGCTGGGCGCGATCACGGCGCGGATGCCGAGGTCGAGCAGCGCCCATGCCGCGTGTTCCCGGCTCGATCCGCAGCCGAAATTGTCGCCAGCGATCAGGATCGGCGCGCCGGCGAAGGCGGGCTGGTCGAACACGTTGCCGGGGGCGGAACGCACGGTTTCGAACGCACCGCGGCCGAGCCCGTCGCGAGTCACCGTCTTCAGCCAGTGAGCGGGGATGATGACGTCGGTATCGACGTTGCTGGTGCCGAACGGAATCGCCCGGCCTTCCACCTCGCGCAGCGGCTCCATCAATCGGTTTCCGGAGGCTCGCCCGAAGGGATGGGGCCGAGCTGCGTCGGCTGGTTCTTCTCCTTGCGCCTGGTGGCATAGAGGAGCGCCGCGGCGACGGCGGCCGAGCCGATGGCGGCACCTGCGGCGATGGCCTTGCCGGTGATCTTGCTGGTCATGGACCCATCATTGCGGAACGGCGCACGCGGGCGCAAGGGCTCAGCCGAGGAAATCGGCTAGGCCGGCCCAAACACGCTCTTTCTCGGCCAGGGGCAGCGATGCGTAGGCGGGCGAGGATGACGGCAGATCGATCAGCGCAAGCCCGCTGCCGGCGAGCTGCGGCCGGCCGATCGCGGCGCTCTTGCGCCCATTGAAGGCCACCGCGCGCAATCGCGGCAGGGTGGCCACCAGGCCCGCGAGGGACGCGTGCTCCGCCTGCCGGATCGCGGCGTCGAGGCTGCCGGTGCGGCGGGCGGAGGCGACCGTGTCCCACAACGCGATACCCGCGCCTGCGAGGGCTTCCAGCCGCGCGGGATAGTCCAGCGCGACGAGATCGCGGCCGACCGCGCCGCCGGCGAGGTGCCAGAACAGGTTGCGCGTGTGCGCGTAATAGCGCCCCTGGGCCAGCGACGCCTCGCCAGGCAGGCTGCCGAGGATCAGCACCCGCGCATCGGGCGCGGCCACGGGGGCGAAGGCATGCTTGCGCGCGTTCAGCGCATCAGCTCGCGTACATCGGTGAGGCGGCCGGTGACGGCGGCGGCGGCGGCCATCGCGGGGGAGAGCAGATGCGTGCGCGCGCCCGGCCCCTGGCGGCCGACGAAATTGCGGTTGGAGGTGGAGGCGCAGCGTTCGCCCGCCGGCACCTTGTCGGGGTTCATCGCCAGGCAGGCCGAACATCCCGGTTCGCGCCATTCGAGGCCGGCATCGATGAACACCCGGTCGAGCCCTTCGGCTTCGGCCTGCCGCTTGACCAGGCCGGACCCGGGCACGACGATGGCCCACTTCACCCCGTCCGCCTTGCGCCGCCCGCGCAGCACTTCGGCCGCGGCGCGCAGGTCTTCGATCCGGCTGTTGGTGCAGCTGCCGATGAACACGTTTTCGATCGCGACGTCGCGCAGCCGCTGGCCCGGCTCCAGCCCCATGTAATCGAGCCCGCGGCGCACCGCTTCCTGCTTCGAAGGATCGGCGAAGCTTTCGGGCGAAGGGACCGTGCCGCCGATCGGGGCGACGTCTTCGGGGCTGGTGCCCCACGAAACGGTCGGCTCGATGGCGGCGGCATCGATGGTGACGGAACGGTCGAACACGGCGCCCGCGTCGGTCGCCAGCGTGCGCCACCACGCGACCGCGCGGCGCCAGTCATCCCCTTGCGGCGCGAACGGACGCCCCTGGAGATAGGCGAACACCGTGTCGTCGGGCGCGATGATGCCGGCCCGGGCACCGGCCTCGATGCTCATGTTGCAGACCGTCAGGCGGCCTTCCACGCTCATCGTTTCGAACACCGGGCCGCGGTATTCGATGACGTGGCCGGTACCGCCCGCCGTCCCGATCGCGCCGACGATGTGGAGGATGAGGTCCTTGGGCGTGACGCCGGGGGGCAGCATCCCTTCCACGCGCACTTCCATGGTCTTCGATTTCGTCAGCAGCAGGGTCTGCGTGGCGAGCACGTGTTCGACCTCGCTGGTCCCGATGCCGAAGGCGAGCGCGCCCACGCCGCCGTGGGCCGCCGTATGGCTGTCGCCGCAGACGATCGTGGCGCCCGGGAGGGAGAAGCCCTGTTCCGGCCCCACGACGTGAACGATGCCCTGCGCGGCTGCCGTGGGCCCGATATAAGGCACCGCGAAATCGGCCGCGTTGCGCGCCAGTGCGGCAAGCTGCGCGGCGCTTTCCGGGTCGGCAATGGGCAAGGGATTGCCCGCGGCGTCGGTCCGGGGCGTGGTGGGCAGGTTGTGATCGGGAACCGCCAGCGTCAGGTCCGGCCGGCGAACCGGGCGCCCCGTGGCCCGCAGCGCATCGAACGCCTGGGGGCTGGTGACTTCGTGCACCAGGTGGCGATCGATGTAGAGCAGGCTGGTCCCGTCGTCGCGGGTCTCCACGACATGGGCGTCCCAGATCTTTTCATAAAGGGTGCGGGGGCGGCTGGCCATGCAGGCGGGCTAGGCCGCCGGGCCGCCGCCAGACAAGATGGGAAATCTTGGCATCGCCGCGGGTCCCCATTTACATCCCGCAAGTCCCCGATGGCGGCGCGCACGAAATCGCCGCGCGGGTCATGTATTTGCAACCCATACGTGCTAACTTACAAAAATGTCAGCAATTCCATTCCACTTCCCGATTCGCATCGTGCCGGCCGACATCGATTTCATGGGGCACGTCAACAATGCCCGCTATCTGGGATGGGTGCAGGACGCGGTGCTTGCGCACTGGAACAATCTGGCCCCGCCGGATGCGGTGGCGGAACGGCTCTGGGTCGCCCTGAAGCACGAGATTACCTATCGGCGCCCGGCGTTCCTGGACGACGACGTGATCGCCCGGACGGTGCTGGAGAAGATCCATGGCGCCCGCGCGTTCTATCACACGGTGATCGAACGTGGCGGGGAGGTGCTGGCCGAGGTGAAATCGAGCTGGTGCTGCGTCGATGCGGGCACCAAGCGCCCGGCCCGGATCGGCGAGGAAATCGCCCGGTTCTTCTTCCCGCCATCCGGATAGCCATTCCGGCGGGCGGCTCCGCGTAAAGAAAAGAGGCGCCGCACACGTGGTGAGACGCCCCTTTTCCAGTTCAATCGACGGGCTTACCAGCGGCGGCCGTCGCGATCGCGGCGCTCGTGGTTCAGGCGCTGGCGAACCTGGTGGATACGGTTCTGCAGGACGTGGAATTCACGCTCGCTCAGGCCGTTGCGGCTGTAGCTGTAGTACTGCTGCCGCAGGTTGCGGACATCGCGCCGGAGCGCGGCCGCTTCGCGTTCGGAAATCCGGTCGCGGCGGTCGATGCGGTCCACCCGCTGGGCAAGCTGGTCGATCTGCGCACGGATGGCGTTGGCCTGACCGCGCCGGTCGTACCGGTCGTCGTAGCGGTCGCCGCGATAGTCGTTGCGGTCATCGTAGCGGTCGCGCTGCTGGTAATACTGTGCCTGGGCAGGGACAGCCGCCGCGAGGGACGCGCTCCCGACGAGGGCGGACAGGATGATCTTGGTGCTGAGACGCATGGTTATGTTCCCTTTTCTCGCGCCAGCGTTCGGCTGACCATTCATGTTTATGGCCGCTTTTATGAACGGTGCGCGAACGCATTCTGCAGAAAGCGGGAAAAACATGGGTCGCATCGCCGCCCGGCGCGTATTAAATTGGCTTCGTGTCACCCATCGCCGCCATCGCCATCGTGATCGCCACCGTCCTCGCGATGGAATGCCTCGCGTGGGGCAGTCACAAGTACGTGATGCACGGCTTCGGATGGGCCTGGCACCGCGACCATCACGAACCGCACGACGGTTTCTTCGAGAAGAACGATCTCTACGCCATCGTCGGCGCGGCGATCAGCATCGCCATGTTCGCGGCCGGCAGCCCGATGATCATGGGCGCGGATGCGTGGGCGCCGGGCACGTGGATCGGCCTCGGCGTACTGCTTTACGGGGTGATCTATACGCTGGTGCACGACGGGCTGGTTCACCAGCGCTGGTTTCGCTGGGTGCCGAGGCGCGGCTATGCCCGGCGGCTGGTCCAGGCGCACAAGCTGCACCATGCGACCATCGGCAAGGACGGGGGCGTCAGCTTCGGCTTCGTCTTTGCACGCGACCCGGCCAGGCTGAAAGCGGAACTGAAGCGCCAGCGCGAGGCGGGCATCGCCGTGGTGCGGGATAGCGCGGTGGTGCGGGATAGCGCGGGCGCCTGAGGCGGGGGGCGCGCGCGGCGGTTACTCGTTGCGCGTGGCGATCCAGCTTCCCGCGATCACCAGGATCGCGACCGATACCCAGTACCACGGGTGGCCGATCGTGTACCAGGTGAACACCGCCCCCGCGGTCATCGCGCCGATCGCCATCGTCTTGGCCCGCCGCGAAATGGCCCGCCGCTCCCGCCAGTCGCGCAGCTGCGGGCCCCAGTTCGGATGATCCAGTATTCGCCGCTCCCATTCGGGATTGCTGCGCGCGAAGCAGTAAGCGGCCAGAAGCAGGAACGGCACCGTCGGCATGATCGGCAACACCGCGCCGACCGCGCCCAGGCCCACCGACAGCAGGCCGCCTGCAAGATAAAGCGTGCGCATCAGGTCGCGACCGGGCGCCCTGCTATTCGCGCCGCGTGCGCCTGGACCAGTGCGATCATGTTGGGAACGCCCTGTGTGCGGTTGCTGGACAGCTGGTTGCGAAGGTCGAAGGGGGCAAGCGCGCCGGCAATGTCCATTTGCGCGACATCGGCCGCCGGCCGATCCTGCACCGCCGCGATGACGAGAGCGACGATGCCCTTGGTGATCGCCGCGTTGCTGTCCGCCAGGAAATGGAGGCGGTCCGCATCGCCCGTGGGATAGACCCAGACGCTGGCCGAGCACCCCCGCACCAGGGTCGCGTCGGTCTTCAGCGGATCGGGCATGGGTTCGAGGTCGCGGCCAAGCTCGATCAGCAGGCGATAGCGATCGTCGGGGTCGAGGAATTCGTATTCTTCGGCGATATCGGCAAGGGTGCGCATGGTGCGCCCCTAGCGGAGCCGCGGGGCGCGGCCTAGCCCGCCAGCCCGCCGGGCCGGGTGAAGGCGTAGTAGATGACGTAGAACCAGCCGAAGAACCCCTGGATCGCGGCCCAGAGGATCGACTTGTGCAGGCTCCAGCTGATCGCCACGGCGATCGCGCTGCCGAGGCCGATGCCGGCCTGCGCGGCGTTGCTGACCGCGCCGGTCACAGGTCCACTCCGCTGGCGATCGCCTCCAGCTTGCGGATGCGTTCCTTGAGATCGCTGATCTCGATGCGCGCGGCGCCCACCGCGCTGCCTGCATCGGCCCCGCGCGGGGTGGGCGCGGCGGTCCGTTCCAGCTCGTGCTCCTTCAGGGTCAGCCAGCCCTGCCAGCCGCGCAAGGTGGCGAAGGCGACGATCGCGATGGCGGCGAGCGAGGTGACGGCCAGGACGATATATTCGCTCATGTCGGTATCCTTCGGGCTCCGTAACGGCGTCAGCGGTCGCGGAGTGCTTCGATCTCGTCGGCGACGCGGCGGCTTTCCAGCGCGTGGCTGGCGTTGGCATCGGTGGCGATACGTTCGAGCACCTTCACGCGCTCGCGCAGCTCTTCCAGCTCGCGCCGGTCGGTTTCGCGCTGGTGGGCGAGCTTGTCGGCATCCTGATCTCTGGAGCGGCCGCTCTCGCCCCGGCCCAGCGCCTCGTACCGTTTCATGATCACGCTGGCGACCATGATGATCGCGACGATGACGACGATGGCGGTCCAGAAGCTCACTGCACTTTCTCCTTGCCGGCCCGAAGCTGTTCGATCTCGTTCGTCAGGCGGTATCCGCTGTCGGTGACGATCCGCTCGACCGTTTCCAGCCGGTCGCGCATCGCGCCCACTTCCGCCTTCAGCTGGGCGTTCTCCTGCGTCAGCAGCGCGACGCGGGCCTGGGCTTCCTTGTCAGTATGGGGCTTCAGCGATTGGCCCCACATGCCTTCCAGCGGATAGCCATGCTTGATCTTCATCCGCGTGGTGTGGACCGAGGCGAGGATGCCCGCTCCGCCGAGGACGAATGCGCCGGCAACGATGTAGCCCAGGTAGGGGATAAGCTCGCTGATCGGCATTATGCGCGCTCCTTCTTGAGGATTTCGATGGACACGCCGGTATCGGCATCGTCCACCCGGCGCTGGTCGCGCAGCGCCTCGATCTGGGCGGCGACATCGTATCCCTTGTCGGTGACGATCCGTTCCAGAACCCGCACCCGGTCTTCCAGTTCGGTCACCTGGTTGGCATATTGCGCGGCGCGTTCGCCCGTGTCGCTGGCGGCGGTCCGGACCTGCATCTCGGCCATCTTGCCCCGATGCTTGGTCCAGACGATAAACCCCACCATGATGAACGGCGCCAGCGGGATGAGAAGCGCAAGTTCCCCCATTTAGAATTCTCCTTGCGTGGTCCGCGCTCAGCGTAGCCGCTCGATTTCGGCGGACAGGCGCGGGTTGTTGGTGACGTAATAGGTTTCGACGTCGGCCAGGCGGCGGTCTATGTCACGGAATTTGCCGCGAATTTCCCGCGCCGTGCGCTTCGGGCTCTGCCGCACGCGCTGCCAGTACTTCTGCTCTTCCGGATCGGTATAGAGATGCGCCGGCTTCTTGTTCAGCAGCATGCCAGCGATGAAGTAAGCGGGAAGTAGAATAGGCGCGATTGTCACCAGCAGGAGCAGGAACCCAAGTCGAACCCACAGGACATTGACCCCGGTGTAGTCGGCTATGCCGGAGCAGACCCCCAACAGCTTGGCGTTCTGCTTGTCTCGATAGAGCGTTGTGCGCGGGCTGTTCACTTTGCGGTTCCCTTCTTCTCGGCGATCAGGCGATCGAGCTCGCGCAGCGGCGCGTTGTCAGCCTCGCGATCGTGCATCAGGCGGGCGGGGCGGAACCCCGGATCGTCCGTCGCCACCAGGCGCTCGACCGTGTCCATCCGCTCATCCAGCCGTTTGGCGAGATGGTAGAGTTCGTCGAGCAGCGACTCGTCATCGCTCGTGATGGTGGAGGCGGTCTTCCACTTGGTGATGTAGTGCAGGATCACCCACGGCAGGCCGACGCAGATGATCAGCGCGATGATGATTTCTTCCATGGGTCAGCTGTCCTTCCTGTCCTCGCCGCCCTCGTCGGTCAGGCCGAGCGCGCGCTTCATTTCCTCGAGTTCGGCATCGATCTTGTCGGCCCCGGCAAGCGCGGCGATCTCGTCCGACAGGCTCGGCTTGCCGGTTCCGTCGGCGATGCTCAGCGCGTCCGCGCGCCCTTCGGCGTAATCGACCCGGCGTTCGAGATGGTCGAAGCGGGTCAATGCCTCGTCCACCCGCTCGTTCGTCATCAGGCTGCGCAGCTTGACGCGGTTCTCCGCGCTTTCCAGCCGCGCGGCGATCGCCGTCTGCCGGCTCCGGGCCTCGCGCAGGCGCACCTGCAGCTTCTCGATGTCCTGCTCGTAGGCGCGCAAGGCATCGTCGAGCACGGCGATTTCCGCCTTGAGCTGATCGGCCATGTCGCCCGCCTTCTTCTTTTCGACCAGCGCCGCGCGGGCAAGGTCCTCGCGGTCCTTGGAAAGCGCCAGCTGCGCCTTGTCGCTCCAGTCCGCCTGGAGACGCTCCAGCTTGACCGTATGGCGGTGCATTTCCTTCTGGTCCGCGATCGTGCGCGCGGCGCTGGCGCGCACCTCGACCAGGGTCTCCTCCATTTCGAGGATGATCATGCGGATCATCTTTGCGGGGTCGTCCGCCTTGTCGAGCATGTCGGTGAAGTTGGCCGCGACAATATCCCGGGTGCGGCTGAAAATGCCCATGAATGCGACTCCATAGTTGGCCGCGTCCCGCTGCAGGGACGACGACTGGGTGGGCGTGGGGCTGCGGCGCAGGCGTTCAACTTCCGCCTCGATCCGGCTGCTGGCGCCCTTGATACCGAAGGGGCGGGCCGGAGCATCGTCCGCGCGGGAGGACTGGGTGCCGCGCGAACGGGGGGGGTCTTGCTCCGGCCCTAACGGGTCGAGGTGGTCGTCGGTGAGCTTGTTCATGCCAGCGCCACGCTGCCGACCAGCGGACTGGCGGCGTAGGCCGGGGTCGCATGGATCTGGCTGCTCATCGTCACGAACAGCGCCATCGCGGCGACGCTGGCGGCGGCGGCCTGGCCCAGTCGGCTCTGCAGGAAGCGGCGGTCGAACATCTGGCGAAAACTCCCGTTGATCATGGTCCCCTCTCAGCAAGGGCTGTGCCAATTCGCATTTACGGATGACACAGGAATTTCGACCAACGACATGGTGGCGCCCATTGCCGACACTTGGGAAAATCCGCTATTAATCGGGCATGGAGAGGGAAAGCCAGTTCATCGGCCAGTCGAGCGCCTTCCTGGACGCGGTCGAACGCGCCAGTCAGGCCGCGCCCATGCAGCGCCCGGTGCTGGTGATCGGCGAGCGCGGAACCGGCAAGGAACTGATCGCCGAACGCCTCCATCGCCTGTCGACCCGATGGGATGAACCGCTGGTCACGATGAATTGCGCAGCGCTGCCCGAAACCCTGATCGAGGCCGAGCTGTTCGGGCATGAAGCAGGGGCCTTCACCGGCGCGACGCGGGCGCGCGCGGGACGGTTCGAAGAAGCCGACAAGGGCACGCTGTTCCTCGACGAGCTCGCGACCCTGAGCATGCAGGCACAGGAGCGCCTGCTGCGCGCGGTGGAATATGGCGAGGTCACGCGCATCGGCTCCAACCGCCCGATGCGCGTGGACGTGCGCATCGTCGCGGCGACCAACGAGCATCTCCCCGCGCTCGCCGAGCAAGGGCGGTTTCGCGCCGACCTGCTCGACCGGCTGAGCTTCGAGGTCATCACCTTGCCTCCCTTGCGGGTGCGCGAAGGGGACATCGGCGTGCTGGCGGAATTCTTCGGCCGGCGCATGGCGAGCGAGCTGCGCTGGGAGGAATGGCCCGGGTTCGCCGATCATGTCCGGACCGAGCTGGAGGGACATCCCTGGCCCGGTAACGTGCGCGAGCTGCGCAACGTGGTCGAGCGCGCCGTCTATCGCTGGGGCGATTGGGGCCGGCCGGTGGGGCACGTCCAGTTCGATCCCTTTGACAGCCCGTGGATGCCGCGGCCGGCGCCTGCGCGGCGGTCCGGAGAACACGCGCCCGTGCCCGCCACCGCATCGACGCAGCGTTCGCCCGATTTCGGTGGGGTCGAGGATCTCCGCGCGGCGGTGGACGCGCACGAACGGTCGATCGTGGAGCACGCGCTGGGGCGGCACCGCTGGAACCAGCGCCAGACGGCCAAGGCACTCGGCCTCACGTACGATCAGCTGCGCCACTGCATTCGCAAGCACGGGCTGGTGGAGCGGGGCGGCGACGATGCCGCGTCCGCCCCGGTCCCGGCGACCTAGGGTCAGCGCGTCAGGGGCGCTCGACAGCCTCGATCCGCAGGAGCCGCTCCTCGCCGTTGCGAGTGGGCCAGCTGATCGTTTGCCCGACCCGCAGCCCCAGCAGGCCCGCGCCCACCGGGGTGAGGATCGAGACCCGGCCCTGTTCGATATCGGCCTCTGCCGGATAGACCAGGGTCACCGTGCGGGCGGCGTCACCGTCCTCGACCGCGAAGGTGACGGAGCTGCCCATGCCGACCACGTCGGCCGGCATCGCGTCGCGTTCGACCAGGTCAGCCCGGTCGATCTCTTCCAGAAGCATCCTGCTTACAGCCGGGTTGCGCGTGCTGGCGGCGACGGCCAGTTCGGAAAGCGCGTCCGCTTCCTCCGCGGCGATCATGATGGGTGGGCGCTCACGGGCGGGATTGTCGGTCATTCGTCGGATCCTGATGGGGAGAAAATTGCCCGGCGGCAGCGCCGGACTGGAAAGAGCAGGCGGCAGGGGCCCCGGTCGGGGCGCGTGAACCCGGCCGGGGCTAAATCCCTGCGAGAAGTTGATCCCCATGATGTCGAACGCGGCCGAATGTCATCGCGCGATGCTGTCATGCGCCATGGCGTCTGTCAAACACGCAAGCTGCGCGATTGGGATTGCAAATTGCGGGACTCGCGCCTATCTGCCCGGTCAATCCCGACATCGCGAGACTGAAGGGGCTGGCGCCGCAAGGGGCCGGCACGGAACTCTTGTGAGGCGGCACTTGCGGACTGCAATTGAAGGAACCCCGTGGCCGATATCGCGCGCCTCGTCGAATTGATCGCACCCGAAGCGGCCGCTCTCGGCCTCGATCTCGTACGCGTGAAAATGATGGCGTCCGAAGCGGGCGAGGGCGGGCAGGCGCTCCAGGTGATGGCCGAAGACCCGGCGACGGGGCAGCTCATCATCGACCAGTGCGCCAGCCTCAGCCGCCGCATCAGCGATGCGATCGATATGCGGGAAGAAGCGGGCGAGACCCTGATCGAAGGCGCCTATCACCTCGAAGTGTCGAGCCCCGGGATCGACCGCCCGCTCACCCGCCCGAAGGATTATGCCAACTGGGCCGGGCATGAAGTCCGCATCGTGCTCGACAAATCGGCAGACGGACAGCGGGTGTTCAAGGGCGATCTCCAGGGGATCGAAGGCGATCAGGTGACCGTGATCGACCGCAAGGCTGGCGCCGTCACCGTGCCGCTCGACCTGATCCATTCGGCCAAGCTCGTCCTCACAGATGCGCTGATCGCCGCCACCCGGCCCATCGACACGACCGGTGCCGACGAAGAAATTATCGAACCACTCGAAACTGAGGAAGAGTGAGACCCCACTGATGGCCACTTCGATTTCCGCCAATAAGGCCGAACTGCTCGCGATCGCCAACTCGGTCGCTTCGGAAAAGATGATCGACAAGGCGATCGTCATCGAAGCGATGGAAGAAGCGATCCAGAAGGCCGCCCGTGCGCGCTACGGCAACGAGAACGATATCCGCGCCAAGCTCGATCCGATGACCGGCGACCTGCGCCTGTGGCGGGTGGTCGAGGTGGTCGAGGAAGTGGACGATTACTTCAAGCAGGTGAACCTGGAACAGGCCGCCAAGCTCCAGAACGACGCCAAGGTCGGCGATTACATCGTCGATCCCCTGCCGCCCGTCGATCTCGGCCGCATTGACGCGCAGAGCGCCAAGCAGGTGATCTTCCAGAAGGTCCGCGATGCGGAGCGTGAGCGTCAGTTCGAGGAATTCCAGGACCGCGCCGGCGAAATCATCACCGGGGTGATAAAGTCGGTGGAATTCGGCCACGTGATCGTCAATCTCGGCCGCGCCGAAGGCGTCATCCGCCGCGACCAGCAGATTCCGCGCGAAGCGGCCCGCCCGGGCGAGCGCATCCGCGCGCTGATCACCAAGGTGGAGCGCAACAACCGCGGCCCGCAGATCTTCCTCAGCCGCGCGCATCCCGAATTCATGAAGATGCTGTTCGCGCAGGAAGTGCCCGAGATTTACGACGGCATCATCACGATCCAGGCGGCCGCGCGCGATCCGGGCAGCCGCGCCAAGATCGGCGTGATCAGCCGCGATTCCTCCATCGATCCCGTCGGCGCATGCGTCGGCATGAAGGGCAGCCGCGTGCAGGCGGTGGTGCAGGAGCTGCAGGGCGAAAAGATCGACATCATCCCCTGGAGCGAAGATACCGCGACGTTCGTGGTCAACGCGCTCCAGCCCGCCACCGTCAGCCGCGTGGTGCTGGACGAGGATGACGGCCGCATCGAAGTGGTGGTTCCCGATGACCAGCTCAGCCTGGCGATCGGCCGCCGCGGCCAGAACGTGCGCCTGGCGAGCCAGCTCACCGGACACCAGATCGATATCATGACCGAGGAAGAGGCGAGCGAGAAGCGCAGCAAGGAATTCGCCGAACGTTCCAAGATGTTCGAGGAGGAGCTCGACGTGGACGAGACGCTGTCGCAGCTGCTCGTCGCCGAAGGGTTCGCCGAATTGAACGAAGTCGCCTACGTTTCCATCGAGGAACTGGCCGGCATCGAAGGCTTCGACGAGGAACTGGCGCAGGAATTGCAGAGCCGTGCGCTCGAGGCGCTCGACCGCCAGGAGGCGGCTCACCGCGAGGAACGCCGCGGCCTGGGCGTGGAAGACGATCTGGCCGAGCTGCCGCACCTCACCGAAGGCATGCTGGTGACGCTGGGCAAGGCGGGGATAAAGACGCTCGACGACCTGGCCGATCTGGCGACGGATGAACTCATCGCCAAGAAGCGTGAGGCGCCGCGCCGCCGTCAGCCGGCGCCGACCGATGGCCCGCGCCTGCGCAGCGATCGGCCCGCCAAGCCCGAAGACAAGGGCGGCGTCCTGGGGGAATACGGCCTGAGCGAAGAGCAGGGCAACGAGATCATCATGGCCGCCCGCGCGCACTGGTTCGAGGATGAACCGGCTGCCGAGGACGCGGCGGCCGCGCCGGATGCTCCCACCGAGGAGGCCGCAAATGCGGACTCCGAACAATGAGCGCCTGAAGCCCGACATCGCCGAGGCCCATGGCCAGGGCACCCGGGACGGCGCCGCCTTCCCGGGCGATGCCCCGCGCCCGCCCCGCGCGGGGCGCAAGGCTGAACCGGAACGTCGATGCATCCTGTCCGGGGAGCACGGCGCGCGCGATGCGCTGGTGCGCCTGGCGATCGGCCCGGATGGCAGCGTGCTGCCCGACGTCCACGCCAAGGCACCCGGCCGGGGGGCCTGGCTCGCGGTCGATCGCGCCGCGCTGGAAGCCGCAATGGCCAAGGGCAGGTTAAAAGGTGCTCTCGCCCGCGCGCTCAAGGGCGCGGCGCTGTCGGTGCCGGACGACCTGCCGCAGCGGATCGAAGAAGCGCTGACTCGCGCGCTTCTCGATCGCCTGGGTCTCGAATTGCGGGCCGGTCATCTTATATTGGGCAGCGACCGGATTGCCGAACAGGCGCGCGGCGGAGCGGTGGAATTGCTGCTGCATGCCGCCGACGCCAGCCCCGACGGCAGCCGCAAGCTGGACCAGGCTTGGCGCGTGGGCAGCGAGGCGGAAGGCACGGGCAAGGCCGGCGTGGCCTTGCCACTGGACCGGGCGGCGCTGTCTGTGGCAATGGGCCGCGACAATGTCGTCCACATGGCGCTGGCCGATCCTGCCGCGGCTGCCCGGGTATCCAACATCCTGGCCCGCCTGATGCACTACCTCGGGGCCGAAAAGGCCGCGCCCGACAGCGGGGAGCCGGATCGCCGGCCCTCCGCGACGACCGATTGATCGAAGGACGAAGACGAATTCTATGAGCGACAGCAACGACACTCCGCGCGAACGCAAGCCGCTTGGCCTCAAGCGGTCGGTCGACGGTGGCGAGGTCAAACAGACCTTCAGCCACGGCCGCACCAACAAGGTGGTGGTCGAGGTCAAGCGTCGCCGGGTGATCGGCAAGCCGGGCGACGCCGCGCCGGTCCCGCCGCCCGCCGAACCGGTGGCAGCCCCCGTGGCTGCCCCGCCGCCGCCGCCTCCGCCCCCGGCTGCGCCGGCCCCTGCGCAGCGCAGGGGTGCCCCTTCGGGCGAGACGCCGCAGGAGCGTGTCGCCCGCCTTCAGCGTGAGGCCGAGGAGGACCGGCTGCGCCTGGCCGAGGAAGCGCGCAAGCGCGAGGAAGAGGAACGCATCGCCGCATTGGAAGGCGAGAAGCGCCGTGCGGAGGCGAACCGCGAGGCGGAGGCGCAAGCTGCTCGCAGCGAAGCCCAGGCCGCGCCGATTGCTGAGCCTGCCGCGGCTGAGCCTGCGGCTGTCTCCGCCAGCAGCGAAGAGCCTGCGACGGCCGAAGCGCCGCAGGCGCCTGCCGCGCGCCGCTTCACCCCGGTTGCGCGTCCGGAACCGAAAAAGCCGGAGCCCAAGAAAAAGGAAGAGAAACGTGCCGGTATGACGGCCGAACGCGGCGGTGCTGCCGGCGATCGCCGTTCGGGCAAGCTGACAGTCACCCGTGCGCTCAACGAGGACGAAGGCCGCCGCGCGCGCAGCCTCGCCGCGCTGAAGCGTGCCCGTGAAAAAGAACGCCGAACGCACGGCGGTCCGTCGACGCCCCGCGAAAAGCAGGTGCGCGACGTGGTCGTGCCCGATGCGATCACCGTGCAGGAACTCGCCAACCGCATGGCCGAAAAGGGCGCCGACCTGGTGAAGGCGCTGTTCAACATGGGCATGATGGTCACCGTCAACCAGACGATCGACCAGGATACCGCGGAACTGCTGGTCGAGGAATTCGGCCACAACATCCAGCGGGTCAGCGACAGCGATGTCGATATCGTGCGGACGGAGGACACCGATCCGGAAGAGACGCGCAAGCCGCGCCCGCCGGTGGTGACCATCATGGGGCACGTCGATCACGGTAAGACCAGCCTGCTCGACGCGCTGCGCGGCACCGATGTCGTGAAGGGCGAAGCCGGTGGCATCACCCAGCACATCGGCGCCTACCAGATCACCACCAAGAGCAAGGACAAGATCACCTTCCTCGATACTCCGGGCCACGCCGCATTCTCGGAAATGCGCGCGCGCGGCGCGAACGTGACGGACATCGTAATCCTGGTGGTCGCGGGTGATGACGGGATCATGCCGCAGACGGTGGAGGCGATCAGCCACACGAAGGCAGCCGGCGTGCCGATGATTGTAGCGATCACCAAGGCCGACCGTGACGAGTACAACGCCCAGAAGATCCGCGAACGTCTGCTCGAACACGAAGTCATCGTCGAAGCGCTGAGCGGCGACGTGCAGGACGTGGAAGTATCGGCCAAGACCGGCGCCGGGATGGACGAGCTTCTCGAGAAGATCCTGCTTCAGGCCGAACTGCTCGAACTCAGGGCCAACCCTGACCGTGCGGCTGAGGCCATCGTGGTCGAGGCGCAGCTCGACAAGGGCCGCGGCCCCGTGGCCACCGTTCTGGTGACCCGCGGTACGCTGAAGCGCGGCGACACGTTTGTCGTCGGCACCGAGAGCGGCCGCGTGCGCGCGCTGGTCGATGACAAGGGCAAGCAGGTCAAGGAAGCGGGCCCCTCGGTCCCGGTCGAGATCCTCGGTCTCGGCGGCGTGCCCGATGCCGGCGAGCAGCTGACGGTGGTGGAGAACGAACAGCGCGCCCGCGAGGTTGCCGCATTCCGCCAGGCCAAGGCGACAGAGAAGCGCACCGCGCTCGCGCCGACCAATTTCGACACCATGTTCAACAACCTGAAGAGCGACGTGGTCGAATGGCCGGTGGTGGTGAAGGCTGACGTGAAGGGCTCCGTCGAAGCCATCGTCAACGCGCTGCACAACATCTCGAACGAAGACATCAAGGTGCGCGTGCTGCACGCCGGGGTGGGCGCGATCACGGAAAGCGACGTGACGCTGGCGGCCGCATCGAAGGCGCCGATCATCGGGTTCAACGTTCGCCCCAACCCCAAGGCACGCGACCTGGTGTCGCGCGACAAGGTGCGGATGATGTATCACGACGTGATCTATCACCTGACCGAGGAAGTCTCCAAGGAGATGGCCGGCGTGCTCGGCCCGATCAAGATCGAGAACGTCCTCGGCCGCGCCGAAGTCAAGCAGGTCTTCCCGGCGGGCAAGAAGGACAAGGCCGCCGGCCTGCTCGTCATCGAAGGCGCGATCCGCAAGGGCCTGTTCGCCCGGCTCACCCGCGAGGATGTCATCGTTTCGGCGACGACGATCCAGTCGCTCCGCCGTTTCAAGGACGACGTCGATGAAGTCCGCGCCGGGCTGGAGTGCGGCGTGGTGCTGGCCGACACCAACGACATCAAGGCGGGCGACCAGCTCGAGGTGTTCGAGGTCGAGGAGCGCGAGCGCGTCCTCTAACCGATGGCGCGCTACGTCGCCCTGCTCGGCTCGATCAACGTCGGCGGCAACCAGCTGAAGATGGACGCGCTGCGGGCGGCCTTGGAAGACCACGGATTCGCCAATGTCGCCACGATCGTTGCGAGCGGCAATGTGCTGTTTGACCATCCGCGCGCGGCGGATGCCAAGCTGGAGGGCGAGATCGCGGGGGTGGTGAAGGATCGTTTCGGCATCGCGACTTTCGCGGCGGTGCGCACGAAGGCCGAGCTGGAGTCCGCGCTTGAGGAAAGCCCCTTCGCGCACAAGGGCGAGGACAAGTTCGTCCACGTCCATTTCCTCGCCGGCCAGCCGACAAAGGCGCAGTTCGAGCAACTCCTCACCGACCACGAAGGCCGCGGCCCCGAGAAGCTTGCACCCGGCACCCGCGCGCTGCACATTGATTTCGTGGACGGCGTCGGCGCCAGCAAGCTCACCAGCGTGTTCATTGAAAAGCGGCTGGGATGCAAAGGCACCGCGCGCAACGTGCGGTCGATCAAACGGATTATCGAGAAGCTAGGCTAATGGCGCAGCGCGCATCCACCCCTGAACAGCAGTCGGTCCGCGTGCTCAAGGTGGGCGAGCGGGTGCGGCATATCCTGTCCGAATTGCTGGCGCGCGGGGAGGCGCACGACGAAGTGCTGACCGCACACTCGGTCAGCGTGACGGAGGTGCGCATGACCCCCGACCTGCGCAACGCCAGCGCTTACGTGAAGCCGCTGCTGGGCGAGGACGAGGCCGCGGTGCTGAAGGCGCTGCGCACCAACACCGCGTTCTTCCAGCGCGAGGTCGCCAAGCGCCTCGGCCTCAAGTTTGCGCCGCGGCTGCAGTTCAAGCCCGACGAGAGCTTCGACGAGGCCGACCGCATCGAGCGGCTGCTGCGCGACCCCAAGGTCTTGCGCGACCTCGACGACTAGGCGTTCGTCACCTCCCTGGAACCGCCCGAGAGCGCGACCGCAAGCCCGGCTCCCAGGACCGCGGCGTCCTCCACGAAACCGGTCTTCGTCTGGCCGTAGGTGCGCATGGCGGCGCAGCGCATCCGCAAGCCGATGTAGGACGAGACCAGCGCCGTCCCCACCGCGACCGCCGCGCCTCCCATCCGATGCCCGCGCGGGGCCATCGCCGCGCCGGTATAGGCCGCCGTGATGCTGCGAACGATGAGGCCGGCGGGCACGATGCGATCGGGCGCTGACTTCATCTTGTCCCCGGCCATTTCGGCGGCGGCCAGCGCGACGGTGCCGACGGCCACGGCCGGATGCGCGATGAGCCGGCCGAGCGGCGGGTGGGCGGGCAGGGTCCCGCGACGGGCCCCGGCGGCAGTGACGGCCAGCGGCGTCAGCCCGCGCTGCCCGGCGACCAGGCCGATGAGAAACGAGCGAAGCACGGCACCCCCTTTTGGCGAGTGAACGTGCCCCCTCAACGGCTTCAGCGCCGGTTTTATCCGCAGGATCGCGCCACCGCGCGGTTGGACAACGCGCATCGCCTCGGCCAGATCGCGCCATGGCCAGGCTCTATTTCTACTACGCCAGCATGAACGCGGGGAAGAGCTCCACGCTGCTGCAAGCGGACTTCAACTATCGCGAGCGCGGGATGCGCACGATGCTGTGGACCGCCGCGCTCGACAGCCGCAGCGAAGGCATGGTGCGCAGCCGCATCGGCCTGGAAGCCGACGCGCGTCTCTACACGGCGGAAACCGACTTGTGGGAGGAAGTCGCCAGGGCGCGCCCCATCGATTGCATCCTGATCGACGAGGCCCAGTTCCTGACTCCCGCACAGGTCTGGCAATGCGCCCGGCTTGCTGACGAGGCAGGCGTGCCGGTCGTCTGCTATGGTCTCCGTACCGATTTCAGGGGCGACCTGTTTCCCGGTTCGGCCGCGCTGCTGGGGATTGCCGACAAGCTGGTCGAACTGAAGGGGGTGTGCCACTGCGGCCGCAAGGCGACGATGAACTTGCGTGTCGATGCGGCAGGCAAGGCAGTGTCCCAGGGCGAGCAGACCGAAGTCGGCGGCAACGAACGTTATGTCGCGCTTTGTCGTCGGCACTTCAGCGAGGCGCTGGGACGCACTACATCCCCGGCATGAGCGAAACCCTCCAGCTTGCGCTGCTTCTGATCCCCTGCCTGATCGTGTCGATCGTCTTCCATGAGGTCGCTCATGGCTGGGCGGCGCTGGTGCTGGGCGACCCGACCGCGCGGGAACAGCGGCGGCTGAGCCTCAACCCCGTTCGCCACGTCGATCCGGTCGGGACCTTGCTGGTGCCGGGCGCGCTGGCGCTGTTCGGTGGGCCGATATTCGGTTGGGCGAAACCCGTCCCGGTGAACTTCGCAAGGTTGCGCAAGCCGCGGCTCGGCATGATGCTGGTCGCGGCGGCGGGCCCGGGCACGAACCTGCTGCTGGCGGCGCTGGCCGCCATCGCGCTCGGCCTCTATGCCGGGACCCTGATCGCGCCGCCGGCCGGAGTGAGCGCCTGGGTGTTCGGCGGCATGCAGCTGTTCATCGTGATCAATGTGTTCCTAGCCCTGTTCAACCTGTTGCCGATACCTCCGTTCGACGGGTCCCATATCGTGGAAGGCATCCTGCCGCGCCGCCTGGCGGCACACTATGCCAGGCTGCGCAACCTCGCGATGCTGCTGTTCGTGGCGCTGATCGCGGCGACCTGGGCGTTTCCCGACGCTCGCATCATCGAAACGATCGTCGGCCCTCCGGTCGAATGGGTGCAGGGCCACTTCTTCGCGCTTGCCGCGTGGGTCGCCGGGGCGTGAATCCTGGTCCGGATCCTGTCACCGGCTGGCTGATCCTCGACAAGCCACGCGGGATGGGTTCGACGCAAGCGGTGGCCGCGGTCAAGCGCGTCCTGCGCGCCGCGGGGCATGGCAAGGTGAAGATCGGCCACGGGGGCACGCTCGATCCACTTGCCGAAGGCGTGCTGCCGATCGCGCTGGGCGAGGCGACGAAGCTCGCGGGACGGATGCTCGATGCGAGCAAGGTTTATGATTTCACGATTCGTTTCGGCGCGGAGACCGATACGCTCGACACCGAAGGCACAGTGGTCGAACGGTGCGAACGACTGCCGACTCTGGCGGAAGTGGAAGCCGTGCTGCCGCGCTTCACGGGTGCGATCGAGCAGGTGCCGCCGGCCTATTCGGCGCTGAAGGTGGACGGCAAACGGGCGTATGATCGGGCGCGGGCGGGTGAAACGGTGGAACTCGCGACACGCAAGGTGACGGTGCTGGCGCTGTCGGTTCTCCCAGGTGCGCACTCTTCCACCCTTCCACGGCACGAAGTGACGCTCCGTGCCCATGTCTCGAAGGGAACGTACATCCGCAGCCTTGCCCGCGACATCGCGCGCGCACTCGAAACTTGCGGCCATGTCACCTATCTCAGGCGCACGCAGGCCGGCCCGTTTGCGGCCGATCAGGCGATTTCGCTGGACTTGCTGGAGCAAATCGGCAAGGGCGCGGCGCTTCAAGACCACCTCCTGCCGCTGGAGGCGGGGCTGGACGGTATCCCGGCTCTCGACCTCGATCGGACACACGCGCAGGCGGCCCGCCAGGGCCGGGTATTGTCCGATCAGGCCCTTCCCGACGGGCTGTTCCTCGCGCGGCATGCCGGCATCCCGGTGGCGCTGATGGAATCCATCGGGGGGACGGCGAAAGTCGTCCGGGGCTTCACGCATCCCCTCGATACCGCGAAAGACGACGACACATGACCATTACTGCCGAAAAGAAGCAGGAAATCATCAAGGACAACGCACAGGCTAAGGGCGACACCGGTTCGCCGGAAGTGCAGGTCGCGATCCTGACCGAACGTATCCGCAACCTGACGGATCACTTCAAGAATAACCACAAGGACAACCACTCGCGCCGCGGCCTGCTGATGATGGTCAACAAGCGTCGCAGCCTGCTCGCCTATCTGAAGAAGAAGGATGTCGAGCGGTATAACGCGCTGATCGCGAAGCTGGGCCTTCGCAAGTAGGTATTCTCGAAGGGGCGGCCATCGGGTCGCCCCTTCGTCTATTGCGGTCACGCCGGCGGTTGCCGGACTGGCCGATACGGGGCCTGGCGCACATCCGGTGCGCCGCGCCCGGGGCGACATGAAAAGCCCCGCACCGCACCGGGACGGCTTCCCCGGATTTTGAGGCCCCGCACCGCAATACGGCCGTGCGGGTCACGAAGGAAAAGACATGTTCGACACCAAGACTGTATCGATGGAGTGGGGCGGCAAGACCCTCACTCTGGAAACCGGGCGCATTGCCCGCCAGGCCGACGGGGCGGTTCTCGCCACCTACGGCGAAACCGTTGTGCTGTGCGCCGTCACCGCCGCGCGGACCGTGAAGGAAGGCCAGGATTTCTTCCCGCTGACCGTTCACTACCAGGAAAAGTTCTTCGCCGCCGGGCGCATTCCGGGCGGCTTCTTCAAGCGTGAGCGCGGCGCGACCGAGAAGGAAACGCTGACCAGCCGCCTGATCGACCGTCCCGTCCGCCCGTTGTTCCCCGAAGGGTTCTACAACGAGATCAACGTCATCGCCCAGGTGCTGAGCTATGACGGCGAGGTGGAGCCCGACGTGTTGGCGATGATCGCCGCTTCGGCTGCTCTCACCATCTCGGGCGTTCCGTTCATGGGCCCGATCGGCGCAGCGCGTGTCGGCTATGTCGACGGCGAATACACGCTCAACCCGCGCCAGGACGTGGCTGCGGCCGGTGCGCTCGACCTCGTCGTTGCCGCTACGCGCGACGCCGTGATGATGGTCGAATCCGAAGCCAAGGAGCTTTCGGAAGATGTCATGCTGGGCGCCGTCCTGTTCGCGCACGACGAGATCAAGAAGGTCGTGAACCTCATCGTCGAGCTGGCCGAACAGGCGGCCAAGGACGCCTGGCCGCTCGACAAGGTGGAAGACAAGTCCGGCACCCTCGAGGAACTGCGCGGGCTCATCGGCGAAGAACTCGCCGAAGCCTATCGCATCACGGACAAGGGCGAACGCCGCGACCGCATCGACGCCGCCCGTGCCAAGGCGCGCGAGCACTTCGAGAAGCTCGACCAGACGGACCCGGCCGAATACCTCGGCAAGCTCAAGCTGGTGAAGAAGCTGGAAAGCGACATCGTCCGCAAGGCGATATTGAAGGACGGCACCCGCATCGACGGCCGCCGCACCGACCAGGTCCGCCCGATCGAGAGCGAAGTCCACATCCTGCCCCGCGCCCATGGTTCGGCACTGTTCACCCGCGGTGAGACGCAGGCGATCTGCACGGCCACGCTGGGCACGAAGGATTCCGAACAGATGATCGACGGGTTGGAGGGCCTCTCCTACTCCAACTTCATGCTGCACTATAACTTCCCGCCCTATTCGGTCGGCGAAGTAGGCCGCTTCGGGGCGCCCTCGCGCCGCGACACCGGCCACGGCAAGCTGGCATGGCGTGCGCTTCGCGCGGTTCTGCCGAGCAAGGAAGACTTCCCGTACACGATCCGCGTGGTGAGCGACATCACGGAGTCGAACGGCTCGTCCTCCATGGCGACGGTTTGCGGCGGCAGCCTGGCTCTGATGGACGCCGGCGTGCCGCTCAAGCGTCCTGTCAGCGGCATCGCGATGGGACTGATCTTGGAAGGCCAGGAGTTCACCGTGCTCAGCGATATCCTCGGCGACGAGGATCACCTGGGGGACATGGACTTCAAGGTCGCGGGCACGTCCGAAGGCATCACCACGATGCAGATGGACATCAAGGTCGCCGGGATTACCCGCGAGATCTTCGAAGCTGCCCTGCGCCAGGCCAAGGAAGGCCGTGCGCACATCCTGGGCGAAATGACCAAGGCTCTGGGCGAAGCCCGCACGGAACTGTCGGCGCACGCCCCGCGCATCGAATCGCTGCAGATCGACAAGTCGAAGATTCGCGAAGTGATCGGAACGGGCGGCAAGGTGATCCGCGAGATCGTTGCCGAAACCGGCGCGAAGGTCGATATCGACGACGAAGGCCTGATCAAGATTTCCTCGTCCGACCCCGCGCAGATCGAGGCCGCCAAGGCCTGGATCCTGGGGATCGTCGAGGAGGCGGAAGTCGGCAAGATCTACGACGGCAAGGTCGTCAACATCGTCGACTTCGGTGCGTTCGTGAACTTCATGGGCGGCAAGGACGGTCTCGTCCACGTCTCCGAAATGAAGAACGAACGGGTCGAGAAGCCCACCGACGTCGTTTCCGAAGGCCAGGCCGTGAAGGTCAAGGTCCTCGAGATCGACCCGCGCGGCAAGGTTCGCCTGTCGATGCGCGTCGTCGATCAGGAAACCGGTGAGGAGCTGGAGGATACCCGTCCCCCGCGCGAACCGCGCGGTGATCGCGGTGGCGACCGGCGTGGTCCGCGCGCCAGCGGCGATCGTGGGGGGCGCGGTGATCGCGGCCCGCGCGGCGACCGCAACGGCGGGGGCGACCGCGGCCCGCGTCGCGATCGCGACGGCGACGACCGGGGCGGCGACAGCCACATTCCGGCCTTCCTCAAGGACGACTGATCGCTACCACAGCGAGTGAACGAGAAAGGGCCGCGGGGAGAATTCCCGCGGCCCTTTTTTCGTCCGCACACCGGCGAGTTCAATCGTGCGTATCTCTCGTGCGCCGAGCATCCGGGGAGCAGGTGCCATGGGACGCGTGACGTCAAGCGCGCACGCAGGGCCGGCAGATGCTCTGGTGGCTCGGTCGATTTCGCAGAGCAGCCCCATCCGTCTTGGGCGGGGGGCCGCTCGTTACCACGCTATCAAGGTGCGCGGACGATCAACCGCGCGTGCGTCGCTAAAGGTCAGCGAACCCGGGGACCGCCGAAGGGAAGGGGCGGAGGGGGGCGGCGCTGGCCGCGCGGCAACTGCGCTTGGTAGGCCCTGCCACAATGTTCTACGCAATAGGGAAAGCCCGGATTCACCGCCTCGCCGCAGAAGTGGAAATCCGCCTCGCCCGGGTGGCCCATCGGCCACCGGCATAGCTTGTCGCTGAGGTCGAGCAGGCTGGTCTTGCCGGCAATCTCCGGACTCGGCTTGGCCGGCACCAGTCGGCGCGGCGGCGCTGGCGGGATCGGGGCCTGCTGGTCGCCTGGACCCTGGCGCAGGAAGCCGCCGGGACCGACCGACACGATGCGCTGGTGGCTGACCGGGTTGGGCATCGGTTGGCTGGGCGTGTCGCTGCGCCCTGCAGGCCGATCGGCTTCGGCAGCCGGATCGGGCCGGGCGGCAGGCGCCGGGGGTGGCGCCGGCGTCGCAACCGGGGCGGGCTTGCGCGCGGCGGGCTTCGCCGGGGCCGCCGCGGCGGGCGCGTCCTTTGCCTCGGGCTTGTCATCGTTTGGCTTCACGGGCGATGGGCGTGCCCTCAGCCCCAGGCGGTGTGCCTTGCCGATCACCGCATTGCGGCTGACCCCGCCAAGCTCGTCGGCGATCTGGCTGGCGGTCGATCCGCCTTCCCACATCTTCGTCAGGGTGGCGATACGTTCGTCGGTCCAGCTCATCGGGTCGGTTCGTTCCTGTAATGCGGCATTCGGGAGGTGCCGCCGCCTTCGCTTCGCTTGCGCCGGGCAGTGCTTGGCACTAGTCGCGGCGCCATGGCCAATCAAGTCCAGTCCCACCGTCCCGCGGACCAGGTCGGCCCGCGGCCCGCCGGCCAGCAGACGGGGACAACACCGACCTTCCGCCCGCGCGGGGAGCCAGTGATCCAGGGGATAAACCGGATCGGCGTGTGGAGCCTCTATATTAAGGAGGTCCGCCGGTTTCTCAAGGTGCAGACCCAGACGATCTGGGCCCCGGCGGTCACCACGCTGCTGTTTCTCGTGATCTTTTCAGTGGCGATGGGGCGAGGGGATCGGCTGATCCTAGGCGTGCCCTTCGCCACGTTCGTGGCGCCCGGGCTGATCGTGATGGGGATGATGCAGAACGCGTTCGCCAACTCCAGCTTCAGCTTCCTGTCGGGCAAGATTCAGGGAACGATCATCGATCTCCTGATGCCACCCCTTTCGACTGGCGAACTGATGGCCGGCATCGTCGGCGCCGCCGTCACCCGCGCGGTGGCCGTGGGTCTCGTGGTCGGCGCTGCCATGATGCTCTTTCCCGGAGTCAGCCTGTCGATGGCGCACCCGTGGGCGGTTGTCTGGTTCGGCCTGATGGGCGCGGTGATGCTCGCCGTGCTCGGCCTCGTCACTTCGATCTGGGCGGAGAAGTTCGACCACGCAGCGGCCGTGACCAACTTCGTCGTGGCGCCGCTGAGCCTGCTGTCGGGCACGTTCTACGTGATCGACAACCTTGCGCCTGCTTTCCAGGCGATAAGCCGCGCAAATCCGTTCTTCTATGTGATCAGCGGCTTCCGCTTCGGCTTCCTGGGGCGGAGCGACATCGGCGATACCAACATGGCGGTCGTCCACAGCGCTCTGGGGCTCGGACTGTTCAACCTGGCCTTGCTGGTTGGCGCTTACTTGCTGCTGCGGTCAGGCTGGAAGCTGAAGAGCTAAGACGCAAACTCAGTGCGAAAGACCGCGCCGGAGGCGGTAGCGGCCCTCGGAGAAATCATCGAACAGTTCGCCCACTTGCGGGTGTTCCACCGGGCCGTTTTCAGCGTCGGACATCAGGTTCTGCTGGCTGACATAGGCGACGTAGGACGATTCGGAATTCTCGGCCAGCAGGTGATAGAACGGCTGCTCGCGCGACGGACGCACCGCGGCCGGAATGGATTCGTACCATTCCTCGCTATTGGCGAAGACCGGGTCGATATCGAACACGACGCCGCGAAAATCAAACAGCCGGTGCCGCACCACCTCGCCCACGGCGAAGCGGGCCGACGCGTGAAGCGGCGCCTCGATCGTGCGGCCGGCCTGGGGCGAAAAGAACTGCGAACGGTGCATTGTGCCGCCGAATATAGGTTGGCCGCGAGGCGAGGCAAGGCAGCGACGCCGACAGTCCCCCATGCTGTCGCCGGCTCACGCATCGTCGCGCTTCAAGGGGACTTGGCAATGGCCGCCCGCTCGGCTAGGCGGCGCCCTCTTTCGACCCCGCCCGTTCGCGGGCTGCACGAATGACCTCGCGGAGAGGTGGCAGAGAGGTCGAATGCGCCGCACTCGAAATGCGGTGTGCGGGCAACCGTACCGTGGGTTCGAATCCCACCCTCTCCGCCAATTACCAATTCCCTATACTTCCCGGATTGTCTCTAAAAGCGGCGGATTTCCGCCATTTTCTGGCTTGCTGTCATCTCAGTTGTTCTCTATATGTTTCACGACATCTCCCGCATGGTGTGGGGAAGAATGTGGGGAAAGGAGTGTGGCGGACGCATGGGAAGCCTAACCGCAATCAAGGTTAGAAACCTCAAGGATGCCGGACGCTATTCCGACGGCAGCGGGTTGATCCTTGTCCTCAACCAGTCGGGCAAGGCTAGCTGGATCGTGCGTGTGCAGAATGCCGGACGCCGAAGGGATATAGGAATCGGCTCCTATCCTGAAATTTCATTGGGCGAGGCGCGCGAGACCGCTGCGGATGTGCGCCGACAGGCCAAGGCCGGGATCGACGTGATCGCCGAGCGCAAGAAGGAAAAGAACGTCATTCCCACCTTCCGCGGCGCCGCCGTGAGAGTCCACGAAGAGCACAAGGCCAGTTGGAAGAACGGCAAGCATCAGGCCCAATGGTTGGCGACGTTGCAGACCTATGTATTTCCTCACATTGGCGAGCGGCTCGTCTCGGAGATCGAAGGCCCGGCAATTCGTGATGCCCTAGCACCAATCTGGCTCGCTAAGCCGGAAACCGCCCGCCGGGTTCGGCAGCGAATAGGCACGATCCTCGACTGGTCCTATGCGAAGGGTTATCGGACTACCGAAGCACCAATGCGCTCAATCGCGAAGGGATTGCCAAGGCAGCCCAGGAAGTCGGGCCATTTTGCGGCGATGCCTTTTGAAGAGGTCCCTGCGTTTCTCGCGAAGTTGCGTAGCCGCACCTCAATCGGCCGCTTGGCCTTGGAGTACCTGATCCTCAACGCTTCGCGCTCGGGCGAGGTGCGGGGGGCATGTTGGTCGGAGATCGATCTCAAGGCAGCGGTTTGGACGATTCCTGCCGAGCGCATGAAAATTAACCGCGAGCATCATGTTCCACTTACGCCCCAAGCCCTGGATGTCCTTGAAAGAGCCCAGGTATTCCGCTGTGAGGCGAGCGACCTTGTCTTCCCTGGGCAACGACCGAAGCTTCCGATGTCCGACATGACATTGCTGAAGATCGTGCGTGACATGGATCTCGATTGCACCGTCCACGGCTTTCGCTCCTCGTTTCGCGATTGGGTCGCCGAGGAAACTGATTATCAGGGAGAAGTGGCAGAGGCGGCTCTCGCCCACACAATTTCGAACAAGGTTGAAGCCGCGTATCGGCGAACCGATTTCTTCGCGAAGCGCAAGAACCTGATGCGGGATTGGGCGGATTTCTGTTTAAGCAGGGAGCAAAGGTCAATGGGCCGGAGAACCGATCCAGGCGGCCCGCAGCCGATCGAGTCCTGAAACTACGCCTTCGGCAATGATGTCGTTACCCACAAGAGCGCTATCGGGTGCGCAATCTTCGAGGATCCAACGTTCACCTGCATCGGTAATGACCGCGAATCCGCGGGGAGTGTGTTCAAGGCGTCCGGTGATGCGTTTGCGATTCATGTCGATTAATTTGTGTATGCCATCCAACGACCGAGAACGTTGCGCACATAACCCGGCGTCTCGCGATTCCTTGGAATCCCGCCTGCCTTCCTCACGGCGCCGGGTCCAGCGTTGTATGCGGCAAGGGCGAGATGTACCGATCCGAACCGATCTAGCATCTGCCTGAGGTAGCGCGCACCACCCTCGATATTCTCCCTCGGATCATGCCGGTTTGCGACGCCGAGTTCGCGGGCGGTGGCCGGCATCAGTTGGGCCAGACCTGCCGCCCCTGCGGGACTGACCGCAAGCGGGTTGAACCGGGACTCCGCCCAGATCAGAGCCTGAAGAAGCCGCGGCGGTAGCCGATACCTTAACTCGGCGTCGCGGATGAGCGGCAGGTAGATCGCTTCCCGATAGCCGGAAACGACTGCGCGAAACGCAAGTGTACTTTCCGTCGAGCGCGGACTGCTTTCGCTGCCCAAGCTTTCCGCACTGGGCCCAACCGACGCTCCATAGTCGTGATCGAAAATTCGAAATTCCTGAGCGATTGCTCCTTCGGCAGCCGTCAGGCTCGCTGCACAGATCAAGCCTGCAATGAACCGCCTTGCCATTTCGCGTTCTCCTCGATTACTCCGAATCACAAGAGAACATAAAAAGAACATCAACCTGTAGGAAAGCGATTAAACACCGCAAAGAGGAGAGGCAGCGCTGGGGACGCGAGCAGACGATACGGAGTCTTCCGATGCAGGTCCGAAGTGAAGGTCAGAACACACAATCCCTCGAAGCAACTGCTCGCCAGCTCTGCAAAAGCCGCGGCGGGCGCTGGTCCGGTTCCAAGGGCATGGCCCGGTGCCCGGCTCACGATGATCGCACTCCCTCGCTCGGCGTCACGCTGGGCCGACGTGCTATCCTGTTCCATTGCTTTGCCGGGTGCGACCAAGCGAGCGTGATTGACGCTTTCAGAAGGGAGGGGCTTTCGCCCGCGCAGCTGTTCGGCGGCCTTCCGCCGAATGCCGGAGAATCGACGGTTGAGCGGTTGCCCTCGCGGGGTGCGCTCCGGACATGGCATGGCGCCTCGCCCCTGAACGACAGCCCGGCCAAAGCTTATCTCGAAGCGCGGGGTATCACGGCTGTCTCGCCCGCGCTGCGCTTCAACTCCCGAACGCCTCTAGGGCCCAAAGGCCGCGCGCAATTCATTCCAGCAATGATTGCAGCCGTCAGCCTCGACGAAGGGCCAATCGCTATTCACCGAACATTTCTCGATGCGGAGGCGCCCAGGCTCGCGGCATTCGACGGCCCGAAGCGTGCACTCGGTGCGCTCCGATCAGCCGCCGTCCGACTGTTCCCTGCGACCGATGGAGTGCTGGGCATCGCCGAAGGTGTTGAAAGCGCGCTCTCAGCTCGCGCACTCACCGGCGTCCCGTGCTGGGCAACGCTGGGTAATGAGCGCTTTGCGCTCGTCTCGATCCCAGAAAGCGTCACCGAGCTCCATCTCTTTGTCGATTACGATGCAGGCGGCCAATTGGCGGTGGAACGCGCGCTCCAGAGCCATGCGCTCGAAGGCCGGACCATCCATGTCCGGCGTCCTTCAAGGCGCGACACCGACTGGAACGACGAACTGGTGAACTGGCTCGCCCGCAAGCGGGCTTCGTAGAGAAGAGAAAGCTTTGGCCTCGTGATCGGCAGAAGGCTTCGTGCCCGATGCCTCCATCAGGAGGACCAACAATGCTTCAGTTCGAACTTTTAGAACCCGATGCTGAACCTCGTGCCCAGCCCTTGGCGGTGACGATCGGCGAACGGATAGCCTCTCGTCTGGCCGACGGCTGCCATCTTACGCGTAGCTCCATTTCTGCGCTCTTTGCCGAAGAGACCGGGATCCAGACCTGGGGGACGGGTTGGTCCATCGACGACTACAACGATGCGATCGAGATCGGCGCGCTTCTGTGGCTGAAGTCTCACGGCCGGATTACGCTCGGTACCGCGATCCATGAAGCGGACGCGCGCTTTGAATGGCTCGAAACCGCCTTGCCCCCCCGCCATGTGCGTAGCGAGGCGCAGATCGAGCTGCAGCAGTTCTCGACCCCTCCCATGCTGTCCTGGCTCATGGCGCGAGCGGCTCAGCTTCGCTCGTCCGATCAGGCCCTCGAGCCTTCGGCAGGTAATGGCGCGCTTGCCCTATGGCCGGCTGTTCAAGGCTCCGACCTCACGCTCAACGAGATCGATCCTGCTCGCCGACAGTCACTTGCCCATCTGTTTTCCGATGCAGCAGTGACCGCTCACGACGGTGAGGTCATCGATCATCTCCTGACCCACAGGCCGCCAACCATAGTCCTCATGAATCCGCCGTTTGCGCGCAGTCGCGAGCGTGGGGTCAGTGCGGCAACGGCGTTGCGCCACCTTCGCAGCGCGTTCCGTTTCTCGAAGAGCGCCGCTCGCCTCGTCGCGATCATGCCGGAAGGTTTCGATGCGTCTCGCTTCGCCAGCTCGTTGAGCGATGCCAGGCTGCGGCTCGATGTGCGCATCGCCGGCGCGTTCCGGAGGAACGGCACAGGCGTTCCCGTGCGGATGGTGGTGTTCGACAAGACCATCGACGACAAACCGGTGGTCACTGCGGAAGCGGACGATTTGTCCGAACTGGCAACGCTGATCGGCCGACTCCCGCCGCGCGCTCGCGATACTCCGGACCTTGCCGTGCTGACCGCGCGGCCCGCGACCGGCACTTTGAGAAAGCCAGCAAAGGCCCGGCCCGCGGCTCCGTTTGCTACTCGCCCCGTACCTGGCGAGCCGTTCGAAGAGCTCGGTTATGTTACCCTCGATGAGCCCGCGCCCGTTCCGGAGCAGACAGGGATCTACCTTCCCTATCGCCCGAGCCGGATCCGGATCGAAGGCGCGCCGGTCCATCCGACGCCGCTCGTGGAGTCCATCGCGATGGGGTCGGTCGCGGCTCCGATACCGACAGTGCGCCCAAAGATGCCCGCCGACTGGCGAACACGCGAATTGCTTTCCGAAGCCCAACTTGAAACGCTCGTCTATGCCTGCGAGGCGTTTTCGCATGATCTGCCAGGGCGCTTCCGAGCCACTCAGGAAGGAACCACGCTCGAGCAGGCCGAGGATGGAGCTCGTTATCGTCAGGGCTTTTTTCTCGGCGACGGCACCGGAGCGGGAAAGGGGCGGCAGATCGCGTCGGTGATCATGGATCGCTGGCTTGACGGCGAACGCCGACACATCTGGATTACCAAGAATGAGGCGCTGCTCGAGGATGCCCGCCGTGACTGGGAAGCACTCGGCGGCATGCGCCTCGACATTCAGCCACTCTCCGGGTGGAAGCTGGGAGTACCGGTTCGTTGGTCCCAGGGCATCCTCTTCATTACCTATCCGACGCTTCGCTCGGGTCGCGCAGACGATACGCGGCTTGACCAGATCCTCGCTTGGACTGGCGATGATTTCAACGGCGTGATCGCGTTCGATGAGGCCCACGCGATGGCCAACGCCGTAGGCAGCCGTAATGCGCGCGGCGCTTCGAAAGGCTCCGAACAGGGCATGGCTGGACTAAGACTGCAGAACCGGCTTCCTCGCGCCCGGATCCTCTACGCCTCAGCTACCGGCGCTTCGGACATTTCCAACCTCGGATATGCGACCCGCCTCGGCTTGTGGGGGGCCGAAACCGCTTTCCCGACACATGAGGCGTTCACGACCGAAATCCGGGCAGGCGGTGTCGCGGCGATGGAGCTCGTCGCCAGGGATCTAAAGGCTCAGGGCCTCTACCTTTCCCGCGCTTTGTCATTCGCGGGAGTCGAGTACGAAATCCTCGAGCACCGTCTGACCGATGCGCAGATCGCCATCTACGATGCTTATGCCGAAGCCTGGGCAATCATTCATCGCAATCTCGACGAGGCGCTTCAGGCGACGCGGATAGTCGATGAGGACAGCGGCGACACACTCAACCGCAACGCTAAGGCTGCTGCGCTGTCCATTTTCGAAGGCACCAAGCAGCGGTTCTTTGCGCAGCTCCTGCTCTCAATGAAACTCCCGAGCCTGGTCCCCGCGATGGAGGAGTCGCTCGCGACCGGCCACTCGGTCGTCGTGCAGCTGGTCTCGACCGCCGAGGCGATGCTCGACCGCCGCTTGGCCGATCTCACTCCCGAGGAACGCGAAGCGCTCGATATCGACCTCTCGCCGCGCGAGTATGTCATCGACTATCTCGCAAAGAGCTTCCCCACTCGCCTGATGCAGATCTTCACCGACGAAGACGGCAATCTGCGCTCCGAACCGATGAGCAACGACGATGGAAATCCGGTCATGTGTCCACGCGCCGTCGCCGCGCGCGATGCGCTGATCGAACAGCTCTGCGCCCTGCCGCCGATCGCAACCGCGCTCGATGCGATCATCGAACACTTCGGAACCAGCATCGTCGCCGAAGTTACGGGCAGGACGAGACGGCTGGTCCTGGGGCGGGACGGACAGCAGCGGCTCGAACGCCGCGGCGGGTCTGCCAATGTTGCCGAGGCTCAGGCCTTCATGGATGGCGCCAAGCGCATCCTTGTCTTTTCCGACGCCGGCGGGACGGGCCGGTCCTATCACGCCGACCTCAATTGCCAGAACCGGCAGCGGCGCGTGCATTTCCTGCTTGAGCCGGGGTGGCGCGCCGACAATGCGATCCAGGGCCTGGGGCGGACCAACCGCACCAACCAGGCTTCGGCGCCGCTGTTTCGTCCCGTGACCACCGATGTGAAGGGTGAGCGGAGGTTCATCTCGACGATCGCGCGGCGGCTCGACAGCCTCGGCGCGCTCACCCGCGGACAGCGGCAAACGGGTGGACAGAACCTGTTCGATCCGGCCGATAATCTGGAAAGCGATTACGCCAGAGACGCGCTGACCCGCTGGTTCCACCTGCTATACGACGGCAAGCTCGAGGCGACGAGTTTCGCCCATTTCGTGCGCCAGACCGGCCTACGGCTCGAAGGTCCCGAGGGCGGTCTTACAGACGACCTGCCCTCGATCCAGCGCTGGCTCAACCGCGTGCTCGCGCTGCCGATCGGGATGCAGAATGCGATCTTTGACGAGTACCTTGCCCTCATCGAAGCGCGCATCGAAGCTGCGCGAGAAGCGGGAACACTCGATCTCGGGCTCGAAACGGTCAAGGTCGACAGCTGTCGAGTTATCTCGGATCAGATCCTTCGGACCGACCCGTTGACCGGCGCCGAAACCCGCCTCCTCTCGCTGGAGATCGAGCGGCACTTGCGGCCACTGCGCTTCGGGCGGCTCGCGCGGCTGCATGACATTGACTCGCCTGGTGCCATACCACTCCACAACGCCCGTTCGGGCCGGGTGGCTCTCAGCGTTCCCGCGCGCCGTTTGATTGCCGACGACGGCAGTGTGATCGAGCGGCGGCGTCTGCTGCGACCGCTCAAATCCGACAACTGGACCCGCGAGGCGCTCGCCGAAAGCGCCTGGGAGGCCATCGATTCGGCTTCGTTCGAACGTCTCTGGCGCGCCGAAGAGATCGAAGCCGCCAAGGAGCCGGTCCGCGAACGCGTGCACCTTGCAACCGGGCTGCTACTCCCGGTCTGGAAGCGCCTGCCCGACGATCACGTGCGCGTGACCCGTATCGTCTCGGCCGACGGAACCTCCATCATCGGCCGCGAGGTGGCGGCCGCGGATATCGCCAAGGTGTCGCAGACCTTCGGCCTCGGCAACCCGGTCTTGCCTACTCCCGGCGAACTGGCCGCTCTCGTCCTCTCGAGCGGCACCGCACAGTCCTTGCAGAGCCATGATCCGCTGACGGTCAAGCGCAGTCTCGTCGGCGGCGAGCAGCGCATCGAGCTGACTGGCTTCGCGCCCGACCGGCTCGACTGGTACAAGGCCAAGGGCTGCTTCTCCGAGATCATCCGCTACCGGACGCGCCTGTTCGTGCCTGTGGCCAATGGGCCGGCCATTCTCGAAGCGCTTGTTCCCTGATCAGTGGCAGTACGTCCCACAGCAGAGAGAAGAGAGTGCCTTGGGCTGGCGAACCTTGTGGGATGCACCCGCACCGGTTCGTTCAATCCATCAGGAGACGATCGATGATCCAGTCTATTCCCTTGAAGAAGCTCGTCCCGAGCCCCCGCAACGTCCGGAAAGTAAGCGATGCTACCGCCGATGCCCAGCTCAAGGCCGATATCGCCGCTCGCGGCCTTCTCCAGAATCTGGTCGTGCGCAAGGCGACGCGCGGCAAGTTCGAAGTCGAGGCCGGCGGCCGGCGGCTTGCCGCATTGCATTCGCTTGCCGAGGACGCCGCAATTCCCACAACCCACGAAGTGACCTGCCTCGTCATCGAAGGCGACGAACGCGAAGTGCGCGAAGCAAGCCTGGCCGAGAACTTCCAGCGCCTGGCCATGAATCCCGCTGACGAAGCGCAGGCCTTCGCCGCAATCATCGAAGCGGGCGCCACCACGGAGGACGTCGCCCGGCGCTTCGGCCTGACCGTCCGCTTCGTCGAGGGCCGACTGCGGCTCGCTTCGCTTGCGCCGTGCGTCTTCGAAGCGCTGGTGGAAGGCGCGATCACCCTCGACATGGCCAAGGCCTATGGCGCGGTCTCGGATACCGAGCGGCAAGCTCATGTCTTCGCCGAGCTGCAGGACGCCTGGTATCAGGTCACGCCCGACACGATCCGGCGAATGGTGCTGGACGCGACCGTGCGCGGCAGCGACCCGCGCGCGATCCTGGTTGGCCGCGAGGCCTATCTTCAAGCCGGCGGGCGGATCGAGCGCGAGCTTTTCGACGACGATGCCAGCGAGAGCTGGGTCGATATCGCGCTGCTCGAGGGTCTCGCTCAAAAGAAAATGGAGGAGGCAGCGAGCGTCAAAGCGCGGGAACTCGGCCTAGCGTGGGTCCGTCCGACACTCGGGGCCTATGTCTGCCACGAACTGATCGAGGGGCTCAGCCGCCTTTCCGCCGAGCCGGCCCCGCTGAATGAAGCGGAAGCCGAGGAGCTGTCGATACTCGAGGCAGACTACGACCGTGAAGCGGCAGTCCTCGAGGACGAGGACAGCAGCGAGGAGGAGGTCGCCAGAGCCGAGGAGCAACTGGCCCGCATCGATCGGGCCATGCGAGCGCTCAACGATCGCCCGCCGGTGCTTGCCGAAGATCTGAAGGAAGAAGCGGGAGCCTTCCTGGTCCTGTCGCGCGGTGGCGAGCCTACCCTTGTTCCGCAGTACTACACCGCAAGTGAGGTAGCACAGTCCGACGAGGGCATCATCGAGCCCGTCGAAGATGGCGGTGATGCGTCGAGCAAGCCTGCAACTTATTCGCAGCGACTGCTCGACGAACTTGCGATGCAGCGCCGTGATGTGCTTGCCGTCCATCTTGCCAACGACCCCGGCCTGGCTCTCGACGTCATGATCTTCACGCTGGCTGATGCCGATGGTCACGACTGGCGCGCCAAAAAGGCGCTCACGATCTCTGGGCCGGCGGCGAGCGGCCCGGTCTCGGGATTTGAAGCCAAGGATGCTCCGGCGAGTGCGGCGCTGGCAGAGTTCACTGGTTCGCTCGACGAAAGCTGGCGCGCCGGCGCCTCGGAAGTTGAGCGCTTCGTAGCGTTCCGAGGACTTCCCGACGAAGCACGGAGCCTCTGGCTCGGCTTCGTGGTCGCGCGTACGCTCATTGCCAGCCTCAATACCGATGGTGAGCGCGGACTCCCGCTCCACGACGCGCTGGGCGCCTTGCTCGAGATCGAGATGGCGCATTGGTGGAGGCCGACGGCGGCGAACTTCTTCGATCGCGTGCCCAAAGCGCGCATCCTCGAAGCCTTCGATGCCGTGGGCGGGCCCGAGCTTGTCAGCCGCTATGCCGGTTCCAAGAAGGCCGATCTTGCTTCGGCTGCCGAACGCATCTTCTCGGGCGAGTTCATCGGCGAGAAGGACGTCAAGGAGCAGGCATTGGCTTGGCTTCCGGCCGTCATGCGCTTTGGCATTCTTAAGGAGGAAGCCGCTAGCGACGAAGAAACGTCTGCTGGGTCGGAGGACGCTGGCAACGAACTGACCGAGCAAGCTGCCTGAACCTCCTGACAGGTGGTTTTGCGCGGTTGGCGGCCCGTCCATTCCGGACGGGCCGCCTTGAGTTGTTTTGGCTGGAATTGGGCCTCGGGTTGCATGACAGGTCTCGGTGACCGCCGTCGCCTCCTTGCGCGCAAGGTCCAGCAGTTGGGAGATTCGCCGCTTCTTGGAGGCGAAGTTGTACTCGACGGCGGACTGGCTGCTGTTTGCCCATCAACGCAGTCAGCAGCGAAACTCGCAGAGTCGTGGGCTCTTAGCTCGGCCAACCCTGTGGAGACTTGCCGCCGATCCGATGAAGCTGTTCCACGGCATCTTCGGGGCAGTCGCCGCATTTGCGATTGGCTGGGACCGCCACGTCGATTTTCTTCGGGTACGGGAGGTCGAGATTGGTCATGATTTCCTCGAACTCTTCGAAGGGAATCGCGTCGTTCAGCCGCGGATTGCGTTCGCGCTCCTGAGCCACGGTGGACACGTGTCGGTGCTGATAATCGTGCGCGGGATAGACAAGAGTGTCCGGAGGCAAGGTAAAGATTTTCTCGTGAACCGAGCGGAAGAGCGCAGCCGTGTCACCGTTTTGAAAGTCCGTTCGGCCGCAGCCATCGATTAGCAACGCATCCCCGGTAAATACCCTAGGCTGTCCGCCATGATCCAGAAGATAGCAATGATGCGTCTCCGTGTGCCCCGGAGTGAAGAGGGGACGAAAGCTCAAGTCGCCGAGATTTAGCGGCCGATCCTCCGCAACGCCGATATCCGCGCAAGGGAGATCGTCCTGCGCAGGGTAAGCGACCTTGCAGCCTGTGAGCGCTCGCAACCGGCAAGCAGAGGTGATGTGGTCGGCATGGATGTGGGTGTCGAGCGTGTAGGCAAGCCTTAAGCCGAGGTCCTTTATAGTTTGAAGATCGCGATCGACCGTCTCCATCACCGGATCGAGCAACAGGGCCTCGCCGGTGTCCTGCCAGCCGAATAGGTAAGTGTAGGTCGAGGATTCCGGCTCGAACAGTTGTCGGAAGATCATGACCGCGCTCCACGTTCGATCAGGGGCTGGAGATCGGCCTCGCTGAATTTGAGCCCAGCGGCTTGCGCCTTCGCGGCAGCTTTGCTTGCGCTTGCATCATGCCGATAGGCCCAATCGGCTAGCGCCATGAGGCTCGCGCGCTTGCCACTGGCGCAATGAATGGCGATGGGCGCCGGCAGTTGTTCCAGTTCGGCGCTGATGATCGAGGCGGTTCCTGCGTTAAGGTCCGAGGGCGTCACTGGGAAACTCCGGTAGGCAAGTCCGCTCCTGTTCGCCTCCTCACCTTCGGTGTCCGGAGCCAAGACTTCGCCGGCTTCTCCGGGTGCGCGCAGGTTCACAACGGACCGCATGCCGGCGCGTGAGAGATCTCTCACATCCGCTTCGTTCGGTGGCCGTGTGAAAATGTGGAGCCTTTCGTCGAGTTCGATCAGGCCATCCATTTATCTGCTCCTCCAATCGCGTGCCCCGAGACGAGTTGTCAGCGGCGAAGAACATGGCGTCGCCTTCGGGCATGGTCTCTGGTTTGAATCGGATAGACGCGTTCGAGGTTCCCTCGACAGCGTATCCCCTCCGATTGAACATCAGACCATGTCCCGGCCGAGCAAGGCAGCCGAAACATCTTCAGGCTCAGGACTTATTGATGGGTCCAGAAAATGGTCGCAGTTCTCGACGAGGCGGAGTTGTCGATAGAGGTACCGTTGCACGGGAGGACGCTTTGCGGTTCGACTTTCATGCGGTGCAGCGTGCGACCAACGCCAAGCCCAACCAGTCTCCGTCGCAGCCGTAAGGCGCTCACCCCTGCAGCGCGTCGAACATCGACGCGGCAACTGCTGGCTACTCGTCGTCTCGGTAGCTAACGACTGGTGGTTTCGCATTTCGATGCAAACTGTCGCGCTCCGCACGTTGTGCGCCTTTTCTGAAACAGCCAAAGGGGAACGACCATGGCGGAAAAAACCAAGCTCGACCTCCCTGTCCTTCTTCCTGACATCCCCGATGCCGCCGACGCTTGCGTCGTGCGCCTCCTGGCCCGCCTTAAGGAACGCGACGGTATCAGCGATGCGCACGTCGCGCCTGCACAGGATGGCCAGCCTGCCAATTTGTGCATCCACTACGATCCCGAGGTTCTGCCGCTCTCGCGCATTACGGAGCTCGCGACGAGCGCCGGCGCGCGCATCACTTCCCGCTTCGGCCACGCTCTGCTCGATCTTCCCGGCCCGACGCATCAGCGCCACGCACGTCTTCTCGGCGACCGGCTACGCAGCCTGCCCGGTGTCATCGAAGCGGAAGTCAGCGCGGCCGGCAAGGCACGCGTCGAGTTCGATCACGACAGCATCACCCTCGAGCAGATCCAGGCCGCGCTCGCCGACAGGGCTGTTCCACCTCCGGCAACTGGTGCGGGCGACCATGCCGGCCACGATCACGCGCCCGGAGAGCGTGATCATGGCGAGGAGGGCCACCAACATGACCATGGCGGCATCTTCGGCGCCAATACGGAGTTGGTCTTCGCGCTCGTTTGCGGAGCCTTGCTCGGCCTTGGCTTCGCCGCCGAGAAGCTGATTGCGGGCGCGCCGGATTGGTTGCCGCTTGCCTGCTATCTCGCCGCCTATGCTTTCGGCGGCGTGTTCACGGTGCGCGAGGCAGTCGAGAACCTGAGGCGCAAGCGTTTCGAGATCGATACGCTGATGCTGGTCGCCGCCGCGGGTGCCGCGGCGCTGGGTGCCTGGGCCGAGGGCGCGTTGCTCCTGTTCCTGTTCAGCCTGGGCCACGCGCTCGAACATTATGCGATGGGCCGCGCCAAGCGGGCGATCGAGGCGCTCGCCGAGCTCGCCCCGAAGACCGCCGTCGTGCGACGTGGCGGCGGGACCGAGGAGGTCCCGGTGGACGCACTGGTCGTCGGCGATGTCGTCCTGGCCAAGCCCAATGAGCGGCTACCTGCCGACGGCTTCGTGACGAAGGGCGACAGCAGCATCAACCAGGCGCCGGTCACCGGCGAGAGCATGCCCGTCGACAAGCGCGCCGTTGCCGACCGCGAGGCGGCGCGTACGAACCCGGAAGGGATCGATGCGGCGCATCGGGTCTTCGCCGGAACGATCAACGGCAGCGGCGCTATCGAGGTCGAGGTCACTCGCCTGGCGAGCGACAGCGCGCTGGCCAAGGTGGTCAAGCTGGTGAGCGAGGCGGAGACGCAGAAGTCGCCGACCCAGCGCTTCACCGACCGGTTCGAGAGGATCTTCGTGCCGGCAGTGCTGGTTCTCGCGGTGCTGCTGCTGTTCGCCGGGGTCGTGATTGACGAACCCTTCCGCGACAGCTTCTACCGCACCATGGCAGTGCTGGTGGCGGCGAGCCCCTGTGCGCTTGCCATCGCCACGCCCAGCGCGGTCCTGTCGGGCGTCGCGCGCGCGGCGCGCGGCGGCGTGCTCGTCAAGGGCGGCGGGCCGCTTGAGAATCTCGGCTCTCTGACCGCGATCGCGTTCGACAAGACCGGAACTCTCACCATGGGCGAGCCGCGCATCACGGATCTCGTGCCGATGCCCGGCGCGTCGGAAAGCGAACTTCTGACCACCGCCGTCGCGGTCGAGGCGCTGAGCGATCATCCGCTCGCCGCGGCAATTGTCAAGGACGGCACAGCGCGGCTCGGCGATACGACGGTGGCCCCCGCATCGGACCTCGAGAGCCTGACCGGGCGGGGCGTGCGCGCGACCCTCGACGGCGATACAGTGCTGATCGGCAAGGCCGAGATGTTCGGCAGCGATGGGGTGGCGCCACTTTCCCCCGAGGCGGCGGCGGCGATCGAGCAACTGCGCAACAACGGACGCACCACAATGGTCGTGCGACGCGGCGCTCGTGATCTCGGTGTCATTGGGCTGCTCGACACGCCGCGCGAGGCGGCGCGGCAGACCTTGGTGGTCTTGCGGTCGCTCGGGATGACGCGGATGATCATGATCTCCGGCGACAACCAGAGAGTTGCCGAGGCGATCGCGCGTGAGGTCGGGCTCGATGAGGCTTGGGGCGACCTGATGCCGGAGGACAAGGTCGAGGCGATCAAGAAGCTCAGCGCCGAGGGCAAAGTCGCAATGGTCGGCGACGGCGTCAACGATGCCCCGGCGATGGCGCGCGCAACCGTCGGGATAGCGATGGGCGCAGCGGGCTCGGATGTCGCGCTCGAGACAGCCGACGTTGCCCTGATGGCGGACGACCTATCGCACCTTCCATTCGCCGTGGGGCTCAGCAGGCGCACCCGCTCGATCATCCGCCAGAACGTGTTCGTCAGCCTGGGGGTGGTAGCTATTCTCGTGCCCGCAACGATCTTCGGGCTTGGCATCGGACCCGCGGTCGCGATGCACGAAGGCTCCACTCTTCTCGTGGTGACCAATGCGCTCCGGCTGCTCGCTTATCGAGACCCGAGATCGCGCGGCGAGCCAGTTCCCACCTCAGTGTCAGGTTGACGCAAGGAGCCAGACGCTAAGCCCATAGAGGAACAAGGTTGGAATGACGGTGGTCACGACCCCGAAAGCTCGTCCGCCTGCGCCGTGCGGATAGCCGATCATGAACGTGACGCGGCCGACGGCGAACAGGACCACACTCGCCGGGAGAAACGCGAGCGCGGGACCGGTTGCCAGCGTTGCAAACGCCAGATGGCTTCCTACCGCGACAAACGCCTGCTCGAGCGTGTTCTGCAGAAACGCTACCTTGACGGCGATGGCCGGGCTCGGCGGGCCGAACGCAGAGCCGCGATTGTCCGCGGCGGAACGAAAGCGCCCGCTCGATACCCGCTGCACGCCGATCAAGACCCACAGGAATACGAAGATGTCGGCCTGAATGGCGAACGCAAGACGTTGCGCCAACCCCTCGGGGAAGCGCATCACCAACGGGAGCAGCTGATAGGCGGCCGCCAAGCTGCCTGAGCAGAAGGCCATCGCCAGCGCAGCGCGGGCCATCACCTTTCGCTGCTCCGACTTCAATTCGACTGCGCCGATCATGCCGTCCGATTGTTTTGCAGGATTGTCCGTACATTGCAATTTGGCCGAACGGCATCGGGAGTGCTACCGTACCCGCCATGAAGAACAAGGAACCCGGGAGCTTCCGCGAGATCGTCGTCGATGCCTGTCCGAGTGGCGACGTGCATCGAACGCTGGAGCACGCCTGCGAAATGGCCGTCGAGTTCGGCGCCAGCCTGTCCGTCGTCTCCTTCGCCTGGCCGCGCAGTTCCATCGTGGGCGACGTACTGGCCGCGAGCGCTCTTTCCGCGCACGAGCAAACGCGCGCGATGGAAGAGGCTCTTCGAGGCACGCGCAGTGCTTTCGACGCGGTGCTTTCCGGAACAGCAGTGGAAGCAGAGTGGTGTTCCGCCATAATCGAGCCATCCGCGGCGTTGCGAGAGCATCTTCTTACCGCCGATCTGCTTATCACCAGCGCCGATGACGAAGGAGCCTGTGTGTCGCCGGATCCGGCCGAACTCATTCTAGCATCGGGAACGCCCGTCCTTCGTCTTGGCAAAGGGATCACAACCCACCGCTTCCCGAAAATTATCGTCGCGTGGAAGGATTCCTCGCAAGCTCGCCGGGCCGCTCATGACGCCTTGCCCTTCCTGCAGCGCGCGGACAGTGTAACTGTGGTTGGCGTAGGGGACGAAGTGTCCAGCGACCGACTGGCAGCCGTCTCAAGGCATTTGCGCCGCCATGAGGTTGCGGCCAAACACGTTCATGTTTCGCGCCGAGGAAACGCTGCAATTGATTTGCTCGACCAAGCGGAACGTGAGGAGGCAACCCTAATCGTTGCTGGCGTTTATAGCCGCACTCCATTCGCAGAGCGCATGCTCGGCGGCGTAACTGCCGAATTGATAAAGAATACCGAAACATCCTGGTTCATGGGTCACTAAGCGATCTTCGGAATCGGCACATACCTGCCTTGGGAATTACCTCGCACCAAGTGTTGCCTGAGGAATCCTCCACGCCGAAAGACCTAAGGGCCCCGTGGTACACGGATCGGCGCATTCGCGATTCGCGTGGCAGTGGCCAGATGCCTGCCCTGAATGTGGAGCGAAGTACTTGAAGCGGCCGCCGTATGAGTCCCCTTGGCCACGGACCACCCGACCCACCACGCCGGAGTAGTCAGAGCGGCTGAGGACGGAAAGCGGCGGCGAACGTCGGTATTTGACGCACCGCGCTGACAAACATAACATATGCGTGTCGCCGTTCGCGCTACCTTAGTAAGGCTTTAGGCCGCCGCTCACTGCTACTGACCGCCGCATCTGTGGGTAGACGCTGTTGCTTACGGCGCGAGGTGGCCGTTAACGGACCGCTCGCTCCGGGTCTTCTGTAAACGGGAGCGGACCATCCGCTTCGGACGATTCGCTTCCGCGGACTGAAGCTCAGCGCTAGCTCACGGTGCAATCGGCTCAACTAATCGCGGCCACATTGGCGAAGAAGAAGCAAATTGCGAACCCAGGCGGCTCCCGTGTGCGTGGCTTCGCGCCAATCGCCATTGTCGGAGGTGAAGCAGCAGGCGTTGGCCTGGGTTCCGGCCGTCATGCGTTTCGGCACTCCAAGGGAAGAACCCATCGACAACGATGAAACGTCTGCTGGGTCGGAGGACGCTGGCAACGAACTGACCGAGCAAGCTGCCTGAACCTCCTGACAGGTGGTTTTGCGCGGTTGGCGGCCCGTCCATTCCGGACGGGCCGCCTTTAGTCGTTTTGACCAAGTCTGAACCGTCAGTCGTTCTACCTAGTGGATGAGACGTCTTCGCTAGATATTCAGCAGGAACGCCGTTGCGAACGTCTGCCTGGAGCTCCATGATGAGCAGCGAGGGGATGCGAGATCGATCACGCTACAGCCAACCTGCCGTCGAGGGATTTTGAGGTCACCTCAAAATTTTTCGCCAAGTTGGGGTTCGGGCAGGACTGGCGGGATGACGGCTGGATGATCTTGAAGCGTGACAGCATGATACTGGAGTTCTTCCCACATCCAGACCTGAACCCAGCCGAAAGCTGGTTCAGTTGCTGTCTTCGGCTTGATGACGTGGCCGCGTTTTACTCGGTTTGTTTAGACGCTGGAGTGCCAGAGCAATGTTGGGGTCACCCCCGGGCTCAGCCCCCGCAGCAGGAAGATGGCGGTCTCCTGATCGGAGCCCTGATCGATCCGGACGGAACCCTCATTCGCCTTATCCAAAACTGATTGCCGCGCCGGCCTTCGAGCTCACCCGCAATCAACGAGCGCAATGAATGTCAACGGGGTCGACACCGCAGCGCACGGCCGTTGATCCCCTTGGGGAACCTGTATCAGCTACAGCATCGTTCTCCTCTTGAGGAGCGCGCAAATGGACTACGATTTGATAATCATCGGCACGGGCACGGCGGCAATGGTCGCAGCGATGCGGGTGCGCGATGCAGGCTGGACGGTTGCTGTCGTCGACGAGAAGCCGTTTGGTGGCACCTGCGCCTTGCGCGGTTGCGACCCCAAGAAGATGCTCGTCTCGGGCGCGGAGGTCATCGATGCGGAGCGCCGGATGAGCGGACACGGCGTCGACGGTGATTTGCGGATCGACTGGCCGGAATTGATCGGTTTCAAGCGCACCTTTACCGATCCCGTGCCGGAGAAGCACGAGCACCGCTACCGCGATAAGGGCATCGACACTTTTCACGGTGCGGCCAAGTTCACCGGCCCGAACTCACTCAAGGTCGATGCAGCAGAGTTAAGCGGCCGTCATGTTCTGATCGCCTCGGGCGCCGCACCCGTGCCGCTCGGTATCGCGGGCGAGGAGCATCTGGTCGATAATGAGTTCTTCCTGGCCATGGAGCAACTGCCACGGCGGATCGTCCTGGTCGGCGGCGGCTACATTGCAGCGGAGTTTTCCCACATTGCCGCACGCGCTGGCGCCAAGGTGACGGTGGTCCAGCGCGGTCCGCGCATGCTGACGCATTTCGAGCCGGAGCTCGTCGGCTGGTTGACGGAGTCGTTCGACAGTATCGGGGTGCAAGTCATGACCGATACGACTGTGGTTGCGATCGAGCGCAACGACAGCGGATTTGTCGTGCATGGCGAAAGACGCGACGACAGGATCGCTGTGGAGGCCGACCTGGTCGTTCACGCCGCCGGCCGCGCCCCTGCACTCGACCGTCTGAACCTCGAAGCCGCCGATGTTGCTGTCGCTCAAGGTCGGCTCAAACTCAACGAGTACCTGCAGAGCGTCACCAACCCGGCAGTTTATGCAGCTGGCGATTCTGCCCAGCAGGGACCGCCGCTGACGCCTGTTTCGAGCCATGATGCGAAGGTGGTCGCGGGCAATCTGCTCGAAGGCAACCAGCGGACGCCGGACTATCGGGGCGTGCCGAGTGTCGCCTTTACGCTTCCGCCAATTGCCGCTGTGGGCATGGGCGAGGACGAGGCGCGCAGATCGGGAGCGCAATTCCGGTTGAAATGCGAGCGCGCTTCGCGCTGGTACACGGCGAGGCGGCTTGCCGAGCCGGTCTACGGATACAAGACGCTGGTCGAGGAAGGCACGGGTCGAATTCTGGGTGCGCACCTCGTCGGTCCTCACGCGGACGAGATCATCAACATCTTCGCTCTGGCTATTCGGCACAACCTCACTGCCGATGATCTGAAGAGCACCATGTTTGCTTATCCTACCGGGGCATCGGACGTAGGCTACATGCTCTAGGGGGCAACGCCATCCAGCATGTCGATGACCGGACAGTCGGGCACGTGCCCACCCGAACAGCGCTCGACCGTAGAGGCGAGCAGCCGCTCCAGTCGTTCGAGATCCGCCATCTTGCGCCTGACCTGGTCCAGATGATGAACCGCGATTTCGCGAACTTCGTCGCAGCACGCCTCCTCGGGGCCGCCCAGTTCAAGGATGGCGCGCACTTCGCCAGGCGTGAAGCCAAGCTCCCTCGCCCGCTTTATAAAGCTCAGGGCCCTGACATGCTGGTCGGTAAAGACCCTGTGGCCGCCTTCGGTTCGATCGGGCTCGGCGAGGAGGCCAACTTTTTCGAAGTAGCGAATTGTCTCGATATGCACGCCTGTGCGGCGGGCGAGTTCGCCTATCGAAAGACCGCCCACGCAGAAACTCCTTGATCCTGTAGCTACTACAGGTGGCACATAGCGCCGAATCGCGCTGGAGACGAGACCTGACTGATCGAAGTGCCCCTCCCGTTATCCGATTGCAGGGACCCGAGCGAGGTGTCGCTGCCGTGGGAACGGCGGCCAGTTTGACCGCCCTGTTCTCTGCTGCTGCGTGCTGCGTGCTGCCTCTCGCGCTCGCCGGACTAGGGCTCGGAGCAGGCGGTCTCGCTGTATTCGTTCCCTACCGATGGCCGATGACAATCATCGCCTCGGTTCTGATCATTGCGGGTTGGATGCTCTACCTGCGCAAGCATCGCGCTTGCTCTGCTGACGCGGACTGCGCGGTGCCGGCGCCAGGTCGAGCCACGCTGGCGATGCTCGTGGGTGCGACGGTGATCGTCGTTATCAGCGCGTTGTGGGGTTTTATCGAGCAGCCGCTGATGCGCGTGCTGGGCGGCGCGTGATGCAGACCACCTCTACCATCACATGTCCCAAGTGCGGCGGCACCTCAGTCGAAACGATGCCGACCGATGCCTGCTGGTTTTTTTACGACTGCCGCCATTGCGGCGTGAAGCTCAGACCGCTTTCGGGCGATTGCTGCGTCTTCTGCTCCTTCGCAGATGTTCCGTGTCCGCCGATCCAGGAAGCTCAACAGTCTGGTTCGCCGTCCGGATGCTGCGGAGCTGGATAGCAGATATTCCCCGCGCCGCTCCGCTCGAGACGGAGGACGCCGGCCGCACCTATGCGACTCATGGGCGAGATCTACGGTCTCTCCGCACTATTCGTCGCAGAGCGCAAAGCTGACACGACGTCCAGATGAGAGGAAAGAAGGCTTCTTCTGATTGCCACGGGACAACCTCGTTCCGGCAATCGGGAGACACCTCATGTCCAAGTTCAAACGCCGCAGCGGCGGGCAATCCCCTGCTGCGCAAATCACCTCTGTGATTATCGAGAAACTCGAGCTGGGAACCACACCATGGGTAAAGCCATGGCGCGGGGTTCCGGTATCACGACCCCTGCGCAGTTGCGGCACGCCCTACCGGGGCATGAACACCTTCTGGCTCTGGATGATCGCCGATGCTGCCGGGTTCCTGTCGCCCTACTGGATGACGTACCAGCAGTGCCAGAAGCTCGGTGGGCAGGTTCGCAAGGGCGAGAAATCGACGATCGCGATCTTCTACAAGAGCTACGACAAGCAGGTGGAGCGCGAAGATGGCGAAGATGGCACCGAGAAGCGGCGTGTCCTGAAGGCCTATGCGGTCTTCAACGCCGACCAGTGCAATGACTTGCCCGAAATGTATCGTGCCAAGCATGAACTCGAACCAGTCGAACCTGCCGGGCGGGAAGAGCGGCTCGACACCTTCTTTTCAGATGTGGGCGCCGACCTTCGGCATCAGGGGGCCGAAGCCTACTACGAGCCTGTCCTGGATCGGATTACGATGCCAACGGCGGCGCTGTTCGACGGCTATGACCACTACTATGCAACGCTGGCGCACGAACTCTCGCACTGGACCGGGCATGGTTCACGTCTGGGTCGGGATCTCAAGAACCGCTTCGGAAGCGAATCCTACGCGGCCGAAGAACTGGTGGCGGAGCTGTCCGCCGCGATCCTTGGCGCAGAGCTCGGTCTTCCCGTCACGCATCTCGACCACCATGCGAGCTACATCGCGCAATGGCTTGAGCTTCTGAAATCCGATGATCGAGCCATGCTCACGGCAGCCGCGAAGGCAGAAGAGGCTGCGAGCCTCATCCTGAGGCTCGGAGGGCGTTCGGGTGCCGGTAGCGAGGCTGCGGCAGCCGATCTCGCCGAAGCGGCTTGAGGGAGGTGCATGATGGGACGTTCCGTTAGCTATCCGTCCGGCGCAATCGTCGCCTTCCGCACTCTGGAGATCGACGACGAGGACGATTGGGAGTGGGAATATGAGTGTCTGGTAGAGGAGGTGACCGAAACTGCACGCATCACCTTTCCCTCACTTGAAGCCTGCAACGGGTGGCGCGGCCGCGAAGATCGAATCCTGCTACGCAACGCCTTTGCCGATTGCGGGATCTCCACCTACTGCGACCTTGTCGCCATCTGGCTCGCCGAGCGCGACGACGGTGGTTACTGGGATGCCGATGCCTATCACCCGCGATCCGGGCGGGCGCAGCGCTGGCTTTCGCAGGTGGCGAGCCGGTTCGAAGCGAAATTCGGCGAGCTCCGCATGATTGGGCGGTTTTCGAATGGCGAGGCCATCTTTGAACGCAGACCTGTTCAAGTGAGTAGCTAGGTGCTATATTGTGCATATGAAAGGATGCGCCGATGGCAACGAGAGCCGCTGAAGTCGAGGAGGGAGATGGCAAGGTTCTGACCAACGCAATCTCCCGAATTGCGGAATTCTGGGGTCTGACCAATGCCAAGCTTGGATCGATTCTTGGGCTGTCTCAGGCCACCGTCTCGCGTTTGCGCGCGGGCAAATCCGAGCTCGATCCGGCCAGCAAGTCGTTCGAAGCCGGCCAGTTTCTGTTGCGCCTGTTCCGCTCGCTCGACGCGCTGCTCGGGAGCGACGATCTGGCTGCGCGAGCCTGGCTCGCGACCCCAAATCTTGACCTCGAGGCGCGGCCCCTTGAGCTGATCGACAGCTTCAAGGGTCTCATGACGGTTTGCGACTATGTGGACGCCCACCGCGCTCGCGTCTGAGCTGCGCCGCTACCGCAGGACCGTCTGGCGCGTGGTCGAAGCGCAGCACCGAATCTCGACCAACCGGCTCGCCGCCAATCTCGCTGGCCAGAAGCGGCTCGAGGAGCTCGCCGATGCAGCCAAGCCGGATCTGCCCAAGTCAGCGCGCGGTCTTCATTACCTGCTCGCCTCGCCCTTTCGCTATGGCCACGGCGTGGCCAGCCGCTTTCGGCGTGCGAACGAGCGGCCCGGCATCTTCTATTCCAGCGAAAGCGAGCAGACCGCGATCACCGAGACCGCCTACTGGCGGCTCCGTTTCATCAGCCGCTCACCGGGCTTTCTTCCGGGCAACCGGACGAGCGAACACCTGAGCTTCTCCGTTCCTGTCTCGATTGCCCGGCTGCTCGATACCACGCGGCCGCCGCTGTCGCGCGAAAGCGAACGCTGGATCGACCCGGCCGACTATTCGGCGTGTCAGGATCTCGCCGAAGCTGCTCGTGCCGCGGGTGGACAGGCGATCCGCTCGCCTTCGGCGCGCGACCCGCAGGGGATCAATCTCGCGTTGTTCGATCCCGCGTGCTTTGCCAGGGCCGAGCCCGATCACGGACGCGGCTGGCACCTGCGCCTCGAAGGCCGGCGACTCATTGCACTGGCTGCGTTTCCTTCCGGCGAGGTGCTGGAATTCACGGCCGAGCGGTTCGGACTGCCTTCGCTCGGCTGAAGCTCGACTCGCGTAGTCCCTCTTTGCGCGGCCTGCCGGAGTCTGATTTCCTGCCTGTCCTGTTCGCTCGCGCGGGCCCTGGACCGGTCCGGTTCCGCCGCAACCCGCGCAAGGCTGCGGCCCGTGTGGCCCGCGCCAGCCTTGCCTTGCGGGGTTTCCCGCTGCGCGGTGCGGCGGCCCCCTCGACCCGGTCCCTTTTGGGCCCGGCGAACAGGCCGCAGGAAACTTCTCTTCCCCTGCGGCTGTCGCCTTCGCTCAGGAGGAATGACCCATGTACGACAGCTTCACCGCCCAGCTTGCCGGACTCGATCTGACCGGCTTTTCGGTTCAACCCGCACCTTTCAACGAAACAGATTTTCCCGCCGAAGAGGCGAGCGAGCAGACCCTCTCGGCCGTCTGGTCGGACTTGTTCGCCCTGTTCGCCGACACCGCGCTCGAGGCCGACGCCGAGGACATCGCCTGGGGCTTCGTCAATCTCTTCCACCGCACGGCGACCCGCAAGTCTGCGCAGGTCGATCGCGCGAGCGACGAGATCCGTGCGCTGCTTTCGGCGGCTGATGGCTCGGAAGTCCACTCGAGCAACCTCGAAGAGCAAGTGGAGCGCGCGCAGGCTTCCGAAGCCAGCATGCTCGCTTTCGAGCACATGCGCGAGGTCGCGGCGATGCTCTACCGCGAAGAGACCGGGGCATCCTGGAAGCCGATGACGGGGTCGCGCGTAGCGCACGGAAAGAACCTCACCTCTGCGGTCATCGATGCGCGCGATTTCCTAAAGGTCCGCTCAGAACGTCGGCGCGCCGCGCTCACGCCCGAAGGCACCGCCGTGGTCTTCGCCGGAGGCCGCGCCAGCTTCGCCACGACCGACGAAGCGACGAGCTATGCGAACAACATCTGGGCCACGCTCGACCGAGTGCGCGAGCAGGTGCCTGATATGCTCCTCGTCCATGGCGGCGACGGCAAGGGCGCCGATCGGCTTGCAGCCGCCTGGGCCGAACGCCACGAGGTACAGCAACTGACCTTCGGTCTCGATCGCAGGTTGGGTGCCCGGGCCGGGTTCAAGCGCAACGAGCAGATGCTGGCGATGGCCCCGCGCTACGTGATCGCCTTTCCCGGCAATGGCGTCACCGAGCGTCTCGTCATCGAAGCCAAGGCACGCCGCATTACGGTGGTCGATCGCCGCGGTTCGCTGGGCACTAAGCCTGGCGCTGGCTGAGGCCACGCCCTTCGAATGCGCTGCGGCGGCTAGGAGACCGCTGCCTGAGTGTCCCGCATCTTTGGAGTGGCCTCGGCGTGCAAGAGTCCCTTGTGCGCACCGGAAGACTGGAGGCGAGGCAATTCACCCGCTGTTGCGCCATTTCGGAAACCCGATCGCAATCCGCCGTCCTCATTTCCTCTTTCGCAGCGCCAACCACAGGAGCGCCGGAAACAGGAGCAAACTGAATGAATATGCATGCAACAATCGCCGCGGTTCGCGGCCCGACCGCCACTAGCCTTTGGGATGACGCGATGTCGGCCTACCAATCGGCACGATCCGATTTCGAGCGCTTCGATACAGTCGTCTGGCAGCCGCTTGCGGATGAACTGGACCGGATCTCTCCTCGGCCTGACCTTTGGTTCGAGGTCGTGGCGCAGAGCGGGCAGAAGGCCCGTTATCAGGTCCCCGCCAACGATCTGCATGCATGGGACGATCACATATCCGCTGTGTTCCGCACCAAAGCCGCCGAAGTCCGGCAGGCATGGCTCGACCACAAGGGCGCGCAGGAGCGGCTCGGGTACGACGCGGCTAGCGATGAGGTCGAGCGACTTTGCAACGTGATGTGCGATCGGGAGCGCGACCTGCTTCTCATGCCCGCGACGGATCGCTCCGCACTCCTATGGAAGCTGGAGCGCCTGTTCGGGTCCGAGGTACGCAGTGAGAAGGAGTTCTGCGACAGCTGGTGCCCGGAATGGATCAACGCTGTGATGCACGATGCCGGGCGACTGCTGTACGATGATGAGGCCGGGCACATAGTTCCGGCGCAGGCTCTCGCCGCTTAGAGACTGGTTGGTCTTGGCGAAGCCGCGCATCGAGCGACCACGGCCGCGCCGGCCATACCGCGACTCTATCGTGCACTTCACGCGGCTGTCCCGAATGCCCGGGTTCAGACTCCGCGAAATGACGCTATGTCTTCGTCATGGACCTCGACGATCTGCTTCGACGCTACTTCTCATCCACCGATCTTGCAGCGGTAAGCCCCGACGTGCTGGCGACGGGTTTGGAGCGCTGCCAGGTCGATCTCGGCCTCGAAAAGGACCGCGGCAAGCGCTTTGCCCTGTGGGCGCTGCTTTACATGCTTGGCTCCGCGCCTGACCTTGAGGCGGCGCTCAAAGATGCTGACGACCGGGAAGCGGCGCGCAATTTCATGGACCTGCTGGCGGCCAGCGAGGGCGAGGAACAGGGCGGATAGGAGAGCGGCGTTCAGTGCGCCTTCGCCAGGCCATCCGAACCCAATCCGGCTTCTTCGCGAACAGTCCTGAATCAGGCCAGCTGAGGCCGGCAACGCCTTTGCCTTCGGGCCGTGTTGGCAGCTGCGCTGCCTGCCCGCACCACCCCTTGCAAAAGCGTTTCCCTTGGGCGCGGGCGCGCCCTGCGGTGCAGTCCTCCCATGCCCTGCTTCTTCTGGATGTTCGCAAGCCGGAAATGGTTTCCGGTTTGGCACACCGAAGGACCAGTCACATGACCAATCTCGTAATCCTCACCGGCCGTCTCGCCCGCGATCCCGAATCCCGCGAGACCAAGGGCGGAACCTCCGTCACCGGCATCACCGTTGTCACCGACCGCCCCGCGCGCGACAAGGACGGCAAGACCTACAAGGATGAAAACGGCTACACCGCCAAGGACAGCGAATTCCATCGGGTTACCTGCTTCAACGGCCTCTCCAAGACCGTCGGACAGTTCTGCACCAAGGGCCAGCTCGTCTCGGTCCAGGGCCGGCTTCACTACACCCAGTGGGAAGACCAGGATGGCGTCAAGCGCTACGGCTGCGAGATCCTCGCCGACAAGGTCGACTTCCTCTCGCGCGGCAACGCCAGGGATGGCGACGGAGACAACCGCGACGCGCCCGAGATCGACTGACGTCATCGATTAACCGGCGACCAAGAAGGGGCTCTGCCGCAAGCGCGGCAGGGCTCCTTCTCGTGTTGTTCAGGAACCAGCGGGCGTTCCGTTGCGACCGGATGCAGACGGTTCGCTTCCCAGCCGCCGGAGCGCTTCGGCTTCACCGAGCTTGCCGAGCCTCTCGCTGGCCTGTTTGAGGCCTTTCCTCGAGAACGCCTCGACACCTGATCCGAGGATCAGCTGCCCCAGCTCTAGAGCGGCTTTCTCTTCCAGTTCGCGTTGCCGCTCGTCGAGAGCTTGACGCTCGGCTTCGAGCTTCCTGAGCGCATCGACCGCGCTTCGTTTCGTGGGCATACGTGGGGTCCTTTCCCTGTCCCCTCGTCGATGCCTCCGTGGTCCAGTCTGCCTAGGTCACCCGGGTGTAGGAAAGAGCTTTTTTGCGCTGCTCGATGGGCCCTAGGTTCATCCGAGAGGTTGGGAATGGTCCTGGCTCACGGATCGTCCATGGTGATGGCCTTGCGGCTCCCGCGTCAAGGACGGCGGGGCCCCACCATTTTGCCTCCCCTTCGCTTCGCTGCGGTCCGACAAAATCGTTGCCCCCACCGCCGCTGACGCGGTCGCCCAAAGGGCGATCCTGGACCCGGGATCCGCAAGACCATCGGCCGAACTCCTGTCGTCTCGAGGACAGACATCAGGAGGATATCATGGCTTCACTTGCTCCAATCGCGTCGAACGCGGAACGCTACTTCGAAGCACTGGCGGTTGCCGAACGGCGCGCGCTGCACAGCTACTTCGACCAGCATATCGTCGAGGACGATGATCTGGGTTACTTCGCGCTCGACGAGGGCGACTACAACGCCCTGCCGGCGCACCTGACGAACCGGGTGGTTCACACCGTGCGCGGGGGAATGCTCGACGAGTTCTGAAGGTGAAGAGAGGGCGGGAACCGGCGACGGTTCTCCGCCCTTTTTTCACGCTCACCGGACGATGGTTCGGGGATGCGGAGCGGGGCTGTGGACGCGCTCTGTCCCGCGCATCTGGCGATGCGCTCCTGAGGGCGCGGCTTTTTTGCGTTTGGCCCCGCGCGCACTTGCGAACCGGCGGCGGGTCGGACCAGCGCGCGCGGGCCGAAACGACAAGCCCCGTTCCAGCCGCTTCGCACATGGTCCTTTGCCGCCGCCTCTTTCGCAGGTGCGATCTCTTGTCGGGGAGAAGCAGAACTCATCTTCAGCTGCCTGAAATCTCGCCGGCGAGGGATTGCTCACGTTCCCTGTGCGAAGAGCGGCAAATGCTCCCAGGAACACAACGTCTTCGAACTCCGGCACTGGCCGCGCAATGGGGAACAGTGGGCACACCGTACGCCGCCATGCGGCAGAAAGAGATTGTTAAGCAATAGGTTACGCGAAGTTATTCCTCTACAAAGAGGAGCAAGTCAATGCAAGCAAATGGCTATCTGCTACCAGCGAATGAAGCCACGAATCATGTTCAAGCCCGATCCGGTGATGGGCGCGGGAGTGGTGAAAAAGCAAAACCGAGCAATCGGGTTCGGCTCAATGGCAACATCGTTCGGCGCAAACCGGGCAAGCGCATCCGGGAGTATTGGGATATCGACCTGCCGGGCTTTGGCCTGCGGGTAAATCCCGGCGGCAGGCGGACATGGTTTGTCCTGTTCCGCCAGCGCGGCAAGCTGCGGCGCTTGTCGCTCGGAACCTCCCGTGACATCACACCTGCCATGGCCCGCCGCCTCGCGCGGGCGAAGCTGGCCGAAGTGGCGCTGGATGGGCTGCCGACGCGCAGGAAGACCCGCGCTGCGCAGAAGAGCGATGCGCCGTTGCTGCGTGATTATGCCGAGCGATTCTGGGCGGACTACGCACGGCACTGGAAGCCATCGACCCGCAAGCGCAATGAGAGCGCCATCTTCAAGGAAATCCTCGGCGCGTTCGGCGACCGGCGGATTGACGACCTGGCTAAGGGCGACATCCTGTTCTGGCGCGACAGCTTCGTCGAGCGGCCCGGCGTGTTCAACCGCACCTTGCCGGTGTTCTCGGTGATGATGGGCTATGCGGAGCGCCTCGGCTTGCGTCCGCGCGGCTCCAATCCCTGCAAGGGCACGCCGCGTTACAAGCGCAAGCCGATGGAGCGGTTTTTGTCGGCACACGAATATGCGCGACTTGCCACAGCATTGCGGGACTATGAGGCTGAGCAACCGCTCTATGTCGCGGCGATCCGGTTGCTGATTTTTACCGGCGCGCGTTGCGGTGAGATTGAGCAACTGCGCTGGGAATGGGTGCAGGAACCGCGCCTGATGCTGCCGGACAGCAAGACCGGCGCGAAGATCGTCTATCTCAACCGGCAGGCTATCGATGTGATAGCATCGCTCCCAGACCGGAAAGCAACCGGCCTGCTGTTCCCTTCGTTCCGAAATCCCGACAAGCCGATCTCGCTGGGCATTCACTGGTCGAAAATCCGTAACCGCGCGGCCCTGCCGGATGTGCGGCTCCATGATTTGCGCCACAGCTTCGCCTCGGTCGCGATCCGCGACAACATCTCGCTCATGGTGATCGGCAAGCTGCTGGGGCATGCGCTGGCAGAAACGACAACCAGATATGCACACCTGTCCGACGAGATCGTCGCCGATGCGGCGGAACGCGTTTCCGGCTCCATCGCGCGCTTGATCGGAGTCGGGCAGTGAACGCGCTGACACCGCGGGGGATCGTCGCCGAGGAACTGGGTAACCTCAGGCTCCATGTGATTGGCAAGTGCGGTGGCCTGGCCGAACTGCGCAAGACGTGCTGGACACGCGAACTGCCGGGATTTGGCACCCGGCATTACCTCAGCGGGCGCAAGGTCTACATCGTCCAGACCCGGATGGAAGGGCGCACCCGCACCGTGACGATCGGCAATGCCAAGGTGCTCAGCCGTGCGCAGGCGATGGATGTAGCACGCCGCGTGCTGCTGCGCGCCCATACCGGCGAAAACCCGGCGGAGGAGCGCAAGCGGCTCCGCAAGGTTCCATCCTACCGGGACTTCCTCAAGACCTACTGGGAGAGGGTATCACCAAGATGGAAGTCCTCCACGCTCTACACTCACCGCTACTACAAGCGGAAATATCTCGACCGGGCATTCGAAGGCCTGTTCCTCGATGAGATCGAGGAACGCCATGTGCAGGATTGGTTCAACCGAATCACCAACACGGGCGGACCTGGCGCCGCCAACCGTTGCGGTGAAATCCTGCGGGCCATGTTCAACAAGGCCGAGCAATGGGGCGTGCGGCCCGAAGGGTCGAACCCCTGCCTCTATATCCGCAAGAACAAGGGGCGGAAGTGCGAGCGCTACCTGTCCGATCAAGAGTTCAGGCGGATCGGGGAAGTGCTCAACCGGCACGGCAAAAACTTTCCGCTGCATTGCGCGGCGATCAGCCTGCTGATCCTGACCGGCTGCCGCAAGTCGGAGATCACCTGTCTTAGATGGAGCGAGGTGCGGGGAAGGCGATTGCTGCTGACCGATAGCAAGACCGGCCCGCGCACGGTCTGGCTGGCCGAAGCGGCTGCAACCATCCTCCACGCGCTGCCGCGCCGTGAGAAGCAGCGGTATGTATTCTGGAACCCGGCAACACAGCGCCCGATCACCGACATCGGCAATTTGTGGAGCAAGCTGCGCGACGAGGCGGGCTTACCCGGCGTCCGCATTCACGATCTGCGGCACAGCTTTGCCAGCCACGCCGCCGCCCATTCGGAAACACTGCCGATGATCGGCAAGCTTCTGGGCCATGCCGATGTGCGCACCACGACCCGCTATGCGCACCTTGATGATGGTCATGTGATCGAGGCAGCGCAGCGGATCGGCGACCTGATCGAGCAAAACATGAGCGGCTCATATTCATTGAGCCATAACACTAAGTATGATAGTGGGCCGTTGCTACATGACTGAGAGCCCGCGCATTCGCATCTACGCCAACCGCTGGTTCGCTAAGTTCGCGGCAAAGGAAAAGATCAGCGATGCTACGCTTGCAGATGCCGTGCATAGGGCCGAATCGGGCCTGATCGATGCCGATCTTGGTAGCGGCCTCATCAAGCAACGCATCGCGCGCGAGGGCGGAGGAAAGTCGGGCGGCTATCGCTCGATTCTGATCTTCCGCTCGGGCGGGCGGGCCATATTCGTGTTTGCCTTCGCCAAGAGCGACAAGGCAAACCTGAGTGCGGCGGAACTGAAGGTCTATCGCAAGGCTGCCAGCATCATGCTGGAACTGGGCGATGATGAGATCGAAACGGAAGTTGAAGCAGGCCGATTGGTCGAGGTGCAAGACGATGAGCAAGGCTAAAGCAAAGACCTACAAGAGCGAGGCGATGGCCGCGGTCCATGAGATGATGGAAGGCTTGTCCGAAGCGGGCAGCATCGACAAGCGCACCATGCGCGAGTTCGACGAGGCCTGCCTCGCGCCTGCGCCAGTTCTGTCGCCCGACGAGATCAAGGCCATTCGCGAGGCTGAGCATGTGTCACAACCGGTCTTTGCGCGTTATCTCAACGTGTCGAAGAACCTTGTGTCGGACTGGGAACGCGGCGCGAAGAAGCCGGGAGGTCCCGCGCTGCGGCTGCTGTCGATCATCCAGCGCAGTGGGTTGGATGCGGTGGCTTGAACGGGGGCGCTTTTTGAACGGCAGGAATTTTTGAAAGGTGCGGCAAAGCGACCATTTGCAGCCCGTGCCGAGCAGAGACGGCTCCGGACCCAAGACCTTCCGGCAGATCTCGACCAACAAACGCCGTCCGTCGATCGGCCATTGAACAACTGATTTCGCCAGAACTAGCCGATGACAAAGCGCGAACCCGTCTAGACGAACCGCAGTAAATTTCCGCGATCCACGCCCTTCAACCGGATGTCATCGCGGGCGAAGCCTTGCTTACTGCGAGGCTGAGCGCCGCACACAATATGCCTGTGAGCACAACCGACGCGGTCATAGCTGTGGCCATGACCCAGAATGTGCCGTCACGATAGTCGCTGATCGTCAGGATCTGGCCGATCAGCAAGACCGACGCGGCCTGCGCCAGCTTTGAGCAGCTCGTGAACAGTCCGAACCGGGCCAAGGCGGTGTCCGGATCAAAGCTCGCGACATTGCCCATGATTGACCAGATCGCCATCAACAGCCCGCTCGAGGTAGCACCGAACAGGAAGGCGGCAATCAGCACCCAATGGACTGATCCCGTGCTGGCAATCCCGAAAAACAGGCCCGCCCCGATCACCGCCAGCGCCGCCAGGCGGAACAGCGAAGCCAGCGTTCTTCGCCGCCCGATCCATGCCCAGACCGGCTGGGCCAGAACCTGCCCGGCCGCACTGCACAACAGGAACGCGACCTTGCTCGTTTCAGATGGGAGTGCGAATGCGGCAAAATAGACCTTGAGCTCGGTGAACACCGGCATCAGGGTTGAATAGATTGCGATCGCACCGAAGGCGAGCACGGTCGGCAAGGGCCTGAGGTCGAGCGCAGACGGGCCACCCGGCGGTCTTGAGCCTGCATTGCCAGGCGCCTCCTGGCGCGAAAAATAGGCACGCACCAGCAGCGATGAACCACACGCGATGGCCGCAAATACGATCGCCATCGCACCGAAGATTGCCTCACGGCGGGCAATGTCGGTCTGCACGATCCAGACCGAAAGGCACAGCGTGACGGCGATGGTGGCAAGGCCGGCAGCGGCATAGCGCGTGGCAGCAATCTGGGAACGATCGGCATCATCGCCCGCAGCCAGACCTAGCAGAGAGTTCTGCGGCACATCATAAAGCGAATAGCCGAGCCGGAACAGAATCAGTGCAATCAGCGCGTAGGCGGTGCGAAAATCGGGACTGATGGTGCCGGTCTGGGCAAACAGGATGAAGCAGCAAGACGCAAGCCCCGATCCGGCAAACTGCCATCGCGATGCCGCGCTGATCGTCACAATGTAGGGGCCGAGCGCCTTGCCGATCAGCCAGTCGCTGGCGGCATTGACCAGTAGTGACAGCGCAAGCACCCAACCCATGGTCGCAGGGGGTAAACCGGCGACCTCGGTCAGATAAAAGGCGAAGGTCAGCCCGCTTGACATCCACAGCAGGCTCTTGCCGAAATGGCCGAAGCCGTAAATCGACAACGCGGTCGAATTCATGGCCCAGGGATCAGTCGCGCAGGCGTCGTGCGTAGCGGGGATCGATGCTCACCTGCGGCAGGCGGAAACAGCGGATTTCACGGACTGGCCGGCTGATTGCGCAAAGCTCGCCCGGACGGCTTTCGTCGAAATCGAAGGCCTGCCCCTCGGCAGCGATGGCGATGGTAGCGAGGTGGATCAGATAGGGGCCCATTGTTGGTCTGGCCAGCACATACATTTCAGGCTGATCATGCCCCATCATATACAGCAGCCCGTCCGGCCCGATCGCCCCGCCCGAGGCCGCCTGTGGTGCCATGCGTTCCACCAACTGCGGCGGCAGTGCCCAGCCGCCGATGCGCCGCCAGCGTTCATCATGCAGCTGCACCCCAGCGAAACTGTTGTTCTTGAAAGCCAGGCCCGTTTCGTCGTTGTAGTGAGCCAGTCCCACAATCCAATCGCTCCCCATCCGGTCGAACCACACCAGCGAGCCTTCGTCCATGATCCCGAGCGGGATCGAGCGGGCGTGTTTGAGCGTAGTCTTGTCGAAGATCTCAACCGAATTGGCGAACGGCAAACGGGGGTGATTGGAATTGGCGCACCACAATTCAGCGACTTCGACGAAGCAGGAATTGAGATGCCCGATCAGCCCGCCGCGCTCGCCGCGCCAGATCGCCTCACGCTCGCCCGTCGCGCGATTATAGCGGGCGATCACGAAATTGCCGACCGCATAAACATGGGCGTCGTCAACGGCGACGCCTTGGCCCGCCTCGCGGGCGCTCAAGCGCGCGGTTTCGACCGCTTCCAGTTGTTGCACCTCAGGGGGCTGGTAGACCGGCCAATCGGCCGGCAGGCCGCGCTGGGCTGCGGCGGCCGCTATCGGCAACAGCACGGCGAGGGCCGCCACTGCGATCCGGCGCAACCGCGGGTTTCCTTTACCTGTCGCCCGTGATCGGCACGAGCGCAATGTGATTGGCGACCGGGCGCTCACGTCCCGGGGTGTCGGTATGGACCGGACGGTTGAGAATGCGCGGCTCACCGCTCGCGCCTTCCACCACCAGCGTCGCCGAACCGCCGCCATCCAGATTGATCGCATTGCTGGCCCCCAGTTCGACAAACAGATCGGTCAGCGCCTGCAGCGTCGCGCCGTCGCTATAGCCCTTCTGCCGCCCGTCGACCACCACCATCCAGCCGCGCCGCCCGTCCGCCGAGACACCGATAGCGGTGCGCGGCTGCGGGGTGGAGGCGTAGCGGTTATCAAACGCGGCAAAGCTGCGCCGTTCGCCTTCTGCCAGAAGCCGCGGTCCGGCCGCCACGCCGCTGGAGAAACCGGCCGGGCAGGCCTGACCATCGGCAATGGCGATAGCGAGCCGTTCAAAGCAGACGATCGCGTTCACCCGAATGTCGAGATCGGTCTCAACGGGAGAGACCACCGCGCCGTTGGCGATCACAGCGCCCGATGCGCTGGCGGGTTGGCCTTCGCGGGGATAGTAATCCTCACCCCCCGGGCTGCCCCCGGCAAACGGCAGAAAGTAGCTGGCGTTGATCGCCGCGATGGCGCCTGTTTCGTCAAGGAACCGCGTGGTGCGCTTGGCGATGAATTCCATCCCACCGGCGGGATTGGGCGGGGTGGTTATCAGCGCCAGATCGGACCGGGTGAGGTCCAGTTCGAGCACCTGCGCGACCATCAAGAATTCACCTTGGCGGATCAGTTCATAATGACGAACACCGGGACGGATCGCCGCAGCCGGAGCGTCCGGCCCGGCTGCCTTGTTCGCCAAGCTCGCAGATGGCCCACCAGCCGTGCTGACGCAGGCCGTGGTCGCCGCCAGCAACGCCAGCACCATGCCGACCGCAGAAAGGGATTTGGTTTGCAAAGCGACGTTCCTGTAGCCTGTAGCCTGTAGCGGGAACCAACGGCGCGAGGGAGGCAAAGGCCAGCCCCGCGCCGATCAGGACATTGTTGGTCTAGAACTTGAACGCCACCCCGAAGAACAGCGTCCGGCCATACAGGCTGAAATCGCGCAGGGCATCGCCGAACGGAGTCGTCTGCACATTGCCGCGCGTTTCATTGGTGATATTGCGCACCTCGGCGGTCAGCTGAAACTGCTCTGTGACCCTGAGACGTCCGGTCCAGTCCAATTGCCAGTAAGGTTCATCGAAGCGATCAGTATCGGCCACTGCCGAGGTCGAGACCGCGCTCGGATCGCCGCTGGCGCTGGCATAGGTCACGCGGGTTTCAAACGGCCCGCGCTTGTAGAACAATGCCGCGTTGAACACCCGCTTGGGCTGGTTCACCAGTTGATCGAGTTCGCGCAGGACCACGGCGCCATTGCCGACCACATCGACCTTGCCATCGAACATGGTGAAGTTGGTCGACAGCCCCAATCCGGGAAGCACACCGATCATTTCGCCCAGATCATTGAGGATCAGGCTAAGCTCCAGCCCGGTCAGCCGCGCCTGCGACACGTTGCGCGGCTGGGTGACAAGGGTAACGATGCCATCGATGGTTTCTTCATCCTGGAACCGGAAAATCTCGTTGTTGATGTCCTTGTGGAACACGGCCACCGCGATCAGGCCTTGGTAGCCGGGAAAGTAATATTCGAGGCTGGCATCGAAGCTGTCCGCTTCCCGCGCCCGCAAATCAGGATTGCCGCGTGACAATTGCGGGGTGCCGTCGCCCGCGATGGTGACGCTCTCCGACCCGGCCAGATCGATCGGATTTGGGCGCCCCACCGCCTTGAACCACGATGCCCGCAGGCGCAGGTCGTCGGTCAGGTTGTAGTAGCCGGTGACCGAAGGCAGCCAGTTATCATAGCTGTTGGTGCGCTCCACCCGGCCGACGACGCCGCTGACCGTGCGCTGGCGTTCAACCAGCGTGTCGGTCTGCTCATAACGCAGCCCGGCGAGGATATTGAAACCGTCCCCGCGAAAACCAAGCTGGCCATAGGCGGCGAGCACCTCTTCCTGGAAGAAATAGTCCGCCGCGGTGTTCGCGACGGTTTCGTTGAACAATGCACGGTTGGTCCCGAAGAAGTTCAGGAACGCTCCGCCATCAAGCAGCAGCTGGTTGTTTTGGTTGAACGGCCCGCTGAAGGTTTCGTTCAGAATGAAACCGCTGGCATTCAGGGTGTTGCCGGAGCCGAGCCGAAAAGTTGACCGATCTTCGTCGAAATCGCGGCGGTTTTCGCGGAACTGGACGCCCGCGTCAAATCCCAGCCCGCGATCACCGCGCGCCCGGTTGTAGCTGTAATCGGCCGAATATTCTTCGACGAAATCATCGCTGAACTGTTCGTAGAAGATGTAGCTGGTGAAGGGGTAATTGGCCCCGTTGTCCAGAAAGGCAGGATCATTGACCGTCACGATCGGCGCGAGGTCTTCAAAGGTATACGACCCGCCCAGCGCGGTCTGATTGTTCGGTGTGGTGAACAGAACTTCGTTCGACGGCTCGTGGAAGGTCGCCTCGGAATAGCTGGCGGCGGCGCGCACCACGTGCCCTTCCGCCGGTTCCCAGCGCAGGTGCGTTTGCGCGGTGAACAGCGGCTTGTCGATGAAGAAGTCGTTGTAGCGAATGAACGCCTGCCCCTGCGGGAAATTGTTGGCATCGCCGTTGACCGTCTGCGTGCCACGCAGGTTGATCTGCTGGCCCAGCCGCAACTCTGCATCTTCTTGCGTGTAACGGGAAACGAGTGCGTCGACATGGAAGGTGTCGCTCGGCTCGAATTCGATCTTGGCAAAGCCGCCAAACCGTTCGATGGTGTTGGGGTAGCCCTGATAGATCACGCTGGGAACGGTCGGGAAGTCGTTGAGCGGGGTCGAGCTGTAGGTGCCCGCGTTGAAGCGCTGCTGATCGCGGCGGCGCTGGAGATAGGCGCCCGAAAGCACCACGCCGATCGTGTCGTTGGCGAAGGTGTCGGTGAAGGTAAACTCGCCGCGATAGGATGGGCCATTATCACTGCTGCGGCCAACGCCTTCGCCCGGCACGTCCTGATTGTCGGTGAACCCGATCGCGGCCGATCCGGCGAGGTAAAGGCCGTTGGTGTCGAACGCCGAGCGGGTGATGAGGTTTATCGTCCCGCCAATCGCATTGCCTTCGATGTCGGCGGTGCGCGACTTGAAGATTTCCAGGCGCTTGACCGCGCTTGACGGGATTGCTTCGAGGTTGACCCGGCGATTGCCGCGTTCGGAGGTGGCGATCAGCGCGCCTTCAAGCTGCGCCACGGTAAAATCGGCGTTGAGCCCACGGATTCCGACATACCGCCCCTCATCCTCGTCGAAGATGGTAAACACCCCCGGCGCGCGGCGAAAGGCATCGGCAATGTTGTAGTCGGGCTGACGGTTGATTTCGTCGGCGGCGAGGAAATCAGCGGTGGTGTCGCTTTCGCGCTTGGCCTGAATTGCCAGCTGGTTTTGCAGCTTGAAGCCGGTCACCACGATGGCGTCGTCAGAGGCGACCTCAACATCGGCGGCCGCCGTCGCGTCCTGCGCTGCGGCGGGGACAACGGCAAGCAGGCTGGTGCCGACGAGCAGCAGCCGGGCAAGCGTGACGAGCCTCGGCGCGCTGGGCCAGGTGTTGACTTGGTGAGTCATTGGTAGATTTCCCCTGTCATCGAATCCGGCGAGCAGTGGGATCATGGCACCACGCCGATGGTGGTTTCTGGCCGCTGCTTTCTGCCCTGCGGCTGCGCTAGCAATGCTTGGTGACATTACTATTTCACTGTGAGTGAATTAATTGGCCGGCGACGGTGGGGCTTGCGCAACCCAGTTGCCTTCGTCACTTGTCGACCATGCAAGCCGTGCACTTTTCGCAGCCATCATCATCGCCGCCCGATGTTGCTAGGTTCGCCTTGTCTGCCAACGAGCGTAAGGTGCTCCAGATGGTGCGGTTGGGACAGGCTGCGACCAGAGCCGAAATCACCCAAGCCACCACGCTGACGGCCCAGTCGATCTCGCGCATCGTCGATTCGCTCGTCGCGCGCGGTCTGCTGACGTTGGGTGAGCGGGTTATTCAGGGACGCGGCCAGCCCAGCGTGCGGCTGGATCTTAACCGGGGCGCAGCCCATTCCATCGGCCTTTCAATCATGACCGACGCCGTATCGGGCGCCGTCATGAACCTTGCCGGCGAGGTGGTTGCCACCCGCTGGCAGCATCTTGTCGCCTTCGATCAGGCCTCGATCCTCGGCTTATGCCGAGCCCTGTATGACGAGCTGCTCGGTGCGGCAGGACTGGTGACCCGCGATCTTGCCGGTGTAGGAGTTGGGGTTACCGGCGCCTTTACCGGGACAAGGCGGCAGGTAAACCCGCCCGAACTGCTCGATGCGCTGGCGCTAGTCGATCTGGATCAATTGCTTGCCAACACGCTTGAACGCCCGGTGTGGGTCGACAATGACGGCAATGTTGCCGCCATGGGAGAGGCGCTGAATGGCGTGGGCCGCCGCCACACCACCTTTGCCTACCTGTTTTTCGCCATGGGTTTTGGAGGCGGTGTGGTGATCAACGGAACGCTGTATCCGGGCGTTTTCGGCAATGCCGGTGAATTTGCCGGGATCCTCCCGCCTGACCAGCAGGACACTCGCCCGACTCTGGAACTCCTGCGCGTGCTGATGGCGCGAAATGGCCGGCATCACCGGGACATCTATGACATGATCCGGCACTTCGACCCGGACGATCCTGCCATCGCGGAGTGGCTGAGTTTGGTCGTGCCCAAGCTGAGCGCCGTCGTGTCTGCCATTTCAGCCGTCCTGGATCCCGAGGTGATTGTGCTGGGCGGCAGGCTGCCGCGGCCGCTGGCTGACCAGTTGGTGCAGGCGATCGGATTCTACAGCGTGCCGCGGCGCGGCCTCATCAAACCGCTGCCAGCATTGTTGGTCACCGAGGTCGATGGCGATGCGGCAGCGATCGGCGCGGCCGCTGTCCCGCTAAAGGTCCGGTTTTTCGGATAGGGGCGGATTGAAATTTCCGATCTTGATAAACGGTCACTCTCGGGCTCTCGCTGACCGAATTCAGCCAAGCAACAACCGGCCAATTCTCTGCCATTCTGCGCTGCCGGTCCGGCCAACTCTGAATGTCGGCTTGTCACAGACCCTGCCGTTCGACAGGTCGATTGGTAATGGCAGCAAAGTCCCATATGCAGCCGTTCTGCGCCATTTGAACTAGGACCGATTTCAAGAAATTGCAGGTCGCAGCCGAGCGTCTGACATGGGATCGCTTGCTGAACGGCAGCAATCTTTCAGAAGAGGGGCTAAGCCGCCATCTGGGCACCGATCTGAACGCTGACGGCTCCCGCTAGTTTGCGGAAACCGCAGAACCAGCACATCGAGATGTGCTGCCTATTGTGGAACGAAGTCCGCCTTATACGATGGCCAAGTGCTACGAATTGGCGGGTTCAGCGTTGATAAGGGCTCAGGTCAAGCCTATCCTCCAAGCGCCGGATGGGCTGCACAATCCAAGTGAACCCAAGGCCTTTGCCATCGGAAATCAGGCGGGGAAGTGGTCGATCAACTCGGTCCAAATAGGGAACAACTGCGCGCACACCGTACGCAGCGGTGCTGCCAAATGTTTTCTCGTTTCTTCAATGGGATACATCTCGATTTCGCGAGATGCAGCAACTGATTTGCCGGTGATGCATGAAGCGGATTCGCAATTCGCGCGTAAATCAATCTGCCATAAGGCCTTGAACAGATGGGCGAACTTTCCGTTTTCCTACAGGCTGCCCGTGATTTAGTCTGATCCTCGCCTTCCGCAGGGTGAACCAGGTTCCTCATCGTTCAAGGAGCTTGGAAAAGTGCAACGTCATCAAAGTCTGCAGAGCTATGTTCCGCCGCTTATCGCGGATTGGATCAGGGACCAGGCGCGCCTCAAGCAGGTCAGCGTCAGCATCGTCGTGCGCGACCTGCTGGTCGCCGCCTGGACCCGCGACAACGATGCGCTTCTGCGCCCCACCGGGGTCGATCCCGAGCGGCAGAGGGTGTTCGCGACCGTCGCGCTCGACGCGCTGCTGGCCCACCATTCCGACGAGTCTCTGAGGGAGCGCACGCTGGCAGCCTATCACCGTAGGCTCGAGCGGCTCGGCCTCATTCCGGCTTCCGGCAAGGGAGGCGAGCATGAAGCATAATCTCGTCAACTTCACCCGCGGTAGCCAGCTGCTGGGCCACTTCGGCTTCATGTTTGCAGCGGGCCTCAAGGGACCGCTGCTCGTCACCGTGCTCGTCATACTCGGCCTTGGCTGGTGGGAGGTCCAATCCTCGCTCAGCGAGCAAGAGGTCTATCTTCTGTGGATGCATCTCTACGCCTCCGCCTACGGTTTCATGGAGTTCGATTCCGCCAAGCTCGTGCACCTCAAACTGGGCGACGGCGAGACCGCCGCCTTCCCCATGTCGGTCGTCACCCAGTACCCGCCGATGCGCGCCGCGGTCGCCGCATTCGGGGAGGCGCTGCGGAGTACGTTCTTGGTGGCAAGCCTGGTCCTCGTCCCGCTGTTCATCGCCTTCTGGTGGATTGCCGAACGCTTCGGCGAGCGCTCGAAACAGAAGAAGCATGTGCGCGGCTCTTCGCTCGCAACGCTGCCCGAACTGGAGCTCGAAATTACCCGGCACAACGCCCGCGAACGGGCGCGCGAATACGGCAGCGAAATGGGTTGGTCATGGCGTCTGGCCGGTCGCGCATCATTGCGCGAAGCGGGGCTCTATACCCCCGCACATCTCGGCGGCGTGAGCTGGCCGTGGCGGCGCGAGCAGAGCCACGCGATGCTGGTCGGGACCACCGGAACCGGCAAGACCGTCGCGCTCACCGATCTCGTAGCCGAAATCCGAGAGCGGGGCGAACGCGCGGTGATCTTCGACCTCACTGGGGCCTTCATCGAGACCTTTTACGAGGCGGATCGCGACGTCATTCTCAACCCGCTCGATGCCCGCTGCCCGAGCTGGAGCGTGTTCAACGACTGCACCTCGCGCGCCGAATTCCATTCCGCCGCGGAATCGCTCGTGCCCCACGACGGGGGCGGCTCGGAACAGTTCTGGGTGCTTGCCGCGCGCACCATGTTCGTCGAGACCTGCATCAAACTCGCCGCGGAAGGACGGGGCAGCAACCAGGCGCTCGCCGACGAGTTGATGAACGCCGACCTGTCCGATCTGCACAAGCTGCTCGAGGACACGATGGCGGGACCGATCACTACGCCGAGCGCAGCCAAGATGGCGGAATCGGTGCGGGCGGTGTTCAACGTCAACGCCAAGGCGATGCAAATGTTGCCCTCGGACGGAGAGCCGTTTTCGATCCGCAAGTGGGTCAGGGGGACATGCGGACCGGGCTCGCTGCTGTTCCTTTCGGCGCGCTATGTCGACATGAGCGTGCTCTCGCAGTTGCTCACGCTGTGGCTCGATACCGCGATCAACACGTTGATGACCGGGCGGCGCACGCGCGACCTCAAACTGTGGTTCCTGATCGACGAATTGGGGGCTCTGCACCGCCTGCCGTCGCTCGAAAAGGGCCTCCAGACCGCGCGCAACTTCGGCGGCGCAATCGTCACCGGCGTGCATGCCTTCGCCAAGCTCAAGGAGGTCTACGGCGAGAACATGGCGATGACCCTGTCCTCGCTCGCCAGAACCAAGCTGATTCTTGCCACGGCAGACCGTGAAACCGCGACCTGGTGCTCCGATGTCGTTGGGCACCGCGAGGTCCGCGAAATGGAAGAAGGCTACAGCTATGGCTACAACAACGCCCGCGACGCGGTCAGCCTGACACCCCGCCGACAGGTCGTTCCGCTGCTCCTTCCCGACGAGTTCATGGAGCTTGCCAGCCTGTCGGGCTTCATCAAGTTTCCGGATGGATTCCCGGCAGCGCCGGTCACGCTGATCCCGCGCGATTGGCCCCGTTTTGCCGAAGGGTTCATCGCGCGTGAGATGCCATCGCGAACCGGCGCAGCCCACCGCAGCGACAGCGATCGTTCTGATACTCGGGGCAATGCGGAGCATCGCGCAGGGAGCGACGACGAGGGCGGCGAACCGCGCCGTCTGGCGCGCAAGGATCGCCCATCAGTTGAACCGCAGAAGGCACCGTCGCGGAGCAATCGCGCGGCGCAGTCGGACACTCCGAAATCGGGAAGAGGCGGCAAGCAAGCCTCGGCCAAGGCGTCCTTGCCCTCCGATCCGGCAATTGACGTGCGGCTTGCATCAAGGTCTAGCTCCAGGCCGGAAACCGGTGCTCACGCGCAATCCGAATTGCCGCTGGGCGAAGCCAGGGAGAGCCCAAGAGAACCCGCCGGCCTGACGGACAAGCCGTCGCGCCCGGATGTCCCTGATCCGCAAACCTCACAGGATGCGGCACGCGATCGTAACTGCGCCGACCACCGGCAACAGGAGGATCAGCAGCGCGCGCTGCTCGGAGGCGCCGCGCGCGAACAGCAGGACCGCGACCTGGGCGATATCGGGCCCGATATCTGATCGCCTGGCGGGAGGCTTGAGGGGCCAAACGGGATCCGCCGCCAATGCTCTCTGTCGCCAATGTCCGCTCGCCGTCGGCCGCCGCGAGCTACTTCGCCGCTGACAATTACTACGCCAGAGCCGATGCCGACCGGTCGGGCCAGTGGATCGGCAAAGGCGCCGATCTGCTGGGCCTGAAGGGCCGCGTCGAGACCAAAGCCTTCGATGCGCTGTTGCGCGGCGAGCTACCCGACGGATCGAACGTCGGCAATCACGGCCAGTGGCATCGGCCCGGCACCGACCTCACCTTTTCGCTGCCCAAGAGCTGGTCGCTGCTGGCTCTCCTCGGCAAGGACGAGCGGATCGTCGAAGCCTACCGCGAAGCGGTCATCGAGACGCTCGCCTGGGCGGAAAAGAATGCTGCCGAAACCAGGCTAGTCGAGAAGGGGCAGGTGCGCACGGTCGCCACCGGCAACCTTGCCATCGGTCTGTTCCAGCACGACACCAACCGCAACCAGGAGCCCAATCTGCATTTTCATGCGGTCGTCGCCAATGTGACCCGCGGGCCCGACGGAGTGTGGCGCACGCTCAAGAACGACCGGCTGTGGTCGTTGAACACGCTCCTCAATTCGATTGCGATGGCGCGCTTTCGCACGAGCGTCGACAAGCTCGGCTACGAGGCCGGGCCGGCGCTCAAGCATGGCAATTTCGAGGCCCGCGGCATCAGTCGCGAGCAGCTGATGGCTTTCTCCACCCGGCGGCAGGAAGTGCTCGATGCGCGCCGCGGCTCGGGACTGGAGGCCGGGCGAATTGCCACCCTTGTCACCCGCTCGGCAAAGGAGGCAATCGAGGACCGCGGCGCGCTCACCGTTCGCTGGGACCAGGCGGCGAAGAAGATCGGTCTCGACCTCAAGCCGCTGGTCGAATCCGCGCATCTGCGGGCCGCGCAGCAGGAGCGGGAGACCGCGCGCCCGACGACGCTGGTCGAGCGCGGTATCGCCCGCCTGCGGGAATTTGCCGCGCGCATTTCGGGCGAAGAGCGCGACCCGCTGGTGCCGAGCCATGTCTTGAAGAAAGGTCCCGAAGCCATCGCGGCGGCGCAGGCGGTCGCCTCGGGCGTGCGCCATCTCTCACAGCGCGAGGCAGGGTTCGAGCGCGAGGCGCTTTACAAGGCCGCGCTCGACTTCGGGCTGGCCACGACGATCAGCCATGTGGAAGCTGCTGTCCGGTCGCTGGTCCGCGCCGGTCACCTTTTTGAAGGAAAGGGCGAGCACAGGGGCTGGGTCGCGAGCCGTGAGGCGGTCGAAGTGGAGACGCGAATTCTTGCCTGGGCGGCCGAAGGCAAAGGCGCGATCAAGCCCGGCATTGCCGGTGACGAAGCCGAAAGTCGCGTTCAGGCCTCGGCCGAGATCAATCACGGGTTTAAGCTCAACGAGGGGCAGCTTGGCGCCGCGCGGCTCATCCTGTCCTCGGCCGACCGCACGATCGCCGTCCAGGGCGTTGCGGGTGCCGGCAAGTCGAGCTTGCTGAAGCCAGTAGCCGAAGTGCTGCGCGAAGAAGGCCATCCGGTGATCGGCCTCGCGGTTCAAAACACGCTGGTGCAGATGCTTGAGGGCGACACCGGCATTCGTTCGCAGACGCTCGCTCGCTTCCTAACGGACTGGGGCAAGCTGATCGACGAGCTAGGTAGTGGCGCGCACCAAACCGAGGCGGAGGCGGCCCTTAAGAATCATGTTTTGGTCCTCGACGAAGCCTCGATGATTTCGAACGCCGACAAGGAGCGGCTGATCCGTATCGCCAACCTGGCCAACGTGCATCGCCTGGTCCTGATAGGTGACCGCAAGCAGCTCGGCGCGGTCGATGCCGGCAAACCGTTCGCGCTGCTTCAGCGGGGCGGCATCGCCAAGGCAGAAATGAACACCAATCTCCGCGGCCGCGATCCCGTTCTGCGGCAAGCGCAGGCGGCCGCGCAGGCGGGTTTCGTGCGATCGGCGCTGGACCACCTCAAAGGGCACACCATCGAAGCCAAAGGCGATGGAGCGATCGTCGCGGCGGAACGCTGGCTCTCGTTGCCGCCCTCTGAGCGCGAGTTCACCGCCATCTATGCCTCAGGCCGCAGGATTCGCTCTGCGGTCAACGAAGCAGTCCAACGCGGCCTGCAAGCGAACGGGGAAATCGGTCCGGAGAAGATCGCGCTCGAGGTGCTCGACCGCGTGAACTTCACCCGCGAGGAATTGCGTTACCTAGCTGCCTACCGGCCAGGCATGGTGCTTGAGGTCGCGAAGGCGGAGCGTGCCTTGGGGCTCAAGCCCGGCGAATATGCTGTCCGCGGCATCGATGAGGCGAAAGGTGTCGTTCGGCTACGTGACGATCGCGGCTGCCAACATGCGTTCCGGCCCGGCCGGATGCGAAAGACCGGCAAGGATGACAATCTGGCGCTGCTCGAGCGGCGCAAGCTCGAGGTTCACCGCGGCGACCGGATCCGCTGGACGCGCAACGACCACCGGCGCGGACTGTTCAATGCCGACCGCGCCAGAGTCGTTGCAATCGAGCGGGGTCAGGTGACGGTGGAGACATCCAAGGGCGAGCGGCTCCGGCTGAAAGAGGGGGACCCGATGCTGAAGCGGATCGATCTCGCCTACGCGCTCAACGCGCACATGGCGCAAGGGCTGACATCCGATCGGGGCATTGCCATCATGGACAGCCGCGAGCGCAATCTCTCGAACCAGCAGACGTTTTTGGTTACCGTCACACGTCTGCGCGATCATCTGACCCTGGTGATCGACAGCGCCGCGAAGCTGGAAGGCGCGGTCACACGCAACAAGGGCGAAAAGGCGTCGGCGTTGGAGGTCACGGAACGTTTGCGAGGTGCCGCGGCTATCGGATCGTCGAAGGGGCCTGACGCAAAGCAGGCGCGCGATTCCGAGCGTGAACTCTCACGAGGAAAGACCCGAGCAGTCGATATCGGGCTTTAGCCGTGCTGCCCTTTGCACATTCGCCAATACACCGACAAGCTTCGCTTGCATGCCAGAGCCGTGACTGGATCTCGTCCACTGATGAATGCCACAACGCCACACCCCTTTCATTAAGGCTCCTTCACGGGCAAAGCTGGGGGAATGGAACCTAGCGAATTCATTGCCAAATGGAGCGAAAGTACGCTTGGCGAGCGCCAAGCCGCGCAATCTCATTTCCTCGATCTGTGCCGGCTGCTTGGCGTTCAAGGCCCGTCGGAAGCCGATCCAACCGGAGAAACATACGCTTTCGAGAAAGGCGCTCAGAAAACTACTGGACGAAGTGGGTGGGCAGACGTCTGGAAGAAAAACTCGTTCGCTTGGGAATACAAGGGACCCGGTCGCGATCTCGAAGCTGCCTACGCGCAGCTTCAGCAGTATGCGCCGGCGCTTGGCAATCCGCCACTCCTGGTCGTGTCAGACACTCGCAAGATCGTAATCCGAACAAACTGGACCAATACGGTCACGGAAGTTCACACATTCGAACTCTCGGATCTCGCGCTGGCTGAGACGCGACAGAAGCTGACTTGGCTTTTCATTGATCCCGACCGCTTCCGACCGACCCTGACGCGCGAAGCAGTCACCGAGGAGGTTGCCGGGCAATTTGCCGATCTGGCGGAGGCATTGCGCCAGCAGGGACACGCACCTTTGATAGTGGCCCACTTCGTGAACCAGCTCGTGTTTTGCATGTTTGCAGAGGACGCCAAGCTGCTGCGCGACAATATGTTCACGCGCGTGCTCGAAACCGCGCTCGCTGGGCACGGCGAGTTTCACGAGCTTGCTTCCGATTTATTCTCGAAAATGCATAGCGGCGGCCGTCTCGGTCTTGAGCCGGTCCTCCATTTCAATGGGGGCCTATTCAGCGACGAAAACGCGACCGCGCTGCCACTTACACACGATCAAATCAGGCTATGTCTGAGCGCCGCCGGCCGCGATTGGAGTGCCATTGATCCGTCAATTCTCGGCACACTATTTGTCCGCGGCCTCGATCCGGACAAGCGCGAAGAACTGGGCGCGGAATATACGAGCCGCGACACGATCATGACGATTATTCGTCCGGTGCTAACCGAACCTTTGATGCTCGAGTGGCAGACGGTGCGAGACGAGATCACCGGCCGGATCGATCCCGCCTACCAGGCGCTGGCGGCAGAACTCGAGATAGCCGCGCAGTTTCCGGAGCTAGCGGAGGAAATACGCGAGGTCCGTGGCCGTCTGACGGCTAGCGCGCAGTTGCAACTGTTCGAGAACCTACCCAAGCTGCGCAAGCACCGGAAACTTGATCAGGTTCGGGGCAGCCTGCGTGCAGCCGATCGCGCTTACCGCGAAGCGCGCGAGTTTGGAGAGGAGCAATATAAGAACTTTCTTGAGCGGCTGCGAAGCATGCGTGTCCTAGATCCAGCCTGCGGGTCAGGAAACTTTCTGTATCTCGCGTTGAACGAACTCAAAACGCTTGAGTGGCAGATCATGATCGAAGGGGAAGCACTCGGGTTTCAGCGTGCGTTCCCGACAATCGGCCCGGAAGCAGTCTTAGGTATGGAGCTCAATCCCTACGCGGCGGAACTCGCAAGAATTTCCGTCTGGATCGGAGAGATCCAGTGGATGCTTCGCAATGGATTCGACATTAACCGCGCGCCGATCCTTCGGCCGCTGGAGACAATAGAGAACAAGAACGCGCTAATTAATGCTGACGGATCCGCCGCCCATTGGCCCGATGCCGAGATCATTATCGGCAACCCGCCGTATATGGGCGCCAAGCTCATGAACCGGCGCCTGGGCCGCGAAATGACTCGGGACATTCGACGTCTATATGAAGGGCGCTTGCCGGGCTTCACTGACCTGGTGTGCTTTTGGTTCGAAAACGCCCGAACGATGATCGCTGAGGGGAGGTCACAGCGGGCAGGTCTGGTGGCCACTAATTCAATCCGAAAAAACACTAACCTCAATGTCATGCATCGCATCGTCGAAACGACACGCATATTTGCGGCGTGGCCGGAGCAAAGGTGGGATATTGAGGGAGCGGCCGTTGATGTTTCGCTGATCTGTTTTGGAAATTACCCCACTGATGCCGTCATTCTTGATGACAGGCAGGTCGCTGAGATCCACGCCGACCTGACAGCCGGCATCAATCTCACTTTAGCAAGGCCACTTGCTCAAAACGTCGGAGTGGCGATGCTCGGCATCCAGAAGAGTGGTCCGTTCGATATCCATGGCGATCTCGCGCGAGAATGGATGGCGCAGCCGGTCAATCCTAACGGAGCGGCCAACGCGGCCGTGCTGAAGCCGTACTGGAACGGCGATGATGTGACAAAGCGGCCGCGAGATATGTGGTTCATCGACCTGCCGCTGGGTCTTAGCGAGGCCCAGGCCGCACAGTATGAGGCTCCGTTCCATCACTTGGCAACTACGCCCGACGAAAATGGCAAATCGGTGCGTGAAAACCGCCAAGATCTCGAGGAACGTGCGCACGAGCGATGGTGGGAACCTCACTGGCCGCGACAGGAGATGCGCCGGCAGATTGAGGCGCTCCGCCGGTATATTGTTACTCCTGAGACCGCCGAACACCGGGTATTCTCATGGCTTAGTTATCCCACGCTGCCCGACAAGAACCTTATCGTTATCGCGCGCGACGACGACTTGATGTTTGGAATTCTGCAAAGTCGCTTTCACGAGCTTTGGTCGCTCAGAAAAGGTTCTGATCTACAGGACCGGCCTCGCTACACCCACACCACTACCTTCGCGACCTTCCCCTTTCCCGACGGTATGACGCCGGACTTGCCACTCGAAATAGCTTTGGCTCGCCCTGAGGCCAGCGCAATCGCTGCAGCCGCTGGCGAGCTTGATCGGCTTCGGCAGAACTGGCTTTGGCCGGAAGGCTTGTGGACTGTCGTCGCAGAATCCGTTGGGGGGTTTCCGGGCCGCAGAGTTGCTATCGATGAACGATCCGCCGGCGAACTTCGACGCCGGACGATGACCAATCTCTACAACACTCGTCCTGAATGGCTAACGGCTGCACATGACGAGCTGAACCGCGCCGTGGCGCGGGCATACGGCTTAGCGAGCGAGCAGATAGAAGACGAGGCTTTGGCGATGCTGCTCGATCTTAACCTTGCCCGTAGGTAGCAGGTCATTTGCACATCTGACCGCGAACTCCAGCAGGTCGGCCGGTCGACGGCAACGCGCCCTAATCCGGGTTAATTGTGGTTCTATCGTTTTGTCCCAGGAGCTCAAGAGCAGACGAGATGCGGATGCCGATGAAATGGCGGTTTGTCGGACCTTCCAGACTGTCCGGAATCAGAGAACATTTCGCGGGAAGCGGACATTGAAAGTGCCGCCCGGCGTTAGGCAGCTCCCGACCAACATACGCCGTTCCGCAGCGGCGCAGCGAATTTCCGCATATGTCGCAACCGGCCATTTGCAAGTTTGACAGTGGCCGGGCAGAAAGGCGCCCCAAAGGCGGTCGTTCAGCACTCAACGCGATACTTTCGAAGGCCGCCATTCATTCGTCGACCGGTTAGCGCTCTCGAAAGCAGTGGAAAGTGTCTTTAACCGGTTGCTCTTCATGTTCCCAAGGACCGCGGCCTTCAAAATGGAGCAAAGTGAGTTCCTGGTCGTAGCGATCGGATCGCAAGCACATCTCTACCACTGGCTCAGGGAACCAGACGCCGGCACCCTGTGGTATTCCCGCCTTGGCCTCCTGACTAAAGTCCCGCGTTACCGCGGTAGCGAGCGTCGGTAGTTCGAAAACCTCGTTCTTTGTACGAATATAGCGGCCCGACCTAAGCGCCGCCTTGCTGGGCTTTGCCCAGTGCGCAAAGCCCTCGTTTGACACGACGAGCATCGCTCGGGTTTCGGTGTATTCAAGCCACCGCAGAATCGCTGCAGTGAGCGACACTCCGTAGCGCTTCGCCAATGCCCCCAGTTTCTCGAAATCCGGCTGCGCCTTTGCGGGCAATTGCACGCGAAAATCGTGAAAGGGCATGAGAAGCGCCGCGGCGAACGCGTCGGCTTCCTGCTCGATCCCCTGACCGCTGCGCTGAGTGACGGCTTCCTCGTCGCAGTAGATCGCCAAATCGTAGGCTGCGTCGGTCTCGATCATTTGTCGGTGAAGCACATAGTGGCCGAATTCATGCCCGATGGTGAAAGCACGCCGCCCATCGGACTGGCCACGGTTATAGATGATCGCCCATTGCCGGGGATGGGCCTCGCTGCAGACGAGCGCCCCGACGCAGCCGGGAATATCCCGCTCCACTACCTCGTGGATCCGGCCGTCCGGCGCGACGTTGGCGGAATATTCAAGGGCAAGAGCCTCGATATCGACGGGCGCGCGATCAAACCTGTCCGCACCCAGTACCGTATCGAGCATCAACGTGATGCGTCCGGCCTCCTTGAGGGGGCGAGGCCGGGCGGCATCAGTCATTCCGGCTTCTTCGTCCCGAGGATCTTAGCCATCTCGCGAAGCTGGCGTCGGGTCTCCGGCGGGAGGCCGCTATACGAGCGATAGAAGGCCTTGTCTTCCGCCTGCTCCAGTGTCTGCTCGTCACGGCCGAAGAGGTAATCGACGGTCACGTCCAGCGCCTTGGCGATCGCCGAAAGCTTCTCGGCCGAAGGCCTGGGGGGATTCTTGTTTTCCAGTTCCCAGATATAGCTTTTGGATGAATCGGTCGCTTGGGCGAGTTGCTCCAACGTCATTTTCTGAGCCGTCCGGCGCTCTTTGATCCGATCGCCGAATTTAATCTCCATACATATTCAACCCTTGCCGAAGTTCGGAGTAGGCGAACTCTAACGCCCTTGACACCGGCATGCAACAGGCAGATGGTTAAGTTCGGAGTAGCGATATTCAAGCTATCTAGAGGCTGAACTGAAGTGGGCCCAAGGAGAAAGAAGTGAACGCACCATTCTCACCTCAGGGCCGCAACCCGTTCGATGATCCGCTCGACCGGATCTTGGCGGAAATCGCGCTCAGCGCGCAGCTGCCCCCGTCGCTTCACCGAAACGCTGGGGGTCGCTACGCCGCAGTGCGTGCGCATCTGGAGGCCGATGCGGCATTCGAAGATCAGATCGAGCACTTTTATCCGCAGGGCTCGATGGCGATCGATGCCACGATTTCCAATCGGGGCACGGACGATGAATATGATCTCGACATTGTCTCGCAACTCGGCGGCCGGTTTCGCCAGATGGGCCCGCTCGCCATCCTTCTGGAGCTGGAGCGCGCGCTTAAGGACTATCCGGTCAGGAAGGTCGTCCGCCAGTCACGCTGTGTCACCCTGTATTATGCCGACCGCATGCATCTCGACATCACGCCGGGTTTGCGTGCCTACGGGACGCTCGACCGCGAGAGCTACATCACCCACGCCAAGGGGCCGATCGCTTCGACGGACGACCGCTTCGTCGACATGAACGGCTTTGGCTTTGCCGAATGGTACTGTGGTCGCACGCCGCTTGAGTACCGCATGGCGAAGGCGTTCCACGACCATTGGCTCAACCTCGAGGCCTCTAGCCTGCGCGCCGACGCGGAGGTGGATGAAGTGCCCGACCAATGCGAGTTCGTGGTGAAGAACACGGCGACGCTGGCGCTCCAGCTGGTGAAGCGCTTCCGCAACATTCGCTATGCCGACTATGACGGTCGGGTCCCGCCATCGGTGATGTTGTCCTACTATGCCGGCATGGCTGCCAAGCCCGACAGCACTCTGTCTGAAATGGTCATCCGCCTCGCCAACTGGATTATCGGCGATATTGAGCACGCGTCGCGCCACGGGCAGAAGCTCCACGTCGCAAATCCGATCTGCGAGGATGACGTGTTCACCGACCGCTGGCCCGAGACGATCCGCCAGCAGGACGAGTTCGCCGTATATCTGAATGAACTGGTCGCCGGCCTCGAGGCCGCGAAGCGCGGCAATCAGTCGGCCGATCAGCTGATGGACTGGTTGCGCAATCGGTTTGGAGATCGGGTCGTGACCAAGGCGGCGGACCGGATGGCGGACGAGATCGGCGCCGGCGTCCAGTCAGCCGACCAGCGCTATACGCGTAAAGGTGGGCTGTTGCTGCCGACGGCGGGAATCGTGGCGGCGACTGCCAGCCCAAGCGTTGTAAAGGCGCGACCACACTGCTTCTACGGCTATCGCTTCTGATGGTCGGTCGCGTCCTGACCATCGAGGAACAGGTCGCGGCACTGCGGCGCGCCTGGCCAGCTTTCTCAGTCCACGGGCTCAATCGCCAGATGCAATGCGCAACCTGGCGGGGCGATGTCCGGCCCCAGTTCGGCCGGTTTCGCATCGAAATCCGATATGCGCTGGGGGATGTACCCCATGTCAGGATCCTTTCACCGGCGTTGATCCGCCTGCCCGGCAATGTCGAAGGACAGCTTCCGCACGTCTATCCGCCGTCGGACGATCCCACGCTGTGCCTATTCGACCCTGCGACCGACCAGTGGAACGCGTCGATGGCACTCGCCGAGACCACCGTCCCTTGGTCGTATGACTGGATCGCCTGCTACGAACTTTGGCTGATGACGGGTCGCTGGACGGGTGGCGGCAGGCACGGCAGCGCGGTTCCCGTATTAGGTGCACCGGTATGACCTACGTCCCCGCGCGTCGGTCTGACGGAACGATCCAGCATGTCCGGATCAAGCAGCCCTGGCCAAAGGATCGGCTATTCCGGATTCTCTCGATCGACGGCGGTGGCATACGGGGCGTTTTCCCGGCCGCCTATCTCGCCGAGATGGAGCGGCGGTTTCTTGACGGTCGTTCGATCGTCACTTGCTTCGACATGGTGGCGGGCACCTCGACCGGGGGCATCATCGCCCTCGCGCTTGCCCACGGTATGAGCGCTCACGAAGCGCTGCAGATCTATGTTAATCGAGGGACCCGAATCTTTCCGGACCTGTCGGGCTGGCGAAAATGGCGGCGCCTGCTGCGCTGGATTTCTCGCCCCAAGCACGACCAGTCGGCCTTGCGCGACGAACTGCTGTCGATCTTTGGCGACAAGGTGCTCGATGATGCCACCACGCGCCTCGTCGTTCCGAGCTTCGAGGGCCGGCATGGCGAACCCTTCCTGTACAAGACCCCCCATCATCCCGACTACCAGAAGGACCGGCACCAGCGATTTGCGCATGTAGCGCTCCATACAAGTGCGGCGCCATCCTACTATCCTGCTGTCGACAACGACGGGTTTTTCATGTTCGATGGCGGCATCTGGGCCAACAACCCGGTCATGAACGCACTGGTCGACGTGCTGTCTTGCTACGACGTGCCCCGGGAGAATATTCGAATACTTAGCCTGGGCACCGGAGACTCGGAGTTCACCCTTGGTGAGGGCGTACGATCCGGCGGGGTCCGGCACTGGGCGTTCCTGCGGGCATTCGAAGCGGCTGCGCGGGCACAGTGCAAGAATGCGCTCGGTCAGGCCTATCTGTTGGTTGGCAAGAACAATGTGCTGCGGATCGATCCGCCGGAATCTTCAAATCCTATTGAAATGGATGATGTCCCGCGGGCACTCGCCGAGTTGCCAGCCATTGCGCGAAGCCTGTCGGAAGCGTCGGGACACAATGTCGCGACTATGTTCTTGGTCGATCCCGCAGACATGTTCGTGCGATGTCCGTAAGTTAGTAGCAAGTCTGGTTTTCAGTTCCCTTCCCAAATCAGGCATTCAGGAGCGTCCTAACAGTCGATCGCGGATAGAGTTAATCTACTTGCTCAATGATTATATAGTAGGAAAGTAAAGCAGGGGCGCAATGGGAATGACAAAAACCATCCTCATCTTCTCGGACGGCACCGGCCAGATCGGCGGGCTGCGTCCTGACCAGCGACTGTCCAACGTGTACAAGATGTATCGTGCGATGCGGCCGGGTCCGGATTCCCCGATCGACCCGCGCAAGCAGTTGCCCTTCTACGACGCCGGCCTTGGTGCTGGCGAGACCGGCGGGCTCACGTTCAAACGAGTCCGCAACGTGCTGGCGGCTGCGGTCGGCACCGGCATCGATGAGAACGTGATCGACTGCTACGCCGCAATCATTGCGCGCTACGAGCCGGGCGACCGCATCTGCATCTTTGGCTTCAGCCGCGGCGCCTACACCGCAAGATCGCTGGCCAACGTACTTAACTTGTGCGGCGTCCCGACCCACGACGCCGACGGCGGACCGGTGCCGCGGTACGGCCCAGAGTTGCGGACGATCGCCTCGGAGGCGGTGCGGAAGGTTTATAATCACGGGGCCGGCGCAAAACGCGACCGTTACGAGACCGAGCGCGAGATTCTTGCCGCGCGCTTCCGCGCCAAGTTCGCGTCGGAGGGGACGGGAAGCGAGGGCGAGGGCCAGGGGAATGTGCAACCGGACTTCGTCGGCGTGTTCGACACGGTGGCGGCACTTGGCAGCCGGACCGCGGCGGTGATCGCGCTGACTGGCATGCTGCTGCTGGTCGGGCTAACAATCCTGGTCGCGTCGCTCGCGCCTTGGTGGATGACTGCGATCACTGCGCTGCTTCCGCTGTCTGCACTCTACTGGTTCGCGACATCGTTCTGGTCGCAGGTAAAGACGTTCGCAGACGACACGGCGCTCAGCAAACCGTGGTGGCACTGGCGCCGTTGGGGCTACCAGCTTGGTCACGTTCACCTCGCTTGGTGGAGCGGAAAGCATTACGATCGATACGTTGACCGCGAGGTGCGTTTTCTGCGTCACGCGCTCTCGATCGACGAGGACCGCGCGCGTTTCCCACGGGTCGGGTGGGGCCGACCGTCGGACCTAGCCTGGCACAAGGAGCGCGGGCGGGAGGACTGGCTGGTGCAGACGTGGTTCGCCGGCAACCACTCTGACATCGGCGGAAGCTATCCGGAGGAGGAGTCCAGGCTGTCGGATATCGCGTTGCGCTGGATGGTGGAGGAGTTGAAGGCCGCCATGGGCGATACGGTGACCGTACTGGACGAACGGCTGGTTACGTCGCCGAACGCGCTCGGTCTCCAGCACAGCGAGCGGACCGGAATGCTGAATGCGCAGCCGGCCTGGCTGCGAAGTATCACCGGACGCCGCCTAGTGTGGACTCACGCCGACCGCGACATACACCCCGAGGCGCAGCTGCATCCGACCGTGCTGGAGCGGCTAGGCGCGCCCCACGTTCCGCAGATGGGGAAGGTGAAGCCGTACCGGCCGGAGAGCCTTCGGCACCACCGCGACGCGGAGGCAATCTACTCGCGGTCGGACGATGAAGCCTCGACGTTACAGACCGACTCAACAAGCGGCAGCTATCTAAATATCGCCCACTAAAGCTGCATTCGGCAACTGGCCTACTTTCTGCCGTTCTGCGATGCCGGTCGGGCAAACGCTGGACGTCGGCTACTGAACAGACCTGCCATTCGACACGCCGCCTAGGAACGGCAGGAATGTCCCAAAGAAAGTCGATCGCCTCAATGCGCCAGCGTGATGAACGAAGGACCGGTTTCAGGAAGCGGACTTAGATCTTCGAAGACCGGTATGTTCGCGGCTGCTGACATCGAGAAAGGTTCGACGGAACGCCTGCTTCACCCATTTCAGAACTCGAAACCGGCCAGAGCAGACCCGACCCACCCCCTGCCGCCCAGGTTAAAGCGCCCGTCCAAACCAGATCACTCGCCCGACCACGTGTACTTCCGAGCGGTTCATGTCTCTCCAGGTCGGATATGCGGGATTGTCGCTGGCAATCGTAATCTGCTTGCCTCCGGGCTTGATGGCGACGCGCTTCACCACAAGCGCATCGTCGGCGCGCAGGACGTAGATTCCGTCGCGCAGCCGCGAAGCGTGGTCGGACGCATCGACGAGGACTTCGTCGCCGTCGCTGAGCGTGGGTTCCATGGAGTCCCCCATCACTCGCACGATTGATAGGCTGGCGCTCTTCGCCGAAGTCAGACTTCGCAGCCAGCGCTCATCGAACCCGAAGCGCGTTTGCGCAGTCTCGCTGGCGGCCACAGCGCCGAAACCCGCGGACGCTTCAACATCGAGCACGGGGATTTCCACGAGGCCGTCCCACACGACGTTGGCCGGACCGCCGAAAACCTGCTCGTCGACGCCGAAGAAGCTCGCCAGGATCTTGCGGTCTTCATCGTCGAGCTTCCGGGGCGAGCCCCGCTTGATGAATTGCTGGATGTAGCTGGCATTGCGCCCCAGCAGCCTGGAGATCGCGGCATAGCCATATTTGTGCTTCTGGATCAGCCGGTCGAGTTCTTCCCTGACATTCTCCATGGTCGGTCCTTCATGCTTCTCGTCGGGTGTAGGATTCTTCCTAGACTCACGAGAGTCTTCCTAATAAGAACATAACAGGAACACAAGCAAGATGCGAGTCGAGGTTAGTAGCAATGACGTTGTTGGACCGGATCGAGATACATCTCATCAAGCACCGCATCTCCGCAACACGCTTCGGCCGCCGCGCAGTCGGTGACCCAAGGTTCGTACTCGACCTGAGAACGGGGAGGCGCCCCAGACGACGCACTCTTGAAAGGTTGAATGCCTATCTCGATCGGATCGAACGCGGCAGTGAAGGCAAAGGCCTTACGAGGACGGATCGTCTTCCTGCCGGTCCGCGAGCCTGTCAAAACGGCGAGCAACCTCCTGCCACAGCCGAGCCCCGTCCTTTTCACCACATCGAGCAAGGGCGTCTATTCTCTCGGCAATGAAAGAAGGCCCGCGATTGCCGTGTGCCTTCTCAACCCAAAGCGCCACGCCCCACAATTCCTGCTCTCGTGTGAGGGTCACATCAGCCAACCGACAGCGCACGCGATCGCGAACAGCATCGCGGCCCCGATCACCCACGCTTCGAGATGGAGTTTCCAGGCGTTCGCTTCGTCCTCGGCGCGCTCTTCGTCGGTCTGCCAATCGCGCATCAGCACCACGACTCCCGCCGACCGGTCCAGGTGCGGGCCAGGTTTTCCGATACCAGCTGATCACCTAACGATCTGCCACTTCGAATTATGACGCGAAGCTTGCGTCCGAACTGGTCCTCGTCGCGGTTTCCGATCGGGCGCAGCTCTAACTCGCCACCGTTGAGCAGCACCACAAGCCGATCGCGCGCACGAATACCTCTCTCGTACTCCGCATTGCATTTCGGCGAGGAAATCTCCGGCGTGTCGATATCGGCAATGCGGATCTTCACGCCCTCGAGCCAGATCGTGTCGCCATCTACCACGCACGTCTTTCGAATAGTTCCGCACACGGCGAAGCTATGCATCGCCCTTGCTTGCGCGCTCGCCGTACTGAATCGACAGTTGATTCCGACGAGCCCGCCGATAGCTCCCGCCAGCAGACCACCGCCAACAAGCATCGCGAGCGATCGGCGTTTCGCCCGTTTCTGCCGATGTAACTCCTGGCGGAAGTCGAAGATCACCGCCCCCGGTTTGCCAACACGCTGCTTCTCTGATCTGCGCTGGAACGTCATGCAAATGCCAGCCAAGTCGTTCTGAGGATCGCGTGCTTCATTAGGATTGTCTGCCATCGCCGATGCAAAGGTCCAAGTCCGGCATATCGTATTCCCGAAACTTTTGAGTTAAGTTGCTGGCTGCGCGCCTCCAACGTCTCCCAGGAAGAGCAGAGGTGGGCGGTTCTGGTTCGTGAAGGAGTTGGTCGATGAGTGATCCAGACAAATCCAGGAACTCCGGCGGCCAGGATTGGCAGGGCTTTCGCGAGGTCGACCGGGCTATCGCCGACGACCGAATGGCTGCATACACCTGGAAGAAGGCCTGGGCCGATCCATGGGAGCGAAGGGCCCTGATCTTTGCCGGGATCATTGCGCTCGGCTTCATCGCATATGTGATAATCTACGACGGGTTGATTTGATCTACCACTTCTTCACATTGTCGGCAGCTTCCGCTGACGCACCTCGTGCGTCCCGCGTTCTACCCTCCAGGTCATCTGTAACGCGGTCCACTCGTTGCTCGCCCCGCTCCTGAACTCTCGCGACTTCCTGCTCAATCTCCTCGCGATCGCCGGACGAGCCCGACAACTCTCTTGGTGGTCCTCCGAGCCTGACCGAACCACGCACATCGCTTTGAGAACTTACGTCGGGGCGTGAAATCGGCGCAAAGGCAGGCAGAACAAGGTCGTCGGCGATGTCACCATGCAACCGGTCCGCGTAGCTCTCGACGAAGCGCGCCTGCAACTGCTGCCCTTGGGCGCTCATCTGGAACTCGATGTCATCGAAGTGCACCGGGCCGTAATAATCCCGGTTGGCTTCGATCTCGGCCATGCCCCACTCGCGGTAGGCCTGGCTGAGATTGAGCGATCCGGCCGCAGTGGCGCTTTCGTACCAGCTCGCCTGATTCTCGAGGCGGCTGGCAAGCTCTTCGGCGCGGCGTGCTTCGACGGTGTAGCTCTGCGCCTCGGTGAGCGAAGTGGTGAGACCTGAGGCATTGCTCGAAACCAGCGCTTCCGAGCTCGAACTTGTCTCGCGCAAGAACCCTTCGCGCGTGGTCGACCAATTCTGGCTCTCGGAGATCTGCCTGAGCGCACCAAGCACCCGCGACCGCTCCTCCGAAGCGATCCCGATATCGCTGTCGGTCCAACTCTGGTTTCGGCCGCCGCGCACTCCAGCGGTACCACTGAAGACCTTTCCGTCAGCTTTAGCTCCCACACCCGCGTCACCATTCAGGAACCATGACACCGTGATGTCGTCAGCGGCGCGGCGGGACAGCCCGAACTGCTGCTGAAGCGTCTTGGAAGCGCTGTCGACTTCGTTGAACGCGCTACCGATGCTGTCGCTGGTGGAAGTACCGCTGACGCTCTCGTTCGAGCGCGAGCGCGTGTAAGCATCGCGGATCTCGTTGAACCGCGTGACCGCCGAGCTCGTGGATTGCTGGGCGAGGTTGGAGAAGGTCTCGCTCTGACCGCGGCTCTGGCTCGCCATGGTCGAGAGCCTACCACTGAAATCCTGGCCCAGCGTCGGGCTGAAGGGATAGCTCGACGTCGGCACATGCGCGAACTCGGCACCGGGGAAGCCGGTGGTCTGCGTGCCACTCTCGCCGAAGCTGCGAGTCTGACCCGCGCCATAGGCGATGTTGGGCGCAAGGTTGCCTTGGGCGAACTGGCGCGAGAACACGCTCGAATTGTCGATGTTCGAATTGCCGAGCGAGACGTTACCCGTGCTCGCTTCGCGCGCGGCTTCCTCGGCCGCGTTCTGGCTCGGGTTGAGGTAGGAGGTCGCCTGGGTGGAGATGGCCATGGCGCCCTTGGCGACGCCGCCGGCGAGGAACGGCACCGAGGCGACGAGATAGCCGGCCAGCACGCCGATATCGCTGTTGACGTCGCTCATTCCGCCAAAGGTCGCCAGACTCAGCCCTGTGCTGCCGCTGGCTGCCGCGACATCGCTCGCGCCCTTGAACATGAGGATCATGTGCAGGATGACGAACAGCGGCCCCCAGGCGGCAAGATAGAAGAAGCCCGTGACGTAGCCCCTGAGCGCTAGAGGTCCGCTCCTGGGCATCAGGAACAGCGGAAAGAGCACCGGAAACAGCGCGTAGAATACGACGGTCAGCACGACGTTGAGGATAGGCACCCATTTCATGGCATTGTGCGCGATTGACGAATAGGTCCGCTCGGTCTGGATATCGGCGCGGGTCTGCGCGAAGACATCGACGCTGGTCGTGCCGCTCGCGCCGGCAAAGCCGTGCATCGCCTGGTTCATTGCATTGATGGTGAGGACCTGTCGGAAGATGGCGCTCGCGCTTTGCGAGACGCCGCTCAGATACTGATAGGCGACCGGCAGGTCGGCGAGAAGCTTGGCCCTGGCGAGCGCTTCGGTCTGGCGCGGGTAGAGCTGGCGGCCCGCGACCAGCGTCATCTCGTCGATGAGGCCGGCCCACTGGTTCGATAGCGACGTATAGGCTTCGCGGCAGGTAACAATCGAGGCGGTGACGCTGTCATCAGCCTGGCGGGTCACGAACTTCTGCGCGCGCGCCGCGCTGCCGGGCGCGATCGCCGCCCAGATGTCGTTGCTCTGCGACAACTCCTTCATCGAGTAGCGGCCGAGCAGCAGGTCGTAGAACACGCATTGCCGGACATGCTCGTCGAAATTGGCGGCGAACTCGGGATCGTTAATGCGCAGGGAACGCGTTGCCTCGAGCAGCCGCGCGCCGTAGATCATGCCGTTCTTCGAATAGTTGAGATCGTCCGGCAGGCCGAAGACGAGCTCCGCCGAACGCGTGAGATAGTCGCCGGCCTGGCTGGTGAAGCTCGCCATCAGCGCGAGCCCGAGCGGAACATTGGCGACCGTGGCCGGAGCGAGGCCGGGATTCACGCGGTCGGTGACGTGCACGTCCATCCGCGGCACCATCAGGCACATGTAGATGAGCGTCGCGCCGAGGAACCAGTTGAGCCAGGCGCGCCAGTCCTGATTGAAGGCGAGCACGATGACCGCCAGCGCCATTCCCATCACCAGCGCGACCTGGATCAGGCTCTTGTAGCCGGCGGCGCCGGTCCAGGCGGCGACGGCGTTCAGGACGTTGACGATGTATTCGCCGCCGCCGACCGTGAATATCTCGACCACTTGCTTGATCCCTTACGGTACGATCGAGCGCGACTGCAGCCCGCGCGACCAGTCGAGCGCCGCAGCCATCGAGGGTGACATCGAGGCGGCAAGCATGTTCTCGATCATCGCGGTCTTCTCGATGATCTGGACAATTGCGGTGATGCGAGCCTGTCCGTTGGCCTGCCGATGCGCGAGCTGGCTGCGCACCTCCGCCACCTGCGCGCGCCACAGCGCGAGCTTCGCTTCGTCGGCGGCAATAAAGCTGGCCATCGAACGGCCCGCTTCGGAGACGATCCGCTCGAGGATCGCGTGGAGCAGATCGATGCTCGCGACTTCGGCGAGAGTCGCCCGGTCGTCGGTCGCCATACCGCGTCCGAACGCCGCCTGCACGGTGAGGATCTTGTAGAGCGGCAGCGAGGCAACCTGGAGCAGTTCCTTTTCGGTCTCGCCGATCGCGGTATCGGTGCGGATGGCCTCGACCATGTTGCCGATCATCAGAGCGACGCGTGGCCTGATCGCCTTCGCGCTGGGAAGGCTCAGCTGCTGGAAGCTCGGATTGAGGCACTGGTCGGGCTCGTCGCACTGAAACACGCGCACGCTCTGGCCCTGCGTCCCGTCGAGCAGCGCTGTCACCAGCGTCGAGGAGGCGTCGCCCGCAAACGGCACGAACCTGCCGGGCTCGTCGTCCTTGGGCGGCACGTAGATGACCGTTCCGATCAAGGTCATCGCGTATTCGGCAAGCTCGCGGTCGAAGGTGCCGCCGGGGTTGAAGAAGGCGCTCTGCTTGAGGACATGCCAGGTGTAGTTGCGCGACACCCCGGGATTGACGTCGGCGAAGTCCTCGCCGCCGTTCTCGTTGGTCGAGGCGCGCTGACCCCGGGTGCCGCAGCCATGCTTGGCCGCGGCATAGTCGGTGAAGATGCCTTCGGAATTGCCGATCGCTTCGCAGATTGCCTTGTCGGCAAGATCGCCCTTCGGCCACACGCCACCGACCAGCCCTTGCGCCATTTCGCAGGAGTTGATCGACAGCTCGTTCATGAGCTGCGCCTTCTGGCTGAACTCCTGCATGATCTTGTTGCACTCGGGGCAGATCGTGTCGATCGCGAGGCTGAAGGCGAAGCCGACGGCGTTGTTGGCAACCGCCTTCAGCAGCGCAACCATCTCGCTGGCGTTGATGAACGAAAAGGAGCCGGCGAAGATGTCGATCCCGCCGCAGCCGGCCCGCGCGCGCGGCAGCTGGAGATTGGCGATGTTGGTCGTCTTCTGCGGAAAGCGCGTCCACACATTGCCCATGCTGTAGTAGCCCGCCGACTGGCCTTCGAAGGCGGTCGGCCCGGTTACGTTCGCCGCTCCGCCCATGTCATCCATGAACCGGTCCATGCTGTCGCCGACGTTTGCCGAGGCGGGAGCGGCAAGCGGGGCGGCGACCATGCTCGTGGCGGCCAGCGCAAGCGCAATGGTTCTGGGCCTAGTAATCATGTCCGGCTTCCTTCGAGGTAAGGAGATAAATGCGGTCCTGCAGCTCGTCGGCCGAGAGCACGCCGTAGCCGATCGGGATCGGGCGCTTCCCGACGCTGTCCCACAGCACCACCGCCGGGGTGATCCCGGGCTCGAGCCCCATGCGCGGCCGCTGGCCCTTCTCTACGCTGTAGTCCGGGAAGTGCCGCGACGGCCCGCCATCGGTCGAGATCGCGCGCACGGTGATGCGCCAGCGTGACGCGACCGCCTTGACGATCGGACTCATGACTTCGCAGGCGCCGCAGGTCTGGGCGAAGAAGTAGAACAGGCCGTAGCGCTCGGAGAGCCGGGCCATCACGACGTCGCGCTCGGCTGCGCGGGTATCCTGCCACTGCTTCTTGGCAAGCGCGCCGACGGGACGTTCGAGCGTGTAGTCGAGCGCCGGATCCTGCCACAGCGCGCGCTGCCAGACGTCGGAGAAGAGCGAGGCGCGGTCGAGCTGTTCGCGCTGGAAGCGGATGTAGGCGGCGACATTGTCAGGCGTGGGGCGAAGGATCGCCTGTGCCTTCAACTCGCGTAAGGTCCCCGTGATCGCGTCGAGCTCTTCCGCGGCACTTGTCGAGGCCTGCGGCTGGGGCTCTGTCTCACGAGGCGTGGGCGCAGGCCTCACGCAGTAGAACCAGTAGCCGAGCTTGCGCTCCGCGCAGTAGAGCGCGTCGGCGGCATCATTCGTCGCGCCTGCGTCCTGGGCCGCCAGCGGGCCAGCCATGTACAAGCCTGCCGCCGCGCAGAGCGCGAGTTTGGTGGCGCTCCGCATCACTGTGCTTCCCTTGCGTAATAGTCCTGGATCTTCTGCTGGATGATGGTGCTGGTCTCGAGCTCGTCCGGCAGCCGCGCGGCGTCGGTGAACTCGGCATAGACTTCGGAGAAATCCATCTGGCTGAGGTCGAGTCGCGCGAACTCGTCGAGCGTGAAACCCGTACAGGTCTCGGTCTTCGGCTTGCCCCAGGGCTTGGGCAGCTGCCGCCGGCCCTGCTCCTGCAGGATCCGCGAGAGCTTGGACTCAAAGCAGCAGTAAACCTTCTTCTTGGTCAGACACACGCCGAGGAAGCTGTCGGAGCAATAGGTGCCGACATAGGCGCAGAGCCCCTGCGCATCGCGCTCGTGCAGCAGGACTTCCTCGCGATCGCAGCCGAGCGCCACCAGCAGGCTGATCCCGGGGATGAGCGGGAATCCCTTGCCCTTGCAGCAGTTGAGCACGCCGAAGACCTTCGACGAGCAGGTGTCGCGGGTTCCGCGAAACAGCGTCAGCGTTTGCGGGTCGAACTGCCCGCGCGCCTCGTTCATCGCGTGAAGCGCGGTCACCGCATCCTTGAACTCGTCATTCGCTTTGCGCTCGATCGTCTCGCAAGAGCCGTCGATGCAGTAGACGTCGCCGTCGCAGACATATTGCGTCTCACCCGTTTCACCGGCCGGAAGCGGGCATTCGTAGACGCGCTCCCAGGTTTCGCATGCTTCGTCGCCGCTCAGACACTCCTCGCGCACGAAGCGGCAGCTTCCCTCATCCTCGAGCGCAGAGCAGTCGCTGGCGGCGCTTCGGGTGACGCAGGTATAGCTGCGCTGCCAGGCCCAGCAGGGCCGGGTGACCGCGATGCCGTCCACTATCCGGGTCTGCGGCGCGCTGTCGGTGCAGATTTCCGCGTCGAGCGTGCAATTGCCGTTGCTCGCGAAACCGGCGCACTGGCTCTCGTCGGGGGCGGCAGCTACATCCGTTGTGCTTGTGACTGCATAGGGCGTCCGGCCCGACACCGGAGCGTCGCAGGTCATCTCGGTCAGCGGTTCGCCCGGTTCCGAGCAGAACCGCGTGTAGCCATTGTCGAACCACTGCAGGCAGCGGCCCTCGCGCTGGCCGGTCGCGCGGCAGCTCGCGCCGGCGAAGCCTTCGCAGACTGGCTCGCCCGAATTGTTGAAGTCGCCGAACCTGCTGCAAAGGTAGTGATACTGCGGCCGCCGGGTAACGCTTGCGACGAGCGGAACCCTGCACTGGCCGGCGCTCTGGTCGATCCGCGTGCCGGTATTGCAGGTCGCAAAGTAGGTCCCTGCCGATCCGGCGCCGGGAGGAAGCGGTACGCAGGTTCCCTGCGCGCCGCCTACCGCCATGCCGCTGGTATAATCGAGCGGGGTCTCGCTGATCGTGCGGCTCCGTGCGAGCATGTCCGAGATGTCCTGCGGGTCGAACTCGGCGCGGCTGGCCATGCTGTCGCGGATCGCGCGCAGCGCCGGGTTCGTCGTTGCGGTGGCCCGTGCACGCGCCTCGATCTGCTCGGGGTTCTGCGCCAGGTCCTGCAAGTCGCGCGTCGCCTGCGGATCGTAATTGGGGACGCGGTTCGCATCGACGGGCGCCGAAGCCGCGTCGCGCGCGGTGTCTAGCAGGTCTCTTGCTGTCTGCTTGCCATCGGTTTTGGCCGCCTCGGTGGTCTGTGCGGTGCTCGCGTTCGGCAAAACGAGGATCATGGCGAGCGCGGCGGCAATCATCCGGGTCATGGCCAGTCCCCTTCGAGGCGAGCGAGGTGAAGCCGCGCAAGCGCCGCGCCGGGGCCGCCGCCTCGCGCGAAGGTCTCGAGAACATGGGCGACGCTGACATTGCCCGCGATCCGGTCGTGCGGCGGGACCACGCTTCTGCAATCGAACCCGTCGCACGGGCTGAAATCGGTGCTGAGCATGACGAAGCTCGGCGCGGCCTTTATGTCGAAGGCGCGAAAGAGCCGCGGATCGACGCCGAGCGATCCGGCTTCGCTGCCGTCGCTCCAGATCGCCGCGAGGCGCTTCTTGAAGCCTTCGCTGTCGCCTTGCGGAAACCCGCGCAGGACGGTGACCCCGCCCGCGCGGCCCATGTCGCGCACCAGCGCCCTGAGGGCCTCGGGCGGCATCGACAGCGAGGCGAAGGCGATGAAGCGCGGTCCTTCGCTCAGCGATGCCGTTTCGGCTTGCGCCTGGGCACGGACCATTGCGTCGAAATCGAGCGCATGATTAGTGAGGTCGGTGCCGACGCTCTCGACATAGGCCGCACGGTTGGCCTGCGCGCCGTTCTGCGTGCTGCGCGCATCCTCGGCGAGCACATCGGCCCGCTCGCGCACCGCGGTGGCAAGCGCCTCGGCATCGCCGGCATGTTCGGCTGCGCGCGCGCGGATCGCATCGAGATCGAGATCGCCCGATGCGCTTTGCGCAAGCGCCAGACCGCCAAGCGAGAGGGCGAAGACGAGCGGGAGGAGCAGAAGGGACTTGGTCATAGAGCGCAGCAGTTCCTCTTGCGCCAGACGAGGTATCCCATGTCCTCGCCGATGGCGGGGACGACCTGTCCGGGCTCCTGGAGCGTGGTGGAGGTGCCGATCGGCGGGCAGGCGTAGCGCCCGCTCGTCGCCGGATTGGGATTAGTTGCCTGGAAGCGGTATTGCTGCTTGCGCATCACCGGCATCAGGTATTTGCCGCACAGGCCCTTCGAGCCCATCGTGCCCCACGAGACGAGCTCGCGGTGAAGCTTGTAGGCGAAGCGCGAGAGCACGAGCCGCGAGGCTTGCACGTGCCCGATGGAGGCAGAGACATTGCCGTTCATCGGGTACATCGAGCCTTGGCAGCCCGCGCACCAGAACATCTCGTCGATCGGTAGCTTGGCGGTCGCCGCCGCGCAGTCGGCGGCGCAGACGGCCAGCGCCAGCGGATTGGCGAACAGGACCGCCTCGGGATTGATGATCGCGGTGAGTTCGCTGTCCTGCCACAGCGGATCGATCTCGGAGATGTAGAGAATGTCGATCGAACCGGGCTCGAGGCAGAGGAAATCGGCGACGATCTCCATCCAGTAGATCAGCGGATAGGCGTACCAGTGGACGTGCCAGCTCGAATAGTACTGGCTCGCCCCGCCGATCGCCGACGGCCCGGAGATCGAACGGAAGCCGATGTCGAAGCCGGGATCGAGCTTCATGCCGCCAAGGTTTACGAAGCACCAGGGCTTCATGCTGACATCGGCGAGCCGCACCGGCTCCCAGAACCCCATCGCGATGCCTGGCCTCAGGCCGCACAGACACACGGGCAGGTCGGGATTGTCGGGATCGGGGCGGCTGGAGGGCCAGATCTCAAGCCCACCGACCGAGATCGGGAACAGGCACGACCAGCAGATATCGGTGATCGGGTTGACGAAGCTGCCGGTGCACTTGCCCGGCCCGGCATCGGCCGCGGCGGGCGCCGCCAGAGCCAGCGACACGGCAGCGAGCAGTGCGGCGGCGAATTTGCGCAGGGCTCTCATCGCGCTGGCTCCTTCTTCGCGGAAAGCGCGATCTCGCTCACGGCGAGCAGTCGACCCTGTTGGCGCACGCGCGCGGGCACGGCCCTGATCCCGAAGCGCTCGGTGAGCTTGCCGCCCTGGTCGAAATAGAAGCGGCGCTGGCGGGCCTTCATCAGCTCGAGCGGCGCGCCACTGATGAGGATCAACTTGGCCTGCCGGTCCTGCTTGAGCGCCCAGGCGACCTGCGCCGCGTCGTCGCCGTCGAGGAAGAGGAGGTCGGCGCGTAATACAACGCTGTCGAGCGGGTTGACCCGGGTGCCCGCGGCATGGATCAGCTCGCCCTTCGCGCCCCTGATATCGGCGGCAAGCGTGATCGTCGGATCGAAGGACCAGCTGCGATCGTCGATCGCGCGCGCGATCCCGGCGACCGGGTCCGGGCGATTGACGCGCGCCGCCGTGCGTCGCTTCAACTGGTCGTTGAGCTTCGCGGTCTCGCCCGATTTTTCCATCGCGACGAGGCGCGAGTGGATCTGCTCGAGCAGATCGCGCTCGATCACCGGAAAGACCGCGCCTTGCTGGCCGTAGTCGCGCGCCTGAGCGGCAGCCGGCAAAGCAAGAGCGATTGTCAGGACAAGCGGGAGGCGGATCACAGGATCGCCCTCCCGCTGCCGAGGATCTGCCCGGCGCAAACGAAGCCGATCGCACCGTAGCGACTGTCGAGTCCGCGTGGATGATCGGTGCCGGTGTAGTAGCAGTTTGCAGGAATCGTTCCTGCGGGACCTCGCGTCAGGGGTACGCCGAGCCGGGTCTTGCCGAGGCGCTTCGCGACCTTCTCGCCGTTGATGAGGACAGCCATGCCGTGATGCGTCACGACATCGCCGGGCAGGCCGAGCACCCGCTTGCCGAACATCTGCGGATCCGATCCGAAATGGGTTTCGATAAGCGCGCTGGGCGGCGGCTCGAAGAAGACCAGGCTGCCGCGCTCGATGGGCGCGCGCTTGTCCAGCCAGAACGCCCAGTTGGGCAAGCTCGGGCTCGCGTTGAGCAGCAGGGCGTGGTCCTTGCTGAAGGCGTCGAGCGGCGCCCAGGCCAGCGGCAAGGCGCACAGCGCGCAAAGGATAAGCGGGCGGCGCCAGTGAATGGAGGGACGCTTCATCGGCGCGGCTCCTGCTGGAGCTTTGCGGCAATCCGCCGCTCGAGCTCGGGTGTGGCGTCCTCGGCCGCGCCCGCGAGCACCGCCTCGGCGACCAGCACGACCCGTCCGTCGCGGCCCATTTCGGCGACCGACGCTTCGGCGGCCTTCAGATAGGCAAGGCTCGCCGCCTGCACGGCCTGCGGCTCGGCATCGGCGCGCGCGGCTTCGTCGACGAACTTCCCGATGGTCTCGGCGAGACGGACCGTAACGATCCGCGGCGGTGGGTTCTCGGTCACCGCGCGCGTGATCCACGCGGCCCAGAGCAGCGCAGCGGCAAGGCCGAGCGTCGCGAGGATTCCGAGGGCTAGCCTGGGGTGGGGGAGCCGCAGTCTAGTCATGACGCCTGTCTCCTTCGGCGAGACGGCGCTCGAGCCGCCGGAGGAAGGCCGGCAGGCGCAGCAGCGCGTAACAACCCGCGGCAAACAGGAACGCGACCTTGAGGTCCTGGCTGAACAGGTGCCGGGCGACCGGCTCGGCGAGCCGGTAGTGATCGGCAAGGTTGCCGAGCTGCGCGAACAGCAGTCCCAGATCCCACCCCGCGAGGAACAGGAACGCGAACAGCGGCAGGCCGAGCACGACGAGCACGATGTTCATCGCAAATCCCGCGGCCTCGATCAGGACGAGGCAGGTGCCCTGCGCCAGCGACCTCGTGTCGATCTGCCTCGCCCGGCTTTGCCCGCTTGCAATGCGATCGACCGGCGTTTCGTAGTCGAGGACCATCATGCGGCTCCTCGGGCCGAGCCGGCGATCCCCGCGACCTGGCCGATCGCCTTGTCGAGCGGCATGCCGTCGGCGACATGCTTGTGGATCGCGGCATAGGTGTCGGGATCGGACGAGAAGATTGTCGCCGAGAACGGGTCGAGCACGAGCCGGCCGACTGCCTCGATCTCTGGACCCTTGATGTAGACTTCGCTGTATTCGGTGCCCGAGCGCTTGAGACTGCGGATCAGCGTCTCGGTGCGGTCGTCCATTTCGAGCCGTGCTTCCTTGCGGAAATCGGCGATGGTCTCAGCCTTCTGCTGGAGCACCAGCATCCAGTCGCTGTTCTCGAGCGCGGCGCGCGCCCCGTCCGACTTGTAATAGTCGTTGAGCGATTGCGTGGCGGTCGCGAGCGCGCCGCCGTATTTGCGCGCCGTGCGGGCATAGGTCTCGACGAACTCGCCCATCGAACCGCCCTTGAGCATGGCCCAGGCCTCGTCGATCAGCAGCAGCTTCTTCGTCGAGCGCGAAGAGCGGGTCATCGCCTGACCGGTCATGAACATGATCGCCGAGAGGACCACGCTCCGCAGCTCCTCGCGTGAAGCAAGATCGCTCATCTCGAAGACCGTGAAATCGTCCTCGAAGGCAAAGCTCGCCTTGCCGGAGAAGAACCCGGCATAGCTGCCGCCGCGGCAGAACGGACCGATCGCGGTCGCGAGCTCCCTGCCGGCCTCGTTTGTTGTCGAGTGGAGCGCATGCGCGACATCGTCGATGCTGCCGCCGCTGCCGAGGCTGTCCCAGACTTGCGTAATCGCGCGGTCGATGAGGCCGCGCTCGGTATCGCTCGGCGCCGTGCTCGGACGCGCCATCTGCCCGACGATCGCCTTGATCATCGCGAAGCAGTCGAGCCGGTAATCCTCGTCGCTTTGGGCGCGGGCATCGTCGACCATCGAGAACGGGTTGAGCGAGAAGCCCGAGGCGAGCGTGAACTCGACGAAGCGCCCGCCCTGGAGCTTGACCGAGTGCTCGAAGCTGCGGCCGTCGTCGATCACCACGACCTTGGCGCCCGCGCCCCGTAGCGCCGCGCACAGTTCCTGCAGCAGTACCGACTTGCCCGAGCCCGACTTGCCGCAGATGGCGATGTTGTGGTTGCCCGCGCGGTTCTCGAAGGGCGACCAGAAGAAGGGCTGGCCGCGCCGGCCGACGAGCAGCAGATGCGGAATGTCGCTACCGAGATACTCGCCCTGCATCGGCGCGATGTTCGCCGCGGTGGTCGAGAGCATGGTCTTGAGGCGCTTGAGCCGCGTCATGTCGCTTGCGAGCCCATCGGCGAGGCTCAGCGGAAAGGCGGCGATCAGCCCCTGGAGCTGGAGAAAGCGCTCGTCGGCGAGGTCCCAGCCCGCCGCCTTGTAGATCGCCTTGACCACGCGCTCGTGCGTGTCGCCCTGGCCGAGCGGCGAGATCGTGGTCAGGCCGTAGAACAGCTTGACCAGCTTCTTGCCCGCCTGGAGCTCGGCCTGGACATGGCGCCATTCGGCCGATTGCTCGCCGAGCCGGGGCAGGAAGCGCGCGCTCTTCGTGTCCGAGAGGCTGGTGGTGCGCATGAACTTGTAGCCCGCGCGCGCGGCGGCGGCTTCCTGGTCGGGATAGACGAGGCACAGCATTGTCGCCGTGGGGCACGGGAAACGCAGCTTGTCGGTGAACATGTCGCCGATGAGGCGCGCGCATTCCCACGGCGCCCAGCGCTCGGGTGTCGAGCGCACGGCATAGTGGCGCAGATCGAAGCGGTCGGGATAGCATTCGCCGACCTGCGGCACGCCGTCGCGGTCGCGGCCGGTCTCGCGAAAGCGCTCGGTGCGCAGGATCAACCGGTCGTCCTCGACCTCGAGTTCGATGTCGCGGCGGATCGCCTGGAGGTCGAGCGTCTCGTGGCGGTTCCAGTCTATCCGGTCGGGCTCGCGCGCCGTGGTCGGCGAGGTCAGCTCGTCGATCAGCGACAGGAGGCCGTGCGGCTCGAGGCTCGCCGCGTGCAATCCCAGCGAATGGAGCATGCCGAGCAAGCCCTCGCGGCATTCGGTAAGTTCGGCATCGCTCACATTGCCGGGCAGGGGAACGCCCAGCGACAGGATCAGCCGGGTGGCGCGCGCGTGGAACGGAGCATGCGCCGAGCCTGATTGCCAGACCAGATCATACAGCCGCTGCGTGCGCGCCCGCGCGATCGCCTCGTAAATCCCGCCCTGCTCGTAACGCGGCGCGAACCAGGGACCGACCACCGAACCGATCCGGGGCGAAGCGAAATTGAGCACCTGCAGGCAGGCGCCCGCCGGCATCCCTTCGGAGAAGAACTGCCCGAGGATCTCGCCGGTGCGCTCGTCCGCGCCCACCAGCGGGGTCACTTCGAGCACGAAACCCTTCGACGCGCGGTTGCGGTAGAGGCCGGTGCGCTCGTCATAGACCCGGTAGGGCAGCCAGTCCGACAGCATGTCGAGCATCAGCGGCGCACGGGCATGCTCCGCGCGGTCGGTATCGGCGAAAAGGCCGGAGAGCACCGCGTCGCGCGCGGCGCCAAGCGAAAAGCTCACTGCTGGTCTCCTTGTTCTGGGGCTGGTTGGACAAGCGGATGGGGCACCCGGCCGGGGGAGGCGTTACGACCGGGTGCCCCGGGTTCCGGCGCATCTGCGCCGGGTATCGCCGGACCGGGCTGCGAGGGGAGGAACAGCTGGTCCGGCAATTCGGGGAGGTTGGGATCCTGGGAATTCTCGGGCTCCGGCGCGCGAGCGACCGCCTGGCCGATTGCGCGCAGCAGCTCGCCGGTCCCGCTCGGCTGCCGCCAGCCTTCTGCAGCGGGCTCGGGCAGCACGACTTGGACCACGCGCGCCTCGTGCTCGCGTCCTGCTTCGTCGCGGTGCGCGGCAAGCACGATGCGCAGACTGCGACCCACGGACGTCCGGCCCTGTGCGGAAGCGACGGGCAGCGTCTCCTGACCGGCAGCCACACCGGTCGCCTGGGCGTCGATCAGCGAGGTAGGGGCGCAGGTGCCTTCGGGCGCGCGGCAGGCGAAATTGCCCTCGACGTTGCCGCCGAGCGTGGCGCAGCCGGCGAGCAGCGATGCCGCGACAATCCCGCAGGCGAGGTTGCGGATGCGCGCGCTCATGACCGCGGCCCTTTTTCGCCCGCGGCGAACGCGCGCAGCGTCTGGGCATCGCGGAAGCCGTGGAGCACCGCGCCGTCGCTGGCGCGTACAATGACCGGCGTACCGGCAAAGCCGTTGGTCTTCGCGAAGGATTCGTTGGCATCGAGCGCTTTGGCTTTGGCGCAGGATTTGCCGTTGGCCTCCAGCTCGCCGGCATAGGCAGCGTGGAGCGCCTTTGTGGGATCCTTCGCGCAGAGCACCGTCTCGGAGAGCTGCCGGCTCGCCGCGCCGAAGATCGAGATCGGGCGCTCCTCGACCTGGACCTTCGCCTTGACGAGTTCACCCGCAAGGCGCTGGCAATAGCCGCACTGGAAATCCGAGAAGACCACCAGCCTCGCGCCTTTCGGGTTGCCCCAGCGGATTGCGCCCTCGGCGGGCAGGCTCGCCAAGTCGACTTTAGCCGGCGCAACGCTCGAAGTGGTCTCGTTTTGTTCTGAACGTGCCCGGGCGCCGCCCGCGGCCAGCAGATCGGGATTGAGTTCGAGCAGCCGCGCGGCGGTAACATCGCGCCGCTCTTCCATGTCGTAGAGCCGACCCACGAAGAGGTAGCGCGCGGTCTCGTCGATATAGAACAGCGTGTCGCCCGAGACGACCTCACACCACGGGCCGAGCGTGTCGCAGGTCAGCGCGTCGACCGGCGTTTTCGGAAGGCGCAGCTTGAGCGCGGCGGCGACATCGCTTGCGAGACCGGCCGCATTGGCGGGAAGCGCGGTGACGGCGGCGACGCCGAGTGTCAGCACCGTGGCGGCGCCGGTCATCGCGAGCGCGACATGGGCGGCGCGGGCTTTGAGGCCCGGGCGGGTATGCGTAAAATTCATGTTACTTGGTGCTCCTGACATGGACGCCGTCGAGAAAGACGATCTCGACCTCGATGCCGGTCGGCATCTCGACGACGGGTTGGTATTGTTCTGCGCGTTCGATGAGGTAGCGGCTGACCGTGTCGGCGGCGTCGCCCGCGCCCTGGCCGAAACCGCCGGCGAGAATGTCGGTCGGCGACAGCGCCTCGCGCTGGCCATTGGCGCCCACCTGCCCGGTGAAAATGCCGTTGGCATTGGCGGAGAAGCCGCGCCCGAAGCCGCCGACGATCCCGGCGAGCAGCGCCTGCCCGACGAGACTGCCTTCGCGGCTGACCACGCGGCCGCGCACCCCCGACTTGCCGGCAAAGGCGATGAAGCCCTTGACCTCGCTCACCGCGTAGCGGCCGCCGGGCTGCGCGCAGGTCATCCGCGCGAGCTTGACGTAGACCTTCTCGGCCGAGAGGTCGCCGCGCGCCGCGCCGTTGACGAGGCAGCCGGTAAGGTCGGTGGTAAGCAGCCGCTTGCCGCTGACGACCGAGCGTGCGGGACCGGTGATCCTCAGCACCACGGGCAACGGATCGGTCTGGCTGGCAACGCCGGTCGAGGCATCGACCCCGACGATCACCCGCGCCGGGGCATAGGAATTGGGCGGCAGGTAATCGCGGCTCGCCTCGAGCATCAGCGCGGGCGTGCGTTCGGCCGCCGGGCGGCTCTTTGCCTCGCCCGCCTCGCCGAAGCTGAGCGTGCTGAGGCCTCCGGCCTGCGGACCCGGTGCGAGCGCGTCGTCCTGTTGCGGCCCCCGTTGCGGCTGCGGCGGCGTGGCCCCCGGCCCATAGGTCGGCGGCGGCGCGGCCGGTGCCGGTGGCTCGGCCTGGCGAACCTGCTGCAGCTCTCCGCGCAAGGCGGCGTTCTCGGCCGAGATCGCATCGATCGCCGCCTGACCGTCGCTGCGCATCTGAGCGTTTTCGGAGCGCAGCGCTTCGAGTTCCTGCTCGATCGCGGGCCGCGGCACTTGCGTTTCCTGCAGATCCTTGATCGCGCGGCCCTGCGCATCGAGCCGATTGCCGTAGGTGGCCACGAACTCGCGCTGCGAGAGGTTGCGGTTGACCAGACCGCCGGTGTCGATGGTTGTCGCGCCCTCGGTCGCGGCGCCGTCATCGTCCTCGCCGCCGAAGACGATCCATGACCCGCCGATCAGGACCAGCGCGCCCAGCCCTGCGAGCAGCAGCTTCTGCCGCCTGGCGATCTGCGTGTTGAGGGTCCGTCGGCCTTCGGCATGACCGTTGTCGTGCGGCGCGCGTTCGGGCGCCGCCTCGGATGCGTTGGCCATCATTCGAGCCCTCCGGTGCTGAAGACAAGGAAAGCGCTGGTCGCTTCGCCGGGAGGCAGCGTGTCGCGGCCATAGGCGAAGGCGAGCGCGCCCGCGGGCGCCTCGCGTTCCTCGCCGAGCGCGATCGGATCCTTGCCCATGTTGCGGATGAGAAAGCGCTGGCCGGTCAGCGCCGCCCCGTCGTACTGCGCGACCTGCTGGACCTCGATGGCGCCGGTACGGCGCGGCCGCGACAGTTCGGCGCGCGCCGAGAAACCCGGCAGCACCCCATCGCTCGCCATCGCCTCGATCAGACGGATGGCGGCTTCGTTCTGGCCGCTTTCCTGTTCCCATTCGGCCGCCTCGCTGCGAACGAGCGCCGGATTGGTGATGAACAGCTGGCCCGCGTCCACGCCGCCGAGGCGGCAGGCGAACCGGTAGACGTAGCCGGCCTTGCTGGTGGCGAAGAAACTGACCTTGTCCGAGGCGAACTGCGGCGGCACCGAGATGTAGATGTCGCCGCGCACCGGCTCGTGGGTCACCTGGAAGTCGTTGTAGGGAAAGCCGCTGGCGATCTTCGAGACATTGGCAAAGCCGTCCTCGACCAATGCGATGCGCGTCAGCTCGCCGCGTGCGAGTTCGCAGTCGATCGTCGCGTTGTCCGCCGCCTCGACGAACTGGTCGGCGTGCGCGGGGACCGCGGTGAGCGCGAACGATGCCGCCACGAAGGCCGCGCCGATCGCACGCAGCCCGCTGTCGGGAACCCGGCTCGCGCCGACGCAGAAACAGGCAAGGCCGGTCCCGGCGAGCGCCGCGCTCAGCGGCGTGGAAAAGAGGCTCACGATGGCTGCTCCTCGTCTGTTGAGATTTGCTCGAAGCCCGTAAGTCCGAGCGAAAGCCCGCGCTTCGCCCAGGCAAAGCGGAAGGTCCGTTCCTGACTCGCGATCACCTGCGCTCCGACGAACGTCTTGAGCGTGCCGGTGACGCTTGCGGAGAGGCTCTTGGTGTCGACCAGCATCGAGCGGATCACGAAGGCCTGGCTGACGTCCGAGCCGCGCTGCTCGTCGACGATCTTGACGAGATCGGCCTTCAGGCGCCCGTGCGCCGTCGGATCGGCCACTTTCAGGATCTGCTCCATCCAGTAGTCGAGGCTTTCGGGCGAGCGGTTCAGGAGCATCAACGCGGTGTCGCGGGTGACGAGCTCGAGGTAATGCATATCGATCCCGCCGCTCGAGACTGTCAGCGTCTCGGCGGTGACCGGCACGAGAACAACCTGCTCATCGCGGGTGATTGCGGCGCCGATACCCAGCACGCTGGTCGCTGCCAGAATGGCGCTCAGCCCTGCGAAGCGGTTGCGCTGAGCGAGATACCGTTGGGCCTGCGCATGCGCGAATTCGGTTTGCATGTCGGTCCTCCTCTCAGCCGGCCAGCAGGCGGCAATGGGAGGGCGGCGTGGCTTTCAATCCCAGGAAGCTCCCGGGCAGATACCAGTAGGCAGCATGCACCAGTTTCGACCCAGCATTGCCTGCCTTCGCCTTCCGCAGGGCGAACCAGGTCACGACCGATAGGCCCGTGCCGATGATGATGTGCTGCGCAAGAATGCCCCAGGCGAACGGGACGAGAAGTCCCGCAAACTCGTCGATGGTCCAGAAGCCGATGAGCTCCGGATCGTCGAGCCGCCGTGGAACAAGGTATCTGTCGGCCATGATGCCGCCCTCCTGCCGTTAGACCGCTGTCAGATGACCGCGGTCACGACCGAGGTGACGATCGGCACCCCGGTGCCGACGCCGATCCCGACACCCACCGGCACCGCCACCTGCCCGAGCGCAAAGCGCCCCGAGGCGAGCGCGATGAGGCCGCCGGCGAGCGACATGACGGTGATGATCTTGCCGCCCGAGCCTTCGAGAAAGTCGGTAAACTTCTGCAGCGCCGGATCGAACGTGGTGTCGGCGCCGGCATAGGCGGCACCGGCGCAGGCGAGCGCTATGATGGTGGGAAGAATGTAGTCGCGGCCCCGGGGGCGGGCGGCGCTGAGCGGCTTGGTGATCATCGGGAGAAACTCCGGGAAGGTTGAACATCGAACCAGCGAGCATGTTCGCTGTATGTTCATTCCTCGCCTCGAAGCCGGGGTGTAGGAAAACGCCGAGTGCATTTCGCGCTCGTTCGCCAAGCGAAAAGCGACATGGATGTGGATCCGGGCCGGGTTCCGCGCTGACCGCGCGGCCAAATGCGCCAACTTAGCTCCTTTCTGCGCGAGGCTTGCCGTGAATTGCGATCCGGCAGCCAGAATCCGCGCGAATCGCCATAGGAAGCTGATTCGTTCCTTCCTCTATGTTCCCTTCTTGTTCTTTTCGTTTTCCTACAGCCTTCCTTCGCGGTTAGTCCTCGAGTCGATCACCAACACGCGAAAGGATTCGTCGATGACAAACATGGCGCTCTTTGCCGAACACCAGGTTCGCGCAGACCTCGCCCGGCTGCTGCTTGCCGCAGTCGAGGCCAGCGGCCGGACGCGCTGCGATATCGCGCGCGATGCGCAGATTCATAAAGATGCCCTGCGCCGTGTCTTAACAGGCGAGCGCTCTGCCAGCCTCGGCGAGGCCTTGCGCATTCTTGCCGCGAGCGGCGTTACCCCTCAGGCCCATATCCTGCTGTTCCTCGTCAGCAGCGGCGATCATGCGATTGCCTGGCTGCAATCGGATCTCGCGCAGTTCTTCGAAGACTTCACCGGCGAGCTGCCGTCAGCACTCGAGCGCGTCCTGGGCAACCAGGTCCACAATGTGAGACCGCGCTGGGCCAAAGGCACGGCGCACCGCGTAGCCCGGCTCCTGTCCGACCATATCGATGAACTCGAGCGCAGGGATGCGCTACTCGGCGATGGGTTCGCTTCCGGCCAGGGAGGTCATCATGGGTGAGGCGATCGATCCTGCAGCGCCTGAGCCGCGCAAGGTCCCGCGCCTTATCCGTCTCCCTGAAGTCAAGCACCGGGTCGGACTGGGCCGATCGACGATCTACCGCTGGATGGCCGAGGGCAGGTTTCCGAAGCCCGTGCAGCTCGGCGGCTACGCCGTTGCCTGGGTAGAAGAGGATGTTGAGAACTGGATAGAAACGGTAAGGTCCTGATCGGGATCTTCTCGATACCGGTTTTTTGCACCCACAGTCGCTGAAGCAACGGTATCTCCCCCCAGCCATCCTGCCACGGAATTCGAGGGCCACCCTTCTTGGTGGTTGAAAAAACGGACTGTTCTGCGCTAGGAAGCGCCACATCTGATGACTCGCACCTATCGCCATCTTGTCCTGCATCCCTTAAGCGTCCTGCTGCTGCTGGTCGCGATGGTGTTCGCGACCGCAGCAGATGCGGCTACCTGTGGGGCCGAGGTGGCGCCAGGCGATTCGATGGCCGTATCGACAGCATCGTATGCGGAGGTTGGATCCTCGGGTGATGAGGAGCAACAGGATGACAAGGGTGTTCCGACAGATCAGGACGGCATCTGCGGGCATGGCCACTGCCATCACAGCGCGAGCGTCTCTGGAACAGTGCAGATGGGCCAGGGTCCTAGCTCTGCAGCCGCAATAGAACCCGCGAAGATCCTCCCTCTTTCTTCGGACGAGAACGCGCGCCTGAGACGCCCTCCTCGCGCCTGACAAGACCAAACGCGCCGCTCCTGGCGGCGCTTTTCGGATTGTCAGCACAGGAAGAACTCAGAAATGTCAGCCAGAACATGGCGGGGCGCCCTAATCGCGGGGCTGTCCTTCGCCGCATTCGCGATGCCTGCGGAGGCGCAGGAGCGCGAGCTTCTTTCGCTCGAAGAGGCCTTGAGCCGGTCAGGCTTGTCCGAGGGTGCCGCCGAAACGCAATCGAATCCTCGGATCGTCGGACCACGCGCCGACACCGAGGCAGCGCAGGCGCTGGTCGGTCAGGCCCGCTTGAGGCCGAATCCGGAGCTCTCGTTCGAGGTCGAGAATATCGCCGGAAGCGGCGCGTTCTCCGGGCTGAGTGCAACCGAATATACGCTTTCGGTCGGACAGCGGCTCGAGCTTGGCGGTAAGCGCAGCGCTCGCGTCCAGGCTGCCGAAGCCCAGGCGCAACTTGCGAACGTTCGGGCTGATCTGGCGGAAGCCGAGCTCGGCTTTCTTGTGCGCGAGCGCTATGTAGTTGCCGCGGCGGCAGCGTCACGGGTGGAGCTGGCGCTCGACATCGTCGAGAGGAATGTCGAACTTGCCCGAATAGCTGGCGTGCTCGTCGAGGTTGGTCGGGAGCCACCGCTCCGGGGATTGCGCGCCCAGGCGGCACTGGCCGAAGCGCGAGCGGAACTGCAGGCTGCCGAGGCAGCCAGTCTGGCCGCGCGCACCGCGCTTGCAGCGCTCTGGTCGGATGAGGGTGCTCCGCCGGTAGTTCCGAGCGACTTTCCCGACATCGTGCCGCCAAGCACAGTTCTGGTCTCTACGACGGGGCTTCAACTGCAAGCGGCGCGTGCCGAAAGCCGGGCGGCCGAAGCCGAGATCGACCGCGAGCGCAGCTTGCGCGTTCCCGACCCGGTGGTCTCTGCCGGTGTGCGGCGCTTCGAGGAAACCAATGACAATGCGTTTCTCGTCGGCGTCTCCATCCCGCTTCCCTTCGCCAACCGCAACCAGGGCAACATCGCCGCTGCCGAGGCGCGGCTGCGTGCGGCCAATGCCCGCGAGGCGATAGCGCTTGCCGATTTCGAACAGGCGGTGACCCGCGCCCGGGCGCAATACCTCGCTGCCGAAGCGCGCGTCGAAACACTTTCCGCAACGTCACTCCCACAGGCCGAGGAAGCGCTGCGGCTTGTCCGCATCGGCTACCGCAATGGCCGTTTCCCGCTGATCGAGGTCCTGAGCGCCGCAGAAGCGCGCGACGATATCCGCGAGGCCCTGATCGCCGCGCAGGAAGACCAGGGACAAGCTGCCGCCGAGCTCATCAGGCTGGCCGCACAATGAGGAATATCTCCATGAACCGCAGAAAACTGGCGATCATCGCCGGGATTGCCATTCTCGCTGCAGCGCTGCTGCTGTTCCTCTGGCCTGACGACGAAGGCGACACGCACGCCGAGGGCGGCGCGCACGCGGGAGAAGAAGCGAGCGAGTCCGAACTTCCCGAAGGACTGGTCCTCCTTGCCGAAGAGCAAATCCGCGCCGCCGATATCGAGCTCGCCACCCTCCAGACCGGCGCTGCGGTCGAACTCGTTTTTCCGGCCACCGTCGCGGCGAGCCCGTCTGCGAGCGCGCGGATCGATGCACGGGCATCGGGCGTCGTGCGCAGCATCGGCAAGACGCTCGGCGATTATGTCCGCCAGGGGGAAACAGTGGCACGCATCGAAAGCGCCGATGCTGCAGCGCTCGCCTCGCAGCTGAGTGCTGCCCGCGCGCGCGTTACCGAGCTTTCGGCCGCTTACGAGCGCGAGCGCCGCCTGTTCGAGGCCAATGTAACCGCGCGGCAGGACCTCGAGGCCGCCCGCGCCAATCTCGATGTTGCCCGTTCCGAACTGAACCGCGCCCAAGCCGCGGTCGCCGCTGCTGGTGTCAGCGGCGATGGTCGTTCGCTCGCCGTAACAAGCCCCCTTTCAGGGCGCGTGACGGCAGCTCCGATCGTGCTCGGCTCCTTCGTCGATGCGGGCGAGGAGCTCTATCGCGTTGTCAATCCCAACGGCATGCAGGTTGAGGTCGCCCTGCCGTCGGAGGATGCCGCACGTATCCAGCCTGGCGACGAAGCGGCGCTAATCGTTGGCGACGGCCGCGAGATCGGCGCGCGCGTGCGGTCGGTGACGCCTTCGCTCGATCCTGAAAGCCGCAGCGCGACTGCGGTGCTTACCCTGGCACGTCCGATCCCCGGCCTTCAGCCGGGCGCCTTCCTTCAAGCGCGGATTCGTCCCTCCGGCGAAATCGACCAGACCCGCATCGCCGTGCCCGAAGACGCAGTGCAGGTGCTCGAAGGACGCGACGTCGTCTTCGTGCGGACGCAGCGCGGGTTCCAGGCACGGGAGGTGCAAACGGGCAGCCGTTCCGCAGGGATGGTGACCATTCTTTCGGGTCTCCAGCCCGGATGGCGCATCGCCACCGACAACGCCTTTCTGCTGAAGGCCGAGCTCGAGAAGGAGGGCGCCGAACATGGCCATTGATCAGACCACCTCACCCGCGGCCGATGACGCGCACGAGGAAAGCCATCGTCACGGCGTGATCGGAATGGTTCTCGACGTTGCCGTGCGTTTTCGCTGGGCGATCATCGTCCTGACTGTATTCGCCGCGATATACGGCGCATTTAACCTGTTGCGGCTGCCGATCGACGCCGTTCCCGACATCACCAATACCCAGGTACAGATCAACACCAGCGCACCCGCGCTCTCGCCTTCGCAGGTGGAGACACAGGTGACTTTTCCGATCGAGACCGGGCTCGCCGGGATCGAGGGATTGGAGATGACCCGGTCTATATCGCGCAACGGCTTCAGCCAGGTAACCGCGATCTTCGAAGAAGGGACCGATCTGTATTTCGCGCGCCAGCAGGTCAACGAACGCCTGGCGCCGATCGGAGCATCGCTTCCCGAGGGCGCTGAGCCCACCATGGGTCCGATCTCCACCGGCCTAGGCGAAGTGCTGATGTACACTATCGAGTACGAGCATCCCGGTGGGCGGGGAGCACGAACCGGCGGACGTACCGGCTGGCAGGCCGATGGCAGCTTCATCACCGAACGCGGCGATCGGCTCCAAAGCGAGGTCGCCAAGGCGGCCTATCTGCGCACCGTGCAGGACTGGGTTGTTGCGCCGCTGATGCGATCGATCGATGGCGTGGCCGGGGTCGATTCGATCGGCGGCTTCGAAAAGCAGTTTCTCGTTCAGCCCGATCCGGCTCGCCTAACCGGTTATGGTCTGTCCTTCGATTCTCTTATCGACGCGCTCGAAGCGGCCAATCTTGCAGCGGGAGCGAATTTCGTCGACCGCGCCGATGAAGCTCTGCTCGTCCGCGTCGACGCCCGTCTTGGCGGCATCTCGGATATCGAGGAGGCGGTCGTCGCCACCCGTGAGGGCGTGCCCATTCGCATCGGCGACGTGGCCACTGTCGAAATCGGGGGCGATCTCCGGACCGGCGCCGCATCGCTGAACGGCGAGGAGGCCGTTGTCGGCACGGTTCTGATGCGCGCTGGTGAAAACAGCAGAACAGTCGCGGCCGGCGCTGCCGAGCGGCTCGAGGAAGTTCGCGCATCGCTTCCGGACGGCGTGGTAGCCGAGATCGTCTACAACCGTTCGGCGCTCGTCGACGCGACTATCGCGACGGTCGAGAAGAACCTTCTCGAAGGCGCTCTTCTCGTCATTGCCGTGCTGTTTCTTCTGCTCGGCAACATCCGCGCAGCCATCATCACAGCCCTCGTCATCCCGATATCGATGCTCATGGCTGCGATCGGCATGAACCGGCTGGGCGTCTCCGGCAATCTGATGAGCCTCGGAGCGCTCGATTTTGGCCTGATCGTGGATGGCGCGGTCATCATCGTCGAGAACAGCGTCGCCCGTCTGGCCACGCGGCAACATCGCGAAGGGCGCCTCCTAACCCTGGGCGAGCGACTGACCGAAACACGGCTTGCCGCGCAGGAGATGATCAAACCGACCGTCTACGGACAGGCGATTATCTTCCTCGTATTTGCGCCGCTCCTCACTTTCACCGGAGTCGAGGGCAAGACGTTCTCGCCCATGGCGATCACGATGATGCTCGCGCTGGCTTCGGCTTTCGTTCTGTCGCTGACATTCGTGCCGGCGATGATTGCGGTGCTGCTCAACAAGAAGCTTACCGAGACGGAGGTAAAGCCGATCCGGATCGCCAAGGAGCGCTACGGGCCGGCGCTGCGAAAGGCCATTGCGCGTCCTTGGCCCGTCATTGGTGCCGGTGTCGGCGTATTCGCCGTGGCGGCATTCATATTCGGCTTCCTCGGCAGCGAGTTCACCCCGCAGCTCGACGAGACCGATCTCGCGGTGCAGTCGCTGCGAATTCCCTCCACGTCGCTCGAGCGCTCTCTGGCCATGCAGCGAAGGGTGGAAGACCGGTTGGAGCAGTTTCCGCAGGTTGAACTGGTGTTCTCCCGGACGGGAACGGCCGAGGTCGCCAGCGATCCGATGCCGCCCAATGCCTCGGATGCCTACGTCATGCTGAAGCCTCGTGAAGAATGGCCTGATCCGGGCCTGTCGAAAGATGCGCTCGTTGCCGAAATGGAAGAAGCGCTCGGCGGTCTGATCGGCAATCTCTATGAGTTCAGCCAGCCGATTGAGCTGCGCTTCAACGAACTGATCGCCGGTGTGCGCGGCGATGTGGCGGTCAAACTCTATGGGGACGACCTCACTGCGTTGACCGAAGCGGCGGGCGATGTCGCGGGCGTCCTGCGCGGCGTCGAGGGCGCGGCAGATGTGAAGGTACAGCAGGTGACGGGCTTTCCGACCCTCGACATCGCCTTCGATCGGCCGACCATCGCACGATATGGGCTGTCCGTAGAAGACGTCGCCCAGTCGGTCGCCATCGCACTCGGCGGGCGGCCTGCCGGTCTGGTCTTCGAAGGCGACCGAAGGTTTGAGGTCATCGTTCGTCTGGAAGCCGCGGCGCGTGACGATTTCGACCAGCTCGGGGCCCTCCCGATCGTTCTCGAAAACGGCGTCACTGTTCCGCTGCGGGCGCTCGCCGATTTCCGCGTGGTCGACGGCCTTGCTGAAGTGCGCCGTGAACAGGGGCGCCGGCTGGTGATCGTCTCGGCCAATGTGCGCGAACGCGATCTCGGCTCCTTCGTGGAAGAGGCCCAGGAAGGGGTCGCTGCACAGGTCGACATGCCGCCTGCCTCGTTCATCGAATGGGGTGGCCAGTACCAGAACCTGCAGGCAGCGCAGGCACGGCTCGCAATCGTCGTGCCTCTCTGCTTTGCGCTCGTCCTGCTCCTGCTGTTCATGGCGCTTGGCGGTTGGGTTCCGGCCCTGGCGGTGTTCAGCGCCATTCCGATGGCTCTGGCGGGCGGCATCTTCGCACTCGCGCTGAGGGGACTGCCGTTCTCGGTCTCGGCGGCGGTGGGTTTCATCGCGCTTTCGGGCGTGGCGGTGCTCAACGGCTTGGTGATGATGACGGCGATCCGGCAGCGCCTCGAGAAAGGCATGGACCTAGAAGAGGCGATCGAGGACGGCGCCCTGGCACGCATGCGCCCCGTGCTGATGACCGCGCTGGTCGCTTCGCTTGGCTTCGTGCCGATGGCGATCGCGACCGGAACCGGCGCCGAAGTGCAGCGTCCGCTGGCTACCGTGGTCATCGGCGGGCTGATCACCGCAACGATCCTCACTTTGTTCGTTCTGCCTGCAATTGCGCGGCTCGTGCTGCATCGTTCCGACGACGAGCGCAGCTGGCGGGAAAAGTGGTGGGAGCGTCTGCGCCGCAATGTCACGCGGGAGGAACGGGACGAATTGCGAGAGGTTACATAAAAGAAAGGGTCCTGAAAGAATCGGACCGAAGAGGCTATTGTGCTGGAGATCGAAGAAGAGAATGGGCTGATCCGGATTAAAGCCGGGGGAACCCTCGAAAGCTCGGACTACGACCGCTTCGTACCCCTGTTCGAGCGCATTGCTGCGATCGAGCAGGGAACGGTGCCGATGGTCATCGAGCTCGCGCCGGATTTCTCGGGCTGGGACCTTGGCGGAATCTGGCGCGACCTCCGCTTCGACGTGATGCACAAGGACCAGTTCGGCCGTATCGCCATCATCGGCACAAGAGACTGGCACGAATGGGCCACCAAACTGTCCGACGTTCTCTTCCCGCCGGCTGAAATGCGCTTTTTCGATCCGGATGCCGGAGGGCGAGACGAACGCTGGGCGCGGACCGGTGCCGAAGGCGAAAGTAACGCCGAATGAGCGAAACCGACCTCGATCTCGCCTCCGCCGACAAGCGCCGTACTCTGTGGATCGTGCTTTGGCTCAACGTCGCCATTGCAGTCGGCTTCTTCATCACCGGCGCGATAGGGGATTCCAACGCCCTGATTGCGAACGGCCTGGATAATACGTCCGACGCGGTCGTCTACGGGCTGACCTTACTCGCCCTCACTCGCTCGCGAGTGTGGAAGCGCGGGGCGGCGCGCGTTTCCGGTTTCATGCTCCTGATCTTTGCGGTCGGCGTCGTCCTCGATGCCATACGCCGTTTCGTCGAAGGATCGGAGCCTGCTGGCATAATGATGATGGCGATCGCTGCCGTCGCGGCGGTCGTTAACCTTCTCTCGCTCTACCTGCTCAAGAGACTGCAGAACCGGGATGTGAACCTGCGCGCGGCCACTACCTTCAGTTTCAACGATTTCGTGGCCAACGGCGGTATTATCATTGCTGGCATCGTCGTGCTCTTCACCGGTGCCAACTGGCCCGATCTTGTTGTCGGCATCGCTGTTGCCTGCATTGCGCTGTATGGCGGCATTGAGATCCTCCGCGATGCGCACATGGACATTCACGAGGAGAAGGGCACCGAACACCAGGGTTTCGGGAAAAAATGACAGCGGTCTGGGCAGCGGTTCTTCTCGCCGCCGTCTGGACAGCGTACTGGGGCGCGGAGCGGCTGTCTGGGCCGCTCAAGAAGCTTCGCAAGCAATGGGGCTTTTCGGTTGCCGCAGGTGGCTCCTTTCTGGGCATCGCCGCAGCCTCGCCAGAAATTGGCATCAACGTCACGAGCGCGGCGCGCGGCGTCTCCGATATTGGACTGGGCGCCATGCTGGGCTCGAACGTCCTCGCCATCCCGCTGATGGTCGCGACAGCTTATGTCGCAACCCGCAAGTCGGGTCTGAAGGAATCGGGTAACAAGGACCACCAAGAGCACCGGCGAAAGCACTACGTCGCGGTCGACAAAGGTGCCGTCACCGTTCAGGCGCTACCCTATCTGGCGATCCTCGCGGTCTTCGCGCTGCTGACGCTGCCCGCCCCGTGGCGAGGCCTGCAACCGATCGACGGCTGGCTCCTGCTGCTCGCCTATTTGGCGTACCTCGTCCAGGCTCTGGTGCGCGGCCGCAAGCAAGGCGAGAATGTCGACTGGAGCCGCAAGGAACGGTGGATGGCGATCGCAGGCGTCAGCGCGCTTGCGGTCGGTGCCTATTTCACCGTTTTCTCCAGTGAGAAGATCATCAGCGCACTGGGCATCCCCAATGTGGTGGGAGGTCTCTTCATTACCGCCACTGTAGCAGCTTTGCCGGAGGTCTTCGCAACTTGGAGCGTCGCCCGCTCCGGCCAGGTCACCTCGGCCAGCACCAGCGTGATCGGCGATCATGCGGTGACGATGACACTCGCCTCCATACCGCTTACGATCATCGGCACGCCGATAGAGGACTTTCGCCTCTTCTGGGTCAGCCTGGCGTTCGTGGCGCTGATGCCTGTCCTCTACGCGATGTTCATCCACTTTTCGGGCGAGCAGGCGAGGGGGTTTCATCGCTGGACAATTTTCGGCTTTGCAGCCGCCTACGCGGCGTTCGTCGCGGTCATCGTGTTTTGGGTGCAGCCGTTCCAAGGCTCGGGAGGCGGGGCATGAGCAGCGAACATCAGCAAGCCGGTGCCAGCTACGCCGGCCCGTCTCATCGCAGTGGAGCGCCGGGTGATCGGCAGCCTGACTTCGCCGTGGCAGCGGGAGATGGCGCCGCCATGATGTTCGCACTCAATGGTTTTGCCTGTCTGCATCGGGCTGGCTCGGAAAAGATCGTCAAGTGACGATCATCGACACCGTTTTTGCGACACAAAGCCGGTCGCATGCCCTGCTCCTGTCGACGCTCGCCAGCGTCGGCTTGATCGTCGGGGCAGTATGGGCCGAGCGCGCCGCAGCGGAATTGCGCCGATCTGACCTGCTCATGCCTGGCGTCTCGGGCGTTCTCTTTGCGCTCGTTGCCGTCACGATTATGCCATTTGCCGAGCTAACTGTCGGCCGTTGGCTCATCCCCTTCCTGTATCTGGCTGGCGCGGCAGCTTCTGTTATCCTGTGCACGGCAGCTCGGCATCTTGCGCTTCGTCGCGCGAAGACGCCGAACAGAAGCGCTGATCAAAGCGGCCGCCAGTCTGCTTTCGCCGAACGCTCCGTCTTCGCGATCGTCGACCTGCTCGGGTACGGCATGGCTATCGGCGTAGCAGCCGCCGCGTCGGCCACCTTGGGCATAGCTTTGGCGACTGGCCTTGCTGCAGCAAATGTTCTTGTTTCCCGCCAGCTCACCGCCGGATTTCTGTCGGCGAAGATGAGGCGGATGGACCGCGTTGTATCGCAGCTTGCTCTCTTTCTGACGCTCAATGTCTTTTCACTCCTGGCGTTCTGGACAGTGCACAGCTTCGACAGCCGAGGCCTGCCGGGGCTTCTTGCGTTCTTCGGAGGATTTCTCCTTGCTGCGGCGACGAGGACCCTGCTCTCTCACGGGCAAGGGATTGCCGCGGGAAAGCAGGTAGGATCCGCTCTCGTCTTCCTGTGTGGTTTTGTCGCCTTCGCACTGTTCGCCGTTGGACTTGACGATGTTCTGGACGCTGCTGGTATCTCGAACGCGGGCTTCGAGCATCCGGTGGAGCAATCGTCTGCTCAACCGAACATCCTTCAGACGAGGGGATAGGAAAGCAACATGGGTCACTCCCACAATCACGGCGGCCACAGTCATGGCGAAGAGAACCTGAGCGATCGCCAGCTGATTTTCGCCGTGGCGATCAACGTTCTGCTGACGGTGGCGCAGATAATCGGCGGGATCGTGTCCGGTTCACTCGCGCTTATCGCAGATGCCCTGCACAATTTCAGCGATGCGGCTTCGCTCGGCCTCGCGTGGTTTGCGCGCCTGATCGGGCGGCGACCTGCGGACAAGCTTATGACGTTCGGCTATGCCCAAGGGGAAGTCGTCGCCGCGCTCATCAACCTGACCACGCTGTTCATCATCGGCTTTTACCTGCTCGTGGAGGCCATCAACCGCTTCGCCGATCCGCAGCCCATTGAGGGCTGGACCGTCATTGGCGTGGCGGGAATTGCCCTGGTGATCGATCTCGTCACCGCCTTCATCACCCATCGCGGCGCACGCGACAGCATCAACATGAAGGCGGCATTCCTTCACAATGTTTCTGACGCGATGGCCTCCGTCGGAGTGATTGCGGCAGGCGTCCTTATTCTCCTGTACGATTTCTACCTCGCGGACCTAATCATCACAGTGGTCATTGCCGGCTATGTCATCTGGCAGGGTCTGTCGCTGATGCCGAGAACGGTTCGCCTGCTGATGGGAGCGGTGCCCGATGAGGTCGAGTTCGATCAGATCGTTCGGGCGCTGCAGGAGCACGAAGGAGTCGCGGGTGTGCATCATGTGCATGTCTGGAACCTGGGAGAGCACCATCGCGCCCTTGAGGCACATCTCACTCCCTCCACGGCCTCGCTTCAGGCGTTCGAAGAGCTCAAACAACCGTTACGGGATCTGCTGCTGGAACGGTTCGGCATCGCCCATGCAACGCTCGAGGCGTGCCTCGCGAGCGAATGTGACGATCAGCTGATTCCGAAGCATCCTCTTGCGAACGGCCCCGATCACTGATCCATCGCGCAAGCAGCACGCCGAGCCCAGAGGTTGCGCTGCAGTCCCATCGCACCGGCGGGCGGGCACGCGCGTATTCTGCTGGCAGCAATAGGCCTGACGCTCCTGGCTTCACCGTGGCCTCTTCTGAGCCCGTGATCCTGGCGCAGCTTTAGGCCTGCTTCGCCGCGCCTGACGCCAGCATCTTGGCGGCGATCGGCGAGGTGATCATCTGGATAACGGCGAAGAAGGCCGCCGGGACTGCGATTTCAGCTGGCAGGCCGGAGGCTGCCACGAACGCCGCAGCGATGCTGAACTCCTTTTTGCTGACGGTAAAAAGGTAGGTGATTACTTCTTCGCGGTCCGCGGCGAACACTTTTGCGATCGAACCCACCGCATACCCGATGAGATTCAGCAGCAGGGCGGCAAGAGCGATGACCCCGGCGAACCAGCCGTATCCCAGAATCGTATCTGCGTTGGGTCCCACCACAGCAAGCAGCAGCAGCAGGTAGAATATCGAACCGATCGCCGGATAGGCGCTGTCGTGGCGGCTGACGGCGGCCGCAAAGCGCGTGCGCAGGTATACCCCGACCACGGTCGGCACCAGTACGACGAGAATCAGCTCGAGCACGACCGCGCCCACCGGAACCTGGAGCTCGATGCCGGTCAGAAACAGAAAGAGAAACGGTACGATGAACGGCGACAGGGCGGTGTTCACCGCATTCAGCACTGCGGCAAGCGCGACATTGCCCTTCGCCAGCAGGACCAGCAGCGGCGCCGAGACGTCTGTCGGCAACGTGCCGACCAGCGTCTGCCCCGCCGCGAGATGCCCCGAGCCGAAGAACAAACGCCCGATGAGCCAGCCCGCGAGCGACATCGGACCATAGACCAGCCCGAGAGCCCAGAGCTGCCGGTCCGGCTTGCGAAGCACCAGCTTCACCGCATGGGCATCGAAGGTAAGGCTGATAACCAGCATGAGCGCCGCCAGAAGTGGCCCGATGCTGCTTGAGAGGGCAATTCCGACCGACGGAACGAATAGACCAAAAGCGGCTGCCAGAACCGCAAGAAGCAGGAGATTGTTCTCAACAAGGGCGAGCAGCTTCTGCATTCGATTGTCCTGGATAATACGCGGGCGGTGTACCGTCAGACAGCGCGGTGCTGGCCCAATCTGCGCTTCTTCCACGCGAATCCGAGCGCGACCAGCACAGTTTGGGTAGTCTCCGCGCAAGAACCAGAAAGCCGTCAGAGGCCGAAGCTCGCTGAAAGTGATCGAGTTCGGCGGTCTGGTTTGCAGCCGATGTCAACCGAGGCCGGACTATCTCTTCGTGATCACCATCTTTTCCGGGCTCATGTCGGCCATTGTGTATCCGACACCGCCTGTTCCGAGACCGGAATGCCGTCGCCCGGCAAAGGGCATCCAGTCGACCCGGAATGCGGTGTGGTCGTTAACCAGCACGGTGGAACCAGACAGTCGCTCGACGCAACGATCGGCGATCTGTAGCCGTTCGGTAAATACGGCGGCCTGAAAGGAATAAGGCAGCTCGTTCGCCTGGGCAATTGCTGCGTCGATACTGTCGTATCCGTAGACACACACCACGGGTCCGAACACCTCCTCTCGCGAAACCTTGGCGTCGCGGGGCGGATCGACCAGAACGGTGGGATGATAGAGCGTCGGGCCGATGCGCTTCCCGCCTGCGGCCAGTCTGGCACCATTCTCGACGGCGGCAGCGACCCAGGCTTCGACCCGGTCGACCTCGGCAGGGCGGATGAGAGGACCGCACTGCGTTTCCTCTTCAGTCGGATCTCCCACCCTCAGTGCCTCTGCGCCCGCGGCCAGCTCGGCAGCGAAATCCGGCAGTTCGGCGCGCGGAACGAACACCCGCTGGACCGAAACGCAGACCTGGCCAGAATGATAAAAGCCCCCTTTCAGGAGCGACGGAATGACGTTCTCGTGCGAAACACCTTCATCGACGATGACCGGTGCCGCGCCCCCATGTTCCAGCGCCACGCGCGTACCGGGTGCGAGCCTGGAACGAAGCATCCAGCCTACTCTCGCTGACCCGATGAATGAGAAGAACGCTGTTCGCGGATCCGTGACCATTTGCTCGGCGACATCGTTCGTGCAGGGCACGAAGCGGCACCAGTGCTCGTCGAGACCTGCCTCGTAAAGGATTTCTACGAAGCTCTTGCAGGACAGGGGCGTATCCTTGGCCGGCTTCACCAGAACGGGGCACCCGGTCGCCACCGCGGGGCCCACCTGATGGGCGATCAGATTTAGCGGATGATTGAATGCCGAAATCGCGACCACAGGTCCGATCGGCTCCCTGAAGGTGTAGGCTCTGCGGCCTGCGCCTGCCTCGGTCAGGTCCATCGGGATCTGGCGCCCGCCGCTCGCGAACAGTTCATGCACGCAGAGTTCGACGCTCTGAATGGCGCGGCTGGTTTCGGCACGGGCGTCGACAAGCGGTTTCCCGCCCTCGCGTGCGATCTGCATCGCAAGCGTCTCGGCACGCTCGCGCATGAGCGCGCCGGCGCGTTGCAAAATGGCAATCCGCTCATGAACCGGAATCCACGCCCGCCGGTCTTCGTGCAACGCGCGCGCCTCGTCGAGCCAGCGGTCGATCAGCGGCCACTCGACCAGGTCCACGCTGCCGATGCACTCCTGGTCGTAAGGGTTGAGGACCTGCCAGGTCATTGGGGGCATTCCATCGCGCTCAGCTCATCGATCAAAACTTTGCGATTCTCGGAGTAATCTACCGGCAGATCCACGAGGTGAACGCCGCCTCTCTCGAACGCATCGTTCAGGGTCGGAACCAGTGCTTGGCTGCTGTCGATCCGGTGGCCCGTCGCGCCGTAACTTTTCGCGTAAGTGACAAAATCAGGGTTGGCGAAGCTCAGGCCGTATTCGGGAAACCCAAGTTGCTCCTGCTTCCACCGGATCATCCCGTAGGCGGCATCATTCAGGATGAGCACAACCAGGTTGAGGCCAAGCCGGACCGCGGTTTCTACTTCCTGCGAATTCATCATGAACCCGCCGTCGCCGCAAACGGCCAGCACGCGGCGCTCTGGCCAGAGCATCGCCGCCATCATGGCCGAAGACAGCCCGGCTCCCATCGTCGCCAGTGCGTTGTCGAGCAGAATGGTATTGGGCTCATGCGCGATGTAATTGCGGGCGAACCAAATCTTGTAGATGCCATTGTCGAGAGCGACGATGTCGTCCCGCCCCATGACCCGGCGCACATCGGCAACCACGCGCTGCGGTACGATCGGGAACCGTGTATCGTCACTGCCGCGACGGATATGCGCGGCAATTTCTTCGTGCACACCGGCATAAGCGGTCAGGTCGCACGGCTGCTTGCCGCGAAGCCGCTCTCCCAGACGCTCCACCGAACCGGCAATATCGCCGATAACCTCCAGCTGCGGAAAATAGACCTGGTCGACCTCGGCGGCCTTGTAATTGATGTGAATGACGGTTTGGCCGCCGGGCTCCATGAAGAAGGGCGGCTTTTCGACAACGTCATGGCCAATGTTGACGATCAGATCGGCGCGCTCGATGGCGCAATGAACATAGTCGTCCGAAGACAATGCCGCGGTGCCGAGATATAACGGACTCGCTTCATCGAGCACCCCTTTGCCCATCTGGGTGTCGAAGAACGGGAACTGGGTATCGTCGACGAACTTGCGGAGTGCTTTGCAGGCGCTGCGCCGGTTGGCTCCGGCCCCTATCAGAAGGAGCGGGCGTTCGGCGGCCATTATGCGCTCGGCCGCTTCATCTATCGCGGCATCGCCCGCCACGGCATAGTGTCGCGTGTGAGGCGCAACGACCGCTTCGGAAGTCTCTTCCTTCGCAATATCCTCGGGCAACTCCAGCAGGACCGGACCGGGCCGCTCCTCCTGGGCTCTTCTGAAGCCCTCCCGCACAAGTGAAGGGATGCGCTCGCCATTCACGATCTGCTTCGCCATCTTGCATAGAGGGGTGAAGAGCGCGACGACATCGACGATCTGAAACTGGGCCTGTTTCGAGACCTTGATGGGCTTCTGCCCGGTAATGATAACGAGGGGGAAAGCGCCTAGCGCAGCGTAGGCGGCCGGCGTTGTAAGGTTAGTCGCCCCCGGTCCCAACGTCGCCAGACAGACGCCGGGTTTTCCGGTGAGGCGACCATATGTCGCTGCCATGAAACCGGCTCCCTGTTCATGGCGGGTGACGATCAATCTGATCGAAGATGTGCGAAGCGATTCAAGCAAATCCAAATTCTCCTCACCGGGCACGGCAAAGATGTATTCGACACCTTCGGCTTCCAGGGCGGCGACTAGGAGATCGGATGCTTTCATCAGCAAAGTCTTTCTTGCGTTGTTTGTTCGCAGGCCTGCTGCAGTAGCGTTCCGTTGTCTGGCTTGATGGGACACCAGCCACGAGCACAGGGGTAACCTTAACAGGCTCGTGCACCAATTGCGGAGAAGCCGCCATAAGCCGTGCGAGTAGATAACAACGATGCCGTTGGTTCACTGTTCCGCCAACGTCCGAGGACCGCTGCTTTAGCTCACGACTCGGGGCAAACCGCTCTGCTTGCGCCGATCCACGGCAGACGGCCTCTATCTGGTTCTCGACGCAAAGCTCGAGCCGTTGGCCTCCCTTCGATCGCAGCCGAACTCAGGCGCTTCAACGACCCTTATATGGATCTTCGTCCGAATGGCTGCTCGTCGGTCGAAGGCACCATATCATCGGACCGAAAGGAACGAGGGGGCGGGGCCCTGCGTTAAACGAGTGAGCGCGCCATAGCAGCGCAACCATTTGCCAAAGGCCTAGGAGAGATGACGTGGAAATTCGCGAACTGATGACAAAGGATCCGGCATGCTGCAGCCCGTCGGACAGTGTGAAGGAAGCGGCTTCGTTGATGGCAAGCAACGACTGCGGTCAAATTCCCGTGACCAACGCGGAAGGCGAGCTGGTCGGCGTCATTACCGATCGCGACATCGCTTGCCGCTGCGTTGCGGAAGGCAAATCTGCCGAAACTCTAGTCAAAGACATCATGTCCTCTTCACCCATCACAGTGACCATCGATGCCAGCGTTGCTGAATGCTGCAAAAAGATGGAAGACAATCAGGTTCGTCGCCTTCCGGTGGTCGACGATGCGGGCAGGTGCTGCGGGATCGTGTCACAAGCGGATATCGCGCGGCATGCTGGTGAGCATCAGACAGGCGATCTCGTGCGCGAAGTGTCGGAGCCGGCGCAATAATTTGCTTTTGGCGCATATGCTAAAAGCGGCTCCGCTTCGCAATTGAACGCTCGCGCATCTTTGCTGCCTCACGCTATTCAGCGTGAGGCAGCATTGATACCCTAGGCTTTAAGCGGTTCGGCTGGTTCTGGTGCAGATTCGACGGCGGGATTGAGCTTATTTGCTTTTGTACCATTTCTGCGGATCCGCTTTGAGCGCCTTGACGATCTTGGGAAGCGTCTCGCGAAGGGAGCGCTTCGGCCGCCATCCGATGAGCCGCCTAGCCCGATCGTTGGTGACGATGTAATGGGAGCTCGCCTCGTCGATCATCCACTGCTGGACGAACTGCTCGTCTCCAAGCACCTCGTTCTGCAGCCATGCACCGACTTTGGCGACGCCTTTGGGAATCCGGACCGTCGTCCATTCCTTGCCGTGTATTTCGCAATGCACGGTGTCTTGGATCTCGGCGTATCCCACGGCGTCCGACTCCCCGATCAGCAGCGGCAGCTCCGAGGGCAGATCTTTGCGGTGTTCGACGACCCTTGCGAAAGCTTCGGTTAGATCGTCCAGGTGCACCCTGGATTGCGCTGCCCAGAGCATTCCCGCATACAAATGCGCGATTGTCCGGTGTTCGTACACGCCCGCTATCTGCTCGGCCAGGAAAGCGGAGTGGCCCATGTCGTCGTAAACACCGGCGATCCGCAGGAATACTACCGGTATGTGCCGGTGCACCTCACGGAGCAGTTCTTCGGTCTGCAGTTTTGACTGCGAATATGGCCAAGTGGGACCAAGTGGCGACTCCTCGTCGATCCGCTCTTCAAGCCGCGCCGTCGGCTGATGCGCGAGCATGGTGCTTGCGAACACGAACCGCTCGACCTCGAAGACTGGAGTGCCTCCATTAGCCGCTTCGTGCCTTGGACGGTGATTTTCTCGTACAGCGGGTTCGGCTCTCCCGTGATGTCGTAATAGGCAGCAAGGTGGATGACTGAAGCGATCCGGCCGCCGAACTGGTCCCGAACCTTCTTCAACGCGGTTTCCACGCCCTCGTCGGTGCCGAGATCCAAGTCGATTATAGTCGCTGGTTCAGAGGGAGGTGATCCACCAGGACGATCAAGGCCCACGAGAGTGTATTTTCCGGCGAGCTTTCGGATGAAGTAAATCTTGGAAGTCCGAACGGCGGCGGCGCCCGCCGTTCGGGACCTGTTTGGGAAAGAAGTCGGCATGCCAGCGTAGCTCTGAGGGGACGCTGGTTTCGGACCATTCGCAAGAACGTCGAGGCTGGCCATGCTCCGGAACACGCGAGGAAACTTCAATGCAGCAGACAGACGACGAACAAGCTGTCGACACGTCGGCAACGCCCGGCACGGCGATAGATCCGGTCTGCGGCATGGCGGTGGGGATCGACGGCGCGCAGCACATTGCGGAGCACGACGGTGCCCGGCACTATTTCTGTTCGGCTCGATGTAAGGACAAGTTCCTCATCGATCCCGACCTCTATCTCTCCGGCGCGCATCTCGATGCCGTCGAGGAAGTTCCCGAGGGCACGATCTACACCTGCCCGATGCATCCCGAGATTCGCCAGCCCGGACCTGGCTCCTGCCCGATCTGCGGCATGGCGCTCGAGCCGGAAACCGTGAGTCTTGACGAAGGGCCCGATCCCGAACTCGTCCATATGCACCGCCGCTTCTGGTGGAGCGCACTCCTCACTCTGCCGCTGTTCGCCTATGCGATGAGCGACATGGTTCCGGGGCTCAGCTTCGACCAGTTGATCGAGCCTGCCCGGGCGCAATGGTCGCAGTTCGTCCTCGCCTCCCCTGTCGTTCTTTGGGGCGGCTGGCCGTTTTTCGTGCGTGCCTGGCAATCGCTCAAGACGCGCAATCTCAACATGTTCACGCTGATCGGTATCGGCGTCGGCATTGCCTATCTGTTCAGCCTGGTGGCGACGGCGCTGCCGGACCTTTTTCCGCCGGCGTTCCGCGATCATTCGGGCCGGGTGGGCGTGTACTACGAGGCAGCAGCGGTCATCACCACGCTAGTCCTCCTGGGGCAGGTACTGGAGTTGAAGGCACGCGGCTCGACCTCAAGTGCCCTTCGCGCATTGCTCGAACTCGCGCCGCCCTCTGCTGTGAAGATCTTCGGCGAGGGCGAGGAGCGCGAGGTGCCGCTCGATGAGTTGGCCACCGGCGACCGCTTGCGCGTGCGGCCTGGTGACAAGGTCCCGGTCGATGGCGAAATCGAGGAGGGATCGACCGCTATCGACGAGTCGATGGTGAGCGGCGAACCCCTGCCGGTAACAAAGCGCGCGGGCGACACGGTCATCGGCGGAACGGTCAACCAGACAGGGGGCTTCGTCATGCGCGCCACAAACGTCGGCAAGGACACCATGCTGTCCAAGATCGTCCAGATGGTTGCCGAGGCGCAGCGCAGCCGCGCGCCGATTCAACGGCTGGCCGACCAGGTCGCGGGCTGGTTCGTGCCTGCCGTCGTCGTGGTCGCCATTGTCACTTTCGTGGTGTGGGCAATCTGGGGACCTGCACCGGCTTTTGCCTATGCGCTGGTCAACGCCATTGCGGTCCTGATCATTGCCTGCCCCTGTGCGCTGGGACTCGCCACGCCCATGTCGGTGATGACCGGCACCGGCAAGGGCGCGCAACACGGCATCCTGATTCGCAATGCCGAGGCGCTCGAGACGCTCGAGAAGATCGACACGCTGGTGGTCGACAAGACCGGCACGCTGACGATGGGCAAGCCCGATCTGGTGGCGGTCGATCCTGTGCAAGGCATCGATGAAACCGAGTTTCTTGCCGCGGTCGCTGGCGTCGAGATGGGCAGCGAACATCCGCTTGCTCACGCAATTGTCGAGGGCGCGCGGGCACGCGGGGTCCCGCCCGCCAATGCAACGGACCTGGCATCGACTACCGGCGAAGGCGTCGAAGCGACCGTGAATGCTCGCCGGGTGGCGATCGGGAACGAGAAAATGATGCGCCGCGTCGGGATTGACGACGAGACCTGGCTGGGCTCGGCCGAAGCCGGACGCGCGCAGGGGCAAACGGTGATGTTCGTCGCATTCGACGGGCGTCGCGCAGGTCTTATTGCCGTGGCCGACCCGATCAAGCCGACCAGCTCGGCCGCCATCGCTGCACTCCACGCGCGCGGCATCCGCGTGGTCATGCTGACCGGCGACAGTCGCGGAACGGCCGAAGCGGTGGCGCGGGAGATGGCCATTGACGAGGTGCACGCCAACGTCTCGCCCGAAGACAAGCATCGCGAAGTCGAGAGACTGAAGTCCGAGGGGCGCCGCGTCGCGATGGCCGGCGACGGGATCAACGATGCGCCCGCCCTGGCGGCTGCCGATGTCGGCATCGCCATGGGCACCGGCACCGACGTGGCGATCGAGAGCGCAGGCGTCACGCTGGTGCGTGGCGATCTGACTGGAGTGGTACAGGCGATCGTCCTGTCGCGCGCGACCATGCGGAATATCCGGCAGAACCTGTTCTTCGCTTTCGCCTACAACACGCTGGGCATTCCGGTTGCCGCAGGTGTGCTGTTTCCCTTTACCGGCTTGCTGCTGAATCCGATGATCGCGGCGGCGGCGATGAGCCTGTCTTCCGTCTCGGTGATCGGCAACGCACTACGTCTGCGCGGAATGGACCTATCGATTTTCGCAGGCCAGGACGCTGACAGAAACTGAATCTTCGAAACGATCTTCGGCCCACGCCCAGACCCTTTCTCGTGGCCGGCGATCACGCGGGCCGGCATCCCGACCGCACGTTGTCGAGGCCAGCATCTGAGCCCGCATCGAATTGAATGGCATGGATTGAGCGGCCGATTCGAGGTCGATGGTCGACGGGTAGATAACGGCAAGAAGATGCCAAGGGACCCATTCGGCATTCCAAGCGAATTCACGGCACATGCCTTTCCTACCAATCGGTGGCGACGCAGCCTCGCCTTGGCTCATCGCCGCGGAACCTTCCGCTAGCGCTTCCTTTGATGAGCAGGCCCCCTGCCTTTTCCACTCAACAGGAGAGATACGATGCACCACATGCAAGAAATGATCGCCACTCATCCAAGCGTCCAAGGCAATACCAACGAAGCGCTGATCCGCTGCCTTGAGGAATGCTACTCGTGCGCCCAAACATGCATCTCGTGCGCTGACGCCTGCCTCGCGGAAGACATGGTGGACCAGCTTCGCCAGTGCATCCGGCTGAACCAGGATTGCGCTGACCTCTGTATCGCGGCAGGCACAGTTGGGATTCGCCGTACCGGCAGCAATGAGCAGGTCATTGCCGCGGCCATGCAGGCCTGCGCAACTGCCTGCAGGGCCTGCGCAGAAGAATGCGAAAAGCACGCCGAGATGCACCAGCATTGCCGGATCTGCGCAGAGCACTGCCGGCGCTGTGCGGAATCGTGCGACGAGGCGGTTCGGTCGGTTAGCCGGTAATCCACCGTTGCGACCGGCGGGAGCGCTTCAGCGGAGGCGCTCTCTTCGGCAAGTTCAACAAGTCTCGTCTACACCCCAGCCGCAGGCGTTCAGCAGACCGCGGAGCCGCTTGCGACGGTTCTGCTCAGAGCGAACGCCGTCGGCGAAGTTTTTCTCGGACGGCGCTGGGTGATCGTGATCGGACTAAACCGAGCGATGGAGCTGGAAGCGGCTCGTCAGCCGATTCCACGAACTTCTGGGGCAGCGGCTGGAGAAGGTTCGACACAGCGGAGCGCACCCATCCGGCACGGCGAGGAGACGACGAGCCGTAGGTTACACGTGCAGGACACCCAGCGCTCAATTTTCATGCGGCGGCGCGCCCGGCTCGTGGCGGTGGGCAGTATTACCTTGCCCACGAGGTTCTGCCGAATATGCGGCGTATTGCGATGGCCATCAGGACTATCACGCGCGGCGCACCAGCCTCTTTCTCGAAGCTCAAAAGCGGCCTGCACTTACCCTGCTAACCGCGTCAGCAGGGCTCGGTATCCTCTTGCTCCCGAGATGGGGCCGCACCAGTCGACGGATGACCGGTCGTTACCCGTGCATGCGCTTCGCCCGCCGGTGAAAACTACGACGCGTCAATGATCAGCCCGTCAAACGACGCCAGGATCGGACACGGCCCCATGCTGCCATTGCCACACTCTTTGGCCAGCCGCTGGAGAGCGCTTCGCGCTCTTTCGAGCTCCGCCATCTTCGTATCCAGCGCAGTGATTCGACCGAGGGCGAGCTCGCGAGCGCGACTGCGGTCCTGGGTTGAGTCGAGCGCTAGAAGCTCCTTGATTTCCTCGAGAGTGAAGCCAGCCGCCTGCGCCTGCTTGATGAACCGCAAACGGCGCAGATCATCGGCGTCGTATCGGCGGATGCCGGTCTCGCGCGTCGGGGTGCTGAGAAGCCCCCGCCGCTGATAGAAACGGACGGTTTCGACCCCGACGCCGCCGGCAGCGGCCAGCCGACCGATCGTCAGCGAGAATACTTCTTGACTCTGTACCATAGTACGCAACCTATATCGATGCCGACGAGATCACAAGGAGACGTGAAATGTCGGACCCAAGTAAGCATCCGGCGATCGCCAAAGAGGCGATTGTCTATCGGATGGTGATGCCAACTCACACCTGCCCTTATGGGCTCAAGGCTGTTGATCTCCTCCGGCGATCGGGCTTCCGGATCGTCGACCGGCACCTCACCACGCGCGAGCAGACCGATGCGTTCAAGGCGGAGCACGGGGTGCAAACCACGCCTCAAATCTTCATCGGTGGCGAGCGCATCGGCGGCTATGACGATCTGCGCCGCTTTCTCGGCAAGCCCGTCGCCGATCCCAAGGCGACCAGCTATCGCCCCATCATCGCGTTGTTCGCGATGACTGCGCTGATGGCGGGTGCCGCCAGCTACGCCGTGATCGGTAGCCTTTTCACTGTTCGCGCCGCCGAGTGGTTCATCGCCTTTTCGATGATTGTGCTGGCGCTGCTCAAGCTACAGAACATCGAGACGTTCGCGACGATGTTTCTCAACTACGATCTGCTTGCGAAACGATGGGTGCCATACAGCTACGTCTACCCGTTCGCCGAAGGCCTCGCCGGAGTTCTGATGGCGGCTGGAGCGCTGACGTGGCTTTCGGTCCCGGTTGCTCTGTTCATCGCCACGATTGGCGCAGTCTCGGTGTTCAAGGCCGTCTACATCGACAAGCGGGAGTTGAAATGCGCTTGCGTCGGCGGATCGAGCAATGTGCCGCTTGGATTTGTCTCACTCACCGAAAACCTGATGATGATCGGGATGGCGGTCTGGATGGGACTGACCGCGCTCGGATTTTTCCCGGGAACGCACGGTGTGTAGAGGCGAAGTGCTTGCCTGGGAGCAGGATAGATGATTGCAGGTCGCCTGAGGTGGGCCTATCTTGCGCCGATGGTTGCACGACGCCTCCTGCCGTTTCTTGCCATGCTCGCGATCGTGTTCGCGCCGCTGAGCATGCTGGGCGGTCCTGCGGCCATGGCGCAGTCATCCATGAGTGCATCCTCTTCGCATCATGAGCAGTCTGCGGGCGACTCTGCCCATTGTGCCGAAACGAGGGGCGACAATCAGAACGAGGATGACAGTTCTCGCCAAAAAGACTGCCTGTCGGACTGCGCTGTGACCTGTTCGGCGATTCCCCCGCTCGGCAACCTCTTTGCAGACTCCGCGATGCTGCCTGCCGTTGCACACCCGCTGCCTTTGATGGACCGGATGCACGGCCTGAACCCCGAATCCGCCGACCCACCACCCCGAACTGCCTGAGCGTCGAACCAAACTTTTTGTTTTTCGAACGACTCAGGAGTTATTGAGATGAAAATGCTGATTGCAGCGATCGCCATGCTGGTCGCTTCTCCCGCGCTCGCGCAAACCGCACCGGCCATCAATCACGCCGACCACGCAGAACATGCCGCATCAGGGCAGGCCCACGCCGGCCACTCCGATGCTCCTGTTTCCGAACCCCATGCCGGACATGACATGGCCGGCGGCAAGATGGACTGCTGCGAGAAAGCGGCGGACGGAACCATGGCGTGCTGCGCCAAGATGAAGGCGGAAGGCAAGGCCATGCCTTGCTGCGACATGGCGAAAGCCGAGGACACAGCTCCAGCGGCCGATGCCGAAGCCGATCCGCATGCCGGGCATAACATGCCCGCGCAACAGTAGCTGGCGGGGAAGGCGGCGCTCGGCGCTGCCTTCCCGCATTCTGCATCATCTTCCGCTCTGCAGAGCGACAAGGAACTACAATGAGCCAATTGATTCACAGGCGCGCCCTCCTGCGCGGCGGCGCCATCGGTGTGGCCGGACTTGGCGCATCCCATCTCTTTCCCGCCTGGGCGCAGACCGGGAGCCACGGGCTGGCTGCCAAGGCATCGCCGACGATCACGGGCGAGGACATTCGGCTGACGGTTGCCGAGAGCGCCTTCCAGGTTGATGGCCGCACGGGACATGCCATCACGATCAACGGGACGATACCGGCTCCCCTGATCAGACTGCGCGAAGGCCAGAACGTCCGGATCGTGGTCGACAACCGGCTCGACGAGGATACCTCGATCCACTGGCACGGGCTGATCGTGCCCTTCCAGATGGACGGCGTACCGGGTGTCAGCTTCCCCGGCATCGGGGCGCGCTCCACCTTCACCTATGAATTCCCGCTCCGCCAGTCGGGCACCTACTGGTATCACAGCCACTCAGGGCTCCAGGAGCAGCTCGGCCATTACGGGCCGATGATCATCGATCCTGCAGGCAGTGATCCAGTGGCCTACGACCGCGAGCATGTCATTGTGCTGTCGGACTGGAGCTTCATGCACCCGCATCGGATCTTCTCGCGCATGAAGGCCGAAGGCGGCTTCTTCAATCGCCAGAAGGAAACGCTGCTCGATCAGCGCAGCGAGACCTTGAGCGCCGAGGATCGTCTGATGTTCGCGCGGATGCGGATGGACCCGAGCGACATCTCGGACGTGACCGAGGCCGCTTACACGCTGCTGATCAACGGCCACAGTCCGGACGAGAACTGGACTGGAATCTTTCGGCCCGGCGAGCGGGTGCGGCTGAGGATCATCAACGCGGCGGCGCAGACGACGTTCAACTTCCGTATTCCCGGGCTCCCGATGACGTTCGTGGCCACGGACGGCATCAACATGCGCCCGGTGGAAGTCGACGAAGTGCAGATCGGCAACGCCGAGACCTACGACTTCATCGTCGAGCCACGCGATCATGCCTATACCATCGTGGCCGAGAGCATCGACCGGTCCGGCATGGCCCGGGCGACACTCGCGCCGCGCATGGGCATGGTCGCCGCGGTCCCCCCGTTGCGGGAACGTCCCACGCTGAACATGACCGACATGGGCATGGGCGGCATGGATCATGGAAGCATGGATCATGGCGCGGCGCCGGCCGCGCCGGGAGCCATGGACCATTCCGCAATGGGGCATGGCACGCCTGCCGCTTCCGGCGTGGCGGCCGGGGCTGGTTCGATGGCGGGCATGGATCACTCCAGCATGGACATGCGGGATGCGTCGCAAGTGGATTTCCCCGTGGGTGTGGGCGTCGACATGATCGCGCCCAATCCTGTCGATCGCACCGGTCACCCCGGCATCGGATTGGAGAATGTCGGGCACCGCGTCCTCACCTACAGCGACATGGCGTCGCTCACTCCCAATCGGGATACACGCACGCCGACGCGGCGCATCGACATTCATCTTACTGGCAACATGGAACGGTTCATGTGGTCGATGGACGGCGAGCAGCTGAGCGAAAATCCAGAGCCTTACCGTTTCGCCCGCAACGAGCGTGCTCGTCTCAGGCTCATCAACGACACGATGATGACCCACCCCATGCACCTGCACGGGCACTTCTTCGAGATCGTCAACGGCCAGGGGGCCAGCCAGCCGCTCAAGCACACGGTGAAGGTTATGCCCGGCGGTTTCGTCGACCTCGATCTCACGGCTGATGCGCCTGGTGACTGGGCTTTTCACTGCCATCTTCTCTACCACATGCACGCCGGCATGATGCGCGTCGTGACGGTCCGCCCGCTTGATGGAGGCGCAGCATGAAGCGCGCGATCCTCCTGCTGCTGGCGTCTGCGATCGCCAGCCCCGCGCTCGCCCAGCATAGCGGCCATGCTCAGGCTTCGCCTCCACCCGCTTCCGCGCCGGCGGCGACTTGCACGCCTGAACATGCTGCGATGGGCCACTGCATGATAGCTGCAGCCGCAGCGCAGCCCTCCGAGCCGTCGCCGTCCTGCACAGCCGAGCACGCCGCGATGGGACACTGCACCATGGCGCCTTCAACTTCGGCGCCAGCGCCAGTGCCAGCGCCAGCACCGGCCACTGCAGGCTGCACCGCCGAGCACGCGGCAATGGGGCACTGCCAGATGCCGGCAGCGCAGCCCGTCGCCGCGCCTTCGCCTCTTCCTGCCGCGACGTGCACGCCTGAACATGCGGCGATGGGCCACTGCACGTCGCCCACACAGCCGTCGCCACCTGTCTCTGGCGTCGACCCGCACGCGGGCCATACGATGCCGGCCGAGCAAGCCGCACCTCCGGGGGCCACCACGTGCGCGCCGGAGCATGCGGCGATGGGGCACTGCAAGCTATCAGCCGGCGCTGAGATCGCCGAAGCTCCACCGCCGCCAGAGGCGTTCACCGGACCTGCCCACGCCCAGGATCTGTACTTCGATACGGCCGCGGCCGCGCGTTCGCGCGCGGAGCTTGCCCAGGAGCATGGCGGGCTGAAGGCTTACCGTTTTCTGGTCGACCAGCTGGAGGCGTCCATCGGTGAAGGGCGCGAAGGGTACGCTTGGGACGCGCAATTTTGGTACGGCGGCGACATCGACAAGTTCTGGCTCAAAACAGAGGGCGAGGGCGAGTTCGGCGGGGAGCTGGAAGAGGTCGAGGTACAGGCGCTGTGGAGCCGTGCCATCGACCCCTGGTTCGACCTGCAAGCAGGTGTCCGGCAGGATCTGCGCTCCGGTCCCGACCGCACCCATCTGGTGCTCGGCATTCAGGGGCTCGCCCCTTACTGGTTCGAAGTAGAAGGTGCCCTGTTCCTCTCGAACAAGGGGGACCTCACCGCGCGGGCTGAGGCCGAATACGATTTGCGGCTCACCCAAAGCCTGATCTTTCAGCCGCGGGCCGAAATCGACTTTTCGTTTCAGGATGTGCCGGACTTGAGGCTGGGCAGCGGCATCTCGACGGCGGAGTTCGGGGCGAGGCTGCGGTATGAGCTCTACCCTGAAGCAGGCCTGGCCGTGGTCGCCCCCTACATCGGTGCTCAATACGAGCGTGCCTTCGGCGACACGGCACGTTTTCGCCGGGCTGAGGGAGAGGGCGTCGGCGGCTGGCGCCTTCTCGTGGGAGTGAGGACATGGTTCTGAACGTCCCTCGCTTCATGGTACTTGTGCTCATGGCCGCGGTTCTCGCGCTCTCGTCAACGCCGGGCGCGGCTCACAAGGACCACAACAAGCGAAACGAGGCGGCGCAGACCGCTGTTAAGCAGGGTCGGTCGCCTCCCACCACCACGCCAGGCGCCATGCATGAGATGATCGAAGATCATGCCGAGGCGATGGAGGTGGCGGCGCCGAAAAGCTTTTCCGAGCGCTTGATGAGCTGGGTCGGCCGAACACATCCCTTCGCGGTGCACTTTCCGATCGCGCTCTTTCCGGTGGCTCTCGTCGCCCTGATCCTCGCGCGGCGACGAGGCGAGACGGTCGAGCTCATTCGCGCGCTCATCATCGTCGCGGGCGCCGCGAGCGTCATCGCCGCAGTCCTCGGCTGGTTCACGGGCGGCTTCGTGCTCGTCGACCCTGACGCGGTCCACCTTTGGCATCGCTGGATCGGAACCGGGCTCGCGATGATCGGCGGCGCGGTGGCCGTCTGGGCGTTCCGGCGGCGGAACTCTGTCTATGGCCGAGGGATGGTCGCAGCGCTGGCGGCCATCACGCTCCTCTTGCTGGTCCAAGGCTGGCTCGGGGCTGCGCTTGTCCACGGTATGGACCACATGAGTTTCTAGATACGGGATGGGACCCTGCGCAATCGAGGAGAGACGTGATGAAGCGAATTATGACACTGTTGCTTGGGGCGGTCGCCCTCGCAGCCTGTTCAAGTGGCGAAGAGAATGCTGGCCAGGACGCGGAGAATGCCAGCGCAAGCTCCATGGCGAACGATGCCAACAATCCCTTCGGCGCTGTCGAGATGCAAATGCATGAGCGAATGATGGCGGCTGTAGGCGCGAACGCTTCAGAGACCTGGGTCAAAAAGATGATCGAGCATCATCGCGGAGCGGTTGAGATGTCCCAGATACTGATCGACCGGGGCGGCGAGTCGGGTTTCGTCGAAATGGCGCGCATGACGGTGGAAAAGCAAAGCCGCGAAATCGGCGAGTTGGAGCGGTCGCTTGCTGGCGGGATCACCGGCGGATCGGGCGAGGCCAACCCATTCGAGCCGGTCGACAAGAGCATGCATGACGCGATGATGGCTGCGACCGGCAGCACACTTTCGGAAACCTGGGCGCGCAAGATGATTGCGCATCACCAAGGCGGGGTGGACATGTCGGAGGTTCTTATCCGCCAGGGCGGCGACCCTGATATCCTGGCGAAAGCGCGCAGCACCGCTCGGGACCAGCGCGCCGAGATTGCGCATCTGGCGGCGATGTTGAGCGGGGAGGCGATGCCGGCAGCCGATGCGCCCGCTGCCTCGTCTTCGGCCAGGGCAACGGATCGCGCGACCCCGGCGGCGCCCCGCACGAGTCCTGCGCCCAAGGCCGCCCAGCCGCCCGCTCAGCCCAAGCAGGCGGCACCGCGCCCGACTTCTAGCCCTGCGCCGTCGCCGACAGCGGAGTGCCTTCCCGAGCACCGAGCGGCGGGCCATTGCTGACGATCCGGTGGAAACAACCCAGGGGCGCGGCGATGCCGCGCTTCTGGACTGTGGTCCATTTTCAAAGGGGGAAACGTATGAAGAGCTTTCTTGTCGCTGGGGCGGCGGCTGTCGTCAGCCTGAGCGGTACCCCTGCTCAGGCGCACAAAACCGATTGCGGCGCTCAGCGCCCGGCTATCGAGCGGGTGCTTGCCGACTATCGCGCGGCCATCGAACGTCTCGATGCGCAAGGCACGGAACAGCTGTTCGCGGCGGATTCGGCCGTGTTCGAGAACGGCGGCGTCGAGGGAACGTACGCAAACTATCTCGCTCATCATCTTGGGCCGGAGCTCGGACATTTCCGTTCGTTCCGCTTCGCCAACCATCGCCTCGAGCTCTGGTGCGACGGCGCGGTGGCGGTGGCGACTGAAACGTACACCTATCGGATCGAGCGAACTGAAGGCGCTCCAGTCGAGCGCCGGGGCGTCACCACGTCGGTGCTGCGCCGGACGGGCCGAAACTGGCAAATCGTCAACATGCACGGCTCCTCGAGGTCGCCTCGACCGACGACCTGAGGTACCGCTTGCCGCCAGCTTGTGTGCCGGGTGGTGGTCGGCGATGAAGGTTTGAATGAATCGAATGGGGAGAGGCGCAAGATGTCAGCCACTGCGCGGATTGCTGGTAAAGTTCACAAGTGGTTGGCGCTGCTCATGGCGATCCAGATCCTGTTCTGGTTTGTGAGTGGTCTTTTCTTCGCGATCGCTCCCATCGAGCAGGTCCGTTCCGAGCATATGAAGGCCACTGCGCCTGTGGCCGACGTAGAGATCGGGATGGCGGTCGCCGGCCTTCAGCGCATCGCTGATGCAGCGCCGGGCGAAAAGATCGAGATCAGAACGATGCTCGGCCGACCGGTAGCGCTCGTTTCCCCACGGGAGGACCGTCCGCGCCTCTATGACCTGTCGACGGGGCGGCAGATATCGCCTCTTCCGGCAAAGCTAGCAGTCCAGATTGCCGAGGCCGACTATGTCGGCGACCTGCGAGCCGCAGAAGTAAGCCTCGTGACGGAGGAATCGACCGAATATCGCGCCGCGCTTCCGGCATGGCGCGTCGATTTCGACGATGATGCAAATCGGGCCCTATACGTCGCGCACGATACTGGCGTCGTCACGGCGAGGCGTTCGACCCTGTGGCGGACGTTCGACTTCCTGTGGTCGCTTCACATCATGGACTTCAAGAACCATGAGGACTTCAACACACCATTGCTTATAGGCGCCACGGCTCTGAGCCTCGTGATGATCTTGGCTGGTATTGTGCTCTTTCCGAGCCGGCTGGGTTATAACGCGTGGCGCCGGAGGCGCAGAAGCCGCGCTGCCTCGCGACTCTAAAGAACACGTCGATACCGCCTCCTCTCGACGGGCGCGTGCAGTAATGCGTTGATTGCGGATGACAGTTATCAGCTGGCACTTGAGCTTGGTTGGCTGCTCGCCAGCCCAGCTTTATCGACGTGAGTTTCCACCGGCCGATCGTTCTCCTTCCGCTCCGAATACCTGTCGACCAGCCGCTCCGCATGCGGCCGCAGAAGAACAGTGAACCGGACCAGTTCCTCCATCACATCTACGATGCGATCGTAATAGCTGGATGGCTTCATTCGACCTGCTTCATCGAATTCCTCGTAGGCCTTGGCGACCGACGATTGATTCGGGATCGTGAACATACGCATCCACCGACCAAGGATGCGCAGCGTATTGATCGAGTTGAAGCTTTGCGAGCCGGCGCTGACTTGCATGACGGCGAGCGTCCGGCCCTGCGTCGGCCTAAGCCCTTTATAGGCGAGCGGAAGATGGTCGATCTGAGCCTTCATGATGCCGGTCATCTGGCCGTGTCGTTCAGGACTGCACCAGACGTGTCCTTCCGACCAAAGTGAATGCTCGCGCAGTTCATGAACTGCGGGATGATCGTCATCCTTTATCTGGTCGGGCAGCGGCAAGTCGGACGGGTCGAAGATCCGCGTCTCGCAGCCGAACAGCTGCAGCAGCCGGGCGGCCTCTTCCACTGCGAGCCGCGAATAGGACCGCTCCCGCAGCGAACCGTAGAGCAACAGGATGCGCGGGGGTGGATCGACCTGGCCCAGATCGAGCGCCGGGCTGCGATGGACATATTCAGGGCGCAATGCGGGGAGGTGATCGGGATCGGTCAGTGTGCGCAGACGGGTCATCGGTTCGCTTGGGTTCAAGAGGCAGGGAAGCGGTTGCGGGTGCGGTTGGCGATGGCCACCAGCGACAGCATCACCGGCACTTCCACCAGAACGCCAACGACGGTTGCTAGGGCAGCGCCGCTGGTAAGGCCAAACAGCCCGATCGCGACGGCAACCGCGAGTTCGAAGAAGTTGGACGTCCCGATCATCGCACAGGGCGCGGCGATGTTGTGCGGAATTCTCCATGCGTAAGCCCAGGCATAGGCCACGGCGAAAATGCCATAGGACTGGATGATTATCGGCATCGCGATCAGGACGATCAGAAGCGGGTTCGAAACGATAGTTTGCGCTTGGAAGGCGAAGAGCAGGACCACCGTGGCGAGCAGACCGATGATCGCCCACGGCTTGAGACGCGCCGTGAACGCGTCGACCGACGCCGTGTCGCCTCCGTGATGCGAAATCACCCTTTGCCGGGTCAGCCCACCCGCTGCCAGCGGGACGACCACATAGAGCACCACTGAAAGGAGCAGCGTTTCCCATGGAACGACTATGTCGGTAACGCCGAGCAGCAGCGCCACAATCGGCGCGAAAGCGACGATCATAATGAGGTCGTTCACCGCCACCTGCACCAGAGTGTAGGCCGGGTCGCCCTTTGTCAGCTGGGACCACACGAATACCATCGCGGTGCAAGGGGCGGCGCCCAGGATGATCAGTCCGGCGATGTACTGATCGGCATCGCCTTCCGACATCAGTCCGGCATAGATGTAATCGAAGAACAACACTGCGAGCGCCGCCATCGTGAACGGCTTTACCAGCCAGTTCACGACAAGGGTGATCACCAGCCCTTTGGGCTTGCGGCCGATGTCCTTGATGCTCGAGAAATCGACACCGACCATCATGGGATAGATCATCGCCCAGATCAGCACTGCGACAACGAGATTGACCGAGGCGTATTCAAGCCCAGCTATTACACCGACGGCGTCGGGCGCCACCAAGCCCAACGCAAGGCCTGCCAGAATCGCAAGCAGCACCCACAGCGACAGAAAGCGTTCGAAAGTACCGAGCGGTGAGGCCGCCGGAGCGGGGTCAGCGATGGTCTGGGTCAACTTTTGCTTGTCCTGTATCGGTCAGAGCGCGCGCGTGCCTGCGGCATCCACAACCTGTTCGCCGTCTTCCTTGGCAAAGGCGCCTCGTTGCTCGGCCGGGATTAGGTCGAGCACTACTTCCGACGGGCGGCACAGTTTGACTCCGAGCGGCGAAACCACCAGCGGCCGATTGATCAGGATCGGGTGGTCCACCATGGCATCGATCAGCTGCGCATCGGACAGTGCAGGATTGTCGAGGCCGAGCTCGGTGAAAGGCGTTCCTTTCTCCCGCAGCAGGTCTCGCGGCGAAATGCCGGCACGAGCCAGGAGGCTTTCGAGCATGGCGCGGGAGGGCGGCGTCTTCAGATACTCGATGACGTGGGGTTCAATCCCGGCGTTGCGGATCATGGCGAGCGCATTGCGCGAGGTCCCGCATTCGGGATTGTGATAGATGACGATATCGCAGGTCATTCGGATGGCTCTGCACCGAACAGGGTGAAGTAGAACTCGATCGACTGGCCGAGGTCGGTTACGCCAGTGTGCGCATATAACCATTTCATGCGGAGTTATTTCGTTCTGTTTGGACTGCTTGGGTCCCGCTGGCGCCCGGGAAGGCGCAGTCCGCACCACCGCAGCAATTTTCCATCAGGAAGCCTACCAAGCCATTCATGGCGCCGTAGTCGGCGGTGTAGATGAGCGAGCGGCCTTCCCGGCGCTGCTGGATCAACCCCGCGCGCGTAAGGTGGGCCAAGTGAAACGATAGCGAGGAGTTCGGAATGTTGAGCGTTTCGGCGATGCCGCCCGCCGGCATGCCGTTTTCGCCCGCCTGAACGAGCAGGCGAAACAGTTCTAGGCGATGCTCCTGGGCAAGGCCGGCGAGAGCCTTGACCGCCCAAGAAGAGTTCATTTCCATCAACCTCGAAATATAAAAACGCATATTTGGCGTCAAGATTTATTTCGATAATGATCGAAATACGCGCCATGCCATCGGATCTTGATGGTTGAATCGGGGCCCGCCGGTGCACTCAGGACAACGCCTAAAACGGGGCAAACTTGCTGCCGAGTCCTAAAGGCTTCGGAGCGAAAGCTTACTGTGATGTGGGTTGTTGGGGCCGCTGGAAGAGCTGAAGAGCGGCGCGAGCAGCGGACCGAGCCGAAGGTCAACGAGCGCACCCAGCCGAGGGTTGAAGGCTATTGGCCCGGGTCCCGGCTGAATTGCGAAGCGCCAGCATTCCCGGGCGCGACAGGGGTCAGACCTGATTTATCAATGGTTCAGAGAGGCTTGACTAGCTTCATGTAACATGAGGAGCCGCCCTATTACCTGCCATCTTACAGCTGTTCTCATGATGCTTTCAGCCTGTTCGGATGGGGCTTCCATTTCGCAGGCCGAACAAGGTCAAACATACGCCACCATTCTCGAGGCGCCGCCCTATGCGCCGGTCGCCCGGATTGGGCCAGAACCCTATTCGCCCACGTTGCAAGATCGTCGCTGGCGGTTTGCCGACAGGCTGGAGGAACGACATCTGCCCCTGTTGCGCCGCCTCAAGCGCGGCGAGATCGGAAACTTCGGGGGAATTGAATGGCGCTGGCGCGACGGGCCGGAGAATGACGGCCTGGGCAAGGTCACGGGTGTCGCCTATTTCCTGAACGAGCCTGCGGCGACCTTGCGGCGTTATACCAGCAATTCGCTGTTCCAGCCTGCCACAGCCGGCTTCGCTCGCACCGACCAGGACCGCGTCGCGCGCGAGTGGGCTGGCCGTATCGGTGACGGTATCGCATCGCCCGGGTTCGGAAATATGAGCGTACCGTGGTTAAACATCGCGGTGCCACGCGCCGAGTTCGAAGCCATGCGGACCGCGAAGCGATGGAATATCCCCCCCAACCTTGTTCTGCGTTTCAGCGAATGGGCAGAGCCAGATCTCCCCGCTGTTCCCGATGATTTAAGGCACTTGATCCGCTACTTCCCGTACGAACGGACGCTGCCCGGTCCCACGCCAGACTTGGCAACCTACGATGCGATCGTGCTGCGCGACGGATGCTTTTTCATCGACGAAGAAGGCGCTGACGATCCTTTGGCGATGTTCCCACTCGGCGTCGGCGTCTACCGCGATCGCGAGGGGCATATGGCTTTCCGCTCCCGCCATTCCGCTAACGCGCGGCAATTGGCCCGCGTCGGTACCCGCATGCAGCTCGGCTATCGCGCAGAAGTGGCAGAGCCTCCGCCGGCGCTCATCGAAGCCTGCGGGCGCCACCGCGTGGTAACGGTCAAATCGCTCGATCAAGCGGCGGGCTATGGCGGGGTGTGGTTTGCGGTGAAGCAGAACGCCGCGCGCGAAGGGCTGAGGAAGGGGGAAGCGCTGCGCCAGGCCAATGATTGCCTGCTGGAGCAAGAGCGTGTGCTGGCGGACAAAAGGCTTCGCGGCGGGAAAGCCGAGCCGCAATGGTGCGAGATGGCCAACCCCATCCCGCCCACTCCACCAGTGGAGCCGGATGCGGGATGACAAGCATGAATTTGAAACGATCGACTTACTCTTCCGCGCTCGCACTAAGGCGTCTGGCGTTGCCGTTCCTTGCAGTCATGGCGAGCGGTGGTTGCACTGAAACGGCGAATACGGCCTCCGTGGAAACACTCGGACAGCCGTTCAGGGCGGAATTTGATGAGCGGGGTCTCGCCACGATCCTCGATGCGCCTCCGGCCGAATCCACGCCGGTGCAGCCGGGCGATCCGCCGCCGCGCACGGCCGAGCAGATCGCGGCGGACGAACAATTCCAGCGAGTCGTGGATTTTCAGGGGCGGGTGAGTGACGACGTGGCGGAGCTTTCGCGCCGGCTCGAGCGCGAGGAGCGCGGTAATTACGTCACCGTCTATTACGACAATGAGGGCGATCCCTCGGTCGTCTTCCAGTTTCTGCGCGACGGTCCAGAGACTTTGCGCAAATACACGCAGCACCCGCGCTTTTTCGCGGAGAACGTGCGCTGGTCAATGGAGCAGTTGCAGGCCGATGCGCGATGGATGTGGGAGACCTTTCGCGAGGACCGCGTGTTGCGCTCGACCGGGACCGGAGGGGGCAATCAGGTGACAGCAGAAATCAGCGTGGCGGCGGAAGAGTTCCGCGCGCTGGTCGCTCGCAAGGGGGTTACGATTCCGGAATCGGTGGAGCTGCAATTTCGGGCGCCGCCGGTGGTGCCGCTGGTGAATCCCCCGGTGCCCGCAGCACGCGATGAGGCCGTGCCCGCGGCGGTCGCGCCGCATATTCGCATCTTTCCCCGGCATGACCGGCCCGCAGGACCGGTCAACGCCATCGGCAGCCGGGTGAAAGTGGTGCTGAAGGATGGCTGCTTCCGCGCCGCGGATCGCGACAATTCTCTGGTGCTGTTCCCCTTCGGCGCAAATCTGTTCGTCGACAGCGAAAGCTACCTCGCCTTCGGCGACGAGGAAGTACCGGGCTACGCAAGGGTTGGCGAGACGGTGCAGTTCATGGGTTCGGTCAATGAAGTGACCGAGCCGGAATTGGTCGATCCGATCCGCGCAGCGTGCGGCCCGGGCAAGGTCATCAAGGTGGAAGGGCTTGAAAGCGCCGCGGCGCGTAGCGAGCAGCAGGTGAGCGATGGCGAGGTCAACGCCATGCGCTGGTTGCGCGACAGCTACGGCCTCGACGAAGCGCAGGCGCGGCGTGCCTATGCTTGGCTCGAGCAGCGGCAGGCGGGCCGTCGGCAAACCGGGCCGGACGGCGTGCTAATGCCCCCGATCGGCGCTTCGATGGTCATTATGAGCCCGCCTTCCCCCGTAATGGACCCAGCCATATGTCCGCCGGGCAGCAGCCTCAGTTTCGGCCTGTGCCGAACGCCCGAGGGCTATCTGCGCCCGATCCCCGAGTGGCTCGCCGAATTTCTGGAGCAGGATCGATGAGAACAGCAATGCTCACCGTGGCCATCGCAGTCACTCTCGCGGCGTGCACGACCACTCCGGCGCAAAGTCCGGGCAATGCGGCAAACGAGGCCATCCCGTTCGACCTGACTTCAGGCCAGGCGAAACTTGCCGCAAGGCTCTATCCCGAGCTGGCCGAGGCGGCCGGGCCAAACGACAATCTGTTCATCTCTCCGCTGTCGCTGAGCGAAGGGCTTGGTCTCGCCCTGTTGGGTGCGCGCGGGCAGGCCGAAACGGAAATGCGTGCGCTGCTGGGATGGGACGCGGCCACTCGGCCGGAACTGCTGGTCAATGCCTACGACGATTTCCTGACCGAGACAGGCGACGACAAAGTATCGCTGTCGGTCGCCAACGCGCTTTGGCTCTCGGACGAGCTGACCTTCGAGGAAGACTATCTGCAGACCGTCCGCGCGGCGTTCGGCGCAACTGCGGACACGGTCGATTTCGGCGGCGCCCCGCAAGGATCGGCGGACCGGATCAATGGCTGGGTTGCGAAGGCAACGCGTGAGCGGATCACCAAGATCGTCGATGCCAGCGGCTTCAACGATCTTACTTCCGCAGTCTTGACGAATGCGGTCTGGTTCAAAGCCGACTGGACCGTGCCCTTTGAGGATGGCTCGTTGAGCGAGTTCACACGCGGGGACGGCTCGAAGGTTGCGGTCCACATGATGGAGCGGCTCGCGCCGCTGCAATATCGCGAGACCCGCGACGGACAAGCGGTGGCATTGCCCTATGGCAAGAGCCAGCGCTTCGTGATGGAAGTCTTTCTGCCGAAGGATGCCCAGACCCTGAGAAGGTGGGAGCAGAACCTTCACGCACTTTCGTTTATGCTTGCCGATCAGGGCAGCGATGCGAAGTTCGATTTGGGCGCTTCAACAGAGCAGACCATTCTGCTGCGTCTGCCGCGCTTCGAAGCGCGCTTCGACGAAAGCGTAAAAGGCGCGCTCATTGCCGCCGGAATGCCCTGCGCCTTCGCAGAAGCATGCGCGAACTTTTCCGGCATGGCCAACGCGCCGCTCAAGATCGACGATGTCGCCCACGCAACCTTCTTGCGGGTCGATGAAGAAGGCACCGAGGCGGCAGCGGCAACGGCTGTGAAAATCGTCGTGGTTGGCGCGCGGTTGGTGCCGGACGTGCCCCGTATGATCGTTGATCGGCCGTTCCTCGTCACCATCCGCGACCGGGCGAGCGGCGCGCTAATCTTCTTCGGTCGCATCGCTGACCCGACCCCGGTGGAGAAGGCGTCATGAACCGTTTCATCCTTTCCGCGAGCGCATTGGCCTTCGCACTGGCGCCGCCCGCCCAAGCGCAGGAGGAAAAGCCGCTTTCCGAAACCTGCCCGAATCTCACCGCCGAAGAGATCGACGGCATCGAGAATTTCAAGGGCGAGTTCGCCGAAACCGCTTGGTATGCCCGCGCCTATTGCGTGAGCGTGGAGGAGGCGCACCGTCGCATCGAAATCCAGCTGCGCGGCTCGATCGGCCCGCGCACCGAACCGGGGCCGCCGCCGCTGCCCGCGGCGCCCGACGATTCCATCGGTAATCTGCAAGGCGTTCTTCGCGAGAAGGAACCGGACACATTTGCCGGGCTGCGGATTCAGCACGAGCCGACCTATGGCGTGGCGGTCGCCTTCACCCGCGACGCGGCGGCGACTTTGGCGAAGTATACCAGCGACCCGCTTTTCCTCCCGGTCGAACGGCCCGGGCCAACGGTAATAGAGCTGCGAGCGACCCAGGATCGACTGGTGAAAGACCTGTCGCGTCTCGGCATCAGCTGGTTTGGCGCAGGCAGTAACGAGATGACGGGCACAATCAGGATCACTCTTGGCCAGAGCGCCGATCCGATCCGCGAGGCAGCTGCGCGCGGAGAAATCGACCTGCCGGATTACGTCGTGTTCGAGGAGCCGGACCCGTTTCCCATCCCCGCGCCGCCAGTTCCGCCGGGCGACACGCGCATCAAAGGCTTCCCGCAGTTCGCATACCGCACCGATGGTATGCCGCGCACGCTGGCCGGGGTGCCGGACGTTCCCGCGAGACTGACTTTACGCGACGGGTGCCTGTGGCTTCATCCCGAAGGCGAGGAGCCGAAGATTGCGATATGGGAAAAGAGCCAGGCGCTCGACCTCACCGATCCTGAGCGCGTGGCGGTGATGAACCGGTTCTCCGGGGCGAAGGTCTTCGCGAACAGCGATGTCGTGCTGATGGGCCTTCAGCCGGGCGAGGAGATCCCGCCGGCCAAAGCCAACGGCGCAGACGGATGCCCGGGTCCCTATCGCGTCGTGCGCGGGATCACGCCGCGCGAAGTCTGGGACAGTCAGCGCAAACAGTCGGCTCTGGCCGAACGCGAACGCGCGCTCGGCAGCCGGGTAGCGGCGGAAGCCGACTACGCTGCCGATATGGCGCGACTGGCCGAATTACAGGCCTGGCGGGAAAGCAGGATGACGGAACGCGGCGATGTCGTCGCTGCGATCTGGATCGATGAGCATCAGGCGACCGCCCATGTTTTTCACACCGACGCGGTCTCGCTCGATGCCCTCGCACCCGCCGCGCTCCGGCCATTCGTAACGGGGCAAGTAGTGCCGCATGGGGCGAATGCACTGAATGCCGCACGCGACGACATTGCCGCTCAGTTGGCCGCACTCGGTCTCGAGGCTCAGATCACCATCAGCGAGATCGAAGGCTATGTCGGTGTGCGTCCCGAAGATGTGCGCGCAATCTCCGACGCGGCAGTAGCGGGCAGGATCCACTTCCCGGCGTTGGTCCGGCTGGCGATGGATAACCAGTCGGCCATTTACTGGCAGGATATTCCGATCCGCCGCGACCCGGAAGCGGTTTGGTATCCGCTGGAAGCGCATCCAGACTTCTCGGCCATCCGTGCGCTAGTCGAGCAGACGCCGATCATGCGGCCCGAACCGCCACGCCCCGGCGAGACCGACAGCCGCTGGGTCGCAAGCAAGCCCTCCAGAGCCGGATCGCTGCAACAGACGCATTTTCTCGTGGCCTACGGCCAGACGTTGGACCGGATTCAGAACCTTCGACGCGCAGGCTACGACCCGATCGAAGCACTGGAGTCCATGAACGGGCGGGCAACGGTCGAAAAACGCGCGGTGCTCGCCACCGATATCGTGATCGCCGAGCCGGTGGGGATCGAGATGTTCCACAACGGGCCTGACGGCTTCACATCCACGGTTCGCTGGCGAATAGTCGAAACCTTGTCGGGCGCCGCTACTCCCGGCAGCGAGCTGCGCCAGCGGCTCGCCTCGGGCGAGCGCCTGAACGAGGCGGGGGAGCGCGTTTACGGGCAGGCGATGGACGAGCCGGTGTTGCTGCCCGGTCTGCCCAACTCGCTCGAGCCGGGCTCGCGCTGGGTGCTGCATCTAAATGACGCCCTCTATCGGCACTCGGCCTATGTCCAGGGCGGAGAGGGCGTCGCGCGCACCGAAGGACGCTGGTTCGTCTCGATACCCTGGATGCCGCCCTCGCGCATCGACGAGGATGGCATCGTGCGTCCGGTCTCTCTCCATCCGGAACCGATCGCGCTCGACGAACTGCGCGAACGATTGGCGCCCATCGCGCGTGCGTTGCGGATCGAGGAGGGTGAACGAAATGATTAGACCAGTCCTGATCGCGTTCCTCATCGCCGTGTGCGCGGTGCCCGAGGCCGTAAACGCCTGCACGTATAGCCAACGCCCTGAACCCGTTGGTCATGCCAGCGGCCAGTATTTCGCGAATGAAATGCTGGACGCGGCAACCTACGCCGATCTGGTGCTAGTGGAGGATGACGGCACCAGAGGCGGTGACGCGCGTCCGACCGGCATCATCACCGTACGCACCATCGCGCGGTTCAAGGGCAGGAGCGCCGACCGGTTCACCCTGTTCGGTACGCCATCCGACAAGGAAGGCATCTTCTCCGCGCCCTTGCAACATTTTACCAGCGAGACGGGCCAGGTGACGCCGTTCTCCTTCAGTGAAGAACGGCCCTCGCAATTGTTCCGGGAACCGGTCGCCGAAGGCTCCCCTCCACCTCCCCCTCCGCCCATGACGAGTTGCAGCCCGCCCGGTCTCACCGCCGAGACCGGGCGGTTTTACGTCGTCCTCCGCGATGCCGAGGGCAGGGTTCTCAACCGATTGACCATGAGCGACGGAAGGGCCAGCGCGCCCAATCATCCGGCGTTCGGCTTCGTGCCCGTCGTACTTTCAGATGAGGACTTCTGGCTCTATTCGGTGCGGCTTGCAGCGTATCGCGATACGTCCGACACTACGATCCAGCTCCTTCATTTGCGGCCCGGCAGTTCTCCCGCCGGCGTTGAGAAAGGTCTGCGCGGAGCCGGCGCAACGATCCGCGCGGCCTATTATGCGCGCGGCAATTTCGTTGAAGAAGTTCGTCCGGCACCGCACGAGCAGGAGCGCCCCTGGCTAGAGAAAGCGAGCACCTATCTCGATTCCAGCCGGCGGGGACGCATTGGCGATCCGCATCATGGCGCGGCTGAATTCCTGCGCGGAAAGCTCGGCCCGGACAGTGTCTATGGCACCGGCCTTGGCTACCAGGTGGCCCAAGCGTTCACCCGATCCGTGCGCGAGGTGCAGCAAGCGACGGCCGCTCCTCGCTTGGTCGCCGTCGAAGTCGCAGGGGATCCCAGCGCATTCGCTGGCTTACCTTTCGTCGATCGGACCGGGCCACTCGATCGCGCGGTGGATCGCCTGCCGCAAGTCAACGGCGCGGACGAAGCCGCCACTTTTGCCATTATGCAGCGGATCGAACGCGACATTTGGCTGCTCAATGGCGGGAATGGCAACCGTCAGGGCACGTTGCCGTGAAGATCTACCTGACCGCCTTGGCCGCGTGCTTGCTCACAGGCTGCGGCGAACCCACCGATATCGTCGTGCCTGAACCGATAGACCACTTGTCCGGGCGCATCTCCTACGATGGGTTTGGGTTCCGATTTCCTCGTGGTCTTGAAGTGGAGGGTGCGCTCGAAGAGTGCCCGAGTAGAGCTATCGAATGCCCGCTCGGCGATGACAGCACGCATCTAGTCTGGCGCGCAGGCGACGTGCGGTTCGATTACGTTCTGGATCATTACGGCGGCGTGCCCATGAGCGACGATTGGGGTGAGAAGATAACGATCAATGGCATGCCTGCATTCCGCAAACATCTGCCCGATGGCGCCACGCGCTATCTGATTACCAATCATGCCAAGGGTGCGGAGAGCGCCAGAGTCGCGATCTGGAAGGAAAAAGAAGAACCGATTTTTTGGGGCACGTGCCGCAGCGATGCGGGATGCGAGGCCGTGCTTCAGACCTTGGCGACGGTGGGCATGCGGAGCGCAGCGCAGGATTGCGCGGTGATGTTTCCTCAGCCACCCAAACAGTGGGTGCCACCGCCGGGATACAAGCCCCTCGCAGAGACCCTTCCAACACCGCAAGCGCCCCGACAAGCCCGCGAAGACTTGCGCCCACCTGCTCCGCCACCGCCGCCCGCACCACGTCCGCCGGGTGCCGAAGAAATCTGCAAGGACTACATCAATGCGGCTTAGAGTCTTTGCCCTTCCGATGCTGCTGGCTGCCACGCTGGCCGGTTGCAAGACCAGCGAAGGGCCGACGGTCGGGACGGCCGCGGCCCTGCCCCCGCCTCCGCCCGGCCAGTTCGCTCCGATGACCGACGCGGTGAGAGAGCTCTACGGCGAGTGGCGCCCACTGTCCGGACCAGGCGTATCGGAAATGGATCGCCTGACGATCTGGAGTCCGATGTTTTCGTGGGGCAGCGGATGCAACGTCTCGCAGGGACAGCTGCGCGATCTGGGCGAAAATCGCTTCACCATCGAACACGGGTTTGGCGGGCTTCCCGAAAATTGCCGATCCCTTTCTCCTCTGGCTCCTTTCGATGGCGCAGACGTGGCGATCACAATGCCAGATAGTGAGACATTGCGCGTCGAACGGGGCGGCGAGACATGGCTGTTCGCCAAGGTCGATGTCGCCGGGACTCACCCTAGCGAAGACTTCATTCGCGGCGAATGGTTGCTCGCCGATATGCGCGGGCGCCCCTATCGCGGTGACGAGTTGACCCGCGTGACATTCGGTTCGGAATATCGAGTGGACGCGGCCAATTGCTCGGTCGCAACGAATGCCTGGTTCAGCGACCGCGATTGGGAGGTTCGGGTCGCAGGCTCCTATGTTCGTTTTAGTGACCGGTGCCGCACACGCACCTTGGGCGACCGCCTGGCGAAACTCGGCACAGCGGCATCCTATCGCGCCGAGCCAGTCGAAACGCGTATGACGCTGCAAATCGCTGGCCATCGCGCCACGCTGGTTCCAGCATCCCGCTTTCCTGAACTGGCAGGCGACGCTGAAGCCATACCACCCCATCCGTGGGCGCAGGAACTTGCCCAGGCTGCGGCCAGACTTGAGGGTGAGAAGCGGGATGCGCTCGCCTTGCGTGCCGTGGGGCTGGGCGGCGAAGGATCGCCCGAGGTCGAAACGCCAGCCGATCCGCGCCGTCTAGCGTTTTCGGGGCTGACGGCATGGCAACACGCGCAGGCTCTCGAGGCGGGGCTCTTACCGGCCCCGCTCGATCCGCCTGAAGGCTTGCGCCAGCATCTGGCGTCCGCGCCCATCGTTGCGCTTGCGGCGCTGGAAGGAATTCGGCCTGTCGATCGCGGCGATGGCTTGTCGCTCGATTACCTCTATCGCGTGCGCGAAAGCTGGCGCGGCGGGCAACGGGCGGGAGACCTGTTGATCGTGCGCATGCCGCCACTGGAGGGCAAGAGCCGCTCGCCACTCATCACACCCGCACCGGGGGACGAGGTGCTGCTGCTGGCGAGCAGGAGCGGCTATATCGCCGGTCGTCTTTTCGAGGGAAATCCTCCTTCCGCCGATACGCGGGTTGTGCAGATGACACTGCCGTTGATGCGGATCGTGGAAGGCAAGCTGGCCGAAGCCGTCGATGGCGCGAACGTGCTGGGGGCGGCAGGTTTCGCGGGAACGAGCGTAGATGACGCGCGCGAGCTGGCGCGGTCGGTGGAGGAGGGAATGAAAGCTATCGCGCCTCCGCGCCCGGTGGACAATTTCGGCAACCCCACGGTTCGGCGCTACTTCATCACCAAGATTGGCGAGCGGGAATTGCCGGATCCTACCCGGCTTTGGATAGAATACGTTTTCGGCGCGCCGCGCGGTAACGGTGGCGTGACTGCTTATTTCGACGGCTGCACGCCCGTCAGTCGCCAACTGCACCTGGGCGAAGGTATTTGGGCCGCAAGCGCGGTGGCCTGCCCCGGAAAGCTTCCCAACGGCGCACCGATCACCGAACCTGCGGTGGCCGAAGCCGTTCGCTGGATCGAGGACAACTACTTCCCCGACATCATCTGCGTCAGCACGTGTCCCAAAGATCCGGAATACACCGTGCCGCTTCCCGGTGGTGAAGTGATTATGCGCGCGATGCTGCAATGAGGGCCTGGGTATCCTTACTCGCTGTCATCCTGTGCGCCTGCAATCCCGCGCCCGATAGGACCGCGGGCGCTAACCTTAGCGAGGATATCGACCGTCATATCCGCTCGCTGGAAGATCTCAAAGGTAGCTGGCGGGTGGTCAGCATCGATGGCGAGGCCCTGCCCGAAATGGCGGAGGAACCCTTCATCGCCATCTCAAGCGACGCGATCGGCGGTTCGATCGGTTGCAACGCGTTCGGCGGGCTGGCTCTTCTTTCCGAGGGCCGCATTGCGGCGCATAGCTGGGGCGGTGACGCAATGGGGTGTCCAGGGCGGCTGAACGAGCAGGAGCAAGCCATCTCGGAGCTGTTCCTTGCCAATCCGCAGGTGCTGCTCGAAAATGATCAACTGGAGATCCGTTCATCCGCCCATCGGTTGACGCTGAGGCGGACGCGCCGGGCGAGTGATTCAGGACTATCGCCCGATCCCATGCGCATCCCCGTCGCCGGTCCGGTCTCGCAGAAACTGGCCGACACGCGCTGGACGATCAGCCGCATCGATGGCCAGACGGCAAGCTCGAGTCCCTCCGACAGGCACCTGCGCTTCTCGCAGGACGGATGGCAAGGGCTGGCTTCGTGCGCCACGCTGTTTGGCACCTATGCGATCCAGGGAGACCGTCTGCTGGTCGAAGACGAGATTGGCGCCACCGAGCAGAACTGCACCGGTGAATACCTCGCTCTCGACGACGCATTCGCCGATCTCATGCGCTCCGATCCGCGTTATCTTGTAGGGCCGAACGGAGAACTCCTCATTGCTGGCGGCGGACATGTGCTGATCGGCAATGCGGAGCGATGATGCGTGTTTTTATTTCCTCGGCGATGGCTGGTTTTCTCGCGGCCTGCTCGCAAGTGGATGACACGGCTACGCTGTGCACGTTCGACGAGAATGGGCGAATGATCATGGAAGCAGGCAACCTCACGGCCGCTTGTGAGGAACCGGCAGCGATCCCGATCGGTGCAACGCAGGAGCGCAGCGGTCGTCTCACGATTCAGGAAGCGCATTTGCCGCCGCCATTCTCCGATCTCGACAAGGAATGGCCGCCCCAGCCGGTGACAGACAAGCCGAAGCTGGTCAGGCCTTCCGTGCCGCCCGATCTTTCCTACTACATCCGCGCGTTTCCGCAGGCGGAGGAACCGGCAGGCGACGTTCTCGATCTCGGCAGTCAGCACACTATCGTGTTGCGGGATGGCTGCTTCTTTCTCGACCGGGAGGGCGATAACGATCCGTTGGTCCATTTTCCTTACGGAACTGCGCTGACTATCGACGATGAGGGCTATCTGGCTTTCGGTTCCCGATACGAGCCAGACAGGATGGGAACCGTTCGGGTCGGTCTTTCGGCAGAAACGGGATGGTTCAGCGAACCCTCTGCAGCCTCGCCTGAACTGGCGGCAGCTTGCGGGGACCACAAGGTCGTCAGCGTAACGACGGTCACCGACCCGTTCGCCTGGCCCGAACGCTTCAACCCGGCACTGCGCCGCTACGGCGAACGTAGTGGCGACCGCCCTGCACAGATAATCACGCGGGCCAATGCCTGTGCTGTCCGGCAGGCGCAGCGCGAGGCTGACCGCCGCCTGCGCGACCCAAACCTCGAACCGATCGACTGCAATCGCTTTCGGGGATTTTGAATGCTGAGCACCCAGCAACAATTTCGCGACGCCAGACATAGGCGGAACGGGGCGTACGCAGAAATGGTTGGACCAGCATGAAAGGGATTTTCTGCTCTGTCCTCGCCGTGACGCTTTCCGGCTGCCTCGCACCCCTTGAGACCGAGATCGAAACCGAGCGCGGCGAAACGGCGTCGTCGCTGCCTGTCATTCTGCATGCCCGGTCGGACCTTGCGATGGAGGCGCGCATATCGGGCAAGATCACACGAGCCGGATCGTGCCTTTATCTCGAGCATGCGCCAGGAGAGCGCGCCCTCATCCTATGGGGCGATGACGATGTGCGCGTTGCGCGGCTCGACGACACCGACTGGCTTGTGAACAACTACACTTCGGGGTTGCGGATCCGAGAGGGGGAAACGGTCCGCGGGGGCGGTCGGTTCTATCCGTCCGATGCCGATCTGGCGGAATTGGCAGATGGCGAGATTCCTGCCGATTGCACCGGCCCCGCCGTTCAACTCTATGCCATCGCGAAATTCGATCCTTCGAAACCGGGCGGCATCCCTGATCCGCCACCGCCACCGCCGCCCGCTCCATCGGCTCGGGATACGCTGCTGTCGCAGGCTTTCGACAAGCACTGGGACAACCAGCGGTGGCCGCGACGGACGATCAGGAACGTAGCTGACCCGCGCGAAGCGATGTTCGCCTACATTCTCGAGAACTATGAGGGCCGCAAAGGCGATTTGCATAGCCATTTCTGCCTCCGCGCTGCTGAGGACGAGCTGATTGGAAGGCTCTCGCAGCGTTTCGGTCCGCTTTACTCCGAAGCGGATTGCTCATGGAGCGGTCCGGGCGTGGTTCTGACGGCCAACGGCGAAAGCGCCATGTATGTCGATGCGCGGATCGATTGCTCAGGCGATCGGGGTTTCTGCGCGGGTTCGGGAGGCGCAACCTACGGCAACCTCGGTGCCGAGCATGGTGCCTATCGTCTGCGACGCAAGGGCGACGGATGGGAGATCGAGAAGCTGGGGCTGAGCGTGGTGTCGTGAATTAGATGAAGATAGGCATTCTCCTTCCCATCGTCCTGCTGGCAGGATGCCAAGCGGAACCGCCTCCGCCCAAAACCTCCCAGCAAAACACATCGACGGTCGAAGCGCTCTCGGCCTTCGTGCTTGTCCAAGACGTTGGTGGGTGGGAAGGGCCGGCCGTCGGGATCAATGGTTCATTCGCGGTAAAGGACGATTGCCTCGTGTTCGAAACCGGGCAAGTCGCCATGACGCCTATCTTGCCAGCGGCCTCGCGTCTCGAACGCACCAGCGATGGCGGCCTTGCAATCGTCCTGGAATTGGGCGGAGCTCGTGACACGGTCCTTCTTGGCCGCTCGTTTGCGCTGGCGGGCGACGTCATAAGTGCGACCGCCGCTCGCGAACTCTCCAGTCAGGTCATTCCCGATCGCTGCCCGTCCACCGTCCTGAGAACCGCCGGATTCCGTCAATGATCAAGCCATTGGTCCGCAATAGCCAGAGCCGCACGCTGTTTCTCGCGGCCGAGCTCCGTATTTGGCCTCACGATCTCGCCGGCTGCTCTGGCCCAGGGCGACAATCTCCGAAGCCAGCAACTCTCTCCTCGCGCCGTACCTCACCTCCGGACCCCTCGAATGACGCCAAGGGCGTCGCATGTTGTTTGGGATTTGCGATAACTGCAGCCGAAGCGCAGCAACGCTTGGTATTATCGACTGGGCGGACGAACCCCCCTTCCAATGAGGGCGGTCTCATGTAACTGGCGATCAGCTGGCCACCGCCCCAAAAGCGTACGCGGAGTCCCTAAAAAGGCATCGAACCAATACGTTAGTGGCCGTTTGCGGGCCCTTTCCGGGCTTTTTCGGAAAACCAAATTAGGGAAGTGCCTGTTACAACAGCAGAAATTACCGACAATTGGATGCCTCTTCTGGCCATCGCACCAAAAGTGTGGGGACGGCTGTGGGGATTGTCGAGAGACAGGCTCGAAAAGATAAGCGCAAGCAGCTACATAGCCAAATTTCGGCGCAGACACCCTCTCCGCCATCGTCCAAGCCATAGACATACTCTCCGCACTCGGGTGAAGGACGCTGTTTTGAAGGCGATCCGCGCTACCGTCTCCGCGGGCGACATTGGCACGAACGATCGCGTCCTGATGTCATGCGGCGGCGTCGTGGTTACCGCGCGTGGCGACAGCCTCAGGTGCGCGCGGCGAAACCCGCCACGACTTCCGCCAGCCACCGGCCGGCCGTCAGCGCGCTGAGATCTGTGTGGTCGAGCGGCGGGTCCCATTCGGTGAGATCGATGACCTTCACCTGGGGGTTTCCCGCAAGCAGGCGTGTGGCGGCGAAGAAATCGCGCGCTGCCATGCCGCCGGCGCGCGCGCCGGGGGCAGCGGGGAACTGGCTGCGGTCGATCACGTCGATGTCGCAATCGACCATGATTGCCGGACAATGCGAGAGGCGATCGAATGCGCGCGCGATGCTGGCGGCAACGCCCGTGCGTTCGAATTCGCGCAGCGTCAACACCAGGTTGCCGGCCGCCAGTGCGTCGTCGTGCATCGCCTTGCTGTTCGCGAACGGCGCCAGCCCGATCTGCACGATGTTGCGACCTGGAAGACCGTCTTCCAGCAGGGCACGGACCGGATTGCCGTTGGCGAGGCCATCTGCCGTCGTGCGCATGTCGAAATGGGCATCGAGCGTGATCAGGCCGACGTGTTCCAGCGCGAGCCCGCAAGCGGCGGCCATTGCGTGCAAGCCGGGCCGCGTGACGGCGTTGTTACCGCCGATCAGCAGGGTCAGGGAATGCTTCAGGACGCTCTCCACCACCCGGTCGCGGATGGGCAGCGTGGCTTCCTCGATCGTCAGGCCATGGAGCGCCAGATCGCCAAGATTGGCGATCGGGGCGCCGAAATCGCGACCGGCATCGATGTCATAACGGGCCACGCGCGGCAGGACCGCCCGGAGCGCCGCGGGGGCGAGATCGCATCGGCCCGGCGTGACCGATCCCGCCGACAGCGGCGCGCCCACCAGTCCGATGGGGGCCGCTTGATCCGGTGAAACGAGAAGATCGGAAAGGCTGGGCCAGGCAAGGGACATTGCGCTGGGGCATACCAGTCCTCTATGCGCCGCGCCATGCACGATCGCCTGCTCACCCAATGCCATGTCGCGACGATGGTCGCGCGGCCCGGCGATCCACTGGGGATGATCCGCGACGCGGCTCTCACGGTTACCAATGGCCGGATCGCGCGCGTCGGTCCGGCTGCAGAACTTGCGGCGGAGCCGGCGGCGGAGACGGTCCCACTCGGCGGCGCATGGGTCACGCCCGGGCTCGTCGATTGCCACACGCACCTGGTCTTCGGAGGCACGCGCGCCGCCGAGCACGCGATGCGGCGGGCCGGGGCAAGCTATCAGGAGATTGCCGCGGCCGGTGGCGGGATCGCCTCGACGATCAGGGCAACCGCGGCGGCGAGCGACGATGCGTTGCTGGGTAGCGCGCGGAGGCGGCTGCGCGCCCTCATGGCGGGCGGCTGCACCACGGTAGAGGTCAAATCCGGCTACGGCCACGATCCGGCGAGCGAACTGCGCTTGCTCGAGGTGGCGCGCGTGCTGGGCGGTGAGGAACCGGTGCGGATCGTGCCCACCCTGCTCGCGCTTCACGCCTTGCCGCCCGGCGCCAATCGTGCGGCTTTCGTGGCGCAGGCGATCGACAAGCTGCTGCCGGAAGCGGCCCGCCGCGGCCTCGCCACCGCGGTCGATGGCTTTTGCGAAGGCATCGGCTTCACGCCCGAAGAGATCGAGCGGCTGTTTGCCGCGGCGGCGGATCACGGGCTGCGGGTCAAACTGCACGCCGAACAATTGAGCAACCTCGGCGGCGCAGCGCTGGCGGCGCGCTACCAGGCGCTTTCAGCCGATCATCTCGAACACCTCGATGAAGCTGGAGCGATGGCGATGGCGCAGGCGGGCACCGTCGGCGTGCTGCTGCCCGGCGCGTTTTACGCCCTGAACGAGAGCCGCAAGCCGCCTGTCGATCTGTTGCGGAGGCGCGGGGTGCGCCTCGCAGTGGCGACCGACTGCAATCCGGGAACTTCGCCGCTCCTTAACCCCCAGCTCGCGATGAACATGGCGTGCACCCTGTTCGGCCTTAGCCCGGAGGAAGCGCTGGCGGGGATGACGGTCAACGCGGCCGCCGCGCTGGGCCTCGACGCCGAGGTCGGTACCATCGAGCCGGGCAAGGCGGCTGATCTCTGCGCCTGGGCGATTGAGGACCCGGCGGAGCTTGGGTACTGGATCGGCTTGCCTGGGCCGGTCCGACGCATCGTCGCAGGGCGCGACGCGCCCGTCGATCCGCGCGCATGACACAACGCAAAATCAAGGCAGGGAAGCAGCATCTTGGATATCCAGCGCAGGGACAACAGCCGCATCATCCGCGCGCGGCGCGGTGGCGAGATCGTCGCGAAGCACTGGACCACCGAGGCGGCGGTTCGGATGCTGATGAACAACCTCGACCCCGAGGTGGCCGAGAACCCGCAAGAACTCGTGGTCTATGGCGGAATCGGCCGCGCGGCGCGCAATTGGGACTGCTTCGATCGCATTGTCGAGGTGCTGGAGCGATTGGACGAGGATCAGACCCTGCTCGTCCAGTCGGGCAAGCCCGTGGGGGTGTTCCCCACCCATAAGGACGCGCCGCGCGTGCTGATCGCCAATTCCAACCTCGTGCCCAAGTGGGCGACGTGGGAAAAGTTCAACGAACTCGATCGCGCCGGGCTGATGATGTACGGCCAGATGACCGCCGGCAGCTGGATCTACATCGGCAGCCAGGGCATCGTCCAGGGCACATACGAAACGTTCGCCGAGATGGGCCGCCAGCACTATGGGGGAGACTTGCGGGGCAAGTGGATCCTCACCGCTGGCCTTGGCGGGATGGGCGGCGCGCAGCCGCTCGCGGCGGTCATGGCCGGGGCGCACTGCATCGCGGTCGAGTGCCAGGAAAGCTCGATCGAGAAGCGCCTCGCGACCCGTTACCTCGACTATCGCGCCGCCACGGTGGACGAGGCGCTGGAGATCGTCGGCAAGGCCGACCGCCCCGTCAGCGTCGGGGTGCTTGGCAATGCGGCCGAGGTGCTCCCCGACATGGTCGCCCGCGGCATCCGGCCCGACGCGGTGACCGATCAGACAAGCGCGCACGATCCCGCCAACGGCTACCTGCCAGCAGGTTGGACGGTGGCGCAATGGCTCGAGATGCGCGAGCGCGATCCCGCCGCGGTGGCCAGGGCCGCACGCCACTCGATGGCCCGCCATGTCGAAGCGATGCTCGCGTTCAAGGCGATGGGCGTGCCGGTGTTCGATTACGGCAACAACATCCGCCAGGAAGCCTTCGACGACGGCGTGACCGGCGCCTTCGACTTTCCCGGCTTCGTCCCTGCCTATGTCCGGCCGCTGTTCTGCCGCGGGGTTGGGCCGTTCCGCTGGGCGGCGCTTTCGGGCGATCCTGAAGACATCTACCGCACCGATCAGCGGGTAAAGGAGCTGATACCGGACGATCCGCACCTCCACCGCTGGCTCGACATGGCGCGCGAGCGGATCGCATTCCAGGGGCTGCCGGCGCGCATCTGCTGGGTCGGCCTCGGCCAACGTGACCGGCTGGGCCTGGCGTTCAACGAGATGGTGCGGAACGGCGAGGTGTCCGCCCCGATCGTGATCGGCCGCGACCATCTCGACAGCGGCAGCGTAGCCAGCCCCAACCGCGAGACGGAGGCCATGCGCGACGGCAGCGACGCGGTGAGCGACTGGCCGCTGCTCAACGCGCTGCTCAACACCGCCAGCGGCGCGACCTGGGTTTCGCTGCACCACGGCGGCGGCGTCGGCATGGGTTATTCCCAGCACGCGGGCATGGTTATTGTCGCCGACGGCACCGAAGATGCGGAGCGGCGGCTGCGGCGCGTCCTGTGGAACGATCCCGCGACCGGGGTCATGCGCCATGCCGACGCCGGCTACGATATCGCGATCGATTGCGCTGCGGAGCAGAGGCTCGATCTTCCGATGGTGCGGCGATGAGCAGCGCGATCGTTCTCGATCCGGAGTCCGTCGACTTCGCGACCCTGCGCCGCTTGTGGCGCGGCGCTCCGGCTCGCCTCGACAACGGCGCGCGGGAGAGGATTGCCGCTTCGGCCGAGGTCGTGGACCGGATCGTGGCCGGGGGCGAAACCGTCTACGGCGTCAACACGGGCTTCGGCCTGCTCGCCAACACGCGCATTCCGTCCGAACGACTGGCCGAGCTGCAGCGAAACCTGATCCTGTCGCACGCCTGCGGCCTCGGTGACCCATTGCCGCGCCATGTCGTGCGGTTGATGATCGCACTCAAGCTGCTCGGCTTGGGCCGGGGATATTCGGGTGTTCGTCCGGAAGTAATCGACGCGCTTCAGGCGCTGATCGATCATGACGCGATGCCCGTTGTGCCTGCACAGGGCAGCGTGGGTGCGTCGGGCGACCTCGCGCCGCTCGCCCACCTTATCGCCGCGCTCATGGGCTTCGGCCAGATCGATGTCGCCGGCGCGATCATGCCCGCCGCCGATGCCCTGGTCAGGCTCGGCATGGCGCCGCTCGAGCTGGGGCCGAAGGAAGGGCTGGCGCTGATCAACGGCACCCAGGCCTCGACTGCGATCGCGCTTGACGCGCTGTTTGCGGCGGAGCGGGTATTCGGCGCCGCGCTGGTAGCGGGCGCGATGTCGGTCGATGCGCTGAAAGGCAGCATCAAGCCGTTCGATCCGCGCATTTCCGCCTTGCGCGGGCAACCCGGCCAGATTCGTGTTGCTGCGCAGATCGCAGCCCTGCTTGATGGATCGGCGATAATCGCCAGCCATGCCCGCTGCGGCCGGGTGCAGGATCCCTACAGCTTCCGCTGCCAGCCGCAGGTGATGGGCGCCTCGCTGGACCTGCTGGCCAATGCGGCGCGCACGCTGACGATCGAGGCGGCGGCGGTCACTGACAACCCGATCGTGTTCGGCGAAGACGACAGCGCGATTTCCGGGGGGAACTTCCACGCCCAGCCGGTCGCCTTTGCCGGCGACACCATCGCAATCGCAATGTGCGAGGTCGGCAGTATTTCCGAGCGCCGCACCGCGGTCCTCGTCGATCCAAAGATGAGCGGTCTGCCGGCATTTCTGACCGAAGACGGTGGGGTCAATTCGGGCCTGATGATTCCGCAAGTCACTGCCGCAGCGCTGGTTTCGGAGAACAAGTCGCTCGCGTTTCCTGCGTCCGTCGATTCGATCCCGACAAGCGCGGGTCAGGAGGACCATGTGTCGATGGCGCCGATCGCCGCGCGCAAGGCGGCGTCGATCGTCCGCAATGTCGCGGGTGTGCTGGCGGTCGAACTGATCGCTGCCGCGCAGGGAATCGATTTTCACGCACCCGTCGCGACCAGCGAACGCCTCGGCGCCGCGCACGCGCGTGTGCGCGGGATCACCGCGCGGCTCGCGCAGGACCGGTACCTCGCCGACGAAATGCGGGCGTTGCAGGCGGCTATCCTGGACGGCGGCTGGCTCGACGACTTCACCATCGCGTGAGCCGTCCCCTGTTTGGGGCTGGCGCCGATCGGGAACCTCAGCGGGCTCCTCGAGCATTGTGAAGAGATGGATGCGGCGACATTTGACGATCTGACTGCCAGGGTCCGGGCGTGCCGCATGTGCGCGGACGCTCTCCCATCAGAGCCGCGTCCGGTGTTCCAGGTGTCGCCCACTGCGCGGCTGCTCGTGGCAAGCCAGGCCCCCGGGACGCGCGTGCAGGCATCGGGGATCCCCTTTTCCGATGCCTCGGGTGAGCGGCTCCGCGAGTGGATGGGCGTTAGCACATCGCAATTTTACGACACCCGGAACATTGCCATTCTCCCGATGGGGTTCTGCTATCCAGGCAGGAAAGATGGCGGCGATGCCCCACCCCGGCGGGAATGTGCGGAGCTGTGGCGGGATGACCTCTTGGCGTCGATGCCTGCGCTGCGGCTGACGCTGCTGGTCGGCACGTATGCGCAAGTGGACGCCCTGGGCCCCGGCAAGATGATCGATCGGGTGCGCCGGTTCATGGACTACCTGCCGCAGTACTTCCCGCTGCCGCATCCTTCGTGGCGCTCCCGCATCTGGTCACAGAACAATCCCTGGTTCGAGGCGGAGGTGCTACCCGTGCTGAAACAGGAAGTGCAAAAGGCGCTGGCATCGTGAGCCCGGCCGCGGATCGCCATCCGATCTACACCGTCGGCCATTCGACACGCTCGATCGATGAATTCGTCGATCTGCTGCGGGCCGGAAACGTGCAATGCCTGGTGGATGTGCGGAGTATTCCGCGATCGCGCACCAATCCGCAGTATAACCTGGACAGCCTGCCGGAGACGCTGGCCGCATACCAGATCCGGCACACCATCATTCCCGAACTGGGCGGGCGGCGCGGTCGCCAGAAAGACGTTGCTGCGGACGTGAACGGCTTCTGGACGAACCAGAGCTTCCACAATTACGCGGACTACGCGATGTCGGACGCCTTCCGCCGTGGTCTTGCTCAGCTGGCGGAACTCGGCATCGAAACGCGCTGCGCAATCATGTGTTCGGAAGCAGTCTGGTGGCGCTGCCATCGCCGGATCATCGCGGATTACCTGCTGGCACGCGGACGATCGGTCCTGCACCTGATGGGCAAGGACAGGATCGAACCGGCGAAGATGACGCCCGCCGCGGTGGCTGGGCAAAACGTGCTGACCTATCCGGCTGCGACCTGACTGGCGCGCGCTGTCAGCGTTTTCAAACCATGCAATTGATAATCGCTTGCAATAGAGGGCGGCGGCTCTAAAGGCGGATTCGCGCCCGGCAGGGCGGATTCATCCAATTTGGGGCATTCGATGAAGGTCAGTTTTCGCGTTCCGCTGTTCCTTGCCGGTGCTGCACTGTCGCAGCCGGCTTTCGCACAAGGGGGCGGGGCGCGACCGGTGCCGACGAACCTGAGCGTCGGGGAAATGTTCCTGGGCGCCGACTGGGTGGTCAAGCTGGTCATGATCGGCCTGCTGGTCGCTTCCATCGCGACCTGGACGGTGTTCGTGGCCAAGCATCGCGAGTTGCGCCAGGCACGGGCGGCGGCGGAGGAGGCGCGCGACCAGCTGGCCGCCGCCCGGACGCTGGCCGACCTGCCAGCCGGGCTTCGGACGTCGCCCCTGGTTCGGCAGGCATTCGAAGAGATCGAGCATTCCGCCGATGCCCTGGGTGACCGTGACGGCATCAAGGAACGGCTAGTTTCCCGGCTCGACCGCTTCGAGGCGGAGCTGGCGCGCCGCATGACCCGCGGGGTCACGATCCTTGCCACGATCGGGGCGATCGCGCCGTTCGTGGGCCTGTTCGGCACCGTCTGGGGCATCATGAACAGCTTCATCGGCATTGCCGAGGAGCAGACCACCAACCTTGCGGTGGTGGCCCCGGGCATCGCGGAAGCGCTGCTGGCGACGGCGCTCGGCCTTGTCGCAGCCATCCCGGCGGTCGTGTTCTACAACCACTTTGCCCGCGCGATCGCCGCGCACCGCGCGGTGGTGGCCGACAGTGCGGCGGCTCTCCTGCGCCTCGTCTCGCGCGATCTCAGCCGGGGCAGGCTGTCGCGGGAGCCGGCCTGACCATGTCGCTCAAACTCGCCTCCGACAGCGAAGAGCTCGCCGTCGCGCACGAGATCAACGTGACGCCGTTCATCGACGTCATGCTGGTTCTGCTGATCATCTTCATGGTTGCCGCGCCGCTGGCTACGGTGGACGTGAAGGTTGACCTTCCGGTCTCAACCGCACGGCCGAACCCCGCGCCAGATTCGCCGGTGTACCTGTCACTTACATCCGATGGCGGCATCTCGGTGGGCGAGGAAGCGGTAACGCTTGCCACCTTGGGCCCGGCAATCGTGCGGGCGACCCGGCAGGACCGCGAGCAGCGGATCTTCCTGCGCGCGGACAAGTCAATCACCTATGACGAAATCGTCCAGGCGATGAACGCCCTGCGCGCGGCCGGTTACGTCAAGGTCGCGCTGGTCGGGCTCGAGTCGGGCGAGGCACCCCGGTGAGCGCGGCGAGCCCGGCGGCGCGCACGTGGCTGCCCGGTGCGGGCGTGGTCACGGCGGTGCATGGCCTGGCGATCGCCGGGGTCTTGTGGCTCGGCATGGGCGAGCGGCCGCTTCCCGTGGAAGAACCGATCGTGCTCATGGACCTTCCGCCGCTCGCCGCCGCGGCCGTGACGCCGGTCGCCAGCGCGCCGGTGCAGCCCCAGCCTGCGGTGGCGCAGCCGACCGCTACACCGCGCGTCACCGCGCCGCCCGTCAATGCGCCCCTGCCGCGCGAGGTGGTCTCCGTTTCGCCGCCCGCGCCGACGCCTTCCTTGATGGCACCCGCGCCGCCCAGCGTCAGCGCGCCCCCGGTCGCCAGCGCGCCGGCGTCTCGCCCGGCGCCGGTCCAGAACGCGCCCGCACGGGACGCGCCGGGGAAGTCCGCCAACGATGGCGACAACCCCCGCGCCAAGCAGCAGGAAGCGGATTACTTCGCCCAGCTTTCCGCCCACCTCAACAAGCGCAAGCGCTATCCGACGGAGGCCAAGAAGGCGCGGCAGCAGGGCGTGGTCACCGTCCGCTTCACCGTCCACGCCGATGGCTCCGTGACCGGCAGTGCGATCCGCCGGTCGAGCGGGCACGAGCTGCTCGACCAGGCAACGCTGGAACTGCTCCAGCGCGTCGCGCCGCTGCCCCGTTTTCCCAAGTCGATGACCAAACCGAGCATCACCCTGTCGCTGCCCATCGATTATTCTTTGCAAACAAGCTAATGAAAAAGAAAGGAATCTTTTAGTGAGGGATCGGTCAAGGGGAGTCGTTCGCCCGTTCAGCCTGCGCAATGCGCGGGGCAGCGCGGCGGCCGCCGCCATCGGCATCGGGGCGGCGTTGCTCGCGACTCCAGCCACCGCGCAAGACGCATCGGAAGATGAAGAGGTCGAGCTCGACACCTTGCGGATCGAGGACCGCACCGCTGACGTCAATCCGAACGCAGAGCCGGGCGCTCCCTACAAGGCGCGGACATCGGGCGACGTGCGCATCACCCGGCCGATCGCCGAAATGCCCAACACGATGCAGGTGCTGACGGAAAGCTACATCGAGGATTCGGGCTACACGGACCTGCGTCCGCTGCTGGATGCGCAGCCGGGCATCACCGTGGGCACCGGCGAGAACGGCAACCAGTTCGGTGACCGTTACATCATTCGCGGCCAGGAAGCGCGCAGCGACGTGTTCGTGGACGGACTCCGCGATCCCGGCATGACGACCCGCGAAACCTTCGCCGTCGATCAGGTGGAGATTTCCAAGGGTCCGAACAGCACCTTTGCCGGACGCGGCACGGCGGGGGGTGCGGTCAACCTCATCACCAAGCAGGCGACCACCGACTACGATTTCGTTCGTGCCGATATCGGCCTCGGCACCGATCGCTATGTGCGCGGGACCGTCGATGCGAACTTCGTGCTGGGCGAAGACCTCGCCGTGCGGGCCAACGTGCTCTACGGCTACACCGAAGTGCCGGACCGCGGGCCGGCTGACCGCGAGCGCAAGGGCGCCGCACTTTCGGCCACCTGGTCGCCGGGCGACGCGTTCGATATCACGCTCGATTATTACGGCCTGCGCGCGCACGACAAGCCGGACATCGGCGATTATCTGTCGGGCGACGGTTCCACCGGCAACCGCCTGCCGGTCGAGACGCCGCCGTATGCGCAGGACCAGGACTTCATGCGGTCCCATGTCGATGTCTTCACCGGACGGGTGAACTGGGCCCTGTCGGACAATGTGAAGCTGACCAACCGCACGCGCTACGGCATGTCGGACAACGGCTATGTCGTCACTGCCGCGGCCGGGAACACCACCTCGGCCACCGGCCCGGGCGGTGCGTACCCCACGATCACATTCTCGACGCACCAGAAGTTCCAGAAGGTGGATTACTTCGCCACCCAGACCAACCTGCTCATCAGCAGCGACATGATGGGCGGCAAGAACGACCTTATCATCGGTGCCGAATACACCGATCACAGCGTCAAGAACGGCAACTGGCTGAACACCAACACTGGCGCGTTCAACTGCCGCACCGGCACCGCCGCGGGTAGCGCGCTCAACAACTACTGCGGGATCGGCGCGGACGGTCGGCCGGTTTCCAACCTCAACAGCCTGCTGGGGCGTTCGATCGTCCGGGGTGCTGTGAACCAGGACTACCATGTCGAAACGCTGTCCGCCTACGTGATGGACACGCTCGACATCACCGACGCGCTCACCGTGTTCGGCGGGGTGCGCTTCGACACCTACGATTATTCGCTGGGCGTGACGGGCGGCAACCCGCCGGCGGTAACGCAATACGAATACAGCGATTCCTTCTGGAACGGCCACCTGGGCGTCACATACGAGCTGGGCGAACTGGGCATGATCTACGCCTCGGTCGCCACGGCCGCCGACATCAACGGCGGGGAATCGGACGTCGGCACCAACGCGGGCTATGGCGGCCTGCTGCTGGTGGACGGGGAACTGCCCGACGCCATCCCCGAACGCTCGATGCTGTATGAACTGGGCACCAAGCTCAACCTGTTCGACAACCGCTTCCTGCTCACCGCTTCGGTGTTCCAGATCGACAAGGACGACGTGTTCGAAGCGGCCGGCAGCGGCTATACGCCGACGGGCACGGGCAACACCGGCGCGAACCGCACGCGCGGGTTCGAGTTGGGCCTTGCCGGCAACATCACCCCGATCTGGTCGTTCCAGGGCGGCCTGACGGTGATGGATGCGGAGATCACGAAGTCGGCGGCCAACCCGCTTCGCGTGGGCAAGACGCTGTCGAACTTCGCCGACTTCCAGGCATCGCTGCTGACGCGCATCCAGCCGACCGACGCCTTCGCGCTGGGCTTCGCGGTCAAGCACAAGAGCAAGCGCTATGCAGGCCAGCCCGACACGGCGCCCGCGTTCACCACCCGGCCGGATGGCACGTTCTTCTACAACCAGCCGGTCCCGGCCTACACCGTGGGCGATGCCTTCGTCGAATATCGCTTCAACGAGAACATCGAGTTCCGGCTGAACGCGAACAACCTGACGGACGAGAAGTACTATCTCGCCGCGTACCAGAGCGGGCGGTTCCTCTACAAAGGCGACGCGCGCCAGGTGGTGGGCACGCTGACCCTGCGGTATTGAGGCTGCGGGCGGGGAGGGTGCGTCTGCGTCCTCCCGGCACCACCGGATAGCGAGCGCGCATGCTGACCATCATCGATCAATTCCTCAACCCGGAGGAAGTCCGGCAAATGCTGGACCGCCTCCAGTCGGCCGCCTGGCGGGATGGGAGCGATACGGCCGGTTCGCGTTCGGTGGCGGTGAAGCAGAATTTGCAGACCCGGCGTGACGATCCGGTCGCGCGCGACCTGGGCGAAACGATCCTGGGCAAGATGGGCACGAACTCCGAGTTCGTCTCGTCCACACTGGCTGAGAAAATCTGGCCGCCGGTCTTCAACCTCTATCAGGACGGCGGACACTACGGCACCCATTCCGATGCCGCGCTGATGCGTCTTCCCGAAGCGAACCTGACCCTGCGCAGCGATGTTTCGGCCACGCTGTTCCTCTCCGATCCGGCCAGTTACGAGGGCGGTGAGCTGGTCATTGAGGAGCAGTTCGGCGCGCAGGCGGTAAAGCTCGCGGCAGGCGACATGGTGATCTATCCCTCGTCCAGCCTGCACCGCGTAGCGCCGGTGACGGCCGGGCAGCGCATCTGCGCGATCACCTGGATACAGTCCGCTGTCGCTGACACCGCGGCGCGCACCTTGCTCTATGATCTCGACCGTTCGATCCGTGCATTGACCCCGGGGCGGGCAAGCGACGATCCGGACGTCGACCGGCTGATCCACGTCTATCACAACCTGCTGCGGCGCTGGGCCCATCCGTGATCGGCTGGGGCAAAGGTCTGCTCTGGCTGGCGCTGGCGGCGCCCGCGGCGCTGATGGCCTGGCGCCTGGCGAGCGGCGAGGCGACCGCGTTCGACCTCTACCAGCCGACCGGTGAACTGTCGCTGCGGCTGATGCTGCTGGCGCTGATCCCGGGACCCCTGGCGGAATTCTTCGGGCGCGGGCGCTTTCTGCGCGCATGGCTGTCCGTGCGGCGCAACCTGGGGGTCGCCGCCTTCGTCTATGCCGCGCTCCACCTGGCTGCCTACGTAGCCGACATGCAGGCACTCGCGGCCATGCTGGCGGAACTTGCATTGCCGGGCATCTGGACCGGCTGGCTCGCCTTCGCCGTGCTGGCGGTCCCGGCATCGATCAGCACCGATGTGGCGATGCGGCGGCTGGGGCGGACGTGGAAGCGCCTCCAGTGGCTGGCATATCCAGCGCTCGCCCTCGCGCTGCTGCACTGGGCCCTGCTCGACCGCGCGTGGCTTCCAGTCCTCGTTCATCTCGTACCGCTAGGGCTTGCCTGGAGCCTGCGGATCGCCGCCCGCAACGGATATCGTTTTCGAAGGAGACCTGCATGACCCGCCGCCCCACCGCCCGTATCCTTGCAAGGACCGCCATCGTCACGGGTCTTCTCGCGATCGCCTCGCCCGCGCTCGCGGATGGCAACGTCAAGTGCAACGGCGGCCCGCAGGAAAAGTGGCAGAAGATCGACAAGCTGAAGAAGAAGGCCTGGCTGGAGAAGTGGACCGTCCAGAAGCTCCAGGTGCAAGGGGACTGCTTCGAGGTGTACGCCCGCACCGACAGCGGGCAGGCGATCGAGGCGTTCTTCCACCCGGTCACCCTGCAGAAACTGGTCGTGTTCCGCCGCGGGCAGGAAATCTGGCGGGCGAAGGGCTTTACCGGTTAATCGCGTTCGCGGCGCACCGGGCCTGACAGCCGCCAACTACGGTGTTGGTGCTTGCGGCAGGGCGACGGGGATGGCAGCGCTCCATCTCGCGCTTTTTCCCGGGAGCCGCCATGGACGATCTGTCAGCCGTCGTGTTCGACACGGCCGAGCGACTGCTTGGCGCGCTGCACCACGGCGCCGGCCGCTGGGAGGATATGACCTCTGCTGGGCAGGGTCGCGGCTGGGCAACGATCGAGGAGGCTGGACTCCCACTGGCGCTGACGGCGGAGGAGCACGGCGGGCTGGGCCTGCCATTGGCCGACGGGCTGGAGCTGGTCCAGATCGCTGGGCGCAGTCCGGTGCCGTGGCCGGTCGTCGAAACCATGCTGGCGAACCGTTTCGCCGCAGAGGATGGCCGCACGCTTCACGAAGGACCGGTCACCGCGCTGGGGTTGCTCACCGCGGACCAGCGTGCCTTCGCGGCGCTCGCGCGGGCCAAGCAGATGGCCGGGGCGCTCGATGCGATCCTCTCGATGACCGTCGCGCATGTGCAGGAACGCAGCCAGTTCGGCCGGCCGCTTGCGGGCTTCCAGGCCGTGCAGCACCAGCTCGCCGTCCTTGGCGGAGAGGTGGCGGCGGGGCGCGCTGCGGCGGACCATGCAATCGCACGGATCGCGGAAGGCGCAACGGGCGACGCCGCGACGCTTCCGATCGGCGTTGCCCGCGTGCGGGTGGGGGAAGCGGCGTCCAGGGCGGCGGCCATCGCGCACCAGTTGCACGGTGCGATCGGGTACACCCGCGAGCACCGGCTGCATCGCTACACGACAGCGCTGTGGGCGTGGCGCGACCAATTCGGCACACAGACATATTGGTCGCGCGCAGTCGGCCGGCTTGTGCTGGCACGGGACGCGGGCGACCTCTGGCCGATGGTCACCGCGGCATGAGCGTGCTCGCATTTCCCGCGCCCGTCTCCCGGCCGCAGGATGAAGCCTTGCGCAGCGAAGTGCGCGCGTTCCTCTCCCAGGCGCTCGCCGGGCGCACATCGCTGGAAAAGGCGGAAAGCTGGAACGGCTTCGACCGCGATTTCTCCCGTGCACTGGGCGCCAAGGGCTGGCTGGGCATGACCTGGCCGCGCGCTTACGGCGGGCACGAGCGGACGGCGTTCGAACGCTATGTCGTGGTCGAGGAAACGCTCGCCGCCGGTGCGCCGGTCGCCGCGCACTGGATCGCCGATCGCCAAAGCGGGCCAACCCTCCTCCGCTACGGCAGCGAGGCGCAGAAACGCGCCATCCTCCCGCGCATTGCTGCCGGTGAATGCACGTTCTGCATCGGGATGAGCGAGCCTGACGCCGGGTCGGACCTTGCCGCCACGCGCACCCGCGCGGAGCGGCAGGCGGACGGATCGTGGCGCGTGAACGGCACGAAGCTGTGGACCACCTACGCGCACGAAGCGGATTTCATGATCCTGTTCTGCCGCACGTCCGGCACGCCCGCCGACCGGCACCGGGGCACGAGCCAGTTGCTGGTGGACATGCGCGCGACGCCGGGCCTGACCGTTCGGCCGATCGCAGACCTGATGGGCCAGCATCACTTCAACGAGGTTCACTTCGAAGACGCGGTAATCCCGGCCGACGCATTGCTGGGCACCGAGGGTGCGGGCTGGGCGCAGGTCATGGGCGAACTCGCCTTCGAACGTTCGGGCCCGGAGCGGTTCCTGTCCTCCATCCAGTTGCTCATCGAATTGATCGCCGCGTTGCGTGGCAGCGAAAGCGATGCAGCGCAGGCGGCGGTCGGGCGGCTGTTTGCGCACCTCGTCACCCTGCGGCACATGTCCCGCGGGGTCGCCGCGCTGCTGGAGCGGGGGGAGGACGCCGCGGTCCATGCCGCCATCGTCAAGGATCTGGGCGCGTCGTTCGAACAGGACCTGCCCGATATCGCACGCAGCCTGGTCGATGCAGAGCCGGATCTGGCGAGCACCGATGCCTTCGCCGCGGTGCTCGCCTACACCACGATGGCGGCGCCGGCGTTTTCCCTGCGCGGCGGCACGCGGGAGATCCTGCGCGGCATCATCGCCCGCCAGCTTGGCCTGCGATAGCCGCCGCTGCGTGGATGGCAGGGGTTGCCTCCACCCGCCACGCCGCTACGCTGGCCACATCGTCGCAAAATGGGGGCGCGCATGACCAACGATGCCTTCGCCTGGGTGCCCTATTGCGGCGCAGCCCCGCTGCCGGCGGAATGGTTCATGCGCTGGAACTTCGACCCGGTGCTGATCCTCGCGATCATCGGACTGCTCGCCGCCGGGCATGCGTGGCGGCGACACGCGCGGCGCTGGCAATGGGCGGCGGCGGGCGTCGCGGTGCTGCTGTTCGTCTCTCCGCTGTGCGCGCTGGGATCGGCGCTGTTCACCGCGCGGGTGGCGCATCATCTGGTCCTCTCGCTGGTGCTGGCCCCCTTGTGCCTGGCAGCGCTGGGGGCGCGGACGCGGAGGAAAATGCCGTCGCTCGCCGTGTTGACCGGCGTGCAGGCGGCCGTGTTCTGGGCCTGGCACGTGCCGCCGGTCTATGAAGCGGCCATGCGCAGCGATGCCCTGTACTGGGCGATGCAGCTTTCCATCACCGGCAGCGCGATGGCGTGGTGGGCCGCCCTGCGCCGGGCGCCTGCGATCGCCGGCACCGCGGGCCTGCTGGCGACGATGGTGCAGATGGGCCTGCTCGGCGCATTGATCGTGTTCGCCGGCAGGCCCCTCTATGCCCCGCACTGGTTTTCCGCGCCGGCGTGGGGCCTGTCGCCGCTGGAGGACCAGCAGATCGCCGGGCTGGTGATGTGGGTGGCAGGCAGCGGCGCGTACCTGCTGCTGGCGGCGGTGCTGCTCTATCGCGCGCTTGGCCGGCAGACGGCGCTGCGGCCCGCATGACGGAAGCCCTCAAGCGCTGGGCTGAGACATATCGTTCGCGCGGACGCTACACCCCCGTGGGCGTCGCATTCCACTGGATCATGGCCGCGGTGGTGATCTTCCAGCTCGGTTCGGGATGGTGGATGCAGCGCTATCTGGCCGGCGCAGAGAAGATCGAGGCTTACCAGATTCACTCGCAGATCGGCCTCAGCCTGCTGGTGATCGGCCTTTTGCGCCTGTTGTGGCGGACGATCGTGCCAGGCCCGATCAACGACGCCGACAAGCCGGGGGTGCAATCGGCCATCGCGCACGCCACGCACGCCGTGTTCTACGCGCTGTTCACGATCCTGCCGCTGTCGGGCTGGGCGATGTGGTCCGCGATCCGGCCGGCCGCCCCGCTTTATCTAGCAGGCCTGGTGCCCGTTCCGGCGATGCCGTTCCACGACCTGTCGCGCGCGTGGCAGTACTGGATACTTGAGACGGCGATCGACATCCACGTCGCGGCGGCCATTGTGCTCGCGCTGCTCGTGCCGGCGCACGCCCTGGCGGCGATCAAGCACCACCTGGTCGATCGGGACGATGTGTTCGAAGGCATGCTGCCGGAACTGTCGGACTCGCGCCACCATCCCGGAGGCGCGCAGCATAGTCCGCCACCGCTTGCCGCTCGCGATGCGAAAGGCGCCGGCTGATGCGGATCATGGCTTCGCCCCCGTCGCCGTACCGTTTCCCGTTCGCCCAGGCATCAAGCTGGTGGGCGAGGTATGGCGCCGGCTGGCCGGACAGCGGCGGATTACCGGCATTTCCCGCGCCGTCGCTGCCGTGGCAGCTCGCGCACGATGCGACGCCGCGGGCGGGGGCGCCGACGTGGTAGAGCACGGCGGCAGCGCAATCGACAGGGGCGGGCGATCGGCCGCTCGCGGGACGATCCGGCGCGGGCAGGGCGGCGTAGTAGGCAACGACTTTCTGGCGCGCCTCCATGCCCAGTTGGCGGCTGATCCATTCCATCTGCGGATGGCGCCGCGCACCGGTTTCGAAGTGGACCAGTTGCCGCGCGGCGTATCCGGGGTCGAGCCCGGCGATACGGGGCGCGCGGTTGCCGTCGCCTTGTCCGTTGATACCGTGGCACGTGACGCACGCGGCGGTGACGCCGGCCGCGCCGCCGCCCATCGCGATCACCTCGCCGTTCGCTTCGAAGCCGTCGGCCACCGGAGACGGCGCGCAGGCCGCCAGCAGCGCCGCGGCCAGGGTGCCGGCCAGAAAGGATGCGGTTCGCCCCATCGTCTCTCCCAACCCGCCCGCGGCCCGCGCGGTTCCGCCCTGCTCCGTATCGGCGCCGTGCTGGTTCTGGCTGGCGGGCTGGTCGCATGCAAGCCGCCCCCGCAACCGCGCCACGATCTCGATCCCGCCGCGATCGCGCGCGGGCGCGAAGCGGTGATCAAGGCCGGGTGCGCCGCCTGCCATGCCTTTCCGGATATCGACTGGCCGAAAGGCCGCGCAGGGCCTGCGCTGACGGCGTTCGACGGCGTGGGGCCGATTGCCGGCACACTGCCCAACACACCCGGAAACCTCGCCGCATTTGTCCGCAATTCGCCGGCCGCCAAACCCGGATCGTCGATGCCCGCCATGCCGCTGACCCCGCGCGAGGCGCGCGATGTTGCCGAATATCTCTATGGAATTGCCGATGACCGATGATGCAGGCGCCTTCGACGCATGGTGGGGCTGGCCGCCGCCGGTACTCGATCCCGCAGGACCTTATGCCGACAGCGTGACGGTGCTGGCCTGGGCGCTGTTCGCCATGGGGGTGGTCGTGACGCTCGTCGTGGTCGCGGCGCTCTATGTCGCGCTGGCGGGCCCCGCGCGGTGGAAAGCGCGGCTGGGCGGCGAGCGTTCGATTTGGATCCTGGGCATCGCATTTCCGGGCGTCGTGCTGATCGGCCTGCTGGTCTGGGGCCTGACGCTCACCGCATCGCTCACCGACGCGATCACGGGGGACGAACCGCGCATCCGCGTGACGGGGCACATGTGGTGGTTCGATGTCGAATATCTCGACCGCCAGGGCCGCGTGGTCCTGCGCGATGCGAACGAGCTGCACCTGCCGGTCGGCCAGCCCGTGGTGCTGGAACTGCGCAGCGCGGACGTGATCCACAGTTTCTGGGTGCCCAACCTCTCGGGCAAGGAAGACATGGTGCCCGGCCGTACCAACCTGCTGAAAGTGCAGGCCGATCGCGTCGGGCGCTTCGGCGGGGTCTGCGCCGAATATTGCGGGGGACCCCATGCGCTGATGGGCTTCGTGACGGTGGCGCACGGCGCGGATGATTATCGCCGCTGGCTGACGGGGGAGCGGGTGGCCACGGCGCCCGCCGACCCGCAGGCGGTGCCGGGCGTCATGCCGTCTGCAACCCGCCGCACGCCCGCATCCGCGACCGTGACCGGGCTTAACGGGCTGAACGGCCAACAGGTCTTCATGGATAGCGGTTGTGCCGCCTGCCACCGGGTGGAAGGGACGGGCGCGAACGGCATGTCCGGGCCCGATCTCACCCACGTCGCCCGGCGCCTGTCGCTGGGCGCCGGCGTGCTGCCGAACAATCGCGGGACGCTGATCGGCTGGATCGCCGACAGCCAGTCGATCAAGCCGGGCAACCGCATGCCGACGTACAACATGCTGTCGGCCGATGAGCTTGAGGCGATCGCGATCTGGCTCGAGCAGCCACGATGAGCGACCTTCCGGCACGGAGCGAGACGGGATTCGATCACGCGCTCTACGCCCGGTTCCCCACCACCGGCCCGCGCCCGGATGGCGAGGTGGAGGAGCTGGAGCGCATCTGGTGTGCGCCCAGGGGCTGGCAATACCTTTCGGCGGTGAACAACAACTACGTCGGGCTGTTCTACGTCGGGACGGCGTTCCTGTTCTTCCTGCTGGCGGGAATTCTGGCGCTGGGCATGCGCGTGCAGCTTGCCGCGCCGCTGATGGAATTCCTGCCGCAGGATACGTACAACCAGTTCTTCACCATGCACGGCACGGTGATGATGTTCCTGTTCGCCGTGCCGATGGTGGAAGCCATCGGGGTGATGCTGCTGCCCCAGATGCTGGCGGCGCGCGACCTGCCGTTTCCGCGCCTCAGCGCATATGCCTTCTGGGCCTATTTCGTGGGCGGCCTGCTGTTCTTCTGTTCGCTGTTCGTCGGGCTGGCGCCGGACGGCGGATGGTTCATGTATCCGCCGCTCACCAGCACGGCCTACAGCCCCGGGATCAACACCGATTTCTGGCTTCTGGGTATCGGCTTCATCGAGATTTCGGCCATCGCCGGCGCGATCGAGATCATCGTCGGCGTTCTGCGGACCCGGGCGCCGGGCATGACGCTCAGCCGGATGCCGATGTTCGCCTGGGCGATGCTGGTGTTCGCGGTGATGATCGTGATCGCCTTTCCCAGCGTGATCCTGGCCACTCTGCTGCTGGAGCTGGAGCGCGCCTTCAACTGGCCGTTCTTCGACCCCACCCGGGGCGGCGATCCCCTGCTGTGGCAGCACCTGTTCTGGTTCTTCGGCCACCCTGAAGTGTACATCATATTCCTGCCCGCGGCCGGGCTGATGAGCATGATGGTGGCCGCCATCGCGCGGACCGAACTGGTCGGATACAGGCTCAATGTCCTGGCACTGGTCGCCACCGGGTTCATCAGCTTCGGGGTCTGGGCGCACCACATGTTCGCCACGGGAATGCCGCGCGTGTCCACCGGGTATTTCAGCGCCGCGAGCATGGCGGTGAGCCTGCCCGCCGGCGTGCAGGTGTTCTGCTGGATCGCCACCCTGGCCGCCGGCAAGGTCCGCTGGACGGTGCCTGCTCTGTTCGTGGTCGGCGGACTGCTGGTGTTCGTGATGGGCGGCGTCACCGGCGTGATGGTCGGCATGGTGCCGTTCGACTGGCAGGCGCACGATACCTACTTCATCGTCGCGCACCTTCATTACGTGCTCATCGGCGGGATGGTGTTCCCGATGTTCGGGGCGTTCTATTTCTGGTTCGGCGTGCAGAGCCGCAAGGCATTGAGCGAACGGGTCGGTCGATGGGTGTTCTGGCTCATGTTCGCCGGGCTCCACATCACTTTCCTGCCGATGCACCTGACCGGGATGATGGGGATGCCCCGCCGGGTGTACACATACCTTCCCGGGCGGGGGATCGACCTGCTGAACCTCGTGTCGACCGTGGGCGCGTTCGTCCTTGCCGCCGGGGTCGTGCTGTTCGTGATCGATCTTGCCCGCAAGTTTCGCTTCTCGGCCGAAGAAAGCGCGGGCAACATCTACGGCGGCGGCACGCTGGAATGGTTGCCCACCGGGCTTTACTCCACCCGTTCCATCCCTGTCGTGACCAGCCGCCAGCCGCTGTGGGACGATCCGGACCTCGCGAGGAATGTGGAGGAAGGGCGGTATTTCCTGCCCGGCAGCGCCACCGGCCTGCGCGAAACGATCATCACCAGCCCGGTGAACGCGGAACCGCAGTACCTCCAGATCATGCCGGGCCCGTCGCCCTATCCTTTCGCCGCTGCGGTCTTCACGGCGTTCTTCTTCCTCGCGCTGACCGTGCAGGCCTACGCCTTTTCCGCCTTCAGCGGCGTTGTGGCGACGGCGAGCATGTTGCGCTGGCTGTGGGAGACCGACCGGCCGATCCGCCAGACGGAGGCGGACGTGGGCGCGGGCATCGTCCTTCCGATCGCGATCACCGGCCCCAGCAGCCATGGCTGGTGGGCGCTCAACACTCTGCTGGTGGTCATGGGGATGATCGTGTTCATGGCGATCTTTTCCTACCTCTATCTCTACGGCATCCATCCGGAGGTCTGGATCGCACCGCCTGCTCTGCCGGAGACCGGCGGCATCACCGCGCTGCTGGCGGGCGCGTTCGGCCTGGCATGGCTTTCCCGCCTCCGCTTGGCCCGCTCGCCCGCCGGGGTTTTTCCCGGGCAGGCGCCATGGCTGCTCGCGGCACTGGGCGCGGCCGCGCTGGTGGCGGCCACGTGGATCGACTGGACCGGCTGGCGTGCGGCCGGCCTCGACCCGGCGGCGAGCGGGCAGGGCGCCACCGTCTTCGCCCTCGTCTCGTTTCAGGCGTGCACGGTCGCCATTGCCGCGATCATGGCGCTCTATCTCGGCTATCGCAGCGGCCGCGGGCTTCTCCAGGGCCCGGCGAGCGTGACTCTCGACGTTGTCGCCCGCTTCATCGGCTTCGTGGCCTTGCAGGGGCTTACGATCACGCTGGTCGTGCGCCTGTTCCCGGGGGGCTGAGACGATGGACGACGGCTATTCGGAATGGCACGACTGGGCCGGGGCAGCGTGGGCGCTGGTGGTGTGGGCGGCGCACTTCTCCGCCCTCTGGGGCGCCAGCAGCGTGTGGCCGGGCCAGCCCGCCGCACGCTGGGCCGCGCTCGCCGTGACGGCTGTGGCACTGGGCGCGCTGGCGTGGTTGTGGCGGGCGCGCAGGGTACGCACGCCGAGATCGATTGCGGGCCTGGCCGTGGCGTTTTCGGGGATCTCGATCGTGCTCGGCGCGGTTCCGGCGGCCGTCGGCTAGACCCCCCGCGGACCCATATTGTTCCTCGGTTGTTCATCTGGCAGAAAGTCAAAAAACTGCCCGGAGGAAGCTCATGCCCGATCACGGCGTTCGCGCCGCACCGCTAGCCGGTCCGCTCCACGCGATCCTCCTGGCATTTCCCGTCGCGCTCTATCCGGCGACGCTGCTGGCGGACATCGCCTATCTCAATACCGAAGTGATCCAGTGGACCAACTTCGCGCAGTGGCTGAACGCGGGCGCTGACTTCTCCGCGGGCCTGCTGCTGGCATGGGCGGCCATATCGTTCTTCGTCGGCCGGGGCCGCCATCATCGCGGCCGGTCGCTGACCTACCTGATCGTCGTCGCGCTCATGTTCGTGCTCGGCCTCATCAACGCGTTCCAGCATTCCGGCGATGCGTGGTCCTCGGTCGGCACGCTGGGCCTCGTCCTGTCGATCGCCTGCGCGGTGCTGGCGATCATCGCCGCATTCCTCGCCCATTCGTCAACGACCCATCGGGGGGTACGCGCATGAACCGCCTGTCGCTTGCGGCGCTGCCGCTGATCGCCCTTGTCGCCGCCTGCGGACCCAGCACCCAGGGTCTGGACCAGACCGGCGCGCAGCCGCAATTGCCCGAGCCGGCGCGCGGGCTGCTGCCATCGATGCAGATCGCCACGCCGACCGGTTGGGACGGCGAAATGCCGACCGCGCCGCAGGGCTATACCGTCACCGCCATCGCCACGGACCTCAAGATTCCGCGCCAGATGCTGCTGCTGCCCAACGGCGACATCCTGGTGGCCGAAGGATCGGGCGGCAAGGCCCCGAAGCTGCGCCCGAAGGACGTGATCGCCGGCGTGATCAAGAACCGCGGCAAGAGCTCGGTCAAGGGTGGCGACCGGATCACGCTGCTGCGCGATTCCGATGGCGACGGGCGGACCGACCTGCAGACGACCTTCATCGAAGGGCTCGACGCGCCATACGGCCTGGCGATGGTCGGCAACGACATCTTCGTCGCCAACCAGGGCAACCTGCTGCGCTTCGCCTATACGCCCGGCGCCACGAGCATCGCCGGACCGGGCGAGGAAGTGACCGAGCTGCCGGCGGTGATCAACCACCACTGGACGAAGTCGCTGGCCGCCAGCCCGGACGGATCGAAGCTCTACGTCGGCATCGGGTCCAACAGCAACGCCGGCGAGCGGGGCATGGACGCCGAGGAAGACCGCGCCGTCATCTGGGAGATCGATCGCGAAACCGGCGCGCACCGCATCTTCGCATCCGGCATCCGCAACCCCACCGCGCTCGCCTTCGACCCATGGCAGGACCGCCTGTGGGCGGCGGTCAACGAACGGGACGAGATCGGGCCGGAACTGGTCCCCGACTACCTCACCGCGGTGCAGGACGGCGCGTTCTACGGCTGGCCGTACAGCTATTGGGGGCAGAACATCGACACGCGGCCCCGTCCGCGCAAGCCGGAACTCGTCAAGACCGCGATCCGGCCAGACTACGCGCTGGGATCGCACGTCGCGGCGCTGGGCCTGGACTTCGTGACCGGCACCGGCATGGGCGGCAACTTCACCGAAGGCGCATTCGTGGGGATGCACGGCAGCTGGAACCGCAAGGATCTGTCGGGATACAAAGTCGTCTTCGTGCCGTTCCGAGGCGGGCGGCCCGCGGGCAAGCCCGTGGATTTCCTCACCGGCTTCCTTGCCGACGGAAAGGCGCGCGGACGCCCGGTCGGTGTCCTGTTCGACGAAGCGCGCGGCGCGCTGCTGGTGGCGGACGACCTTTCCAACACCGTCTGGCGCATCACGCCGAACCAGCGGCCCGCGCCCAGCGGGACCGCCGCTCCGCCATCGGGCACTGCGCCTGTTGCCACATCGTCCCCCGCTGCGCCCCGCACCTGATCCACAAGCGCGCTGTAGCTAATCACAACAGGCGCGAAACCCGTCCGGCCCCGGCCTCGGCCCCGGCCCCGGCCTCGGCCCGCCGGGCGGCTAACACCTTTGGCTGTAACATAATTGCCTCAGGTTATGCATGAAGCATCGAATGCTATTGCCAGCCCCCGCCCGATTATAGGAAAGACGAACACCATTCCGGGGGGTTCTTCATGTTGTCATCATCGCCGTTCAAGCTCGCGCTCCTGGCCGGGGCCGCAGGCTCAAGTCTCGCCATCGCCTCGACCGCGCACGCCCAGACGGCCCCTGCCGACGCAAGCACCGCCGGCACGTCGAATGCCGATATCGTCGTCACCGGTTCACGCGTCGTGCGCGACGGGTTTCAGGCGCCGACCCCGCTCACCGTGCTGACGCAGGAGGAGATCGAGAACACCTCCCCCAGCAACAACATCGCGGACTTCGTCAACCAGATGCCGGCGCTGGCCGGTTCGACGCGGCCTGCCAACTCGCGCCTCAACCTCTCGAGCGGGCAGGCGGGCATCAACGCGCTCAACCTGCGGAACCTGGGCGAAACGCGCACCCTGATCCTTCTCGACGGGCGCCGCGCGGTGCCCTCCACGATCACCGGTCTCGTGGACGTGAACACGCTGCCCCAGGCGCTGATCGAGCGGGTGGACATCGTCACCGGCGGCGCATCGGCCGCCTATGGCTCCGACGCGGTGGCGGGCGTGGTCAACTTCATCCTCGACAAGGATTACACCGGCATCAAGCTGGAAGCGGACACCGGCATCACCACGTATGGTGACGGGTTCAACTATTCCGCCAGCCTGGCCGGCGGCACCAGCTTTGCCGACGGGCGCGGCCACGTGCTGATCAGCGGGGAGATCGCCCATCGCGACGGCATCTTCGAAGTCGACCGCGACTGGAACCACACCGGTTTCGTGCGCATCACCAACCCGGCCTACAACGCCACGACGAATTCCAGTGTCCCGCAGTTCCTGATCCGCACCCAGGTGGGTGCCGCGAACTCGACCCCGGGCGGTCTCATCACGGGGTCCGCCGGCGGCACGGCGAACAGCCTGCGCGGCCTGTACTTCGGCGCGGGCGGCGCGATCAGCCAATACCAGTACGGCGCGCTCACCTTCCCGTCGCCGACCGGCTCGGCCGCCCCGACGCTGACGCAAGGCGGCGACTGGCGCGTGAACGATTCCGGCCGCCGCATCGGCCTCGATCCCGAAGACGACCGCTATGGCGTGTTCGGCCGGTTGAGCTTCGACGTGACCGACAGCGTGCGCCTGTTCGCCGAAGGCGCGTACAACCGGCAGGAAGTGTTCTTCAACGCCGGGCCCAACCTGTCGACCGGGATCACGATCAGGCCGGACAACGCGTACCTGATCCGCGCGTTCGCGAATGCCGGTCGTTCGCTCGCCGGGATCACCAGCGTCACGCTCGCCACCACGGCGGCCGACCTGCCGTTCCGCGCGGTGAACAACCGCCGCCGCGTGCAGCGCTATACCATCGGGGCGGAAGGCGACTTCGACATGTTCGGCAACGCCGCCGTGTGGGACGTTTACGCCCAGTACGGCCGCGCCAAGATGCGCGAACAGCTGCGCAACATCATGAACACGCAGCGGATGCTGAACGCCACCGACGCGGTGTTCTCGGTGGCCGGAAACACGTCGAGCCCGATCGTCTGCCGCATCAATGTGGATACCGATCCGAACAACAACGACCCGGCGTGCGTGCCGCTCAACCGCATGGGCCTCGGCGTCGCCGATCCGGCGGCCATCGCCTATGTCCTGGGCGATCCGTACCGCGACCAGACGATCACGCAGAAAGTGGCCGGCGCGAACCTCAGCCTGACGCCTTTCGCCACCTGGGCGGGCGACGTCAGCGTGGCGGTGGGCGCCGAATACCGCGAGGAATCGATCAAGGGTTCGGTGCCGGAGGAATTCCGTCCGATAGTGACCCAGAACGGCACCTCCAACCGCTGGTCGGTGGGCAACTACCTGCCGTCCGTGGGCAGCTACGACGTGAAGGAAGCCTATCTCGAAACCGTGGTTCCGCTCGGCTTCGGGCTGGAATTCAACGGGGCGGTGCGGGCGACCGACTATTCGACATCGGGCTATGTCACCACCTGGAAGGCCGGCGCCACCTGGCAGCCGATCGAGGACATCCGCCTGCGGGTCACCCGCTCGCGCGATATCCGCGCGCCCAACCTTGCCGAACTGTACCAGGCGGGCACGGCGAACAGCGATTCGGTTCGCAACCCGTTCTTCCCCGGCAGCGGGCCGCTCGGCAACACGTACCCGGCATCGATCAGCTATTCGGGCCTCGTCACCGGCAACCCTAACCTGAAGCCGGAAAAGGCCGATTCCTGGAACATCGGGGGCGTGATCTCGCCGCGCTTCATCCCCGGCCTCAGTGTGTCGGCGGATTACTTCCGGATCGACCTCGACGATGCGATCGACACGATCAGCGCGCAGGAAATCGTCAACCGCTGCTTCGACGGGCGCACGGAGTACTGCGACGCCATTACGGCCGATCCCACGAACAGCACCCGCGTGCTGATCCGCAGCCAGCCGTTCAACTTCGCCAACCGCCTGGTGCGGGGCATCGATTTCGACGCCTCCTACCGCCGTCCGCTCGGCACCCTGTTCGGTGCGGAAGGGGCGACGCTGGCCCTGCGCGGGATCGCCACCCGCTACATCGAAAACCGGGTGGACACGGGCATTCCCGGCACCGTGGCGATCAACACGGTGGGATCGAACGGCGGGCAGTACAGCACGCCCAAGTGGATCTACCGCTTCAGCGCCGGCATCGACACCGACAGCTTCTCCATCACCGGGGTCGGGCGCGGGGTCAGCAAGGGCCGGTATGCCGCCAGCGGGATCGAATGCCAGACGAACTGCCCGGTTTCGACCACGCAGTTCCCCACCTATGACAACAACCGGGTTTCCGGCACGTTCTACGTGGACCTCAACACGACCTTCAAGTTCGATGGATTCGAAGAAGACGGCGGCGAATTCTTCGTCAACGTGACAAACCTGTTCGATGCCGATCCGATCATCCTGCCGGAAACCGGGCTCGCCGCGAACAGCACCTACAGCGACCTGCTTGGCCGGACGTTCCGCGTGGGCGTGCGCCTGAAGCTCCGCTGAGCAGCGGCCCCGCGATGACCAGCACCGGCGGCGCGCGACCCTGCGTGCCGCCGGTTGCCGTTTGCAGGGGCAGGGCATGAGCGCGGTCTCCGCCGCTGATGCCGGCCCGACCGCGCCTGGCGTAGCGCCGGCGCGCGCGCTGCAGGCTCTCTATGTCCTGCTGGGATTTTCGGCTGGCCTGCCGTTCTATATGTTCTCCACGGTCCTGGCGGTGCGCTTGACGGAACACGGCGTGGCGCTGGCGGTGATCGGCTTCTTCGCCTGGGTGCAACTGCTGCCGACGTTCAAGTTCCTCTGGGCGCCGCTGCTCGACCGCTACGCCGTGCCGGGGTTCACCCGTTTCTGGGGCCGGCGGCGCGGCTGGATCATGCTGTCGCAACTGGGCATCGTCAGCGCGCTCGTCGTGATGGCATTCACCGCATCGGACGAAAATCTCGCGGTGACAGCGCTGTTCGCGGTGCTGCTCGCCTTCTGGACCACGACGCTGGAGGTCGCGGCGGACGCCTGGCGTATCGAACTTGCGCCGACGCCGGAAACGCAGGGCCCGCTCGCGGCGGCGAACCTGTGGGGCTATCGCACGGCGATGGTCGCGGCGGGCAGCGGCGCGCTGCTGTTCGCCGACGCGCAAGGGGGCCTTGCGCCGGCACTTTCCGCCATCGGGATCGCGCCGGGCTGGACGGCGGCCTATCTCCTGATCGCCGCCGCCGCATTCGTGCCCCTGCCGGTCCTTGCCGCGCTGCCTGCCGAGCGGCCGAGCGAAGCCAGCCGCGTCGCCGCGCTGGTGAGCGGGGTGGGGGCAAGCGCCCTTGTCATCGCGGGCCTGGGCGCGCTGGTGGCCCTGGTCGGCTGGGTGCTGCTGGAGACTGCGGGCGGGCTTGGCATCAGCGCGCAATCAAACGTGACGCCGTGGGTGCTCGGCGCGGCGATGCTCCCGTTCCTGGCGATGGCGGCGGCATTGCCGCGCATCCGCGCCGCGCCGCCGACGTCCAGGCTGCGGACCTCGGTCGCGATCGGGCCATACGTCGATTTCTTCTGGCGGTATGGCGTCATGGCGATCGCGTTGATGGCGTTCGTTTCGATCTACCGCATGGGCGACGTGCTGGCGCTCAACCTGTCGAAGCCGATGATCCTGGGGCTGGGCTACACGAAAAGCCAGATCGGCTGGGCCGACGGGGCGGTGGCCCTTGCCGCCAGCATCGTGGGCGTGGGGATCGGCGGCTGGATATCCACGCGCTGGCGCTTCGCCACGACGTTGACCGTCGGCGCGCTGTTCGCCGCGCTGGGCAATTTTGCCTTCGTCTGGCTGGCGCACCAGCCGGTGGACCAGACGCTGCTCTACGTCGCGACGGCGGCCGACCAGTTCGGCAACGGCATGGCGGGCGCGATCTTCGTGGTCTATCTCTCGATGCTGGTGAACTCGCGCTATCCGGGCGCGCAGTACGCGTTCCTTTCGGGCTTCGCGTTCCTGCTTCCCCGCCTGCTGTCGGGCGCGGGCGGCACTGTGGTGGAGCGGCTGGACGCGGCGGGTTACGCGGGGTTCGACCTGTTCTTCATCGCGTCGGGCGTCATCAGCCTTGCCGCCATCCTGTTCCTGCCGATCGTCACCCGCGCCCGGCCGCGTCCGGACGACCTGCCGTGATCGACGCCGCCTTCGCCCCGGCTGCCGCGATGGTGGAGGCCGGCCACATCCCCGGCGCCGCGCTTGGCGTGGTGACGGCGGACGGGCGCACGTGGGTCGCCCACGCGGGACATGCCGCCACCGAGCCGGAGCGCGAGGCATTGACGCGGCAGCACTGGTTCGACCTTGCCTCCCTCACCAAGGTCGCGGCGACCACGCCGATGATCCTGGCGCTGGCGGACGCCGGGCGGATCGATCTCGACCAGCCGCTCACCACCGCGATCCCGGACCTCCGGCAATACGACGTCGCGGGCGCGGCGGAGCGGCGGGTGACATTCCGCGATTGCCTGGCCCATCGCACCCACCTGCCCGCGGTGGAGCCGATCTACACCTATGGCGACGACCCCGCCCGCCTGCGCGCGTTCGTGCTGCAGCGCGAATGGCGCGAAGGGCCGCCGGTCTATTCCGACATCAACTTCATCCTGCTGGGCATCGCGATCGAGCGGCTGACGGGCGCGTCGCTCGCCGACTGGCCGCTTGGCGAAGGCCTGTCGTTCGGCCCGCCGCCCGGCCCGGCGGCCGCGACGGAGCGCTGCACGTGGCGCGGCCGGGTGCTGAAGGGCGAGGTGCATGACGAGAACGCCGCGGCGCTGGACGGGGCGGCGGGCCATGCCGGCCTGTTCGGCACGGTGGACGGCGTGCTCCAGTTCGCGCGCGGTCTGCTGGACGGCAGCGGCGCGTCCCCCGCGGCGATACGTGCCATGCGCGAACGCGTCCACGGGAACCGGACCTGCGGCTGGGAGCGCCGCTTTGCCGGCTGGCAGGGCGGGGACGCCTGTTCCGATGCCACGATCGGCCACACCGGCTTCACCGGCACCGGGCTATGGATCGACTTCGACCGCGGCATCGCCTGGACGCTGCTCACCAACCGCGTGCATCCGACGCGCCACGGGGCGGACGCGATCTTCGACCTGCGGATCGCGACCGGCAACGCCGTGGCTGCGGCGTTCGGGGCGTTCGGGGCGATCAGTTAGCGGCGGCGATCGACAGCAGCGCCCGGTCCATGAAGGCCGTGGCGCCGACATCGGCCGGCACATCGTTGGCATAGATCGCGAATGTCAGTTCCCGCCCGCTCGCGGCCGTCATGTATCCGGCAAGGGCGTTGGTGGCGTTGATCGTGCCCGTCTTGGCGAAAATGCGCCCGTCGAGCGCGGTGCCCGCGAACCGCCGGGCCAGGGTGCCGTCCTTGCCGCCGACGGGCAACGTCGCGCGCCAGGCAGCGCCCCAGGGCTGCGAGGCGATCCACCGCACCAGCGTGGCGGTGCCGCGCGGGGTGACCCGGTTGTAGGTCGACATGCCCGACCCGTCCGACAACGCCACCGCGCCCGCCGGGACGCCCGCGTCGGCCAGCATGTCCGCGATCACCACCTGCCCGTCCGCGATCGATCCCGTGCCGTTCGCCAGCGCCAGGCGGCGCAGGAGCAGCTCGGTATAGAGGTTCTGGCTGACCTTGTTCACCGTGTGCAGGGTCTCGCCCAGCGGCGGGGGCGTGAGCTCCGCCAGCGCGGCCTGCGCCGGAACCCGCACGGGCGGCGTGCCGCCGCGCACCCCGGGATCGTCGGCTGGCATCAGCGGCCGGTGGCGCGCCATTGCCTGCCCGCTGACCTGAACGCCGCGGGCCCGCAGCATCTGGGCAAGGCGCCAGGCGGCAAAGTCCGCCGGATCGTCGATGCCCATGCGCAGCGTTGCGGGCGCCGCGCCTGCGCCGATCGTGCCGGTCAGCACCACAATGCGGCCGTTGGGCGCCCGGTCGACCGCCAGCGTGTTCGCAGAGCCGGGGATGGTGCGGGCATGGTTCTGGACGCTGTAATACGCCGGCAGCGCGACCGATGGCGCAGCGCCGGCCGCGCCCGGCGTGACGACCACCGCGATCTCGTTATCGTCGATCGTCAGCGCGGAAATGCCGGTGCCATAGCGCGAGGGGATGTTGTTCCAGCTCATCCCCGGGCTCCACCGTTCGTCCGGGAACAGCGTGTCGTCGCCCACCACGTCGCGCACCCGGCGGGTCTGCGCCGCGACCGCATCCGCCAGCGTGGCCAGGCAATCGCGGGTGCAATCGGCAGCGGAGGAGAGGTGCGGATCGCCGCGCCCTTCCAGCACGACATCGAGTGCATCGCCCGCCCGCACAAGCCGCACGCGGGCGCCGGCGGCGGGCAGGCCTTCGCTCGCCATCGCCCGCATCGCCGCCGCGCTGGTGTAGATCTTGGTGTTGGAGGCGGGGATGAAACGCTTGTCGGAATCGATGGCCGCCACCTCCCGCCCATCGGCATCCAGCACCAACAGGCCCCAGCGGGTGCCGCTTCCGGCTTCGGACAGGATCGCATGGACCTGCGAATCCAGCGGTTCGCGGGCTGGTGCCGGGGCGGCGAGGAGGGCGAGCGGGGCGAGAGCCAGCAGGAAGCGCATCGCGGGCAGGATTACCGGCACGCCCGGCCTTGGCAAGGCCGCCGCATGCCAACCCTTGCCCCGTCCATAACGCCTGCGCATTTCATGAAATCCGGGGGTTGCTGCCCATGGCGCGCCCGGCCACAGTCATCGGGATGAGCCGGATTCTGCGCCGCCTCGCCGGGCTGGTCCTGGCGTTTCTTGCCCTGTTCGGCGGACCGGCCCTGGCCACCCCGGCGGGCGATCTTCCCGCCCTGCTGGCCATGCCGCGTTCGGGCGACCTGACGGGCGCCCGCGATGCCGAGCGTTTTGCCTGGGTCACGACCGAGGCCGGGGTCCGCGCGATCTGGATCGGCGGCCCGGGCGATCCGGCACGCAAGGTGTGGAGCGCCCCGGCTGACGACGGGGTCACGGTCTCCGCCCTTGCCCTCGATCATGGTGGCAGGCGCCTCGCCTTCGTGCGCGGGGGAGACCCGGAATGGGCCGACATGCCGGCGCCGAACGCCGGTGCGGCAGCATCGCCCCCGCCGCAGCAGGTGATCCTGCTCGATCTTGCCGGCAGCGGCCGCCCGGTTGTGCTGGGGGAAGGCCATTCGCCGGTCTTCGCCCGCGACGGCGCCGTGGCCTTTACCATCCGCGGGCGGATCATGCTGGCCGGCACGGACTTGCGCGCGCAGACCGTCGCGCAGGTGCCCGGCACGGTCACGAACCTCCAGTTCTCACCCGACGGCACGCGCCTGCTATTCGTGGAGCAGCGCGGGGACCATGCCTTCGCCGCGCTCGTCACCCGCGATGGGCAGCGCGTGCGTTACCTGTCGCCGGGGTTCTCGGTCGCGGCGGACCCGGTGTTCTCACCCGATGGCAGCAAGGTCGCCTTCATTCGCTATCGCGATCCGCCGCCGCGCGGGGACAACGGCAACGCCTCCTACTGGTCGATCGCGGTCGCCGACGTGGCTGGCGAGGGCGAGCGGCCGGGCCGCACGGTCTGGCAGGCACCCGGCGGGCGCGGCGGACGCTATGCCGGCACGCGCCAGCAGAACCTCTACTGGACGGCCGACGACCGCCTGGTCTTCCCGTGGGAGCGGGATGGCTGGCTGCATGTTTACGCGATGCCGGCGGGCGGCGGCAATCCGGTGGCCCTCACCGCCGGCGCGTTCGAGGTCGAGACGTTCGTGCTCGATGGCGATTCCCGCAGCGTGCTGTTCGTCGCCAACGCCGGGGATAGCGAGCGGCACGCGCTGTGGCGCGCCCCCCCGGGCCAGCCTGCGCGGCGCGTGACCCGGTCGAATGCGATCGAAAGCTATCCGGCACTGGCTGGCAAGGCGTTCGCCTTCATCCAGACCGACGAACGCCGCCCTGCCCATGTCGCGCTTGCCGATGGCAAGGCGCTGGGGCCGGTGGCGGCGGTGCGCGGCGGGGTAACGCCGCGCGCGGTCAGCTTCACGGCGGCCGATGGGATGCAGGTGCGCGGCCAGCTGTTCGAAGGCGCCGGTGCTGGCCCGCGCCCGGCGGTCGTGTTCCTGCATGGCGGGCCGCGCCGCCAGATGCTCACCGGTTTCCACCCGGCGGCGTACTATTCGAACACCTATGCCTTCCACCAGTATCTCGCCGCGCGCGGGGTCACGATCCTGTCTGTCAATTACCGCAGCGGCACCGGCTACGGCCTGGCGTTCCGCGATGCGCCGGACACGGGGCGGGAAGGGGCCGCGGAATACCGGGACGTGCTGGCGGCCGGCCGCTGGCTCGCCGCGCGGGACGATGTCGACAGCGCGCGGATTGGCGTCTGGGGCGGAAGCTGGGGCGGCTATCTCGCGGCGCTTGCGCTGGCGCGGGACAGCGATCTCTTCCGCGCCGGCGTGGATTTTCACGGCGTGCATTCGATGCTTCGCGCCGTGCCCGACAGCCTCTCGCCGGCAGAGCAGGAACAGGCGCGGCGGCTCCAGTGGGAAAGCTCGCCGCTCGCCGCGATCGAGACCTGGCGATCGCCGGTCCTGCTGGTCCACGGCGACGATGATCGCAACGTGGCCTTCCGCCAGTCGATGATGCTGGCGCGCGAGCTCGCCGCGCGCGGCATTCCGTTCGAGGAACTGGTGTTTCCGGGCGAACGCCACAGCTTCCTCCGCCACGAAAGCTGGGTGCACGCCATGGATGCGGCGGCCGAATTTCTCGAACGCAATCTGAAGGGGCCGCGCCCATGAAACTATGGTTCGCCGCCGCGTTTGCGCTCGCCGCCGCGCCGCTCGCCGCGCAGGACCGTGTCGTCATCCAGGGCGCCCGCGTGTTCGACGGGACCGGCGCGCGTGCAAAGGTCGCGGACGTGCTGGTGGAGGACGGGCGGATCGCGGCGGTGGGCCCGTCGCTCGCGGTTCCGGCGGGCGCCACGCGCGTCGACGGGCGGGGCAGGACGCTGATCCCCGGCTTGCACGATCTTCATACCCACACCCGCGCCACCGCCTACGGCGGGTCGGACGATCTGCCCAAGGCGTGGGCCGCATATCTGTTGGCGGGCGTCACCTCGATTAACGATTTCTCCGTCTCGGGCGAAATGATCGCGCCGATCCGCGCCCTGGCGGCCCCCGGCGGAGGCTTCTGGGCGCCGAACCTGGCGCAGGCGGTCCGCTTCGGCGTGCCGGGCGGGCACGGGACGGAATACGGCTGGGGCCACTTCTTTACGATGCAGGCCGCCACGCCGCGGGCCGCCCACGCGCTGACCCCGCTCGCGCTGTCATACGATCCCGACGTGCTGAAGGTCTTCGCCGACGGCTGGCGCTATGGCCGCGACGGCGATCTCATGTCGATGAACCGGCCCACGCTCGCCGCGATCGTCGCCGATGCGCACAAGGCCGGCAAGCCGGTGGTCACCCACACCGTGACGCTGGAAGGGGCAAAGGTCGCCGCCGCCGCCGGCGTCGATGCCCTGGGCCACGGAATCGGCGATGCCCTGGTCGATGACGAACTCATCGACCTGATGCGCCGCAACGGCACCGCTTACGTCCCCACGCTGGTGGTTTACGAACCGCAGGAGACCCGCAGCTTCGCTGCCGTGGAAGCGCAGGATCTCAACGCGGGCGAGCGGGCGCGGGAGGCGCGGGCGCAGGGGGGCGTGGTCGAAGCCTACGATGCGAAACGCTGGGCGATCATGCGCGAGAATATCCGCCGTTTGCGCAAAAAGAGAATTCTCATCGGCATCGGCACCGACGCGGGAATCGGCGGGGTCTACCACGGCCAGAGCGCCGTTCGGGAGACGATCTGGCTGACCCGCCTTGGCTTCACCCCCGCCGAAGCCCTCGTCGCCGCCACCAGCACCAGCGCCGCGATCATGCACGGGGAGGGGGGGCACGGCACGATCGCGCCCGGCAAACGCGCCGATCTGGTCCTCGTGAACGGCGCGCCCGACAAGCGTATCGACGACCTGTGGAACGTCGAGCGCGTCTGGGTCGCCGGGCGCGAGGCGCCGCTCGCCGAACTGCGCGCCCTGCGCGACCGGGCCGGCAGCACGCTCCTGACTGCCGTCGTGATGACCGGCCCGATCCTCACCCAGCTGCGCCCCGACGGGCGGAGCGATCTCGATACCCTGCCGGTGGCAACGACCGATTCCGGGATCGATCATTCACATCTTCACGTCATTCCCGTGGAGGGGCACGGGCGCACGTTCCTTGCCGCCCAGATGGGCGCCGCCCCGCGCCCCTTCGTGCAATGGGTCCTGCCGCTCACCCGCGGCGCCGTGACGCTGGCCGATGCGCGCGCCTTCGACGGGGTGGAGATGACTGTTCGGGGAACCGGTGATTATCGTTTGATTCTGGAAAGTTACGGGCTCGATGGCGGCGACTGGTTCGCTGCGCCCTTCTCTGCCACATCGGGAACGGTGCGCCTGCCCTTCAAGACCTTCGCCAGCCGGAACGCCGACGCGGCGCTCGACCTTGCCCGCCTGCGCGCGCTGCGCGTCGAGCTGACCGGCGAGACCGGCGGCACCGCGTCGCTGGAAGTGGGCCCGGTGCGGTTCTACCGCGACTGATCGGGGCACCTGCCGGGCGGCGGACGATGACGCAGCGCGCGTCCGGCCGCCGTGCCCGTCAACGCTCCGCCCTCCAACGCAACCCGTCCGTTGACGATCACCACGCGCATGCCGACAGCGGTGCGTTCGGGTTCCTCATACGTCGCCCGCGCCGCGAATGTCGCGGGGTCGAACACCGCGACGTCGGCGAAATGCCCGACCTTGAGCCGCCCGCGATCCGCGATGCCGAGTATGTCGGCCGTCACAGCAGTGCTGCGGTCGATGAAATCGCGGAGGGAGAGGACTTGCCGCTCCCTGACGTAAACGGCGTATTTCCTTGCGAAGCTGCCGAACACCCGCGGGTGCCCGCCCGATGCGTCCGAGCCCGTGACGACCCAGGGTTGGCGCATGAACGCGGCAATGTCCGCTTCTGCCATGTTGAAACTCACCACCCCGACGTCACCCGTGCGGATGACGGCGATGGCGGCGCTGATCGGGTCGGTGTGCATGGCAGCAGCGACGTGGGACAGGCGGCTGCCCTTCCACCGCCCTTCGGCGATCAGCAGCGTGCCCGCGCCCCCGCGCCGGCCGAGGTTTTCCGCCATGCCGACCCGCACGCGTTCCTGCTGCGCCGGGTCCTCGAGGCGCGCGAGCATTGCCTGGCGCCCGCCGTCGAGCGCCCATAGCGGGACGAGCGAGGCGACCATGCTGGTGCCGCTTGCCTCCCACGGATACTGGCTCGCGGTGACTGCAAGGCCCGCCGCGCGCGCCGCCTCCACCTTGTCGATGATGGCCGGCGCCATCCCGTGCACGTTCACGCCCAGCGCCTTGATATGCGAGATATGGACCGGAATGCCGGCTTCCCGCGCGATGGCGATCGTTTCGTCCACCGCCACGCCGAGGCCCACGGTATAATCCGATTCGTCGCGCAGATGCGTGTCGTAGATACCGCCCATCTCGCCTGCGGTCCTGGCGAGCGCGACGACCTCCGGCTTTTCCGAGAAGCTCTGCGGAGCGTAGAACAACCCGGTCGAGATACCCAACGCGCCTTCGCACATCGCGCGGCGCACGACCGCGGTCTCGCGTGACAGTTCGTCGGCCGTGGGCGCGCGGCGCGCGTCGCCGATCACGGCCGCCCGGATCGTGCCGAAGCCGGTAAAGGCGGCGAAGTTGATCCCGACCGGTCGCTCGCCAGCGCCGTCCAGCAGGGCGGCAATTTCGACCGGGCCGCCGCCGTCATTGCCGACAACCGCCGTGGTAACGCCCTGCGCGAGGAACGGCTCGACCAGCCGGCGCTTCGGGTCGGGGTCGGTCAGCCAGCCGGTCATGTGGGTATGCGGATCGATGAAGCCTGGCGAGACGATCATCCCCCGCGCATCGATGGTGCGCGCCGCGCTCCCCGCGACCCCGGGGCCGATGGCGACGATCCGGTCGCCTCTGATCGCGATATCTCCGCGGAAGGGCGCCGCGCCACCCGGATAGACCGTCCCCCCGCGGATGAGCAAGTCGAACGGAGCGTCCGCCGCGCCGTGGGGCGGGGTGGTGCACGAGGCGAGCAGGGCCACCGCCAATGCCGGCGCCAAACGCCTCATCCCCAGAACCCTTCGGCAGGCGGGTGCATGATCCCGCCCCGTTCGCTGACGCCGCCAGGCCGGTCTTCCGCCAGCCATAGCGGTCCGTCGAGGTCGGCCCAATCCGATAGCCGCGCGACATGGAGCGCCGGCGCGATGCCGAGCGAGGAACAGACCATGCAACCGCTCATCAATCCCATACCCCTGGCCCGTGCGGCGGCTGCCAGTTCGAGGGCGGCGGTCAGCCCGCCGGTCTTGTCCAGCTTGATGTTGATCGCCTGGTACCGGCGCGCGACAATTTCCAGATCGGCAAGCGTATGGACGGATTCGTCGGCGCAGATCGGCACCGGCCCGCTGTATCCTTCCATCCAGGCATCGCCGTCGGTCGGGCACGGCTGCTCCAGCACCGCGACGCCCAGGGTGGCGAGCGCGGGCATGGCGGCGCGGACCAAGGCCTCATCCCAGCTTTCGTTCGGATCGACGATCAGGGCCGCGTTGGGCGCGGCGCCGCGCACGGCGCGGATGGCGGCCAGCGGGTTATCGGCGTTGACCTTCACCTTGATCAGCGGCGCATCGGCAACGCGTGACGCTTCCGCCGCCATGACAGCGGGCGTGCCGATGACGATCGTCAGCGCAGTCGGCAGCGGGGCGAGCGGCGGCGCGCCGAGCAGCTCGGCCACGCTCTGCCCGCTGCGCCTGGCTTCGAGATCCCACAGTGCGCAATCGAGCGCGTTTCGGGCGGCGCCCGCTTTCATGAACCGGGCAAGCTCTTCGCGCGAGGCGCCGCGCTCCACCGCGTCGCGGACGTCGGCGATTTCCGCGAGGGCGCGGCCCGGGCTTTCGCCATAGCGGGGATAGGGGACCCCTTCGCCCCGGCCGACGAATCCGTCCTCGTGCAGCTCCACCGTAATGACCTCGGCAGCGGTCTTCACCCCGCGCGAGATGTGGAACGGGCGGTTCAGTTCAAAGCGGTCGGTGCGGGCGTGGAGGATTCGGGACACAGCAGTTCATCTACGATGGCATCGACGCCGAAGCGATGGGGATCAGTGCAAGGCAGGCCCAGGCGATCCGCGGTTTCGGCGCACAGGTCGCGGGCCACATCTTCGCCGAAGGCGGAGGTGTTGAGGCACAGGCCCGCCCCCCGCACATCCGGGCGGGTGAGGCGCGCGACCTGGATGTTGAAGGCAAGGCATTCGGCGAGGTCGGGAAGCGGCCGTTCGGGCAGGCCGCGAATTCCCGTTCGCGCGGGATCGTGGCACAGCACCAGTGCATGGGGCTGGGCACCGTGAAGCAGGCCGGTCGAAACCCCTGCGAATGACGGGTGGTAGAGCGATCCTTGCCCTTCGATCACATCCCACCCGCCATCGGTGCGCGCCGGGACAAGCTGCTCGATCGCGCCGGAGATGAAGTCGGCCACCACGGCATCGAGCGGCACACCGCCCCCGGCGATCAGGATGCCGGTCTGTCCGGTCGCGCGAAAATCTGCCGTCGCGCCGCGTGCGCGCAGGCCATTCACGAGGGCGAGCGAGGCATACATCTTGCCCACAGAGCAATCCGTGCCCACGGTCAGGACACGGCGGCCGGCGCGCGGGGAGCCCGTGCCGACCGGAATGGCGGCAGGGGGGTCGCGCACGTCGAACAGCGAAAGCCCGCGCGTCTCTGCCAGTTCCGCCAGTTCCGGCACATCGCGCAGGCGCTGGTGCAGGCCCGATGCGACGTTGAGCCCAGCATCCAGCGCGGCGCGCGCGTCTGCCACCAGCTGCGGGTCCATCGTCCCCCCGGCGTTGGCAATGCCCAGCACCAGCGTCCGCGCCCCGGCCGCCACGCCTTGCGCGATCGTCATGCGCGGCAGGCCGAGGGTGAGGGGGCAATCGTCGTGCCGGAATTCGCCGACACAATCCTCGCGCCTGAAGGTCGCCAGCCCGCGCGAGGTCTTGATCGCCACCGGATCGGTCGTGCTGCCGAGATAGAGCAGGAAAGGCGCGGGGATGGTCACGCACGGGTGCTAGCGCCGCGGCGCCCGCGCGCGAAGGCGCGGTCGCGGCACAGCGGCATAACGGCGGGTTATGCCGGGCGAGACAGCGCGTCGATCGTCCGCGCCAGGTTCTTGAGGAACGCTGTCGCCAGTGCCGATGGTGGGCGTTCGAGCAGGTACATCGCGTGGATGTCGAAGGTGAGGCGCGACTTCAGCGGCCGCATCGCCAGGCCCGGCACCAGCGATGCCCGGGCGGTGAGGTTGTCCACCACGGTCATGCCCACGCCCAGCCGCACCAGGGCGGTCGCAATGTGGAAGGTTCGCGCGGAGACCACCTCGTCGAGCTCGATCCCCAGGCGCTGGACCTCAGCAGAAAACAGCGCGCCGATCGGGCCGCTGGCGGCAAGGCTTACGAGCGGGCGGCCGGCGAGCTCCTCGAGCCCGATACGCGCCGGGGCGCCCGGCATGTCCGCTTCCCGGTAGAGCACGACCAGTTCGCTCGCCCCCAACCAGTGCCGTCCGAGCGGCGCGCCGGGCGGGACCTCGTATGCGACGGCCACGTCCGTCTCGCGTTCGTAGAGCTTGCGAAGCAGATCGGCGTGGTGGACCGTTTGCAGGTCGAACCGGGTGCCCGAATGCTTGCGCATGAACTGCGCCACCGTGAGCGGCAGGGCATCGAGCGCGATCGAGGGAAGGGCCGATACGCGCAGCAGCGACCCAGCGCCCCGCTTCAGGTTTCGGCTCGCTTCACGGAGGGCATAGACCCGGTCCTGGATCTCCGCGACTTCGGAAAACAGCGTATGGGCGTCCTCGGTCGGGACGAGCCGTCCGCCCGTGCGATCGAACAGCGGGAAGCCGAGCAGCGATTCCGCGTGCCGAAGGACCTTCGACACCGAAGGCTGCGAGACGTTGAGCATCCGCGCCGCCGCGCTGACCGATCCGTTGACATAGACCGCGTGGAAAACCTCGATATGGCGCAGGTTCATGCGGCGCCTTTCGCCACCACGCCATCGTCAATCAAGCGATCGACCGCCGCGTCGTCCAGGCCGAGCGTGTCGCGCAGGACTGCACGTGTATCCTGCCCCGCGCGGGGAGGGGCCGTGCGGTACGTCGCCGGGCTGGCGGAAAGCTGGGGCGGGAACGCAAGGAAGCGCACAGGGCTGCCATCGGCGCGATCGATCGTGCGGACCATCTCGCGCGCCTCCACCTGCGGGTCGGCGAGGGCCTGGGGCACGGTGTTCGCACGCCCGCTCGGCACGCCGACGGCATTGAGCGCAGCGACAAGGTCCGCCGCCTGCCAGCTCGCGATGGCCGGGCCAAGCAAGGCAAGGAGCGCGTCCTTGTTGGCGCTGCGCGCGTGCATGGCATGGAACCGCGGGTCGTCCGCCAGTTCGCACAGACCGAGCACGCGGACGAGCTTTCCGAACTGGCGGTCATTGGCGGTCGCGATCAGCATGTCTCCATCCGCGCACGCGAACGTCTGGTACGGCACGATGTTGGGATGCTGGTTGCCCATCCGCCCTGGCTCCCGCCCGCCGTTGAGGTAATTGGCAGCCTGGTTGCTCATGAGCGCAAGCTGCGCGTCGAGCAGGGAGAGGTCGATCCGCTGCCCTTCCCCGGTGCGGTCGCGGTGCCGAAGGGCGGCGAGAATCGAGACGGCGGCGTACAGGCCGGTGGTGAGATCGCTGATCGGTACACCGACTTTCGTCGGCGGACCGTCGGCCGCGCCGGTCACGCTCATCAAGCCGCTCATGCCCTGGATCAGGAAATCGTATCCGCCGCGGTCCCTGTCGGGGCCGGTCTGGCCGAAACCGGTGATCGAGCACCACACGAGGTCGGGCTTCTGCGCGCTGAGTGTCTCGTAATCGAGGCCGTACTTCGCGAGTCCGCCGACACGGAAATTCTCGACCACCACGTCTGCCTCGGCGACGAGACGGCGGATGATATCCGCCCCTCCGGCCGTGGCAATGTCGACGGCGATCGAACGCTTGTTGCGATTGGCGCACGAAAAGTAGGCCGAATCGCGCGAACCCGGCAGGAACGGCGGACCCCAGGCCCGGGTGTCGTCGCCCGCGCCGGGCTGCTCGACCTTGATCACGTCCGCGCCGAGATCGCCCAGCATCTGCGTGCACCACGGCCCCGCCAGCACGCGCGAGAGGTCGAGGACACGGATGCCCTGTAGAGCGCCGTTCATCGGTCGCGAAACGCCGGCGCGCGCTTGTCGAGGAACGCGTCGATCGCCTCGGCATGGTCGGCCGTGTGATGCGACAGGGCCTGGTACGCCGCGGCGACTTCCAGGTGCGTGGGCAGTTTCTGGTCCATCCCTTCGCGCATCAGGCGCTTAGCCATGCGGGTCGCGTGCCCGGGATTGGCGGCAATCGCGGCGGCGATGCCCTGCGCGCGCGGAAGCAGGTTCTCGGCGGCGAGGACTTCGCTCACGATGCCGTATTCCAGGGCCGTGGCGGCATCGACCGCATCGCCCGTCAATGTCATCTGGCTTGCGCGTGCCGTACCGACGACGCGCGGCAGGAGCCAGGCGCCGCCGCCGCCCGGAATGATCCCCAGCTTCACATAGCTTTCCGCCACCACGGCGCCTTCCGCCATGATGCGGATGTCGCACATCAGGCTGATGTCGAAGCCTAGGCCGATGGCATGGCCGTTGATCGCCGCGATGACCGGGACCTCGAGCTCCCACATCGCGCGGCCGATCGTCTGCACGGTGGTGCGATAATGATTGCGCTGGTCGAACGGACTGCCGGCGAACAGGCCGGTCTTCTCGCGCATCGATTTCACGTTGCCCCCGGCGCAGAAAGACTTGCCGGCGCCGGTCAGCACCACCGCGCGCACGGTTCGATCCCGGGCGAGCATGTCTGCCAGGGCGACGAACTCGGCGCTCTGTTCGGGTTCGGTGATGGCGTTGCGATCCTGCGGCCGGTCCATCGTCACCGTCATCACGGCACCTTCCCGCGCGATGTTGAGGAACGGGGTCATCGCATTTGCCTTCCTTTGCGCCAGCCGGGCCATCGTTACGGCTCTAGGGGGCAGGGCGGTTCCTGGCCAAGCCTAAAAGTCCCGCGCTTTTTGCGATCCGGCGCGAAGACCCGGGCTGGACAGGCCGCAACCCTTGCGCGACGTAGGTGATCAGCGAGATCAGGGAGCGCGAAGATGGAATTCCGGGCAAACGAACGGGTGTCGATCGATCTCGACGGGGATGGTGTAGCGCATGTCCGCCTGACCCGCGGCGACAAGATGAACGCGCTCGATACCGAAATGTTCGATCGCCTGATCGATGCCGGCCAGGCGCTGCAGACGATGAAGGGTCTGCGCGCGGTGGTGCTGGCAGGCGAAGGGCGCGCATTCTGCGCCGGTCTCGACCTGGCGAGCTTCGGCCGCCACCGGGCAGACGAACCGCCTCTGACCGAACGGACCTATGGCAATGCCAACCGGGCGCAGCAGGTGGCGATGCAGTGGCGCAAGCTGCCCGTTCCGGTGATTGCGGCCGTGCACGGGGTCTGCTTCGGCGGAGGCCTCCAGATCGCAAGCGGCGCCGATATTCGCGTGGTCGCGCCCGACACCCGTATGGCCGTCATGGAAATGCGCTGGGGCCTCGTGCCCGACATGGGCGGGATCGCGCTGTGGCGCGGCCTCGTCCGCGACGACGTGCTGCGCGAACTGACGTATACCAACCGCGAGTTTACCGGGGCGGAGGCGCGGGCGATCGGCCTTGCGACCTGCGTGTCCGAAGACCCGCTGGCGCAGGCGACAGCCATCGCGCAGACCATCGCCGACCGCAACCCCCACGCGATGCGCGGGGCGAAGCGCCTGATCAACGCCATGGCGGACAAGTCGACCGACGACCTGCTGATGGAAGAAAGCCGCGAACAGCACGCGCTGCTGGGTTCGAAGAACCAGATGGAAGCGGTGATGTCCGGGATGGAAAAGCGGAAGGCGCGTTACGACGACGCGTGACCGGTCAGCCGAAGATCGCGGCCGCCTGCATTCCTGCCAGCACCTGTTGACCATCGGCGTTCCACAGGCGGAGCCGCTCGCTGGAATAGCCGTGATCGGCATGATCGCCTGCCGTTTCGGCCAGGAACCAGCCGTCGCGCGTGCGGGCTTCGGGATCGAGCAGGTTGAAGCTCCAGTTGATCGAGGAGAGCGGCCCCTGCCGCTGCATCGCCCGCATCGAACCCGGCGGCAGCGCATCGCCCAGCACGATCGCCTGGATTATCGGATCGAGCCCGTCGCGTTCCCTCAACCGCACCCAGCGCCGCATGATGGGGACGCCCCGGCCCCGTTCGTCCTGGGCACGGCGGATTTCCATGTTCTGGGTGAAGAAGTTGGCCGGCCCGCTTCCCAGGGCCTCGCAGTCTTCCGGCGGCCCGGGCCAGGGGTCTGCCCGGGCCGCCGGATGGACCGCATTCGGCTCCCGGCTGTCGCCAAACAGCATGAGCGCGGTGAGCGCCAGCTTGCCGTCGCTGGCGATGTCGCTGCGCACCTGGGTGACGTTGCGGCCCTGCCGCACGATCTCCACCGTGAATGCCAGGTTCGCGCCCACCGGCGCCACGAAACCGACCTGCGCCGCGCGAAACGGGGGCAAGCCGGGCAGCGCCCGCCGCGCCGCTTCCAGCGCCAGGGCCGCCGAAGCGCCGCCGAACAGGGTTCGCCCTTGCATCCAGTTTTCCGCCCCGGGCAGGGTGACAGGGCGGGAGTCGGCGGGGATGGCATCGATCAGGGAGGCAAAGCGCATAGGCCCCGATGCATAGCGATTCGCAACGCGCCTGCCAGCCCCCATGCAATCCCGTGCGCAGCGCAGCGCAGCGCGGTGCCCTTCGTGATTGCAAGCCGCCGGACAAGGCGCTAGGGGGCCGCTTCCCTCGCGAAAGCACGCTGGAACGGGGGACGAGGCCCGATGGCGGAGTGGTTACGTAGAGGACTGCAAATCCTCGCACGCCGGTTCGATTCCGGCTCGGGCCTCCATCTTGCGCTCCATTCGCATTGCAGCCGCGCTGCACTGCCGATATGGGCCCGCAGGCTGCCGCTTTAGCTCAGTTGGTAGAGCACATCATTCGTAATGATGGGGTCACAGGTTCGAGTCCTGTAAGCGGCACCAGTTTGTTTTCAGACAGTTAGTGGCGGATGAAGACCTGCCGAACCGTATGCGAATGCCGCTCTAGAAATCACCTAGCTAGCACGACCGGGATTTTCAGACCGGCTCAGTTGATCGAATCGCGCCGCCACATTTCGCCACATCGCAACACCGCCCTCGTCCCCTTCAAGAGCAAGCCGTCCGACCTGTTCGGCTATGTACCGGGGGCCATCCGTGCCGTGCGTTTTCTCGACCCACACGGCTACGGCCCAAAGCTCTTTGTCGCGGCTCTTCATGCTCAGTCTGCTAGGCCGATCGCGCCCTCAGGGTAGAACGGCGGGTTCAGCCGTCCTAATCTCGACTACCCGAAATTGCCGAAACGGATCCGGGTTAAAAAATGCCGTGAAACCCTTAGAAAACCGCCGTTTTTGAGGGTCAGCCCTGAAAACTCATGTGCCAATTACTTTCGGGTAGTTTCCGGTAAACCGGCCCGCGACCGCGCCTCAGGGTGGGAGCGGCTCGCCATTCCGCCGAGCATCGGCCCCTTGTGGCCATTCCCCGCGCGGGTGCCCCATCGTTGACAACCGGCCGTGCCTGCGGGTCGTAGCGGGGCAACCTGTCGCTAGAGCGGCCCGGCTATTGGATGCTTCGCCTAATGGTGGCATCTTGGGATCATGAGGGGCCCAGGCAGGCATATAAAGCGGCGACCGGTCGAGCTTTTCGACTTTCGAAAGGAGGTTCGCCGTTCGAAGCGTACGCGTCGCATGGCGTCGCTGAAGCTGATCGCAGGTGGCCTGGGAGCCGGTGTGGCGCTTGGGCTGAGCATCATATCATGGCCAGCGATATCCGGCAGCTTGTGGTCTTCGTCCCGATCTCCCGCATTCGCCGTCTGCGGGCTTATGGGCGGAAATTGTGTGATCGACGGGGACACCTTTCATCTCGATGGCGTGAAAATTCGCATCGCTGATATCGATACGCCAGAATTGAAAGGGCGGTGCGATTGGGAAATCCAGAAGGCGCAGGAGGCGCGGGATCGGCTGGCCGTGCTTCTGAGCGAAGGGCCATTCGAGCTTCAACCAATAAGCGACCGAGACGAGGATCAATATGGGCGAAAGTTGCGGGTCGTCACCCGCGACGGACGATCGCTTGGCGATCAACTCGTAAGCGAAAGGCTAGCGAGAACGTGGACTGGGCGCCGGGAACCTTGGTGTTGAGGCCCGGAAGGCACGCCGCAGGTCGTTTTTTGTCTGGGAAGCTACTGCCGAAGTCTCAGATCATTGCGATGCTCATGGTGACGTATGGGTAGCGTGCATGTTCGCTTATGAGCGGCTGACAGGGTGATCACCTTGCGTTCTGTTCCTTCTTCGTTCCAGATAAGGAATGGGACGGCAAGTACTCGATTCGGTCAAAGAGTTTGCCCGGCTGGGCTATCGCGTGCGCTTTACCTGCCAGGCATGACTACGTGATCGACGCGATCGCGGTCGAACTTATGGTGCAGCTACATGGGCGTCGGCAGTCGCTCGCGGTAAATCAGGTCGAACAGCTCGAAGTGCGGGGAGCGTCGGGCGAAGGTGTCCGCAGCGCTGACTAAGTGGCTAAATCGCTAAGCGCTACTCGTCGGCTTCGCGTTTCGGAAACCTCGTCGAACCCATGCCACGGCCATGCCAAGGATATAAAGCACCCCGGCGGGCAGTGCGCCGTAAAAAATTGTCCGCGTCCAAAGATACTCAGTGCGAGTAGGGCACTCGACATACCAACCATGTTGTGCCGACCCGCTTGGTTTCCACGATCCTGACCGATCGCAAGGTTGGGCCTTGGGCAAGCTGCTAGCTCGCTCCCAGAAAAGACGGCCCCGTTCGGGTTGCGTGAGATCCATTTCCTCGGACGTGAACGGCACTCGGAATGACGTGGTGTCGTGGATATCGTAAGCGAGAACTGCTGGTAAAATCCCCAACGCGATCGAGACTACAAGCCACAGGCGCTGCCAGCCATTCATTGTCACTCCCCTCCCGACGAGGTTTGCATGGCAATCGGCAGACGCGCAATCCTGCGCTGGTTGGAAGAATGCTGAGCCTATCTTCGCTTGCGGTCAGTGCGGGGGCCGAAATCCACAACCTCCCCCTCTTGTTGATGTTAGTGCTCACGGCGCGCAGATGCGATTTCATGTCTGCTTAGCGGCGCTTGCTGCCGTTCGGCTGGTGTCCGGAATTGGGTGGGTAGCTGCCGTTTAGGAGCTTCACTCCTTTGGCTTGCACGAATAGACTTCGCTTAAGCTAAGAGCCTCTTTCCCGGGCCGGATCGGCTCTGCCTTGTTCAGTTCCAGTGGGCCGTCGGACACTGCTTTACCCCTGCCCTTGCACTGCTTAGCCGCCATTTTCATGAGCGAAACCTGAGCGTTGGCATGACCTCTTGGGCTTTTATCATCATAGACGATGCTCACCCGAAACCGAGCCTCGTCGATTTGGGACAAGGTTGGCCCAGACGAGGCAAGGATGAAGATCGCCGCTGCCGAGAAGTATATCATAGGCACATCCTAGCCAGATGACTCTTGTCCGCAATGGGGTCGTTTGCTGACCGGCAGGTTTTTGGCAGCGTGCGTGCGTAGCAGACAGGCTGCTTAAAGGGGCAGCGGTGCCGAGCCGCTACGTCTGATGCTGGGTGGGAAGCTGCCGTCAGAGTTCAACCGATCCAGCTAACACCTTTGTGCGATCCACTTGTGGGAATACCGCCATCGCCTCAGAAATTATTCGACGGCCTTCGACGGTCTCGGGCGTCTCGCATTGGGGTTCGAGCACGGTCAAAGCGGGTTTTTCGTCAATTTCAAATCCCACGTAGTATTCGATAGTAGGATGAGATCGTTCGGGGCATCCGGGCATGGAAGTGAAGAGGTCTTGTGCGTTGTCCGAACGAAGACGCGCTAAACTTCGACGTAATCGATTGGCGGTAACGGGGGAAAGCTTGCCGTCAGCGCGACTGAGAGTTTCTGGTGGGGCTTCGTTCCGGTATTCGATGATCTCAATCTGATAGGAGTTGTCGGGGTGAATTAAGACATCGAGGTTCCTTGAGGGAGACTCCTCGCTTTCCACCTCGAAGTTCCAACCGAAGCCTACATCGGCCTGAGCGAGACGCTCATCGGTCCAGACTTCCTCGCCCAGTAAGTTCTGGTCAGAACATCCGGCCGCGCCAAGAGCGAGACTTGCAAGAAAAAAAGCGGGTCGCATCGGTCTCAGGATAGTAAAATCATGAATGTCCGCAATGGGGTCGTTTGCTGACAGGAAGCTTTTGGTGCGAAAATCCCAATAGCGGCCGATTCATCTACGGACACCGTTTAGCACCCTCCACGTTTGCAAAACGAAGAAACCAGTCCTGCTGGAGAACAGGTGTCCGTAGAGTGAGATCGTCACCACGTGCCCTCCTTCATGCGGCGCTGGCGGTCCTGCTCGCGCGCACTGGTGCTGGGGATGGGCCCTTCGGCCGGGTAATGCGGAAGCGCGCCGCCGGGGCGATAGGTCGCGATCACCGTCCCTTTCGCGGTGACGGTGTGCCCCGTCATCGTCAGCCGATCGACGGGCGTGCCCGCGCCGAACAGGCGTTTCCCGCTACCCAGAATGACCGGATATATCATCAGGATAAGCTCATCGATCAGGCCTGCTTCGATCAGGCCAGGGTAGATCGTGCTCGACCCCTGGACGATCAGCCGTGGTCCGTCGCTTTTCTTGAGCGCCGCGATATCCGCGATCGATCCCAGCCTGTGGCTGCTCTGCCATTCCAGGGGCTGGCGACCCCGCGTGACCACGTATTTCGCCGCCTTGTCGAACGCTTCGCTCATCGGCTTCTCGTCGCCTTCGGCATAGGGCCAGTGCGCGGCGAAGATGTCGTAGGTGCGCCGGCCGAGCAGCAGGTCGTATTCGCCGGAGAAAAGGGCGCCGAGGGTGTCCTCCACCCCTTCGTCCCACAGCTTGAAGACCCAGCCGCCCTGGTCGAACCCGCCGGTCGTATCCTCGGTTGGTCCGCCGGGCGCCTGCATCACGCCGTCGAGCGAGACGAACGCGGCGGCGGTTATCGTGCGGGCCACGCGCCTATGCGCCCCGGCGGGCGGCGTCGATCGCGGCTACGTCGATCTTGTGCATCGTCATCATCGCCTCGAAGGCGCGCCGGGCTTCATCGCCGCCTGCGGCCATCGCTTCGGTCAGCGTGCGGGGGGTGATCTGCCAGTTGAGGCCCCACTTGTCCTTGCACCAGCCGCAGGCGCTTTCAGCGCCGCCGTTGCCGACGATCGCGTCCCAGTACCGGTCGGTTTCGGCCTGGTCCTCGGTCATGATCTGGAAGCTGAAGGCCTCCGTCTGGGGGAACTGCGGTCCGCCGTTGAGGCCGATGCACGGTATGCCGCAGACCGTGAATTCGACAGTCAATTCATCGCCTTGCTGGCCGTCGGGATAGTCGCCCGGGGCCGTGCGGACTGCGGTGACACGGCTGTCGGGAAAGACGGAGGCGTAGAATTCGGCCGCTTCGCGCGCGGTGCCGTCGTACCACAGGCATATCGTGTTCTTGTGCATTGCCTTCACTCCTTGCGCGGACCGACGAGCCCGAAGGGCGCGCCCTGGGGATCGGCGCATGTCAAAGAGAATTCTCCTCCGGGGATTTGAACGATCTCACCGTGTTTCATTCCGCCCCTTTCGGTAACTGCGGCGGCTGCGCGGTCGATATCGTCAACGCCGAAGTAATAGAGCCAGGACGCGCCCGCCGATTCCGCCGGTGCCGGTGTCGGCATGATCGCGCCGATCATCCCGTCGCCGCGATGAAGGAACAGGTAATCGCCCGCATCGCCCATCGGCATGGAGCCTTCCTGGCGCCAACCGAAGAGGTCGGCGTAGAACGCCGCGGCGCCGGCGGGGTCGGGGGTCATCAGTTCGTTCCAGCGGACGTGCTGCGGCCGGTCGGGCGAGAACACGTCGATTCGCGCATCTGGCATGTCCGGGGGCGGCGTGGGCTGCATCACGTAGAATACCGCGCCCCACGGGTCGGCCACCATCGCCATTGTCCCGACGCCGGGCATGTCCTGCGCGTCCATGTGGACGGTCCCGCCCGCATCGACGATGGACGCCGCCGCTTCATCGACATCGGGCACATGGACGTAGCCGGTCCATGCCGGCCCTGCGCCGCCGGCGACCATCTCTGGACTGAGCACGAGCAGCCCGCCGGCATGGCCGCCGTCGGCGCGCCGGATCATGCGATAGTCGACCGCGCCACCCGGCATCGCGCTGGCGGTTTCGATCTCCCACCCGACGACCGCATCGTAGAACGATTTGGCGGCGGCGGGGTCGGGCGTCATCAGTTCGTACCAGATGAACGCCCCGCGATCCTGGCCGTCGGCCACCGCTCAGGCTTCCTTCCACACGATCGGTTCGAACCCGCCGAAAACCATGCGCTTGCCGTCGAAAGGCATCGCCGCCCCGTCACCCCACTGCTTCATGCGCTCGTCCGCCATCATGCGGGCTTCGCTCGCGTCGGCGGTTTCCTTGTCGGGCCAGGTCATCCACGAGAAGACGACCTTTTCGCCATCCTTGAGGTCGACCGCTTTGCGAAAATCGGTCCACTGCCCGTCTTTCACGTCGATCTCCCAGGCCTCGACGTGGCTCAGCGCGCCATAGTCCCTGGCGATGTCCCAGAACTTTTCCGCGACATCCCGGTATTCGTCCTTCTTGTCGGCCGGAACGGGGACAAGGAATCCATTGACGTAAGGCATCATCTCTCTCCTCTTTTTCACGTGCCGGTTCTCGTTATCGTTTTCGCCTTCCGGGTTACGGCTCGTCGGCGACAGGCAGATGGACGAACAGGAACCGGTTCATTGAACGGTCCCCTTTTCGAACAACAAGGTCAGGTAGCGCTTGAAGTGTTGCAGGCTCTCGCGGGCGACTTCGCCTGCGGTCGCCTCGTCATCCTGGATCTTGGCGAGGACGAATGCCCCCTGGATCACCGCCTGCATGTGCCGCGCCAGGCTTTCCGCGTCGGCATCCACGCCCCGCGCGGCGATGGCGGCGCGAAGATCGTCGACCATCAGGTCAGCATTGCCCATGATGCTGTCCCGGCAGGCGGAACGGATCGCGCCGCTGGTAAGGAAGGCTTCCTGCACCATGGTGCCCGCGACGCAGGAGAACCCTTCGGCCGGGCCGCCGATGAGCGCGATCCTGAGATCGAGATAGGCGAGCACGCGGTCCAGCGGGTCGCCGTGCTGGCGGAATGGCGCCTCCGAGAAGAAGCCCGATGTGCTCGCGCCCCAGTAGTCCGCCAGGCGGGCCCCGAGATCTTCCTTCGACGCGAAGTGATGGAAGAACGCGCCCTTGGTGACGCCTGCTTCCCGGCAAAGTTCATCGACGGAGGTGGCGGCGAAACCCTGGCGGCGGATCAGCTTCACCCCCGCTTCCAGCAGCCGGTCGCGCGCGGTGACGGGGGCAGGGCGGAAGGATCGATTCGGTATCACGACTGCGGCGATACCGACCGGTTGGTATGCTGCAAGCCGTTTGCGGCGACCAGTTGCGTGCTACTGGCGAAATGCCCAGCGCAATCCTTCAGCCATCATGCGGGTGGCGGCGCGTGCCGGGATCACCCGCGCACGCGGCCGGGACAGCCCCAGCATGGCGCGGGCAAATGGAGGCAGGAGGTCGATCGCCGCCGTGCCGATGGCGCGCTGAACGGAGGCCGGCGCGCCTTCGGGCCGCTGGCTGAGGACGAGGGCGCAAACCTCGCGCGCCGCATCGCTGGCGCGCAGGTCGCCGCGCAGTTCGGCAAAGAGGTGTTCCGCTTCGGCGCGGCTCTCCGGCACGGGGTCCGCACCCAGCGCCCGCGCGATCACCGCGAACTGGCGGAAATAGGTATCCTGATCGCGCAGCGGCATGTCCGGGCGGGTGTAGGTGCGGTAGGCTTCCAGGAAGCTCGTCGCCTCCGCCACGTGGACCCAGGCGAGGGTGCGCGGGTCGGTTGCGGCGTACGGCGTTCCGTCAGGCAGGGTCCCGGTCACTTTCGCGTGGATCCGGTTCACCCGCTCTATCGCCGCCATCGCCGCATCGCGCTGCGCAAAAGTGGTCACGGCGATGAACCGGGCGGTCCGCCGCAGCCGGCCGTGCATGTCGGCGCGGAAATCCGAATGGTCGAGCACGCCCTGCAAGGCATGGGGATGCAGCATCTGGAGCATGAGGCTGCGAATCCCGCCGACCATCATCGGCACCACGCCTGCGTGAACCATGCGAATCGGCGAATCGCGTTCGAACAAGGCATCGTCGCTGATCGGCACCGGGGCCTGGCCGGCGGCGACGTCGTTGAAGACGGCGCGCACTTTGCCGACCAGTCGGCGGCGGAGCAGATCCGAAGGGCGCGGCAATGCCATCGCGTCCGACAATGGTGACGGGGGAGCGGCGGCACAATAGCCCGGTTCGCAAGCATGCTTGCGAGTGCTGCGGCCCGCGTATAGGCACCGCCCGCGATGAATGACATGACCGACAACGCGAGAGATCTGGGCGACACGGCGCAGCGCACCGTGCTTGCCGCCCCCGACACGACCGTCGATGCGCGCGCGGTGTTCGGCGTCGATGTCGATTGGCAGGTGCCGGCCTTCAGCGAGGCGGATCCGCGCGTGCCGGACCTTGACGAAGGGTATGTCTTCGATCCCGATACCACGCTGGCGATCCTGGCGGGCTTCGCGTTCGACCGGCGGGTGATGGTCCAGGGCTACCACGGGACGGGCAAGTCGACGCATATCGAACAGGTTGCCGCGCGGCTCAACTGGCCCTGCATCCGCATCAACCTCGACGCCCATATCAGCCGCATCGACCTCGTCGGGCGCGATGCGATCGTGCTGCGTGACGGGTTGCAGGTGACCGAATTTCGCGAAGGCCTGCTGCCCTGGGCGCTCCAGCACCCGGTGGCGCTGGTATTCGACGAATATGATGCCGGGCGCCCGGACGTGATGTTCGTGATCCAGCGTGTGCTGGAACAGCAGGGCAAGCTGACGCTGCTGGACCAGAACCGCGTCATCCGGCCCGATCCGCATTTCCGCCTGTTCGCCACCGCCAACACGGTCGGGCTGGGCGATACCAGCGGGCTCTATCACGGCACGCAGGCGATCAACCAGGGCCAGATGGATCGCTGGAACATCGTCGTGGCGCTCAATTACCTGCCGGCGGCCACGGAACAGGAAATCGTTGCCGCCAAGAGCCCCGGGACCGACGCTAAGACGATCGCCGACATGGTCAGGGTCGCAGGCATGACCCGGCAGGGCTTCATCGGCGGTGACATTTCCACCGTCATGAGCCCGCGCACCGTCATCACCTGGGCGCAGAACGCCGCGATCCTGGGCGATGTCGGCTTCGCGTTCCGCGTCACGTTCCTCAACAAGTGCGACGAGGCGGAGCGGGTGCTGGTGGCGGAATACTATCAGCGGGTGTTCGGCGTCGATCTGCCGGAAAGCGTCGTCGGCAAGAACTGAACCGCCGTTGCGCAAGGTTCAACCATCAGCCTCTACACATGGCTGTGTTGACCTGATAACACACTAGGCAAGATGTCGCTGCGTAGTCCCTGGTTCCGCCGGAAACCGATGACCGAACCTGCGCCCCACGCAGGTTATTTCGCGCTGCACGACCGCTTCGACGACGATTACGGCGAAGACGAACGCGATGATTCCGTCCTGCGGCCGCGCCACCGGGCGGGCGGGGCGACCGGCGACCGGTTCGATGACTGGGATCGCCGGCTCGACTCCCTGGACGCGCCTTCGGGAAAGGGCTGGCTGGGCCGCCCGCGGCGCTGGTGGATCGTGCGCGGCATTGCGGCGATGCTGGCGCTGTTCATGCTTATCACGGCGTGGCTCGCCGTCACCGCGCCCCTGTCGAAATCCCTGCAACCGATCGCCGCGCCGCAGCTGACCCTGCTGGCAAGCGATGGCACGCCCATCGCGCGCAACGGCGCGGTGATCGACAAGCCGGTGGAGGTCGCCAAGCTGCCGCCCCACGTGGTCGAGGCGTTCCTGGCGATCGAGGACCGGCGGTTCTACAGTCACTGGGGCGTGGACCCGCGCGGCCTGGCCCGCGCGGCGTGGACGGGATACGGCGGGGGCAGCACGATCACCCAGCAGCTCGCCAAGTTCACCTTCCTGACACCCGAGCAGACCCTGACGCGAAAAGCGCGTGAGATGCTCATCGCCTTCTGGCTGGAGGCCTGGCTGACGAAGGATGAAATCCTCGAACGCTACCTGTCGAACACTTATTTCGGCGACAATATCTACGGGCTGCGCGCCGCCAGCCTGCATTACTTCTATCGCCAGCCGGAGCGGCTGCGCCCGGAACAGGCGGCGATGCTGGCGGGGCTGGTGCAGGCGCCTTCGCGCTATGCGCCCACCAGGCATTACGATCGCGCGGCAAAGCGCATGGGCCTGGTCGTGGCGTCGATGGTCGATGCCGGCTATATCACCCCGGCCGAAGCGCAGGCGATGCGGCCGCCCCGGCTCGATGTCCGTCCCGCCAAGAGCCTTCCCACCGGCACCTATTTCGCCGACTGGGCACTGCCGCAGGGACGCCGGCTGGCCGAAGCGGGATACGGCGGGCAGACGCTGACGACGACGCTCGATTCGCGCCTGCAGGCGATCGCCCGCCGGGTAACGGCGCGCGTGCCCGGGAATGCCCAGCTGGCGCTGGTGGCCATGCGCCCCAACGGCGAAGTCGTGGCCATGATCGGGGGCAAGGACTACGCTCGCTCGCCGTTCAACCGCGCCACCCAGGCACGCCGCCAGCCCGGCTCCACCTTCAAGCTGTTCGTGTGGCTCGCCGCATTGCGCGAAGGGATGACCCCGGGCGACCGGATCGACAACAGCGCCATCACCACCGGCGGCTACCAGCCCAAGAACGCGGGCGGCAATTATTCGGACAGCATCACGCTCGAAGACGCGTTCGCCCGCTCCAGCAACGTGGCGGCGGTGCGCCTGCTGAAGACGGTGGGCAGCGAAAAGGTGATCGCGACGGCGCGGGACCTTGGCGTGCGCAGTCCCCTGGCCGAGGGCGATCCCAGCCTGGCGCTGGGCACATCGACGATGACCCTGCTGGAGCTGACATCGGCCTACGCGGGCGTGGCCGGCAACAGCTTCCCGGTGGTTCCCCGCGCGTTCGCGACCCCGGAGAAGGGGTGGCTCGCCCGGGCGTGGGACTGGACCAACCAGGAAAGCCTCTCGCGGCGCACGCACGGCGACATGGAGCGCATGATGCGCGCCGCCATCAACCGCGGGACAGGCCGCGCCGCGTCGCTTTCCGTCGCCAACTTCGGCAAGACCGGCACCACGCAGGACAACCGCGACGCGCTGTTCGTCGGCTACGCGGGCGACCTGGTGGTCGGCGTGTGGGTCGGCAACGACGACAACACCCCGCTGGCCGGCGTGTCGGGCGGAACGGTCCCCGCGCGGATCTGGCGCGACTTCATGGTGCAGGCGCTTGGGCGCGGGGCGGCGCGGCCGGCGCCGGTGCCCGACCAGCGCGACGATCCGGGCACCCCGGTGGAGCCGATGGACGTGCCCGGCCCGGCCGACATTCCCAGCGCCGAATTCCCCATCGACGGCCAGGGTTCGCGCGTGCGGATCGGGGGCGAGGGCGTCACCGTGTCGACCGACGTAGAGGGCGTGCCGCTCGACCTGCGAATCGACCGCGACGGCCTTCGCGTCACGCCGGGCCCATCGCCGACCGGGCAGCCGCCGCCCGCCGTGCCGCCGCAGTAGGCGTTGCCGCGGGCTAGCCGTCCGCCACCAACATGATGTTCATCACCGCGGTAGCGATGGGTCTTGCCGGATCGTCCTGCCAGGCTTCCGCCGTGACGTTGGCGCTACGGCGGCCGAGGCGAACGACGCGGCCCAGTGCGAAGCTCGCCTGGGTGCGGCCGGCGGAGAGATACTGCACGGTGACGTTGATCGGTTTCATGCGGGCCCCGCGACCCTCGGCCGCCAGCCTGTCGCGCAGGGCGGCAAAGCAGGCGGTTTCCAGCAATCCCGCTATCGCGCCGCCGTGCCACGCGGTGGGTCGCCCCTCCAGCTCGTGACGGAACGCCAGCGACAGGACCGGCGCGCAGCCGTCCGCGGCCTCCTCGATCTCGATGCCCATGGCCCGGGCATAGGGCGAAAGCGTGCCGTTCATGCCGCGCGTGCCGGGTCGATCGTCATGAACACGCCGGACATCTCGGCGACGGGATCGTCGCGGTTGCCATCGTGCGCGCGGCCGCGGACGAATGCGGCGGAGCGGGTGCGGCGGTAGCAGGTCACGCGCGCGATGACGGAGGCGTTTTCGTGCGAGGGGCGAATATAGTCCGTGCGCAGATCGAGCGTGGCGACGGGGCGGAATTCGCCGTTTGCGATCCAGATCGCCATTCCGGCCGCCATGTCGAGCAAGCTGACGATCGGCCCCGATGCCAGAACGGGACTGCCTTCGTCGCTCACCAGGTCTGCCCGCCACGGCAGCTCAAGCTCGCACCAGTCGTCGCCATGGTCGCGGTAGCGCAGGCCGAGCCAGCCCGGATGGGCGCGCGTGAGGAGCAACCGCGACATCACGGCGGGATCGAAGGGACCGGAAAACATGTTCACCGGCGCGCCGTGCGCCAGCCGCTGCGATTTGGCAACCGCCGGCGAGGGGCCGCAGAAGGCGGGCATGCCGCGCTATCGCGATCGCCTACCAGCCGTTGTGATCGCCCAACGCGAAGGACCAAAAAAAACGGGGCCCGAAGGCCCCGTTTCGAATTGCTGTAGTCAGCCGAGAATTACGGGCTGACCGGATCGTTGTCGTCGCCGACGGCGATCACGATGGCAGCAACGACGGCTGCGAGCGCGAGGATCGCGATGACCCACGAACCGCCCATTTCGCTGCCTTGTTCGACCGGAGCGGCGGCGCGCTGGGGAGCGGCCTGCGCAACGGCCGGGACGGCCATCAGAGTAGTCGCTGCGGCGGCAGCGGCCAGATTGCGAAACTTCATACGAATTCTCCTCGAAGCGCTATTATCAAATCTCGAGATCGCCCTAAGCCAAGCGGGCTTTTCAGGCAACCCCGTTTCACCGTGAAAAAACCGACCGGGTGGCGAACGGCGTTTTCTGCAAGTCACTGCTGCAATTAGGCAACTATCGGCATTTCCCCCCGGCGACCTGTCATCGAACCGCGAACCATGCGACCCGTTCCCGCCCCGCAGACGATTTTACGGCGTCATCTGCACGACAGGCAGCCGGTGATGCCTTCGCGCAACACCGTTGATATCGGGTTAACGCGATGGCGCGGCGGGTGGCGAATCGGCCGGCGCCCCGGCGTTGAAGACGCGCTCCCCCCCCACCCATGTCTGCAGCACGCGGGTCTGGCGCAGATCGGCCGGGGTCGCGAGCATCGGATCGCGGTCCACCATGACGAAGTCCGCGCGCAGCCCCGGCTTGAGCTGGCCGAAGCGGGTTTCGCCGAAGGACGCGTAGGCACCGCCCGCGGTGTAGGCCGCAAGCGCGGTTTCGCGCGGGACGATCTCGCCCGGCATCCAGCCACCGAAGGGCTGGCCGTCGGGACCTGTGCGGCTGATCGCGGCGGCAAGCCCCGCGAACGGGTCCGGCGCTTCCACCGGCGCGTCCGATCCGAACGCCAGCGGGGCCCCCGCTGCAGACAGGCTGCGCCAGGCATAGGCCCCGGTGAGCCGGCCGGGCCCAAGCCGCGCTTCCGCCATGACCCGGTCGGAAATCTGGTGGACCGGCTGCATCGACGCGATGACGCCGTTGGCCCCGAAGCGCGGTATGTCGCCCGGTGCAACGATCTGGGCATGTTCGATCCGCCAGCGCCGATCACCCTTGTAGGTCGCCGCCAGTTCCTCGATCGCGAACAGCGCGTCGGCGTTCGCGGCATCGCCGATCGCGTGGATGGCGACCTGGAATTTGTCGAGCGCGGCGCGGCTCATGAGATTGCGCAGCTGCGTGGTGGTGGTCAGCGGCAGGCCGGTGTTGCGCGGATCGTCGGCGTAAGGCGCCTTGAGCCATGCCCCGCGCGAACCGAGCGCGCCGTCGAGGAAGAGCTTGACCCCGACCATCGCCAGCTTGTCGTCGTAGAGCCAGGGCGTCGGCCCGGGCCCCGCGATCAGCTCCATCGCCTCCACCCCGCCGGCGTATGACATGATGCGCATCCGCAGCCACTTGCCGTCGCCCGCGCGGCGGAAGCTCTGCCAGTCCTGGATGGACGTGCCCATGTCGGCCGCCGCGGTAATGCCGCGCGCCAGGAGCATTTCCTGCGCCTTGGCGAGTGCGAGATCGTAATCGTCGGGGCGCGGCGCGGGAACGGCGCGCTGAACCAGCTCCGCGGCATTGTCCACCAGGACGCCCGCGGGCGCCCGCGACCCTGCGAGGCGCTCGATCCGGCCGCCTGCGGGATCGGCCGTCTGCGCCGTCACGCCGGCGGCGCGAAGCGCGGCGCCGTTGGCCCACACCGCGTGACCATCCACCCGGGTGAGCAGCACCGGCCGGCCGCTTTCGGCCGCATCGAGCTCGGCCGCGGTGGGGAACCGGCCCAGGTTCCACGTTTCCTGGTTCCAGCCGCGTCCGACGATCCATTTGCGATCGGGATACTGCGCCGCATAGGCGCGGATCTTCGCCTGCGCTTCGGCCAGCGAAGTCGTGTCGCTGAGATCGAGCGTGAGGGCGGCGAACCCGATACCCATGACGTGAAGATGCGAATCGATCAGGCCCGGGATCACCACGGCGCCCTTGCCGTCCACGCCGAAATCGGTGCGCGGCTTCTTGTCCTTGCGCTGGAGCAGCTGCTTCACGCGCCCGTCATCGTCGATCCAGATGCCGGTGAAGCGCGTGATCCGGCCATCCCGATCGATCGACATGCCCTGGACGTTGTCGACCAGCGTGTCGGCGGCGGCGGGTGCGGCCACCAGCGATGCGGCAAGCAGCGGGGCGAGGGCGAGGGTGCGCAGGGAAATGCTCATCGCACTATCGACTAGGCAACTTTTGCTGCGAAGCAAATGAACAAGCGCCGTGTTTCCCCGCCCGGTCAATTGCCGTAGGGGCCAGCGCGATGAATCACACCGCCAGCTCGCCAGCCGCCGCCTTCGCACCGTCCACCGCGGCACTGTCGCTGTCAGTCGAGGATGTGCGCGACGCGGCGCGGCGGATCGAAGGCGCGGTGGTGCGCACGCCGACGATGCTTTCGCGGACGCTGTCGAACATCGTCGGGACCGACGTCTGGCTCAAATTCGAAAACCTGCAATTCACCGCCGCATATAAAGAGCGCGGCGCCCTCAACGCTCTCCTGCTGCTGACGCAGGAACAGCGCGATCGCGGCGTGATCGCCGCGTCGGCGGGCAATCACTCGCAAGGGCTGAGCTATCACGGCCGGCGGCTCGGCGTGCCCGTCACCATCGTGATGCCGCGCACGACGCCCAGCATCAAGGTCATGCAGACCGAAAGCGTGGGCGGCAACGTGGTGCTGGAAGGCGAAACGTTCGACGATGCCTATGCTCACGCCCGCAAGCTGGAAGCCGAGCTTGGCCTCACCTTCGTGCATCCGTTCGACGACCCGCACGTGGCGGCGGGAGCCGGCACCGTCGCGCTGGAAATGCTGGCGGACGCGCCATCGATCGATACGCTGATCGTTCCCATCGGCGGGGGCGGCCTCATCAGCGGCATGGCCACAGTGGCAAAGGCGCGGGAACATGCGGGCGGCGGCGCGATCGAGGTGATCGGGGTGGAAGCGGCGCTCTACCCGTCGATGTATGCGCGGATCAACGGCGTCCCCCTCCCGTGCGGCGGCGACACGCTGGCCGAAGGGATCGCGGTCAAGGAGCCGGGCACCTTCACCGCGCGCGTGATCGCGGACAAGGTCGACGAGATCGTGCTGGTGGACGAAGCCGCGCTGGAGCGGGCGGTGAGCCTGCTCTTGCAGATCGAGAAAACCGTGGTGGAAGGTGCCGGCGCGGCGGGCCTGGCGGCGGTGCTCGCCCACCCGGAGCGGTTCGCGGGCAAGACGCTGGGTCTCGTCCTGTGCGGCGGCAACATCGACACGCGGCTGCTCGCCAATGTGCTGCTGCGTGATCTTGCCCGGTCGGGCCGCCTCGCGCGCCTGCGCATCACGCTGCAGGATCGGCCGGGTGCGCTTTACAAGGTCATGCGCGAATTCGACGACAAGGGCGTCAACATCATCGAGATCTATCACCAGCGGATCTTCACCTCCCTCCCGGCGAAGGGCCTGATCACCGACATCGAGTGCGAAGCGCGCGACAAGGACCAGATCGACAAGCTCGTCGCGGCGCTGCGGGACAAGGGCTACACGGTGAGCCCCGTGGAACTGAACTGAGCGGCGGTCATTCCATCTGCACCTTGCAGGGAAACTTTTCCGCAACTGTGCAAACTAAGTTTCCGTTAACCGAGATACATGGTTAAAGGTGTTTTACCGGCGGCCGCGCCGATGCATAAGCACGACCGTCGCCAGGAAGTTTCCACTCCCGCCAGAGGAGCATAAGTCAGCGCCGTGACGGCCCCGGTCCGCTTTCCCCGCTTCTTCGTGACGAGCGCTGCGCCATGCCCCTATCTGCCGGGGCGGAGCGAGCGCAAGGTCTTCACCGAGCTGAAAGGGCCGCATGCCGACCAGTTGAGCGAGGCGCTGGGCCGCATCGGGTTCCGCCGCAGCCAGACAGTGGCCTATCGGCCGAGCTGCCTCGATTGCCAGGCCTGCGTTTCGGTGCGGATCCCGGCGGCCGAATTCGCGCCGTCGGCCACGCAGAAGCGCAACCTGCGCCGCAATTCCGATCTGGTGAGCACCGAATGCCGCCCGTGGGCGACCGGCGAACAGTTCGAACTGCTGCGCAAGTACCTCGGCGCACGGCATCCCGGCGGCGGCATGGCCGCCATGGATGAAATTGATTACGCCGACATGGTGGAACACACGCCGGTTACAAGCTATGTCGTTGAATACAGGGAGCCCTCGGACGGTTTGACACCAGGACGCCTCGTCGGCGCCTGCCTTACCGACCGCCAGGGCGACGGGTTGTCGATGATCTATTCGTTCTATGACCCGGAACATGAGGCACGGTCCGGGCTTGGGAACTATATCATCCTCGATCACATCCGGCGGGCTGCCGACGATGGACTGGGGTACATCTACCTCGGGTACTGGGTCGAAGGGTCCGACCGGATGCAGTACAAGATCCGGTACCGCCCGATCGAACTGCTCGGCCGCGACGGCTGGCGCCGGGTATCGCGCGAACGGCACGATGCCCTCATCGCCGCTGCCGCCCGCGGTCCGCGGCACGCGCGCGACACCGCCAGCCCCGCCAAGGACGCGTCGCTCCCTCAGTACGATTTTCCCGAGTAGGCTCGCCGTCGCCGCGGTGGCTTGCGCGGCGCTCCACGCGCTGCCGCTCGCCGCGCAGGACCGTTCGACCTCGCGCGAGCTGGAAGACCTCATTCCCGACTCGGCGCTCGACAATCCTGAAAGCTGGGCGAACCAGGGTCTGCCGCCGGAAGACGCGGCGGACCCTGCCGCGCCCGACGCGCCGCTGGTCCCGGTCGATCCCGATTCGCCGCTGGCGGAAGTGCCGGCGATCGACGTCCCCTGGCCCGACAATATCGAGCTGCCCCAGCTCGCCCCGCTGGAGCCTGACGACAGCGTCCAGTTCGCCGACGCCGACGAAGCGGACGGGGCCGCGCCGGTTCTCGCCGAGGCTGAAATCATCCGCATCTCGGACGAGCTGGTGCTGGCGTTCCCGCCCGATCCGGCCGCGTTCCCCGAACGGGAGGCATTCGCCGAACGGTTCGACATGCTGTCGACCATCAGCGAGCTCGACACCGATTCGGACAGCGTCGCGGTGATCGCCGCCCGCGCGCGGGCCGACCAGGAACTGCTGGAATCGATGCTGCGGGTTTACGGCTACTACGATGGCCAGGTGATCCGCACGGTCGGCGGCGTCCAGCCGGGCGAGCCCGTCGCGAGCACCAACCCCGAAGTGCGGTTCAACATCATCCCGGGCGCTCGGTATCGCTTCGGCGCGATCGACCTGGGCGATCTTGCCGCCGCGCGCGATGCCGAGGCGCTGCGGCGCGCGTTCGAGATCCGGCCGGGCGACCCGATGTCGAGCGACACGATCGTCGCCGAACAGTTCGACCTCGACGAGGCGCTGGGCGAGTTCGGCTACCCCTTCGCCCAGATCGACGAGCCGGAGCTGCTGGTGGATCACGCCCGCGTGGAAGGCGACCTGACGATGCCGGTCCGCCCGGGCGGCAAGTACGTCTTCGGCGAAGTCGTCTCCAACATGCCGGACTTCCTGTCCGGCCGCCACCTCGCCACCATCGCCCGGTTCGATCCGGGCGACACCTACCAGCGCAGCCTGGAATTCGACCTGCGCCGTGCCATCGTGGCGACGGGATTGGTATCCTCCGTGGTCATCTCCCCGCGGGAAGTCGCGCCGCCGGCGGGTGACCAACCCGGCACCGTTGCGCTCGACGTCGCCATCACGCGCGCCCGCCTGCGCACGATCGCGGGCTCCATCGGTTACGGCACGGGGGAAGGTTTCCGGGCCGAAGCGAGCTGGGAGCATCGCAACCTTTTCCCGCCCGAAGGCATGCTTCGCGTGCGCGGGATCGCCGGCACGCAGGAACAGCTGCTGGGCGTGACGTTCCGCAAGAACAACCTGGGCGGGCGCGACAAGGTGCTGACTGTCGACGCGTTCGCCTCGACGATCGACAGCGCCGCCTACGATGCCAACACGCTGTCGCTGATCGGCACCTACGAACGGCTGTCGACGCTGCTGTTCCAGAAGCCGCTGAGCTGGAGCGTGGGGCTGGAGGCCGTGGCCACGCAGGAACGCCCGGCCGCGCTGCGCGGCGCCGCAGAGCCGCGGCTGACCTACTTCGTCGGCGCGATCCCGCTCTACGCGCAGATCGATACGTCTGACAGTCTGCTCGATCCCACCAGGGGTTTCCGGATCGGCGCCCGTCTTTCGCCCGAAGTATCGCGCAGCAACCGGACGCAGAGCTTCTACCTGCGGGGCCAGGTCGATGGATCGCTGTACAAGCAGGTCAGCGAGACCATGGTGGTCGCCGGACGGGTGCGCTTCGGCGCGATCCCGGGCACCGCGCTCGAGAACATCGCACCGTCGCGCCGGCTCTATTCGGGCGGCGGCGGATCGGTCCGCGGCTATGGCTACCAGGCGATCGGCCCGCGCGATGCCGCCGGCAACCCGATCGGCGGGCGCAGCCTGCTGGAAGGCGCGATCGAGGCCCGCATCGGCACGAAATTCTTCGACGGCGCGCTGTCGGTCGTCCCCTTTGTCGATGCCGGTACGGTGAGCACGGACGTGTTCCCCGATTTCGACACGGTGCGCATCGGCGCGGGCGTCGGCGTGCGCTACAACACCGGCTTCGGGCCGCTGCGGCTCGACGTGGCGACGCCGATCAATCCCGGGCCCGACGATAGCCGCATCGCCGTTTACGTCTCGCTGGGCCAGGCTTTCTGATGAGCGAGAGAGAGAGCGACATCGCCGCCCCGGTGCCCGAAGCGCCGCCGGCCCGGCGCTTCGCCCGCAGCCGGCGGGTTGCCGCCTGGATGGTCGGGATCCTCGCGGCGCTGCTGCTGCTGATCGTTGCCGCGCTGGCAGTGCTGAACAGCCCCATCGGGCAGCGCTGGGTGGTCGACCAGATCGCCAAGGTCGCGCCCGCGTCGGGCCTGAAGATCAGCATCGGCCGGATAGATGGCGACCTTTACGGCAAGGCGCGGCTGCACGATGTCACGCTGTCCGATCCCAAGGGCGCGTTCCTCACGGTTCCGCTGGTGGACCTCGACTGGCGTCCGATGAGCTGGTTCACGCGCGGGCTCGACGTGCGGGAACTCGTCACCCATCGCGGCACCCTGTACCGCCTGCCGGAACTCAATCCCGGCGATCCCGACGCCCCGATCCTGCCCAACTTCGACATTCGGGTCGATCGTCTCGCCATTCGCAATCTCACCCTGGCCAAGGGCCTCGCCGGTCCCGATGCCGAGATCGTCAACCTGGCAGCCCGCGCCGACATCCGCGATGGCCGGGTGATGGTGAATGCCGATGGAAGACTCGGCCGGTTGGACCAGGTGCACGTGCTGCTCGACGCCATGCCGGACGACGACCGGTTCGACCTCGATCTCGATTACGTCGCCCCGCGCGGCGGCGTGCTGGCCGGCATCATCGGCACCGACGCCGGATACCGGGCGCAGATCGACGGGAACGGCAGCTGGAGCCGGTGGAACGGCATGGGCTACGTCACCCGGAACGGCGAGAATTTCGCCGCGTTCCGCATGACCAATGCCGCGGGCGACTATACCATCGTCGGCCAGGCGCGGCCGGAAGCCGCGATCGCCCCGGGCCTGCTGCGAGACGCGGTGGGCTCGCTGGTTTCCTACAAGGCGACCGGCACCCTCAAGGACAGCGTCCTCGACGGGACGATCCGTCTCGTCACGCGCGGCGTGGCGGGAACGGCCACCGGCGCGCTGAATCTCGCCGACAAGGTCGCCGACAACCTCGTCGTCAACGCGCGCCTGCGCAATCCGGACCTGTTCGGCCCCGGCACGCGCATCGAAGGGGCGCGGATTGCCGCCACCGCGAATGGATCGTTCCGCGATCTCAGCTTGCGCCACGCGCTGACCGTGGACCAGGTGGTCAGCGGCACGACGCGGATCGCCGGTCTCTCGCAGGAAGGGACGGCGACATACAACGGATCGCGCTGGACCCTGCCGCTTTCGGCGCGGGTCGCGCGGATCACCACCGGCTCGGCGCAAGTCGATCCGCGCCTCGTCAACGGCACGATTTCGGGAACGGTCACGTACGAAGGCACGCGCATTGCGTCCGACCGGCTGGCCATCGCGTTCCCCGGGGCGAATGCGCAGCTGACGCTGGCCGGCGATACCGGGACAGGCAACTACCGCATCGCCGGCCCGGTCGCCGCGAACGGCCTTGCGCTCGACAACATCGGCAGGGTCAACGGCGCCGGCAATATCGTCGCGACTTTCGGCAGCGCGCCGTGGACCCTGCGCGCCGACGTGCGCGGCCGCATCCCGCGCGTGACCAACGCCACGCTGGCGAACCTGGCCGGGCCCGCTATCAGCTTCAGCGGCGGAATCACGACAGGCGGTGCCCGTCCGCTGGATTTCCGCGGCGTGCGGATCGACTCGGCGAAACTGGACCTGACGCTCGACGGCATGATCCGGCCGGGCCGCACCAGCGTGGCCGGGCGCGGGCGGCATGTCGATTACGGCCCGTTCACGGTCGAAGGCGCATACACCGCGCGCGGGCCGGAAGCCGTGCTGGTATTTGCCGATCCCTTGCCCTCGGCCGGCCTGCGCAATGTCCGCGTTGCGATCGCGCCGATCAAGGACGGTTTCGGCATCGAAACGCGCGGGCAGTCCCTGCTCGGCCCATTCGACGGGACCATCGACCTGTTCGCGCCCGCCAATGGCCCGACGCGCATCGTCATTCGCAAGCTCGACGTCTGGCGGACATCCGTCTCCGGAAATCTCACGCTCGGCAACGGGGCGGCCATCGGCACGCTGGCGCTGGCCGGCGGCGGGCTGGACGGGACGATCGGGCTGTCTTCTCGTGGCGGTGGACAAGGTTTCGATGTCGACGTGACGGCGAACGAGGCGCGCTTCGGCGGGGCGACACCGCTGTCGATAGGCCAGGCGCGCATCGAGGTGAGCGGTCTCATCGCGCGGGGCCGCACGACGATCGGCGGCAACGTGTTCGCGCAAGGCATCAATTACGGCACTCTGTTCATAGGCCGGCTGGCGGCGCGCGCCGATCTCGATAACGGGCGGGGCACGGTGACGGCGTCGCTCGCGGGGCGGCGCGGCAGCCGGTTTGCATTGCAGATCAATGCCAACGTCGCGCCGGACCGGGTTGCCGTGGCTGCGCGCGGAGAATTTGCCGGACGCCCGATCACAATGCCACGCCGCGCGGTTCTGGTGCGCCAGCGCGACGGTGGCTGGCTGCTGGAACCGACCCAGGTGAACTTCGCCGGCGGCTCGATCCTGGCGTCGGGCGAAATGGGCGGGGGGCGGACCGAGGCGCGCTTGCAACTCGCCGACATGCCGCTGTCTGTCGCGGACATCTATGCCGACCTGGGGCTGGGCGGCAAGATTTCGGGCGTCGTGGATATCGCCACCACGCGCGGCGGGCTTCCCACGGGCGAAGCGCGGGTGAAGATCGCCGGGCTCACGCGGTCCGGCCTCGTGCTGACGTCGCGCCCGATCGACCTTGCACTGGTTGCGCGGCTGTCGCCCACGCGGCTCGAGACGCGGGCGGTGGTTGACGAGGGCGGCCAGCGCCGCGGGCGGCTCCAGGGGCTGATTTCGAACCTGCCAGCGTCCGGCGCCTTGTTCGAACGTCTGCGCGCGGGATCGCTGTTCGCGCAGCTGCGCTACAACGGGCCCGCGGACGCGCTGTGGCGTCTTGCCGCGATCGACGCGTTCGACCTGACCGGGCCGATCTCGATCGCCGCGGACGTGACCGGCACGCTTGCGACACCGCGCGTGAACGGCTCGCTCGCCAGCAACAACTTGCGCTTGCAATCCAGCCTTTCGGGCACGGACCTCAGGAATGTGAGCGCGCGGGGCACCTTCCGGGGATCGCGCCTCAACATCACGAGCTTCCGCGGCACCACGGGCGAAAGCGGCACCGTATCGGGCAGCGGGACAGTGGTGCTGGAGGACCTCGGCATCAGGGGTCCGCAGCTCGACATCCGCGCAGCGGCGCGCAACGCGCGGATCCTCAATGCCAATGGCCTGACCGCCACCGTCACCGGCCCGCTCCGCATCGTGAGCGACGGCATCGGCGGCACCATCGCCGGGCGTGTGCTGGTGGACCGCGCAAGCTGGCGGCTGGGCACCGCGGCGGCGGACCAGCGCCTGCCCCAGATCCGCACCCGGGAGATCAACCTCCCATATGACGTTGCGCCGCGCGCGGTCGCCAGCCGGCCGTGGCGTTACCTGATCGATGCCCGCGCACCCAGCCGGATCGATGTCGACGGCATGGGCCTCGACAGCGAGTGGGGCGGCACGATCCGCGTGCGCGGGACGACGGACGATCCGCGCCTTGGCGGGGAGGCGCGTGTGATCCGCGGCGATTACTCCTTCGCCGGGACGCGGTTCGAGCTCACCCGCGGCATCATCCGGTTCGATGAAAGCACGCCGATCGACCCGCGCCTCGATATCCTTGCCGAGACGGAGGAGAACGGGCTGGCGGTGCAGGTCAGCGTCCAGGGGAGCGCGCTGGCGCCGGAAATCGCGTTCTCTTCGACGCCCGCGCTGCCGGAAGAGGAGATTCTCGCCCGGCTGCTGTTCGGGGGCTCCATCACCGAACTGTCCGCCACAGATGTCCTGCAACTCGGCTCCGCGGTCGCTTCCCTGCGCGGCGGCGGCGGGATGGATCCGATCAACCAGCTGCGCACCGCCATTGGGCTCGACCGCCTTCGCATCGTCAGCGCCGACCAGGCGCTGGGCCGCGGCACGGCCATCGCGCTGGGCAAGAACATCGGCCGGCGCTTCTACGTGGAGATCATCACCGACGGGCGCGGTTACAGCGCCACGCAGGGCGAGTTCCGCATCACGTCGTGGCTGTCGATCCTCGCCAGCATCTCAACCATCGGCCGCGAGTCGGTGGAAGTGCGGGCGCGCCGGGATTACTGACTGCAGAATAACTGACCCCCGGCGCGGTTTTCGCCGCGCCGGGGGTCGTGTGATTACGCGAGGCGATCAGGTGCCCGTGACGGGCTCCGCGGATTTCACCAGGCCATCCATGGGGAGCACCACCCCGTTGCTCGCGATAATGCCGGCACCATCGATCGTCGCGCGTTCACCGTTCGCGCCGGCCACGGTAATCGTGTCGCCGGCTTGCGAGAACGTCACCGCGCTATCGGCCAGGGTGCGCATGGTAACGGGCCCCTGCTTCTGCGCGATCGCCTGGGCAATCGCTTCGGTGGTGAGGTGGCCCGGGATCATGTGGCCACGCAGGATGGCTACGAGCTCGGCCCGGTGCGCCGGGTCCGTCAGCGCCTTGCCCGGTTCCCCAAGCGCGGCGAACGCCCGGTCATCCGGCGCCAGAAGGGTGTAGCTGCCGGGCCCGTCGAACACGTCGCCCAGCCCCGATTCCGACAGCGCGCCCGCAACCGTCGTGAGGTTGGGCGCATCGCCGATGGCAGCCGCCAGCGTGCGCTGGGCGGTCTCGGTGGTCTGGGCCGCGGGCGCCGTCTTCGCATCATCGGAACAGGCCGCCAGCGATGCCAGGAGGGCGAGGGCGGTTGCCGCGGTAAAAGGTTTCAAATCACGCATCCGCGCCTCCTCAAGTCAGTAACTGGATCGCGGCCTGGATCAGCTGCGTGGTGGGATCGACCTGGTAAACATACCCGTCGGCATAGCGGTAATACGCGTCCGGTCCGTCAACGTACCGGTCGCGGTAGCTGTAGGGCACGTTATAGACATCGTACCCCAGCGGCATCCGCTGCCCCACCGCGAACTGGTCACCCGTCAGCAAGGCCGCGATCGCGGTGATTGCATCGGTCTGCGGATCGACGCGGTAGAACACGTCATCGGCATAGCGATAGCCGTTCGAGGGGCCGAGATTGTAGTAATCGACGTAGTAGTCCGGCACCGGATAGGGATCGTAGTAATCCGGCCACGGCTGGCCCACCGACAACGCCCCGCCCAGCAGCGGCAGGTATCCCAGCACCGAACCGGTGTTGTTCATCCGATAGAGGTAGCCGTTGTCGTAATAGTACCGGCCATCGCCGATGCCGGAATAACCGAACCACGACGGGCTGTAATAATCGTCGCGCCATTCAGCGTAGCGGTCGCGCGCCAGTCCGGGCGGGGTGCAGCCGTTGTTCTTCTTGGCGAGGCCCGGGGGGCAGCCCTGGATCAGCCCGACGTTCACGTCACGGTCGAGGGCGACGTAGCGCACCCGCTCGCGGTTGCCGTCACGATCGCGGTCGCGATCGATGCGGACGTCCGAACCGCAGTCGGCACGGGCATTCCCCACACCGTTATTGCCCTGATTGCCGTTATTGCCGTTGCCACGGTTCGCGGACGCGTTCTGCCCGCGTTCGGCCTGGCGGACGGCCTTGTCGGCCTTCGCGGGGCGGTCCGCATTGCCGTTCCCGCGTGAAGCCTGCTCGCGCGCGGCAGGCCCGCGCTCAGCCTTGGCATGCCGCTCCGCAGGGCCGCGGTCGGGCGCGTTACCCCGGGCCTTTGCCGGTCCGCCGCGCTCGGCTTTGGCATCGCCGCCGCCGCCCTTGCTGTTGCCGTTACCGTTACCGTTTCCGCCGCCTTGCTGCGGTCCGGCTGCGGCGCCTTTACCGTTGCCGCCGCCATTGCCCCGGCCGTTGTCGGGCTGAGCGAACGCGGTACCGGCGGCGAGCGAGACGATTGCGGCGCCGATCAGAATCTTGCGCATCATTGATCTCCTTTGCGCAGACAAACGGGGCGTTAGGCGAGTCGGTTCCATGAACCCTGCACAACGATTCGCAGGGGGCGCGCGCTTTATTCTCCGCGGTAGAGCGCGGCTTCGGCCGCGCGGCGGCGGGAAAGGCCCCGCATGACGCGTCCCCCGGCGCGGTTCCAGCGCGCGAACTCCGTTGCCGCCCCTGCATGGTCCCCCGCGACATGGCGACGTTTCAGGGTCGCCCTGCCGATCGCGCCGGTGTTGTAGTGAAAGCTGACGAGCGCATCGAACTGCGCCTGCGTGGTGGGTGCGTCGCCGATCGCACGCGAGACGTCGGCGGCATAGCGGGCGAGGTCCGAAGCCAGGCGCGCGTCGCATTGTTCGCGGGTCCAGACGGTTCCCGCCACGATGTCGGGGCCGGTCGCGCCCCAGCCGATCGTCCACGGCGCGTCGCCGGTGCCGGGGTCGGGATACGCCTCGATCATGCCATCAGGCCGGAGCTTGCCCAACCCCTCGAACGCCTGGATCAGCGCGACGCCGCGTTCCGACAACGTGGAGGGGCTGTCGGGGGAAGCTGGTCCGGCGTGCTGCGCCGCATCGATGGCGCGGTCCAGCGCGCGCACTTCCGAAGGCCGGAATCCGCGTCCGAGCATACGGCGAACGGCGTCGAAAATGGACTTGCGGTGCATGGCGGGCCTCTTGTGCAGGAACGGGGGGAGGGGGGCCCGATAGTGCAGCACCCGGGTTGTAGGACAATGGTTTCGCGGTGGCGCGGCATCGTGGCGCTTCAGCCGCAATGCCTAGGATTCCCAAAAAGGCGCATTCCGCATGGTGATGACCGAGGCGTGCATCCACGTCGCCGACGTGCACGACCGCATGCCGGTGATCCTCAAGCGCGGCGACTGGACCGACTGGCTCGACGGCGTCCCCGACGACGCGGGCCTGCTCTGCCGGCCCTATCCAGACATGATCGCAGTGGAGCGAACCGCGCAGCGTTGGAGCGGCGCGTGAGGCGGCGGCGCCAAGACCGCGCTTCTGCTCAATGCGCGGGCCCGGGCCAAAGCTGGTCGCGAGTTATGGTTCGTGCTGGGGACGGGGGCACGCGCCCGCGCCGGGCTCAAGCAGGCCGAACTCGCCGAGCGCATGGGCACCAGCCAGAGCGCCGTAGCGCGACTGGAGAGCGGTAAGGGGCGGCCGTCGGTGGCGACGTTGGAGAAGCTGGCGCAGGCGACGGGCAGCAAGCTGAGGATTGCCCTTGAGGCCGCGTGAAGCGGCAGAAAACCGGCCTAATCCCGCGCAACGGATGGACGCCAGAACAGGTGCGAAACCTCATGGCGAGCGAGCCCCCACCGGGCCGCGGCGCAGGCGGGCGGGCTTGCCGCGTCGGCGATCCGGGGCCGTGCTATAGCCCGGTGCTGAGCAGCGCGAGGGCCTGGGCCAGCGCGGTATCGGTGTCCTCCGCCTCCTGCGCCATGCGCGACAGCGCGGTGTCCGCATCCTTCTTGCCCAGCTTGCGGGCGAGGGCGATGGCCGTTTCGTAGCTCACCCGCTGCGATTGCTTGCCCTTCCGCAGTGCACCGGCGATCGCAATGTCGCGCAAGGGGCCGCGCGCGATGGTCTCGGCATCGTTGTCGGCATCGTCGAGGATCGCGCGTAGCCAGATGTTCTCCGTGTCTCCGGCGTCGGCATCGAGCGTGCCGAGCGCCTGCGTCAGTGCGTCGCGCTGCCGGGCGCTGCGGTCCTCGTCCTCGGCAACGATCGTGCGCAGGGCGTCGTCGGCGAGATTGCCTTGCACCGTACCGAGCCGTTCCACCATCGCCCGTTCGCCGTCGTGCAGGTCCTGCAAGGCCATCACCAGCAGATCGCGTGTTGTTTCGACTTCGGCCATGTTTGTCCTTTCGATGCTCGCCCTCAGATCAACGCCCGGCACCGGGAAATGTCCCGCGACCCGGTCAGGCCGTGATCCTGGACTCCTGAACTCGGAAGAGGGGCGAGACTGACGGTGCGGTGATCGCGCAGTGCAGGAACGCCTGCCCCGGCATGGCCGTTGGCGCAGGGTACCCTCCCGCTCCCACTTGAAAGGATCGCAGCGATGACCGCCATTTCACAGATCATGACCGCCAATCCCCAGGCCGCCCAGGCGGGCGACAGCCTGCGCACGGTGGCCCAGGCCATGCAGCAGGGCGATTTCGGCTCCATGCCGGTGGTCGACGGGGGGCGCCTTGCCGGCGTCGTCACCGATCGCGACATCGCCGTGCGGGGAGTGGCGCAGGGACTTTCCAGCGACGAGCCCGTATCGCGCGTGATGACGGCCGAGCCGGTCTGTGTCGGACCCGACTGCGATCTGCAGGAAGCCGCCCAGTTGATGCAGGAAAAGCAAATCCGCAGGCTCTACGTCACCGAGAACGATTCGCTGGTTGGTGTCGCTGCGCTGGCGGACGTGGTTGCGGCTGCGGGTGATGAGCTTAGCGGCGAAACGATCGAGAAAATCTCCCAATAAGCGGCTGCATGTCTGCCCCGTGCCGCGCGGACATTGACTTCGCGCGGCACGGAGTAGAGGCGGTCGTTCGTCGATTGGCGGGAGCGGTTCGCAGGGCTGGCGGTGCTTGCCGCGCGGCTTGCGCTAAACCACCGTTTCATGAGAAGAATTCGCACCGCGCAGATCGCCGTTCCGATCGCCTTGCTGGCGTCCGCTGCCACGGCGGGCGCAGATGACACGGCATCTGATGACGCCGCTGCCGAAGCCGGCGATCCCATCGTCGTGTCAGGGATCGCCCAGCAGGAAGAACGGCTGGAAGACTTCGCGACCCAGCTTTCCGAAGCCGATCCGACATCGCCCATCGCGCTCTATGAACCGGGGCAATACTGTCCGGGCGTGGTGGGCCTTTCGCCGGTGTGGAACCAGGAGATTGCACGGCGCATGCGCGAGGTCGCCCAGGCGACGGGAATCAAGCCCGCGCAGGGCGCGTGTCGGACCAGCGCCCTGGTCCTGTTCGGCAACAACCGCCGCGAGCTGCTGCGCCAGTTCCAGGCGATGCATCCCGAATACTTCACGGAACTGACGGGCGAACGGATCGATTTCCAGGGCCGCGAGGCGCCGGTGATGGCGTGGAAACTGCTCGCCCGGCTCGACCGCGATGGAAAGCCGATCCAGGTGAATGGCGATGGCATCCAGGTAGTCGAGGTCAACAGCGGCATGTCGCGCACGGCGGCCGCGACGCGCCCGATCATCGCGATGTCGGTGGTGCTGATCGATCGCAGTGCGATCCGGGGGCTGAATACGCGGCAGATCGCCGACTATGCACTGATGCGCAGCGTGACCGATACCGATCCGGCGCGGGTCAAGGCGAGCGTCGCGCCCACGATCCTGAAGGTAGTCGACGCGCCGGAAGGGAGCGAAACGCCGCTATCGCTCACCAGCTGGGACTTCGCTTACGTGAAAAGCCGGTACGCGGTGAACCGATGGAGCCTGGGCCCATCGCAGATGGCCTCGATCCGCGCCGGGATGAAGCATAACCTCCAGGCCGGGGAATAGGGCGGCTCCCCTTCGGCTGGGGATGACTGCGCGCGCGGGCTGGAACCGCCGGCGAAGCTGTGTGCTTAACCAAGGCACACATACCATAGGTTCAATTTATGCTCGAACACGTCCCCGCCTTTCTCGGCCGCCTGCTCAAGAACGTCCGCGCCGGCCATGGCAAGCTCACCGTCGCGAAGATCGGCGGGCCCGATACGATGAATGCGGGCGGCTTCACGCTTACCAGCCCTGCTTTCGAGGATGGGGAGGAACTCGATCCAATGTTCACGGCGGACGAGGAGGATGCCTGCGCCCCTCCGCTCGCGTGGACTGCACCGCCCTCCGGCACGCGCGCGCTGGTGCTGATTGTGGAGGATCCCGACGCCCCGGGGCCGGAACCCCTCGTTCACCTGCTGGGCTGGGGGTTCGACGTCGGGCCCGGCGACCTTTTCGAAGGGGACGACCCGCCGTTCGTCGGCCTCAATTCCCACCAGCAGGCCGGCTGGCTCCCCCCCGACCCGCCGAGCGGTCATGGCAGCCACGATTACGTGTTCCAGATGTTCGCGCTCGATCGGCCGGTCGATCTGCCTCCCGGGAAGGGTCGCGACGCGCTGATCGAGGCGATGCAGGGCCATGTCCTGGCCGCCGCGGTGCTTACCGGCACCTATGCGCGGGAAGGCTAGTTCCGTGCCCCCGCCGATCGTTCCGCTGGCCGGGCTGCTGCTGGCCGCGGCCTGTTCCTCTCCCGAGCCTGCGGCCCAGCCCGACGAAGCGCCCCGGGGTGAGCCGGCGACGGTAACGCCGGCGCCACGCGAACCTGACGCCGCGGCCACTGTCCCGCCGGCCAGCGATGCAGCGGACTCGGCGGCGAACGTGCTAACCCTGGAGGGTCTCGGTGATCTCCTCATCGGGCGCCCGGTCCCTGCCGACAGCAGCTTCGCCAGCCGCGGCGCGCAAGTCCCCGGGACGGATTGCCGGACGATGACGTCCCGCAGCTATCCCGATGTCTATGCGCTGATACAAGACGGGCAGGTACGACGGGTGACTGTTGCCGGTGATTCGCCCGTGACGCTCGCGGGAGGGATCGGAGTTGGCGCGACCGAAGCGGCGGTTGAAGCAGCCTATCCGGGTCTCGTTGAAGACGCGCACGAATATGTCGCGGCGCCGGGCAAATATCTGACGCAGCCGGGCAGCGGCGCGCGCCTCCGTTTCGAAATTGACAGCGACCGCCGCGTCTCCGCAATCCATGCCGGTCTCATGCCGCAGCTTGGCTATGTCGAAGGATGCGCGTGAACCGCCGTCCTGCCATGGCGCGAACGAAAGAGTGTTTGACGGCGGCCTGGGCGCATCGCAGTAAAAGCGATGCCTAAAGCTCCGCCCGAAGTCGTGACCGCCCAGGCCCTGTGGCTCGATAGCTGGCAATTGGGCTGGGACATCGCGGAAGTCGTGTGGCTGCGGTCCTGCCGACTGGTGAGCGGGGGCCCGCAGGCCCGGCGCGAAAGTCACCGCATGGTCACGGAAAAGATCGCCGCTTGCATGATGTTCTGGCCCGCGATGGCGCGCGGCGGGCTTCCCCTGTCACCGGAGGCCTTCGGCGCCCGGGCGCTTGCCCATTACGCGGAGCCCGTGCGGCGCAACCAGCGCCGCCTGCGCGGCACCTGAAACCGCGCGCGTTGCAGGGCCTTAGCGCACGGCCAGCGCAGCCGCGACGTCGATGATCCGCGGACCGGGCTGCGTCTCTGCGACGGGTTGCGCGGCATCCGGCCCCGGCGTTTCGGTTTCCGCCTGGACGGGCAGTACGGCCGGCTCGATCACCGAAAGCGCGGGTTCGGGTTCGATCGGGCCGGGTTCGCCGGGCGGAGGGAATTCTTCACGCCAGCCGAAACGCGCTTGCGCGTAGAGGCCGCGGGTGGACAGCTCGCCCGCCTCGATCCGGCCCTCGGGCGTGGTCATGGCGTAGTGATCGGGCAGGTGCGCCGTCTGCACCGTTCCCGTGAACGGGGCCGGGTGATCCACCGTCTGACTGGCGAGGCCGTGCGTACCGATTCCGCCTTGCTGAATGGGGCGCGTATCGATCGTGGCGCCGCTTACGACCCCCGTGATGGAGGCGAACGCGCACGCGCCCAGAAACAGGGGCGTTACTTTCATCGGACTGGCTCCGGCATGCAATGTCTTTGCCGGAACAATGCTTTGCGCCGCGGTGGCGTTCCCGAAGGCAAATCGCGGATGGCGGCGGCGCGCGCACCGCTTTAGGATAGCGCCATGCGCATCACCGTGTTCCTCCCCATCGCCGCCGCCCTCCTCGCCTCCTGCAATGCGAGCCCGCAGCCGGGCGCCGGCGCGGGGGGTGCCTTACCGGGCAATGCCGACGACAACCGCCCGTTCGACGGGATCACGGCGGAAGAAACCTTTCGCTTCACCGGGACCGAGCCGTTCTGGGGCGGAAGCGTGGCAGGCAAGTCCCTGACGTACTCGACCCCGGAAAATATCGATGGCATCTCGTTCCCGGTGGAACGCTTCGCCGGGAGGGGCGGCGTATCCTGGAGCGGGGTTCTGGAAGGCAAGGCGTTCCGCATGACGGCCACCCCGGGCGATTGCTCCGACGGGATGAGCGACCGGACCTACCCCTTCACGGTCACGCTGATGATCGGGGAAGAACAGCGTCGGGGCTGCGGATGGACGCAGCGACAGCCTTATTCGCCGGACCAGGTCTGACAGCAGCCCTACCGCGCGGGGGCGGCACGCCCAGCGCTCAATCGCCGAGGTCCATCCACGCGGGCACATGGGCGGCGTCCAGGCTTTCGGTCCGCAGGTGATCGACAGCCAGGCCAAGCCCGGGATAGGCGGCCTTGCGCCGCTTCTCATCGGAACGATCGAGCGGGACGACCACCAGCCGGCGATTGACCTTCTGGCGCCAGTTCATGCGGGCCGTGTTCTCCTGCCCGACATAGCATCCCTTGGTGAAGCTGACGCCGTTTAGATCGGCCGCGTTGGTTTCCAGCCACAACACGTCGCCGAGTTCCCGCACGCCTTCCGGCACACCCAGCGCCAGGCGGTGACGGAGCCAGTCTTTGTCTGCCGCTGCATCTTCGGACGAAACCGGGGCCAGCCAGCGGGAGCCGAGCGCGGCGAGGCGCGGATCGCGGGTGCCTCCGCCATCGCCGGGGGACCAGTGTACCGCCGCGTCCGGATCGCGGGTGATCGATAGCTTGCGCCGCAGCCGGTAGAGGGTCAGCCGTTTCACGAGGTCGTCCGCCACCTCCCCCTCGCAATCCAGCAGCAGCTCTCCCGGATCGCCCGGCCACACGATGAGGTCGAACAGCGTCTTGCCCTGGGGCGACAGCAGCCCGGCGTAGACCGGCAGCGGCCCCGTCACGTCGTTGGTCAGCAGTCCCTGGAGGAAAGTCGCCGCGTCCTCATCGTCGCTTTGCGGAGTGACGCGCACTACGGCGCGGTCGAACAGGCGGGTCGCTGGCATGGGTGACAGATAGGCGCGAGGTTGCCTAAGGGAAGCCCGATGGCCGAATCCCTGACAATCCGCCGCCCCGACGATTGGCACGTCCACCTGCGCGATGGCGCGATGCTGGCCGGCGTGGCGCACTACACCGCGCGCCAGTTCGCCCGCGCGATCGTGATGCCCAACCTGTCCCCGCCGGTCACAACGACCGCCTCGGCGCGCGATTACCGGGCGCGGATCGTGGATGCGCTGCCGGCGGGAACGGCGTTCGAGCCGCTGATGACGGCCTATCTCACCGACCATACCGATCCGGCCGACCTTGCGCGGGGCAAGGCGGAAGGGGTGCTGACCGCGGCCAAGCTCTATCCCGCCAATGCCACGACGAATTCGGCCGCCGGGGTCAGCGACATCGCGCGCCTCGACCGGGTGCTCGGCGCGATGGAGGAGGCGGGCCTCGTCCTCTGCGTGCACGGCGAAGTCACCGACGCGGATGTCGACGTGTTCGACCGGGAGGCCGTGTTCATCGAGCGGCACCTGGCCCGGATGGTCGAACGGTTTCCGGGCCTGAAGGTGGTATTCGAACATGTTACCACCGCGGAAGGCGTCGCGTTCGTCGAGGGGGCCGGGGCCAACGTCGCCGGCACCATCACTCCCCAGCATCTCCATCTCAATCGCAACGCCATGCTGGTGGGCGGCATACGGCCGCACGCATACTGCCTGCCCGTGGCCAAACGCGAACGGCACCGCCTGGCGCTGCGCCGCGCGGTGACATCGGGTTCGGGCAAGTTCTTCCTCGGCACCGACAGTGCGCCGCACGCGCGCGCGGACAAGGAATCGGCGTGCGGGTGCGCAGGGATCTTCAACGCGCCGTTCGCGCTCGAAAGCTATGCCGCCGTCTTCGATCAGGAAAATGCGCTCGACCGGTTCGAACAGTTCGCATCGCTGGCCGGGCCGGCCTTTTACGGCCTGCCGGTAAACGAAGGGACGATCACGCTGGAACGGGGCGGACCAGCAGTGCCGGACACGCTTGACGCAGGCGGAACAACGGTTGTCCCGTTCCACGCAGGGGAAACGCTCACCTGGCGGCTGGCGTCCGGCTAGCGCGCAAGTCCCACACGAAAACGGCAATCGCGATCCAGATCGCGACGAAAGCCCAGAGCTGCGCGGGCATCAGCGGGCGGTCGAACACCGTCAGACCCAGCACGAAGACAATCGTCGGCGAAAGGAACTGGATGAACCCCAGCGCCGAATAATCCATCCGCCGTGCCGCCACCGCGAACAGCCATAGCGGGATCGCAGTCAGCGCCCCGCCGAGCACGATCACCAGGCTGAGCCCCCAGTCGTGCCCGAACGACGATCCCGCCGGGCTCGCGGCATACCATCCCGCCAGGCCCAGCGCGGGCAGCAGGAGGATGATCGATTCCACCGTAAGGCCGGGCAGGGCGCCCACCGGCACCTTTTTGCGGATGAGGCCATAGGCGCCGAAGCTCAGCGCCAGGGTGAGGCTGATCCACAATGTCGTCAGGGCGCCGGCAAGGAGGATCGCGATGCCGACCGCGGCGATGCTTACCGCGATCCATTGCCGGCGGTTGAGCCGTTCGCCCAGCAGCATGGTGCCGAGCAGCACGTTGATCAGCGGATTGATGTAATACCCCAGGCTGGCTGCGAAGACCTCGCCCGCCTGGATCGCCCAGATATAGACCAGCCAGTTCAGGCCGATGAGGAACGCGCTGATGGCGAGCACGCCCATCACCCGCGGATTGCGCAGCGCGCCGGCGATCTCGGCAAGCTGACGGCGCAACGATGCGATCAGCAGGCACAGGGGCAGCGTCCAGACGACTCGCCAGGCGACAAACTCGGTCGCGGGGACGGTCTCCACCAGAATCAGGTAGAGCGGGAGAAAGCCCCAGATCACGTAGGCGCCAAGGGCAGCGGCAAGGCCTGAACGGCCGGAAGCGGGGCTTTCGTTCATGTTCGCGCCGCCAGTAGGCCCGCCGCGCCTGGGTCACAAGCAACGCGCGCACGGGGCGCGGAAAGGGAAAATCGGGCCTGCCAGCGAAAAAATGCGTTCCTGAAGACGCGGTTGCGGTTCGTTCAGTTTGCGGGGTCTAAATATGAACATGACAAATGGGCGCTCACTCAAGCCTCTTGGTCGCGAGAGTTCGAAAGGAAGACCCGATGACGCAGTTCAAACTGAAGACCGCCGCGCTGGCCCTCGCCGTTCCCGGCCTGGCCATGGCTGTCCCCGCGGTGCCGGCCGCAGCGGCGCCCGCCGCGCACGCCGCCGCTTACAACACCAGCGCCGTGTGGGGTGACCAGGCCGCGCACCAGTATCGCGACCGCTACCGCAATTACGACCGCCGCGCGTATGGCAGTCGTTATTCCAGCTACGGCGAGCCGGTGTACGACAGCACCCGTGTGTGGCGCGGCGAGGACAACCGCTATTACTGCCGCAAGTCGAACGGCACGACCGGCCTTTTGATCGGCGGTGCGGGCGGGGCCCTGCTGGGCCGCGAGATCGCCGGCCGCGGCGGAGACCGCACGCTCGGCGCGATCCTGGGTGCCGCCGGTGGTGCTCTGCTAGGCCGCGCGATCGACAAGGGCGGCAGCCGCTGCCGCTGATCTGATCGCACAAGCTTCGCGGGCGTGCCCACCCACGTCCGCGAACGCGAACCCCCTGGGGGTCGCGGGAAGGCGTCTCTCGCTTCTGGCGAGGGGCGCCTTTTTCCTTGGCGGTTCAGCCGGTGCGCGATTCCGCGCGGAAGCCCGCGCCAAGGCTCGCGCGTGGCTGGTCCATTTCGGTGCTGGCTACCGGATAGGCGCAGTAATCGGCGGCGTAGAACGCGGCTGGACGGTGGTTCCCCGATAACCCGACACCGCCGAACGGCGCAGAGCTGCTCGCCCCGCTGGTCGGCCGGTTCCAGTTGATGATGCCCGCGCGCACCTGGGCCCAGAACCTGTCGAAATCCTGCGGGCCGCCCCCGACGAGCGAGGCGCTGAGCCCGAAGCGGGTGTTGTTGGCTTCGGCAATGGCCTGGTCGAAATCGTCCACCTTTACCACCTGCAGCAGCGGGCCGAACAGCTCAACGTCGGGCCGGTCGGCCATCGTCGTCACGTCGATCATCGCCGGGCTCAGGAAGGGCAGATCTTCGCTCGGACGCTTCATGTGCTTGATCGCCCGGCCGCCATTCGACATCAGGTAGAGAAAGCTTTCGGATAGTTGGTCGGCCGCCGCGTTGTCGATCACGGGGCCCATAAAGGGCGCCGGATCGGCGAACGGCTGATCGAACACGATCCGGTCGGCCAGTGCCTTCACCTCGCCAACCAGGGCATCGTACATGCTCGCCTTGACGATCAGCCGGCGGGCCGCGGTGCAGCGCTGGCCCGCGGTTGTAAACGCACTCTGGATCACGAGCACGGCGGCATCGGCGACCTTGGGCGTGTCGATGACCACGATCGGGTTGTTGCCGCCCATTTCCAGTGCGACGATCTTGCCGGGATTGCTGGCCACCGCGCGGTTGATGGCGACACCGGCCTGCAAGCTGCCGGTGAACAGCACTCCGTCGACGTCGCGGTGCGCCACCAGCGCCTTGCCTTCCGCCGGCCCGCCTACCAGGAGTTGGACGACCGCGGACGGGATGCCGGCGCGGTGGAAGCAGCGGACCAGAAACTCGCCCACGGCGGGCGTTTTCTCGCTCGGCTTGAAGACCACCACGTTGCCGGCGATCAGCGCGGGCACGATGTGGCCGTTGGGCAGGTGTGCGGGGAAATTGTACGGGCCCAGCACCGCCATCACGCCATGGGGCTTGTGGCGCACCGCCGATGTGCCCTGCAGCGCGCTGTCGTGCTTCTTCTGCCCGGTCCGTTCGGCATAGGCGCTGACCGAAATGTCCACTTTCGCGATGACGGACTGGACCTCGGTGCGCGCTTCCCACAGCGGTTTGCCCGTTTCGCGGGCGATCAATTGGGCGAACGGATCGGCTTGCTTGCGGACTTCGTTGGCGAAGCGCCGGCACAGTTCAATCCGAGTTGCATGCGGCTGCGAGGCCCAGTCGGGCCAGGCGCGGCGGCCACGATCCACCAGCGCGTCCACATCGCCCGCGGCACCGCGCCAGAGCTCGGCACCGGTGGCCGGTTCGTATGAGATGATCTCGCTGGCGGGCTCGCTGGTAGGCAAGGGGCTCTTTTCCGGATTTGTTGCGGGGCGTTCGCGGTTAACGGTGGCGCGCTTCTAGCGCAGGGGGCCGGGGGGTCAAATGGCCGGTCATGGCAAACCGGGTGGCGGCAGGGCGAGATGACCGGCCGGAATCGGTGCCGGCCCGAGCGCCTCGCCCAGGCGGCGGATTTCCGCGATCTGGCGGGCAAGCGGGTCCCAATCGTTGCGATTGGCGATGGCGGTCCAGAGATCCTCTACCCTATCGATCACCAGAGTCGGCGGCGCGGTGTCCTGCCACAATGGATGATCCGGCCCGGCGGGCGCGAACGCTGCGAACAATTCGGCGAGCGGTCCGGTGGCATTCCGGCCGAAACGATGGCGGTGAAAGAATGCATCGGGCGATTCGCCACCGCTCCGCATCGCCGCCTCGCACGCGGCGACGAGAGCGGCGTCAGCCTCGTCCCCCCGTGAGGCCAGGCCCAGGCGCCAGAGCCAGCGGCGGGCGACATTGGCCATGTAGAGCGGGCCGAAGCGTTCCAGCGCGGCCATCAGCGGCGGCGCTTCGGCCAGCGGGCGCATCGCGATCGCGAGCTGGCCGCAGTTCCAGTACAGCGCTTCCGGCTGGCGGCCGAAGGAATAGAGGCCGGCATGGTCGAAATAGGCCGCGGTGAAGGCCGGGTCCCAACGCGGCAGCCAGCGCCACGGGCCGTAATCGAAGCTTTCCCCGGTCACGTTCATGTTGTCGGTGTTGAGGACCCCGTGAACGAAACCCGCCACCATCCAGCTTGCCGCCAGATCGGCCAGCCGCGCCACCACCAGGTGCATCAGCCGTACGGCGGGCACGTCCGCATCGATCGCGTCGGCCGGCGGCGGCGGGCCCGGAAATTCGCGCAGGCAATAGGCGACCAGTTGTTCCAGATGATCGTGTTCGCCCAGCGCGGCAAGGCGCTGGAAGCTGCCGATGCGGATATGCCCGTGCGACAATCGGACCATGACGGCCGATCGCGTGGGCGAAGGCTCGTCGCCGCGGACCAGCTGTTCACCCGTTTCGATCACGGACAGGGTCTTGCTGGTGTTGACGCCCAGCGCCTCCAGCATTTCGGTGGCGAGGATTTCGCGCACGGCGCCCTTCAGCGTCAGCCGCCCGTCGCCCGCGCGGCTCCAAGGGGTCGTCCCGGAACCTTTCGTGCCGAGTTCCAGCAAGCGCCCATCGCCATCCCGCACCTGGGCAAAGGTGAACCCGCGACCGTCGCCAAGGTCCGGGTTGTACACGCGGAACTGGTGCCCGTGGTATCGAAGCGCCAGCGGTTCCGGAAGCGTGTCAGGCAGCGGCGTGAAGCGGGCGAAGTGGCTTATCCATTCCGCGTCCGACAGGCCCGCCAGCCCCACGGCGCCGGCTGCGCGGTCATTCCGCCAGCGCAACGTCGTTTGCGGAAAATCGGCGGGCCGGACCTGATCGCCCAGCCAGCCGGCGATTTCCAGCAGCGCGCTTTCGGGGCGGTACGGCGCATCCACGCGTGCGACAGGTTGCGGATCGGCGCGCATCAGGCGATAGTGGGGTCAAGGGCAGGGCCATGCAAGCTCCCGCCGAGAATCCGGAGATACTGCGGCACGCCGATGGTTACCGATAGCGCTCGCAATCCGGCTGCGGGGGAAACCTCTTCGCGCGCCGCCCCCGATCGGGCCGGGGTCGATCGCCCGTGGGCCGACCGCACCTGGCAATCGGCCGATGGCCTGTCCCTGCATTTCCGCGACTATCCCGGGCGGGACGATCGTCCGCCGGTGATCGCGCTCCACGGCCTCACCCGCAACGCTCGCGACGCCGCCCCGCTGGCGGCACGGCTGGCAGGTGACTGGCGCGTGATCGTCCCGGAAATGCGCGGGCGCGGCCAGTCGGATTATGCCAGCGACAGCGCCACCTATAACCCCGTGCAGTACGTCGCCGACCTCAAGGCCCTGCTGGAACAGGAAGGAATCGCCCGCTTCGTCGCCATCGGCACCTCCCTCGGCGGACTGATGACGATGATGCTGGCCCACGAACGTCCGGAGATGATCGCCGGCGCGGTGCTGGTCGATATCGGGCCGGAAGTCGATCCCGAAGGCCTCGCCCATATCCGCGAATACGTGGGGCACGGCGGCAGCTTCCCCACCTGGACTCACGCGGCGCGCGCGCTTGCCGACGTGCACGGCGCGGCACATCCACAGTTCGCGCTCGACGACTGGCTGGCGATGGCCAAGCGGGTAATGGTGCTGGGGGCCGGCGGACGGATCGTGTTCGATTACGACATGGGCATCGCGGAGCCATTTGCCGCTCCGGAAGGCGCCGTGCCCGTGGATCTGTGGCCCGCGTTCGAAGCGCTGGCAGGGCGCCCCGTGGCCCTGATCCGCGGCGCGCTCTCGACGATACTCTCGGCCGACACGGCGGCGACAATGGCAGCGCGGCTGCCGGGGCTCGATCTGGTCACGGTGCCCGGCATCGGTCATGCGCCCTTGCTGACGGAGCCGGAGGCTGCGGCCGCGATCGACCGTCTGCTCGCCAGCGTCGCATGAGCGGCCGCTCCGACGCAGGCGGCGGCCGGCCGGCGCCGCTGCGGGTGCTGCATCTCCATTCCACCTTCGGGCCAGGCGGCAAGGAACGCCGCGCCGTGCGCCTGATGAACGCCTTCGGACCGAAGCTGCACCATTCCATCGTCACGTCGGAGCCGGACGAGGCGGGGGCGGCCCGGGAATTGTCGCGCGCGCTCAAGGTCGCCTGGCCGGAGGACTTTCCATCGCTCAAGGGGCGGCCGACGCCGGGACGGCTGCAACGGCTGGCCCGCGCGATGCGGGGGTTCGATCTCGTCCTCACCTATAACTGGGGCGCGATGGACGCGGTGATGGCGCACACCCTGTTCGGGCAGGCGTTGCAGCTTCCTCCGTTGATCCACCACGAAGACGGCTTTAACGAAGACGAACGCGACCGCCGGAAGCCGGCGCGAAACTGGTACCGGCGGATCGCGCTGGGCCGCGCCAGCGGGTTGGTGGTCCCTTCCGAAACGCTGGAGGAAATCGCGCTCACCGAATGGACGCAGCCGATCGGGCGCGTTCGCCGCATCCCCAACGGGATCGACGTCGATGCGTTTGCCAAGGCGCCGCGGACCGACGCGCTCCCCGGCCTCGTGAAGCGCCAGGGGGAGTTCTGGGTCGGGACGGTGGCGGGCCTTCGCCCGGTCAAGAACCTCGCCGCCCTGGTCCGCGCCTTCGCGCCGCTGCCAGCACAGTGGCACCTGGTGATCGTTGGCGATGGACCGGACCGCGCGGCGATCCAGGCGGAGGTGGAGCGCCTCGGCATCGAACACAGGGTCCACCTGCCCGGGTTTGCGAGCGACCCTGCGCGTTACGTCGGCCTGTTTGACGTGTTCGCGCTGTCCTCCCTCAGCGAGCAGTTCCCGATCGCGCTTGTGGAAGCGATGGCCGCCGGCCTTCCGGTCGCCGCGCCGGCGGTGGGCGATGTCGCCGCGATGGTGGCGGGCGAGAACGCGCCCTTCGTGGCGCCGCCGGGGGATGAAGCCGCGCTCTACGGCGCGCTGGCCGGGCTGGCGAGCGATGCGGATTTGCGCCAGCGGGTCGGCGCCGCAAACAAGGCGAAGGCGCGCGCTGAGTTTGGCGAGAAGCGGATGATCGACGCCTACCGCCGCCTCTATGCCAGCGCCGCCGGGCGGAGCTCGCTGCCATAGGACTTCACGGCAGGTTCACCCGAGCCCGGCCAATCCGGTTTCACGATTGAATTGGCGCGCCCATCGGGTAAAGACGCGCCGTCCGCCGGCCCGCCGGTGATTGCAGGCACCATAACGAGAAGCACCCACCGATTGGCTCTCCGTCCCGACAATTCGCCCGTACCCGACGACAAGCGCGCACGCGCGAAGGCCGCGCAGGAAGACGTGTTGCTGCGCGAAGTCGACGATGCCGTGCGGCAGGATCAATATGCCGACGCTGCCCAGCGTTACGGCAAGCCGCTGGCGATCGCCGCGGCGGTCGGCCTGGCGCTGTTCGGCGGCTACCTATTGTGGGAAAACCGGCAGGAGAGCGCGCGCGAGGCGGATTCCGAAGTGCTGGTATCCGCGCTCGACCGGATCGAATCGGGCGATCTTGCCGGCGGCAATGCCGCGCTCGCGCCGCTGGTGGACAAGGGCAACGCCTCTGCCCAGATGCTCCGGGCCGGGATCGCGATGGAGCAGGCGAAGCCTGAGGACGCGGCGAAGATCTACGACGCCGTGGCCGCCGATGGCGATGCCCCCCAGGCGCTGCGCGACGTGGCGACCATCCGCGCGGTGGCCGCGCGTTACGACCGGATGCCGCCCGCCGATGTCATCGCGCGGCTCAAGCCCCTGGCCGTGCCCGGCAACGCGTGGTTCGGCCCGGCGGGGGAACTGGTCGCCATGGCCTACCTCGACCAGGGCAACCGGGCTGAAGCCGGCGCCCTGTTCGCCGCGATCGCCAAGGACCAAGGCACGCCCGAAAGCCTGAAATCGCGCGCCCGCCAGATGGCCGGGCTGCTCGGCGTGGACGCGATCGACGATGTCGACACCGTGATCCAGCGCGCCGCCCCCGATGGCGCGGCCGCCACCGAATGATCTTTCACAGGAACCGACCGCAGATGACGACCGCAAGTCCCCTCACCTCGATCGGCCGCGCCGCGCTGGTCGCGTCGCTCGCGCTGGGGCTATCCGCCTGCCAGGGTGGCCTGTTCGGCGGCGGCGGCGAAAAGGACGTGACTCCCACTGTCGGCAACCGCGTGCCGATCCTTTCGCGCATCGAAGGGGCGAAGGTCGATCCGGCACTCGCCGGGGTGCCGGTCGTGGTGCCGGCCGCGACGGTGAACGCCGAATGGGCGCAGTCGGGCGCCACGCCCGGCAAGTCTTACGGACACCTGGCGCTGCCCGCCAATCTCGGCAACGCCTGGACGCAGAAGATCGCGGGCGCCACCCCGCGTCGGCGGCTCGCTGCATCGCCCGTTGTCGGCGGCGGCATGCTGTTCGTTTCCGACAGCGAAGGCGTGATCCACGCGTTCGACGCCGCGACGGGTGCGCGGCGCTGGAGCCGAGCGGCGGAAGTCGCGGGCAGCCTGCAGCCCGCGAACTTCGGTGGCGGCGTCAGCTATGACCAGGGCCGCGTGTACGCCACCAATGGCGCGGGCGAAGTGATGGCGCTCGACGCCAGCAACGGCGCGCCGATCTGGAAAGTGAAGCCTGCCGGCCCGCTGCGCGGCGCGCCGACGATCGCGTTCGGCGCGGTCTATGTGATGACGCAGGACAACCAGATCGTCGCGCTCAACGCGTCGGACGGCAAGCTGCAGTGGAACGAGAGCGCGTCTTCCTCGCAGACCGGGGTGTTCGGCGTCGCCACCCCCGCAGCCGCTCAGGGCACGGTCATCGCCGGTTATTCGAGCGGAGAGCTCGTTGCCTACCGTTACGAAAACGGCCGTTCGCTGTGGGCCGACGCGCTGGCCCGGACTTCGATCTCGACCGAAGTGGGCGCGCTCACCGATATCGATGCCGATCCGATCATCGATTCGGGCCGCGTCTATGCGCTGGGCCAGGGCGGCCGCATGGCTGCCTACGAGCTCGTCACCGGGCAGCGTATCTGGGAACTGAACCTCGCCGGCATCTCCACCCCCGCGGTGGCGGGCGAGTGGATCTTCACCCTGACCGACGACGCACGCCTGCTGGCGATCGCGCGCGGCAGCGGGCGCATCCGCTGGATCACCGACCTAGGCCGGTGGCGCAATGCGGAAAAGAAGCAGGACCCGATCTTCTGGACCGGTCCGGTGCTGGCCGGGGACAACCTGTGGGTCGGCAATTCCGAAGGCCAGATCTACCGCGTCAGCCTGGGCGAAGGCGCCGCCAGCCTGTTCCAGACGCTGAAATCGCCGATCAGCCTGCCGCCGATCGTGGCCAACAACATGCTTTACGTGCTGGCCGACGACGGCACTATTCACGCCTATCGCTGAACGGGGTGCGGCAGCGCTTGCCGGGCTGTTAACCCTTCGGCGCTAGTGGCGGGATGCGATGAACGACCGCGCCCGCCCTGCCGGACCCCTGCCGCCGAGCGATGTCTCGCCGTGGGTCGGGCTGGCGGGCCTCGCCGGCCTGTTCGGCTGGATTGCGCTCTGCCGCCACTGGCCCCAACTGGTGCTCGGTTACGGCCTGCCAGGCCCAGCCGAGCGACTTGACGGCCCGCACGCCGCGCTCGCTGGGCTGCTCGCGGCACTGCTGCCGATGATCCTAGTGACCCTGCTGGTGGACCGGGCACATCGGCGACCCTCCACCGGGATCGACTGGGCCGTGCGCCGGCCGCTGGCGGAAACCTGGCGCGTCTCGATGGTAAAGATCGCCGGCCTGTGGTTCACCTGGGTCATCATCGCAGGCCTGTACTGCATGGGCCGCTGGTACTGGGCCGATCCATACCTGTTCGCTATGTCGGTGCTGGCATGGGCCGCCGCCCCCCTCGTAATCCTGTCCGTGCCCTATGTGCTGTGGCTCGACCGGCGCATGGTGGAGCCGCGCGACCACGCCTGGCATTTCGGAGCCATGGTCCTGGGCCATGCGGCCTACGATCCCGAAGCGGTGAAGAAACACTGGCGGGCATGGATCATCAAGGGGTTCTTCGGCGCCTTCATGATCTCCATCCTGCCGGCTGGCTTTGCTACTGTGGTCCAGGCCGATTACGCTGCAATGGTGCGCGATCCGGCCGCTCTGGGCATGGCGCTCATCACCGTCCTGTTCCTGGTAGACGTCCAGATCGGGACGGTCGGGTACCTGGTCACCTTTCGCCCGCTCGACGCGCATATCCGCAGCGGCAACCCGCATCTCGCCGGGTGGATCGCCGCACTCATGTGCTATCCGCCCTTCGTCTATACCTTCATGGGAGCGGGCATACTGGGGTACGAGGCGGGAACGCCCGGACGTGGCGACGCCAACTGGACGGTCTGGCTGGCCGGCCACTCCATCCTGCTAGCGATCTGGGCCGCCGTGCTGGTCGCGCTTACCGCGGTCTATGCATGGGCGACGTTCGCGTTCGGGCTGCGCTTTTCGAACCTCACTTATCGCGGTGTGCTGACCAACGGTCCGTACAGGTTCACCCGCCATCCGGCTTACCTTGCGAAAAACACGTTCTGGTGGCTGTCGGCGCTGCCGTTTCTGGTTACCAACGGATCGCTGACCGATACCGTGCGCAACGTCGCCGGTCTCGCCGCGGTCAACGCCATCTATTACTGGCGGGCGCGGACGGAGGAGCAGCACCTCTGGGCCGAGGACCCGAAGTATCGCGTCTACCACACGTGGATGAGCGCGCATGGCCCGATCACCGCGCCGCTGGTTCGGCTGAAACGGGCGCTGCGCTGGCGCCTGCGCGATCCGGCGGTGCGCGAGCTGGCGGGCTGACGGCGCAGCTCTAGAAGCTGTGTTCGTAAACCCGGCTGATGTCGCCGTTCCAGTCGCCGTGATAAAGGTCCAGCAGGCGCTGCGCAGGCACTTTGCCGCTGGCGACGATCTCGTCCAGCGGTTCGAGAAACCCCGATTCGTTGTCGCCGCTGGAATTGAGCCGCCCGCGCGCGCCAAGCCCGCTTCGCGCGATGCGCAGAACTTCGGGCGCGATATCGCGCAGGGTGCGGCCCCGCCCAACCGGCGCGTCGAGTCCCAGCCTGGGCACCGCGCGGCGCAGTTCCTCGCGTTCCTCCATCGTCCAGTCCTTGACCAGGTCCCACGCGGCGTCGAGCGCGGACTGGTCGTACAGCAGCCCGACCCATAGCGCGGGCAGGGCGCAGATGCGGTTCCACGGGCCCCCGTCCGCCCCCCGCATTTCCAGGAAGGATTTCAGGCGCACTTCGGGAAAGGCGGTGGAGAGGTGATCGACCCAGTCGCTCGCGCGCGGCAGCTCGCCGGGCAGCACCTCCAGCTCACCGCGCAGGAAATCGCGGAAGCTGTGCCCGGCCGCATCGATGTATTTCCCATCGCGGAAGACGAAGTACATCGGCACGTCGAGCATGTAATCGACGTAGCGATCGTAGCCGAAACCGTCCTCGAACACGAAGGGCAGCATGCCGGTGCGGTGCGGGTCCGTATCGGACCATATGTGGCTGCGGTAGCTGAGGTAGCCGTTGGGCCGCCCTTCGGTAAACGGCGAATTGGCGAACAGCGCCGTGGCCAGCGGTTGCAGCGCCAGGCTGACGCGGAACTTTTGCACCATGTCCGCCTCGCTGCCGTAGTCGAGGTTGGTCTGGATGGTGCAGGTGCGCAGCATCATGTCGAGGCCCAGGGTGCCGACGCGCGGCATGTGACGCAGCATGATCCCGTAGCGGCCCTTGGGCATGATCGGCAATTCGTCGCGCGTCTTGTCGGGCCACATGCCGAGGCCGAGGAATCCTACGTCGAGCCGTTCGCCGATCGATTTCACCTGGTCGAGGTGTCGGCCGGTCTCCGCGCACGTATCGTGCAGCGATTCAAGCGGCGCGCCCGATAGCTCCAGCTGACCGGCCGGTTCCAGGCTGACGGCGCCGTCGGGCCCCGTCAGCGCGATGACCTTGCCGCCTTCTTCCACCGGTTTCCAGCCGAAGGCCTGCATCTCGTGCAGGATCTCGCGGATTCCCCCTGGCCCGTCATAGGGCGGGGCAGCGTGATCGGCGCGGCGATAGACCAGCTTTTCGTGCTCCGTGCCGATGCGCCACTGCGCGCGCGGCTTCTCCCCGGCGGCCATGGGCGCCGCGAGCTGATCGCGGCTTTCGATGATGGGATCGTCCGTGCCGGATGCCTGCCGCGTGCTCATGCGCGTTGCACTAGAAAACGCAATTCGCCCGCGCCAGCGAATTAATGCTGCCAGTCCCCGGCAACGCCCATCCACAGCGCGGTGGCAGCGATCGCGGCGGTTTCCGCGCGCAGGATGCGGGGGCCGAGCGAGATCGGGACCGCGCGGGGGAGTGCGCGGATCGCAGCCCGCTCGCTGTCGTCGAAGCCGCCTTCGGGACCCACCAGGATAGCCGCCACCTCGCCGCCGCCTGCGCCGAAAGCGTCCACTGCCGCCGCTCCGCCAGCTTCGTCGGCAAAGAACAGCGTGCGGCCTTCCGGCCAGTCGGCCAGCATGGCATCGAGGGAAACGGGCGCCGCCACGACGGGCAGGGCGGTCCGGGCGCACTGCTCCGCCGCCTCAATCACTGCGGAGCGGGCGCGATCGGGATTGAGCCGATCGGCCACCGAACGACGGGCGATAAAGGGGCGGATTTCGGCGACGCCGAGCTCGGTCGCCTTTTCCAACACGACGTCGAAGCGGTCTTTCTTTATGAGCGCCGGGCACAACCACAAGTCGGGCACGGCTTCCCGCGGGCGCAGTCGCTCCACGGGTTCCATGATGACGGAGCGCTTGGCCGTCTCCACCACGCGCGCGGCCCATTCACCGGTCTGGTCGTCGCACAGGATCACGGTGTCGCCGGCCGCCACTCGCATGACGCGGGAGAGGTAGTGGGCCTGGTTGCCTTCGACCTCCACGTGCGCGCCTTCAGCCAGCGGCGGGGGGACGAACAGGCGCGGAGCGCTGCGGGGCGGCCAGGCGGGTGTTGCGGGCATGATCGCGCGTTGTCCTACAGCGGCGGACTGTGCCAAGGAAGGGCCCATGCCGCGCCGCCGCTACCCAGAGATGCACACCCATTCGCTCCGTGTTTGCCTCGCCGTGCTGCTTGTTCACGACAGTTGGCCAGGCCAGCGGCCCTTGCCCCGCCAGGGTTTGCCAGCGTGAGCAGTGGGCCGTCCTTTTCCGATAACGCCGTGGTCCCGGACAGTGAACATGGCGGCCTGGTCGCGCGCCTTCCGCAGCGTTTGCGGGATTTCGCCATGCTCGCGCGGTTCGACCGGCCGATCGGATGGTGGCTGCTGTTCTGGCCTTGCGCGTGGGGCATCTGGCTGGCCGGCGCCGGGTGGCAGTGGTCGCTCATCGGCTGGATGCTGCTCGGCAGCATCGCGATGCGCGGGGCAGGGTGCGTCTACAACGATATCGTTGACGCCGCTCTCGACCGGCAGGTGGCGCGCACGGCGCAGCGCCCGGTGGCAAGCGGCCGCGTGTCGGCCAGGGCCGCGTGGGTCTGGTTGTTCGCTCTCTGCGCCGCCGGCCTCTTGGTCCTGCTGCAACTGCGCTGGCAGGCGCAGCTCGTCGCGCTCGGCAGCGTGGCGCTGGTGGCGGCCTATCCTTTCATGAAGCGGATTACCTGGTGGCCCCAGGCCTGGCTGGGGCTCGTGTTCACCTGGGGCGCGCCGGTCGGCTGGATCGCACTGCGCGGCGATCATCTGGGCGTGCTCGCGGCGCTTTACGCCGGCGCGGTGTTCTGGTGCGTGGGCTACGACACGATCTACGCGCTGCAGGACCGGGAGGACGACGCGCTGGTCGGCATCCGTTCCAGTGCGCTGCGCCTGGGCGCGGGCGTGCAGGCGGGGGTGCTGGCGTTCTACACCGCCGCGATCGCGCTGTGGGCGCTGGCGTTCTGGCTGCTGCGGGGCGACTGGGTCGCGCTGCTGGCGCTCTTGCCGGCGGCGGCGCATCTCCTGTGGCAGGCACTAACGCTGGACCCGGCCGACCCGGACAATCCGCTCGCGCGGTTCCGCTCCAACCGCACGGCGGGGGCGCTGATGGCTGCGGCGTGCCTGGTCGTCGGGAACGCTTAGGAGAACCCGACGCTACGGCGACCGTAAGTCAAACACGGTCAGGCCTTTTCGAGTGTGCACTGAAGCGGGTGCTGGTTCTCGCGCGCGAAATCCATCACCTGGTGCACTTTGGTTTCCGCCACTTCGTAGGGGTAAACGCCGCACACCCCCACGCCGCGCTGGTGGACGTGCAGCATCACCCGCGTCGCCTGTTCCAGGTCCATGCGAAAAAACCGTTTCAGCACCATCACCACGAATTCCATCGGGGTGTAATCGTCGTTGAGCAGCAGCACCTTGTACTGGCTGGGCTTCTTGGGCTTTGCACGGGTCTTGGTGGCAATGCCAACCTGGTCGTCGGCGTCGCGATCGTGGTCGCTTCCCGCGGCGCGGACCGGCATGACGGATAAATGGCGGGGGTCGGTCATTGGCTGGGCAATATCGTATCGTGACGCCAGGCTGCAAGGTGTGCGGCGCGCCTTATTGGCACGCCAACGGCAATGGGCCGGACGGTTCGCACCATCCGGCCCATTCGTAGCCGCTCGCCGATGGCCGGGTGGGTGCCGGCAGGCGATGGGACTTGATTGCTCAGGCTGCTTTGGAGATCGCTTCGGCAGCGACGCTCATGCGGCTCGAGATCGGCGCGAAAGCCTCGTTGGCAAGCTTCATCGAGACTTCGGCATTCTTCGCGTAATGTGCGACCATCGCGTCGAAGTTGCGGCGGGCAATCTCGCCCTGCAGCTTGAACAGGTCGGTCGGTGTGCGCACCGCGGCCATCGCCTTGAGGTCGGCGGTCACGGTTTCGAACGCGTCCTTGGCAGCTTCCACTTCGCCGCGGGCCATGCTCTGCATGCCGGTGCCAAGGATCTTGCCGGATTCGACCAGGGCTTCGACGTTGCCCTTGGTGAATTCGGTCATTTCGCCGGCGGCGGCCTGCATCTTATCGTAAGCGGCCTTGGCGCGGGTCTGCGCTTCGGCAGTCACATTTTGCACGGTAGCGGTGAAATCGGTCGTCTTGGCAGTGGCCATGATCTTGTCCTTGAGTTGGGAAACGGTGGGGGTGCGGGGTGCCGCAGTTGTAGCTTTCGGGGCGGGCGGAGCCGCAACGCGGCGCTTTGCCGCCGCAGCAGTCTTCGCCTTCCGGGATTTGCGCGCTTCTGCCTTCGCCTTGGGCTTGAACGCGGCCGTGGCAGTCGGTGCATCGTCCGGACCGGCAGTTTCCATCTTCGCAGCAGGCGTGACGTCCTTCGCCTCGACGGGCGCAGGCGTATCGGCCTTGGCAGCAATCGGGGTGTCAGTAGTCTTGGTGGCGGGGTCAGCAGCCATCGCACGCTCCTATGTTGCAGTGCACAAATAGGAGATCGTCGCGGTGAGTCAACAATTTTTGTGCACTGCACCATCGGCGCCGTGCGATCCGCGCTGTCACCGCGTCCGGACGTAGCGTCCTGGCGCGTCCTCCAGAACCGTGTCGCCTTTGCCGCCAGGCGCCCTCTTGCCTTTTGCGGGCACTTTCTTGGCGTCCTTTGCGGTTAGCCATTCGAACCAGTGCGGCCACCAGCTTCCCTTGTGCTCGGTCGCGCCCGCGACGAAGTCATCCAGGCTGTCCGCGTCGCTATCGCCCGTCCAGTACTGGTACTTACCCGCGGCAGGGGGATTGACGACGCCGGCGATGTGACCCGATCCGGCAAGCACGAATGTCGTGTCCTTCCGCGCATGGCGGGTGAGGCGCCACACGCTGGCCGCCGGGGCGATATGGTCCTCACGCCCCGCCTGGATGAAAATCCGCGTGTCGATCCGGCTCAGGTCGATGGGGGTTCCATCCGCCTCCAGCGCGTCGGGCACGACCAGTCGATTGTCGCGGTAGAGATCGCGCAGGTAGGCGCCGTGCCATTTTGCCGGCAGGTTGGTCACGTCGCCGTTCCAGTGGAGCAGGTCGAACGCGGGATAATCCGCACCGAGAAGGTAGTTGTTGACCACATAGTTCCAGATGAGATCCCGCCCGCGCAGCAGATTGAACGTCGCGGCAAGATATCGGCCATCCAAATAGCCGTCGGGCGACAGCGTACCGAGCATTTCGAGCTGGTTTTCGTCGATGAAATTCTTGAGCTCGCCTGCCTCCTCGAAGTCCACTTGCGCGGTGAAGAACGTCGCGCTCGCAACTTTGCCCGCGTGGCCGCGCCGAGCGAGAATGGCCAGCGTGGCCGCCAACGTGGTCCCGGCCACGCAATATCCGATAGTGTGGACGGAAGGCACCTTGAGCCGGCTGCGCACCAGATCGACCGCGTCTATCTGCGCGCGGATGTAGTCATCCCAGATCACGTCCTTCATGCTGGCATCCGCCGATTTCCAACTCACGACGAAAACCGTCAGGCCCTGGTCGACCGCCCATTTGATGAAGCTCTTCTTCGGCGTGAGGTCGAGGATGTAGAACCGGTTGATCCATGGCGGAAAGATCAGCAATGGTGTCTCCAGCACCGTTTCCGTCGCCGGACTGTACTGGATGAGCTGGTAGAGCGGCGTCTCGTGGATCACTTTCCCGGGCGTGGTGGCGATCGTTTCGCCAAGGCGGAACGCTTCGGTATCGGTATGCGTCAGCTGCCCGCGCCGGAGATCGTCGATCAGGTGACGCATTCCCTTCACCAGGTTCGCGCCGCGTGTCGCCATGGTCCGTTCCAGCACCACCGGGTTGGTGGCGATGAAATTGTCCGGGCTCATCGCCTCCAGCATCGACCGCGTGGCGAACGCCAGCTGGTCGCGCTTCGCCGGGTCGAGACCCGTCGCGTCCTGGGCCATCCGATTGAGATGGTCGGCGACCATCAGGTATGCTTGATGGAGGAGCGCGTAAGCGGGATGGTTCCGCCAGGCCGGGTCGGAGAAGCGCTTGTCGTTGCGGGGCATCTCCGTTCCAGCATCGTTCGTGCCGGCCGCCTGGCCCACCACCCCCGACCACAGGGCCAGCGTCTCTTCTGCCAGCGCTCCCTGCGTTGAGAGGCCGTCCGCCATGGTCTTCTGCCAGGCATCGCTCCACCCCTTCGACAGGAGGAGGAAGCGCGCGGGATCGATACCTGCTCCGCCGGCCGGCGCGGCGCTGCCCGTTCCGCCCAGATACTCGAGCCACATGGACTGCAGCGCGCGGCCTGTTTCGGCCCAGGCGGCCATGTCGTCCCACCCCATCGTGGGGGGCTGGGTCGCGTCCGAGGCGGCGCCGGGCATCATCGCCCCCCACATCTCGCGCATCGCCTCCCCCTGCATGTCGAAGAGCGCGGCGAAGGGATTGGGCGGGGGGGTCGCGCTGGCCATCGATCGAATCCTCTCATGCGTCTGGATACGCAACAACTTGGCGTGCCTGCCGGTTTCGCGGCAAGGAATATTCGCCTACACGGGCAGGCCAACCTAGCCGAAGAGACCGATGAACGACGAATTCTACCGCATGAAGCGCCTGCCGCCCTATGTCATCGCCGAAGTAAACGGCATGCGGGCCGCCGCGCGCGCCGCGGGTCAGGACATCATCGATCTCGGCATGGGCAACCCCGACCTGCCGCCGCCGCCGCACGTCATCGAGAAACTGTGCGAAGTGGCGTCGAAGGCAGGCGCACACGGCTATTCGCAATCAAAGGGGATACCCGGCCTCCGCCGCGCGCAGGCGAACTATTACGGCCGCCGGTTCGGGGTGGAGCTCGATCCGGAGACCGAGGTCGTCGTGACGATGGGCTCGAAGGAAGGGCTCGCCAGCCTCGCCACGGCCATTACCGCGCCGGGCGACGTGGTTCTGGCGCCCAACCCCAGTTATCCGATCCACACCTTCGGCTTCATCATCGCCGGGGCCACGATCCGCAGCGTGCCGACCACGCCGGACGAGGAATATTTTCGCAGCCTGGAACGGGCGATGGCCTTCACCGTCCCGCGGCCGAGCATCCTGGTGGTAAACTACCCATCCAATCCCACTGCCGAGACGGTGGACCTCGCATTCTACGAACGGCTGGTCGCCTGGGCGCGCGAAAACCGGGTCTGGATCATTTCCGACCTCGCCTATTCGGAACTTTATTACGACGGCAAGCCAACTGTCTCGATCCTCCAGGTTCCGGGGGCGAAGGACGTGGCGGTAGAATTCACGTCGCTCAGCAAAACCTATTCGATGGCTGGCTGGCGCATCGGCTTCGCCGTCGGCAACCGCGATCTCATCGCGGCCATGACACGCGTGAAGAGCTATCTCGACTACGGCGCGTTCACCCCGATCCAGGCGGCGGCCTGCGCGGCCTTGAACGGGCCGCAAGACATCGTCGAGAGGAACCGCCAGCTTTACCACAAGCGGCGCGATGTGCTGGTGGAAGTGTTTGGCCGCGCCGGGTGGGACATTCCGCCGCCGCCCGCCAGCATGTTCGCCTGGGCCCCTCTGCCCAAGGCACTGGCGCACATGGGCAGCCTGGAATTCTCGAAGCAGATGCTCCTCCACGCCCAAGTCGCCGTGGCGCCGGGCGTCGGATATGGCGAAGACGGTGAAGGTTACGTGCGCATCGCGCTGGTCGAAAACGAACAACGTCTGCGCCAGGCGGCTCGCAACGTGAAGCGCTGGTTCCAGTCCATGGGACATAACAGCAACGCCGCCTGACACGGCAGCCGGGGCGCTTGCGAACTGTACCGGCATGCCCACCTTGGCGGGGTGGCAGACCAGCTCGCCCTTTTTCCCGACAGCCCGCCGGCCAGCGTGCCGGAAGGGCTCGTCTTCATTCCCGACGCGATCTGCGCCGCGACGGAACGCGCGCTGGAAAGGCGGATCGACGCGGCACCGCTCACGCCCTTCCAGTTCGGCCAGTGGGAAGCCAAGCGTCTCACCGCAAATTACGGTTCGGCATACGATTACCAGCGGGCGCGGCCGATCTCCGCGCCGACCATGCCGGATTGGTTGGTCGATCTGCGCAACGCACTGGCCCCGGCTTTCGGCCTTTCGCCGGAAGCGTTCGTGCAGGGTCTCGCGATCCGGTACGATCCGGGTGCGGGTATCGGCTGGCACCGCGACCGGCCGCAGTACGGACAGGTCATCGGGCTGTCGCTATCGACCCCCGCGACCATCCGGTTCCGCCGGAGGCGCGCGGACGGCGCTTTCGACCGGCGTCCGGTGCTCCTTCCGCCACGCTCCGCCTATCTGCTTGACGGGCCCGCAAGGACGGATTGGCAGCACTCGATCGCCCCGATGACGGCGACCCGGCGCAGCGTCACCTTCCGCACGCTGCGGAACGGCGCGCCGTTCTAGCGAGGGTTAATGGACGGGCGCGCCAAAAAGGTCGTGCGCGTCGGCATCTTCGACCAGCACATTCGCGAAGTCGCCCGGGCGCAAGTCTGCGGACACGTTGCGAAGGAATACCTGACCGTCGATCTCGGGGGCATCTGCCTGGCTGCGGGCGGTGGCGCCGATGTCGCCGTCAGCGTCGGGTTCGCCAACTTCGTCCACGATCACCGGCAGCACGCGGCCGACCTTCGCAGCCAGTTTCGCCGCGCTGATCCGTTCGGTTACTTCCATCAGGCGGGCGTAGCGTTCTTCCTTCACAGTCTCGGGCACGGGATCGGGCAGGGCGTTGGCCGCCGCGCCATCCACTGGCTCGAACCGGAAACCGCCCACGCGGTCGAGCTGCGCTTCTTCCAGCCAGTCGAGCAGGTACCGGAAATCGTCCTCGGTCTCGCCAGGAAAGCCGACCACGAAGCTGGAACGGATCGTGAGATCGGGCGCGATCGCTCGCCACGCGCGGATGCGTTCCAGCACCCGGGCCTCATTCGCCGGCCGCTTCATCGCGCGCAGCACCTTGGGGCTGGCGTGCTGGAACGGAATGTCGAGGTATGGGGTCAGCAGCCCTTCGGCCATCAGCGGGATCACCGCGTCGACATGGGGGTAGGGATAGACATAGTGCAGCCGCACCCACGGCGAAGCGCCCTCCGGCGTGCGAAGCTGGCCGAGTTCGCGCGCCAGATCCGTCATGTGCGCGCGCACCGGGTGCCCGTGCCACATCCGTTCCTCGTGCCGGATGTCCACGCCATAGGCGCTGGTATCCTGGCTGATGACGAGTAGCTCCCGGGTGCCGGCCGCCACCAGCTTCTCCGCTTCTCGCAGGACGGCGTCGATGCGGCGGCTGGCGAGCCGCCCGCGAAGCTGCGGGATGATGCAGAACGCGCAGGAGTGGTTGCAGCCTTCGGAAATCTTGAGATAGCTGTAATGCCGCGGCGTCAGCTTGATGCCGCCGTCGTCGGCATAGACCTGGGGCACTAGGTCAACGAACGGACCCTGGCTGGGCGGGGCGGCCGCGCGCACCGCGTCCACCACGGCTTCGTACTGCTGCGCGCCGGTCACGGCCAGCACCTGGGGGAAGCGCGCGCGGATGGCCTCGGCTTCTTCGCCCATGCAGCCGGTCACGATCACGCGGCCGTTTTCCGCGATCGCCTCGCCGATCGCCTCGAGGCTTTCTTCCTTCGCGCTGTCGAGGAAGCCGCAAGTGTTCACCAACACGACGTCGGCGCCGGCGTAATCGGCGCTCATCGAGTAGCCGTCCGCTCGCAGGGCCGTGAGGATGCGTTCCGAATCGACCAGCGCCTTGGGGCAGCCGAGGCTGACCATGCCGACTTTCTTCTGGTCTGGAATCGAGGTGGGGGAGTGGGTGCTCATCGCGGGCGGCCCCCTACACCCCGCGCGCCAATTAGGCTACACTATCGTGATAAGGGGGAGAACGGGCGCAAATGGGGCCGGTTAACTGGGTTGCAGTTGTCGTGGCAGCGCTCGGGGCGGGGTTGCTTGCCCTCGCCTGGTTCAGGCCGGCATTCGGCGCGGAAAAGGCGCGCAAGGTTGCCGGCGGGCGCTTCGTCGCGCGGCGGCATCCGCTGCGCTTTGCTGCGCTCGCGGGGCTGATGCTGCTCATCACCTCTGCCATGCTGGGCCATTTCTTCGCCCGCGTCGGCAGCGCCACGCTGGCGGAAAAGCCCTGGCTCTATTTCATGATGAGCGGCGGCCTGGCGCTCGCCTTCGTCATCCCGGCGCTGTGGACCAGTTTCGCCCATATTCGCGTGCCGACGCGCGTCGCGCTGATCGATGCGGGATACTGGCTGGCGGCTTATCTGGCGATGGGACTCGTCTTCTACCTGATGGGATAGCTGGCAGGCATCATCCGCCGCCGGTGGGTCTGATCTCCACGACCACATCGCCGGCGCGCAGCTTTTCCGTCTCCCAGAATCCGAACGCGCTGTCGCCCCGATAGACCCTGAGGCCCAGGCCGCCGCTCGCCAATTCGTTCACGGTGTGTCCGATTTCGTCTTCCATCACCGGTCGTTCGACCAGTTGGACACGCCCACCGACCGACGCGAGATCGACCATGTAATCGGCGACATGGCTTCCCTGCGCGCTGCCGGCGAGCAGCAGACCGGTGAAGCGCACCGGGTTGATCACGTTGTCTGCCCCCGCCTGGCGCGCAAGCAGCTCGTTGTCCGCCGCGCGCACCACTACGCTGATCGGCACCCTGGGCGCGAGATGGCGGACGGTGAGGACGATGAGGATCGAGGAATCGTCCCTTCCGGCAGAGACCAGCACCGTCTGCGCCTGTTCGATGCGCACCGCCATCAGGTTCTCATCCCGCGTGGCGTCGGCTTCCATTACGTTGCAACCCAGGGCCCCGGCCTCGGCCAGCCGCTCCGCGCTGTTGTCCATCACCACGATGCAGGACGGGTCGGTCCCGCGTGCGATCAATTCGTGGACCGCTTCGGATCCCGATATGCCGAAGCCCAGCACGACGATGTGATTGGTCAGGCGCTCCTGAATCCGCTTCATGCGCCATTTCTCCCAGCTTCTGCGAATGACGAAATCGTAGGCCGCGCCCACGAAGATGAACAGCACGGCGATCCGGATGGGCGTGACGATCACTGCCTCCACCAGCCGCGCCTGGGGCGAGACGGGGGTGATGTCTCCGAACCCCGTGGTGGTGACGGAGATCATCGTGAAATAGACGATGTCGAGGAAGGAGACATCCCCGTCGTAGTGGTCGACCAGCCCGCTGCGATCGAACCAGTGGATCGACACCACCACGAGGACCAGAACGAGTGCCAACCCCAGCCGAATGCCGAGATCGGCCCAGACAGGGACTTTTACCGCGCGCCGCAGCGGCTGGAACTTGACGTCCGGCCGTGGGCGGCCGTTCCCCTGTTCCTCTGCCATGACTCTACGCGAACCGTTCGCCGAGCTCGCCGAGCGAGGCGTGGTGGGTCAGGTCGAGATGCAGCGGGGTGACCGCGACGTAGCCGTCGGCGATGGCTTCAAGGTCGGTGCCGTGGTCAAGCGTGTGCTCGATCGCCTCCAGCCCGAACCAGTAGTACGGATACCCGCGCGGATCGCGGCCTTCGACGACCGTGCCGCGCGAATAATCGTGAAATCCCTGGCGGACGACGCGGATGCCCTTCACCTCGCCGGCGTGCAGGGGCGGGAAGTTGACGTTGACGAGCGTGCGGCGCGGCAGCGGCACGTCAAGCAGCGGGGCCAGCACCCTGGCGCCCCAGGCCGCGGCCGCATCGAACGGGACCGCGTCGCCCATGCCTTCGCCAGCATAGACCTGCGAGAGTGCGATGGCGCGGATTCCGGCGAGAGCGCCCTCGATGGCCGCCGAAACGGTGCCGGAATAGGTGATGTCGTCCGCGAGGTTGGCACCGCGATTGACGCCCGACAGGATCACGTCCGGCGGCCCGTCCATCACCTTGCGCAAACCCAGCGTCACCGCGTCAGTCGGAGTGCCACTGACCGAGAAGCGCCGCGGACCATGCTGCCGCAGCCGCACGGGCCGGGCCAGCGTCAGCGAATGGCCGGCGCCCGACTGTTCCTCGGACGGGGCGCATATCCACACGTCGTCGGAGATCGACCGTGCGATTTCCTCCAGCACGGCGAGGCCGGGGGCGTGGATGCCATCGTCGTTGGTAAGAAGGATGCGCATCAGCGGACAGGCTCCAGCAGGTGCAGCCCGCCGGTCCACGGCAGCAGCGCTTCCGGCACGATCACCGATCCATCGGCCTGCTGATAGTTCTCCAGCACGGCAACCAGCGTGCGGCCCACTGCGAGGCCGGAACCGTTGAGAGTGTGGACGAAAGCGGGCTTGCCGTTCTCGTCACGGTAACGGGCGTTCATCCGCCTCGCCTGGAAGTCGCCGCACCAGCTGATCGAGCTGATCTCCCGATATGCCGCCTGGCCGGGCAGCCACACCTCGAGGTCGAAGGTCTTGCGCGCACCGAAGCCCATGTCGCCGGCACACAGCAGCATCGTGCGATAGGGCAGGCCCAGTCGCTCGAGGATATTCTGCGCGCTGCGGACCATGTGCGCATGCTCTGCCGATGCGTCCTCTGGCCGGCAGATGGAGACAAGCTCCACCTTGTCGAACTGGTGCTGGCGGATATAGCCGCGGGTGTCGCGCCCCGCCGAGCCCGCTTCGGATCGGAAGCATGGAGTGAGCGCGGTGAGGCGCAGCGGCGCGGGCAAGTCGATGATCTGTTCGCGCACCGAATTGGTCAGGCTGACTTCGCTGGTCGGGATCAGCCAGCGCCCGTCGGTGGTCGCGAAGCTGTCCTCCGCGAACTTCGGTAGCTGTCCGGTGCCGAACATCGCATCTTCGCGCACCAGGAGCGGCACGGCACACTCCTGATAGCCATGTTCGCCTGTCTGCACGTCGAGCATGAACTGCGTCAGCGCCCGCTGCAGCCGGGCCATCTGTCCACGCAGAAAGGTGAAGCGCGCGCCCGCCAGTCTTGCGCCGGTTTCGAAATCCAGGCCCAGCGCGGGGCCAAAGTCCGCGTGTTCGGCGGGCTGGAAGGCGAACGCGGGAAGCTCGCCCCAACGCGCGGTCTCGACGTTGGATGCCTCGTCCTGCCCAAGTGGAACATCGGCGGCGGGCAGGTTCGGAAGCTGCGCCAGGAGATTGTCCTGCGCGGCCCCGGCGGCCCTCTCCTCTTCCTCGAGCGCGGGCAGCTCGGCCTTGATCGCCGCAACTTCCGCCTTGAGCGCACCGGCGGCATCCTGGTCGCCGCGCCCCATCGCGGCGCCTATCGCCTTCGACGCTTCGTTGCGGCGGGCCAGGCGATCCTGCGCCTTGGTCGCCGCCACCCGGCGCCTTTCGTCGAGCGCCAGGACCTCGGCAGCTGCCGCGGCGAATCCCCGCCTTGCAAGCGCCGCGTCGAAGGCAGCGGGATCGTCGCGGATCAGGCGGATATCGTGCATGGCCGCCGCCTATGCCCTGTCGGCTTTCGGGGAACAAGGCCGCCTGACGCGGGTAGAAAGGCCTATCACGGACCAGGCGAAGCGTGTGGGACGCCGGCAAAGGGCAGATAATTGAATAACATGATGGCTTTGCCCCCGCGGCGCACACCGTTCATCACGGTCCTTGACCGGACCTTGCGTGCAGGGCGTGCGCTCGGGCTGGTGTCACCGGCCGAACTGCGGATGGACGCCATGCTGGCGAGCGCGGCGGAGGACACCGGGCTGGATGATTTCGGCGATCCCTGGTTCAAGCGCCCGCTCGCCGTCCTGCTGGAGGCAATTCAGGGGGAGGCCCGGCTGAACGCGGCCGGTGAATGGGCCGCCCGGCAGCAATTCCACCACGTCCTGCGCGACCGTCTGTGGACGCAGATGTGGTTCGAACGACATCCCGAGATCCTGGCCCGCCCGATCCCGCACCCGGTTGTGATCGTCGGGCCCATGCGTTCGGGCACCACGCGGCTGCACCGCCTGCTCGCATCCGACCGGCGCTTTGCTCACTTGCGGAGCTTCGAAACGATCAGTCCGGTCCCCCGCCCGGGGTTCGAGGAGGTGATGGCCGGAGGCTCGAAGGATTTCCGTCCGAAGCTGGCAGCCCGGATCATGAAAGTCGCCCGGCTCGCCAACCCGCGCACCCTGTCGATCCATCCCACTGGTCCCTACGAACCGGAAGAGGAACTCGGCCTGCTCGTCGCCAGCATGTGGGGCATGAAACACGAAGCGCAGTGGACGGTGCCGACCTATGGCCGCTGGTGCGAAGGCGAGGATGCCGAACCTGCCTACCGCCACATGGCGAACCTCCTGCGCTTGATCGGATGGTCGCAGCAGGAAAGCTCGCTCCGGCCCTGGATACTCAAGACACCGCAGCATATGCTCGACCTGCCGGCGTTGCTGAAAGTGTTTCCCGACGCGCGCCTTATCTTCACTCATCGCGATCCGCGGCAGGTGGTCGGCAGCGCCGCTTCGCTCGCGTGGAACCAGACGATCATCTATTCGGATCATGCCGATGCACGGTCAGTCGGGCGGGAATGGCTTCGCAAGACCACCTTGCAGGTCGACCGCATGATGGAGGCCAGGAACAACATTCCTGCCGAGCTCATGATTGACGTGCAGTATGACGACATGGACAGCGACTGGCGCGGCACGATGGCGCGTGTGTACCGTTTCCTCGGCCTCGACATGGAACCGGCTGTGCGGGGCATGGAGCGCTATGTCGATCGCAGCCGAGCCCTGAAGCGTCGTCCCCATCGCTACAGCCTGGATCAGTTCGGGCTCGACGAAGGGCAGGTTCTCGATCGGCTGGCCCACTACATCCAGCGCTTCGATGTTCCGATGGAAGGGCAGGTCGCGCCCGCCAGGTTGAGCGTAGTACACGGTTGACGGCAGCCGATCGTAAACTTCACGGCCCGGAAAAAACCTTTTATTTCTGAGTGCAGTAGAGCGTTATCCGAAAATGTGCGGTTCTTCGCCTCGGGGTTAACCGAAAGCATTTGACTCTGGTTAACAGAGGCCTAACGTCCATCGGTCAGCGACTCGGTCATCCAGCGAGTCGTCCAAAACAATCGCAGTTGAATCGGGTCAGTCGGATCACGTGAAGATCGCCGAAGGCGGTCTGGCGTGGCTCCAGACGTGATGCCCGCGTGTCCTGCATCCCGCCCGGCTCCATGCCTATCGTGCCCGATCCGTATTCGGAACTGCGCATGCGCTAGGGAGAACGGCGATGGCTATCCGCGTTGATACCGATGGTAACGGAACCTGGGACAAGGAGCTGCAAGACCCCTCAGTCGACCTGATCGAAATCGTGGACGAGACGGGCGACGGCATCAAGGACGTCAACTTGACCCAGGCCGAATCGGCTGCGGTCATCAACGGCGCCATCTTCCAGGACGCGGCCAACGTCGGATCGGGCACCGGTGGGTACAACACCTTCCTTGCGCTCGACGATCGTACGGGCGGCGAAGTCCCGCAAAATTATTCCGAAGCCGGTTTCAATTCGGATGAAGGGAATCCGCTCAACGCCACCAACGCGGAAATCGACGTGTCGAAAACGAAGACGCTGCTTCTCGGGGCGATCCCGGTGAAGGTTATCGACGGGGTGGCGTACTACGAATTCCGGGTCGACCTGAACGAGTCCGATTCTGTGCCGGACACGAACATTTCTCTCGACCAGTTCAAGCTCTACACGTCGACCAACGGCAATATCCAGACCACGACGCAACTGTTCGACGGCACGTCCGCGACACTGCGGTATGACATGGACGCGACCGGTAACGTGTCCGTTCTTCTCAGCGAGGCGAACTCGTCGGGCAGCGGCAACGACGATTACTCTGTCCTGGTCCCCGTCTCGTACTTTGAAGGGGTCGATGTATCGAATAACTACCTGTATCTGTACGTGGAAATGGGGGCGGCCAGCGGGCCCGGCGCCACCGCCAACAGCGATTGGGTCGCGAACGGCGGGTTCGAGGAATGGAACGTCCAGAACGCGTTCATCCTGCGCGGCACGAAGTTCAACGACATCGACAGCGATGGCGTGCGGGATGCGGGCGAAGGCGGCGTGGCCGGCGTGACCGTGTTCATCGATGCCGACGGCGACGGTGTCCTGGACGGCGATACCAATGGCAACGGAGTGCAGGACGCGGGCGAGACGATCACCGAACGCTACACGATCACGGATGCCAACGGGAGTTACGCTTTCGGCGGCCTCACTGCCGGGACATATCGCATCGACGAGGTGACCCCTGCGGGCCAGGTGCAGACGACCGGCGATTACGAGACCGTCACGGTAACGACATTCACCCCCGGTCAGGTCTTCAACGTCGACCCTATCGGCAACCATGTCCTTACGCCCCACGTCACGATCGAGAAGACGTTCATCGACGTGACAGACGGGCCCGACGCCGGCAGTTCCACCGCCGTGCTCGACGGAAACGGGGATGTTGCCAATTACGAGATCACCGTTCTCAATGACGGCGAAACCGCGCTCGCCAATGTGATCGTCACCGACGCACTGGCCGATGCAGGGGCGATCGCCGTCATGGTGGCTGGCGCGATCAAGGGTGACACCGACAAGGACGGCGTGCTCGATATCGGCGAGAAATGGTATTACACCGCGACGCAGACGGCGTCGCAATCCGATATCGACGACAACGGCGGCGGCGACGGCGAAAGCGACAACTCCGCCACCGTGGTCGCCACCCAGCAAGGCACCAGCAACACCGTTACCGACACGGATGATGCGTCTGCGCCGATCCTGCGGGCCCCAGCAATCGCGATCACCAAGGTCTTTGAAGGCTGGTCCGGCGGGGACGGCGACGCGATCGGCGACTTTGCCGGCGACGTGGCAAATTACACGATCGTGGTCACCAATACGGGCAACGTCACACTCACCGATGTCGAGGTGACGGACCCGCTCACGGGCAATGTGTACGAAATCGGCACGCTCGCACCGGGGGCCTCCAGTGCGCCGCTCGTGGAGACATACACGCTGACCCAAGCCGATCTTGATTCGAACGGCACCCTCGAATTGGATGACCAGTTCGCCGGGTCGATCGACAACACGGCCCGCGCGACGTCCAGCCAGACAGGGCCGGCCGCGGCGAGTGCGGTGGCGCCGATCGTCTATGCCCCGGCGCTCGCGATCGACAAGGTGGTGGTGGACGTTGACGGCCGCGGGCCGGATGCGACCGCCGACGATGCGGGTGACCTCATCACCTACCGGGTGACGGTGACCAACACCGGCAACATCACGCTCACCGGGGTGACCGCGGTCGATCCGCTGACCGGGCTCGACGTTGCGGTGGGCACGCTGCTGCCGGGTGCGACCTGGACCTCGGAGGACCTCACGTACGAGGTGACCCAGGCCGACCTCGACACGCGAGGCGGGGGCGACAACGACATCGACAACACCGCCACGGCCGACTCGAACGAGACCGGCTCCTCGAGCGACAGCGAGGAGGTGCCGCTGGACTACTCGCCGGCGCTCGCGATCGACAAGGTGGTGGTGGACGTTGACGGCCGCGGGCCGGATGCGACCGCCGACGATGCGGGTGACCTCATCACCTACCGGGTGACGGTGACCAACACCGGCAACATCACGCTCACCGGGGTGACCGCGGTCGATCCGCTGACCGGGCTCGACGTTGCGGTGGGCACGCTGCTGCCGGGTGCGACCTGGACCTCGGAGGACCTCACGTACGAGGTGACCCAGGCCGACCTCGACACGCGAGGCGGGGGCGACAACGACATCGACAACACCGCCACGGCCGACTCGAACGAGACCGGCTCCTCGAGCGACAGCGAGGAGGTGCCGCTGGACTACTCGCCGCGCGGCGATGTCGAGAAGAACGTCTCGCTCGACGGCGTGACCTACACGGACGAGGATGATCCGACCGGCCCGATGGCGACCACCGCCAACAATCCGATCTACTTCCAGGTGGTCATCAGCAACGTCGGCAACATCACGCTGACCGGCATCACGCTGGACGATCAGCTGATGGATTACGGCACCGGGCTCAGCTCGAACATCAACTACACGACCGTCAACGCGTACGTCGATCTCGACAATGACGGCATGCGTGATGCGGGCGAGGATTGGGCGACGCTGGATGCCGACAATAACGGTACGCTGGATGACCTTACCCTGGCACCGGGCGCGTCGGTGAAGGTCTATTACGAGCTGCCCTTCGCCGCCGGCCAGCATACCAACACCGTCGAACTGTCGAGCGCGCAAGCCGGCGTGAGCGACTTCGACGCCGCCAATTACTTCGGCGTCGTCAACGACGGGCCGGGCGTGCGGACCCCGGGCTTCTGGCAGAATCCGAAGAACGGCGGGCTGTTCTGGGATGGCAACACGACGAACGACCCACAGAAGGGAGAGAACTTCCCAGGATACGATCCGGAAACCGGCATCAACACCGATATCCGGTACGCAGTCGACAGCAACAACGACGGCGTCATCAACGCGGTGGCCGGCGACGGGATCAATGACGCGGCTCCGCTCGACAGGGCGGGCCTGCTGATCGGCGATTACGACATGGACGGAATCCGCGACCCGGGCGAGGATGTCCTGTTCGTATCCTACCAGGATGCCCTGCGGCTTGTCGGTAACGAGGACAAGGGCGGCAACAATGTCGTCCATACCCTGGGACGCGACGTGGTGGCCACGTGGCTCAACTACCTGGCCGGGAACAACATCGACCCGACCGACATGAGCGATCCCGGCAACATCGCCAACGCGCCGCGCCACTACATCGACGACGCCGTGGCCTGGCTGCAAAAGTTCTCAAGCAGTTCCAGCCCGTCGGACGCCGACTTTGCCACCTTCATGTTCGGCACCACGATCAAGTCGAGCTCGGCAGCGTGGAAGAGCCCGGCATCCTATGGCGGCGACCATTCCGGAGCGCAGATCCACGCGGCGCTGGATTCCTACAACAACGACGGCGTGATCTTCGGCGAAACCTACGCCGGGGATGGCGACAGCAGCGCGTTCGCCTTCGCGCTCAACCAGGCGGTCAGCCTCGAACTGTTCAGCGGGCTCGACCAGTCTCACGATCAATCGCTGATACCGGTCTGAGCGGGCCGGGGCGCACATGTATCAGCAAAGGGAAGTTGAGGAGCCGAAGGGCCGGATAGCCGAGTGGCTGTCCGGTCCCCTCCGCAAGAACCGGTCGCTCTATGTCCGCGTCGGCATCGCAGCGGCCATGATCAACCTGTTCGCCCTCATCGTCGCGCTGTTCACGATGACGGTTTACGACCGGGTCGTTCCCAACAACGCGACGGAATCGCTTGTCGGCCTGACGATCGGCCTGGCGTTCGTCCTGCTGTTCGACTTCGTGCTGAAAATGCTCCGGTCCTATTTCGTCGATGTCGCCGGCGCGCGGGTCGATCGCGATATAGGGCGCACGATCTTTGCGCGCATTCTTGCCATGCGGCTCGATCTCGGGCGGCGTTCGACAGGGGGGCTTGCGGGTCTGGTCCGTGAGATCGAGACGCTGCGTGATTTCTTCACTTCGGCCACGCTGACCACCCTCGTGGACCTGCCGTTCATAATCATCACCCTCACGGCGATCGCGCTTATCGGCGGGTGGCTGGTCCTGGTGCCCTTGGTTCTCATCCCCCTGGTCGTGCTTGCAGCGCTGGCCACGCAGCCGGTGATGCGATCGCTCGCCTCGCGCACGTTGGGCGAGGCGCTGGGCAAGCAGGCGGTGCTGGTGGAAACCATCGGCAGCCTGGAAACCGTGAAGAGCGCCAACGCCGGCAAGCTGCTCGAACGGCGCTGGGACGCGGCGATGAAGGGTCATTCGCAGGCGGCGCTGCGCCAGCGGCTGACGTCGAACATGTCGATCAATGTCGCCGGCAGCGCCCAGACGATGGCCTATACCGGCATCGTCATCTTCGGCGTGTTCGCGATCGCGGACCAGCGGCTGACCATGGGCGGCCTGATTGCCTGTTCGATCCTCGCTGGCCGCGCGGTGGCGCCGCTGGGTGCGATCGCCAACCTGCTGACCCGGATCAACGCCGCCCGAACTGCCTATCGCCAGATCAACGAACTGATGGAACAGCCGCAGGAAGGGCCGGACACCGGTACCGGCCTGACACCGTCCACCATCGAGGGAGCAATCGAATTCCGCGACGTCGATTTTCGCTACCCCGGGGCGGCCGAACTGGCGCTCAGCAGCGTATCGTTCCGGATCAAGGCGGGCGAGCACGTGGCGCTGATCGGACCGGTGGGATCGGGCAAGTCGACCATCGCCAAGCTCCTGATCGGCCTCTACCCGCCCGGCAGCGGCCTGATCATGGTGGATGGGACCGATGTGCGTCAGCTCTCGCCCCAGGCGCTGCGGTCCAAGGTGGGTGCGCTGCTGCAGGACAACGTGCTGCTGACAGGCACCATCCGCGAGAACATTCTCCTCGGGCGCGAAGATCTCCCCGATGATGAGATGATCCGCGCGGCGAAGGCATCGCTGGCGCACAACTTCATCGCGACCATGCCAAACGGCTACGACGTGCGCCTGGCCGATCGCGGCGAAGGCCTTTCCGGCGGCCAGCGCCAGGCGATTGCGATGGCGCGGGCGCTTGTTGGCAGTCCGCCGATCCTGGTTTTCGACGAGCCCACGAGCGCCGTCGATACCGATACCGAGGCGCGCCTCATGGCCAACCTGCGCAATGAATTCGAAGGGCGGACCCTGATCGTCATCACGCATCGCCCCTCGCTGCTCAACCTGGTCGACCGCGTGATCCTGATGTCGCGCGGGCGGGTGGCGATGGACGGCACCCCCGAAAGCATCACGCGCGATGTCGCGCGAATCGGCGCGAGGTAACTGTCATGCTGCATATGGGCCGATCGATTTTCGCCGGTGAGGACATCGAGCTCGAGGACGAGGAGTTCCGCGCTCGCAAGTCCGCCAGCGTGGTGCTGTGGGTGCTGGCGGCATTCGTCGTGATCTTCATCGCCTGGGCGGCGCTGACGAGCATCGACCGGACGGTGCGCGGGATGGGCCGGGTGGTGCCGAGTTCCAAGCTACAGGTCGTCTCGAACCTCGAAGGCGGGATCGTGGAGCAAATCCTGGTGAAGCCGGGCGACACCGTGCGGCGAGGCCAGGTCCTGGTGCGGCTGAGTCCGACCATATCGGGCGCGGCCTACGACAGTTCCGAGGCGAACGTGAAGGCGCTCGAAGCCAAGATCGCGCGGCTCCAGGCCGAAGTGCGCGGCGGAAGCCCGTCCTACAGCAACGTGGCCGGATCGCAGGCAGCGGTAGAACAATCGCTGCACAACGCGCGCATGGCCGAGCTCGGCAGCCTGCAGGAAGCCGGTGTTTCCCGCGTTCGGCAAGCGGAACGCTCCGTGGCGGAGGCGCGCTCGCTCCTCGATTCCCGCCAGTCGAACCTCGTGACGGCGCGGCGGGAACTCGACATGATCCGGCCGCTGGCGGAACAGCTGATCGTGCCCAAGATCGATCTGATCAAGGCAGAGAATGCCGCGAACGTCGCCCAGAACGAGGTCGCGGCGGCCCAGGCTGCCGTGGCCCGTTCTCAATCCTCGGTGGCCGAAGCAAGGGCGGCGGCGGCGCAGCAGTTCAGCGACTGGAAGTCGCGCGCCGGGATGGAACTTTCCCAGGCGCAGGCCGAACTTACCATCCAGCGGCAAAACCTGCCCGCGCTTTCGGACCGGGTTGATCGCACGGTGATCCGTGCGCCGATGTCCGGCAAGGTGAATCGCGTGCTCGTAACCACAGTCGGCGGTTCCGTTAGCGCGGGCATGCCCGTGGTGGAGATCGTCCCGGTGGACGATGCCTTGTTCGTTGAAGTCATGGTCCGCCCCGCCGATATTGGAAACGTGGGGCTGGGCCAGAAGGCGCGGGTGGAGATCACCGCGTATAATTCATCGGTCTTCGGCATGATGGACGGCGTTGTCACCTCGATTTCGCCCGATGCCATCCAGAACGAAGACGGCGAGAACTTCTACACGGTGGAAGTGCAGACCAGCGACACGCTGAAAGGCACTGATGGCAGGCCGCTGCGCATCGGGCCCGGCATGATGGCGAACGTCAGCCTGCGGGGAGAGCAGCGTTCGATCCTGTCCTACCTGTTCACACCGATCACCCGGCTGTCCGAAAACGCATTCCGGGAGTGATGCGCCCGAGGCATTGCGCGGACGGCCACCGCGCGGCAGCGGGACAGGGCATTCGCCACCTGTCATGCCATCCGGGCCAAGGCCGAAGATGGTGGGCGCGACAGGGATTGAACCTGTGACCCCACCCGTGTGAAGGGTGTGCTCTACCGCTGAGCTACGCGCCCGCCCCGATGGCCGTGAGGCCGGGACAGGGGCGGGCCTTTGCCACCGGGTGGGCAGCTTGGCAACCCGCTATGCGAACAGGGCGAGCAGGCGCGCGATCCAGCCTTGGAGCGGCCGGGCTGGCGCGGCCTGGACCATGCCGCCGCACTCCAGGCACAGGGCCTGGATGCCCTGCGACCGGGTGAGGCGTTCGGCATCGCTGACAATCCGGCCGAGCATGGCCTGCTGGCGGCCCGCCAGCGCCGCGAACAGATCGCTCGTTGCGGCCCGTTCGCCATCGTCGATCAGCATCTGGCGCAGCAGTGTGTCGGCCGTGCCGGTTTCCTGGCCGAGGTATTCGGCATGCCACTCGCCATCGCCCAGCTTGGCCCGGCCGGCGACCCAGGCCAGCGCGTCCTGCAGGCCGCCGTACTGATCGACGAGGCCGATCTGCCGCGCGGTGCCGCCGTCCCACACGCGTCCCTGGCCGATCTCGTCGACCCGGGCCGGCGTCAGCTTGCGGGCCTGAGCCACGCGGCCGATGAAGTCGCGGTATCCGTCCTCGACATAGCCCTGAAGCAGGGCGTCCACCTGCGGGGGGAAGCCGCCGATCAGGTCGGGCTGGCCGGACAGCGGGGTCGTCGAGACACCGCTCGAGTTGACGCCCCACTCGGATGCCAGGTTCTCGAACGTGGGCACCACGGCGAAAATGCCGATCGATCCGGTGATCGTGTCGGGCTCTGCGAAGATGCGCTGGGCCGGGGTCGACACCCAGTAACCACCGCTGGCGGCGAGGTTGGCCATCGAGACGGCAATCGGAATGCCCTTCGCCTTGTGACGCAGGATCGCCCGCCGGATCTCCTCGCTGGCGAGGACCGAGCCGCCGGGCGAATCCACCCGCACGACCAGCCCCTTCAGATCATCGTCGAGCGCTTTGTCGAGCAGCTTTGCGATCCGTTCGCCGCCCGCCTGGCCGGGCCCGGCATCGCCGTCCACGATCTCGCCCGCGATGGTGATGACGCCGATGGCATCTCCCGTGTCGGGCATGGGCTTGTCCGCCATCCACGCATCGAGGTCGGTGCGGGCATAGGCGCCGGGCAGCTCGCTCCAGGTATCGGCGCCAGCGACCGCCGCGACGCGCTTTCCGAATTCGACCTTGTCTCCCAGGCGGTCGACCAGGCCGGCGTTCTTCGCCGCGGTGGCGGCGTCGCCTTGCGCGGCGGCGAACCATGCCGCCGGGTCGCGCGTGGCCTCCGCCAGGCGCACCTTGGGCCGTGCCCGCTGCACGTTGGCCTGCCATTCGCTCCACAAGGCGCCGTAAAGCTGGGTGTAGTTCTCCCGTGCCGGCTCCGACATTTCATTCAGGGTGTAGGGTTCGACCGCGCTCTTGTAGGTGCCGATCTTGTAAACCCGCGCATTGACGTCGAGGTTGCGGAGCAGTTCGCCGTAATAGAGGTTGTTGCCGCCCGGCCCGGTGACGATCGCCCCGCCCAGCGGATCGACCCACACCTCGCTGGCGTGGCTGGCGAGCAGCACCCCGTCGTCGGTGTAGGCCACCGCCCAGGCGAGCACCGGCTTTTTCGCCGCGCGCACGCGGTCCAGCGCGGCGCCCACTTCGTTGAGGTGCACCTGGCCCCCGCCGACGAAGCGGGACAGGTCGAGCACCACGGCTTTCACCCGATCATCGCTCGCCGCCTCGTCGATGGCGTGCACCAGTTCCTGCACGTCGTATTCGCCAGCCGGCGCCTCGCCCGCCAGCAACGCGCTGAACAGGTCGATCTCGCGCTTTTCTTCGACGATGGTGCCGTCAAGCTCCAGCACCAGCGCGCCTTCGCGCACTGCGGCGGGGCTGGGCCGCATCGTCAGGACGGCGTAGATCGCGAAGAAGAACAGCAGCAGGAACACCAGGCTGAGGCCGTCCTTGACGGCGACGATAAGGTGCCAGACTTTGCGCGCGAAAGACATGCGAAGAGAATTCCTTTTGCTTTGCCAGAGGCGTTAGAGGAGCCGGACGCCGCGCGCCACCCGAATGCGCTTGACCGGCATACCCCGCTCGACCAAGGGCATGGCTTCAATGACATCGGCGGAATCATCGCGCGGGGCGACCGGTCCCGTCGTCTCCCAATCAGCGGGACGTTTTCCGTCCGGCGCCGACGCCTTTCCGCACCGCGACCTGCTCGGCATCGGACTGCTTGCACGGCATGAAATCCTCTATCTCCTGGAGGAGGCGGAGCAGTGGGTGGCGCTGAACCGCGGTGCCGCCAAGCACACGGACCGTCTTGCCGGATTGACGGTAATCAACGCTTTCTTCGAGAACAGCACCCGCACGTTGCTGAGTTTCGAGATCGCCGGGAAGCGCCTTGGCGCCGATGTCGTGAACATGCACGCTGCGCAATCGAGCGTGAAAAAGGGCGAGACCCTGATCGATACGGCGATCACGCTTAACGCCATGCGCGCCGATGCGATCGTGATCCGCCATGGATCGAGCGGAGCGGTGGCGCTGATCGCCGACCAGGTCGATTGTCCGGTCCTGAATGCAGGTGACGGCAGCCACGAACATCCGACACAGGCGTTGCTCGACGCGCTCGCGCTGCGCCATGCCCTGGGCGATCGCGGGCAGGCAGGTGATGACTTCACGGGCCGGACCATCACGATCTGCGGGGACGTCCTCCACAGCCGTGTCGCCCGCTCCAACATCCTCTGCATGCAGGCGCTGGGGGCAACCGTCCGCGTTTGTGCACCGCCATCGCTGATGCCCGTCGGGATCGAGGGCATGGGCGTGGAGCCATTCCACGATTTCGATCGGGCGCTGGCGGGGACGGACGTCGTCATGATGCTGCGCCTGCAGACGGAGCGGATGAACGGCCAGTTCGTGCCGAGCGCGCGCGAGTACCACCATCTTTACGGCCTTACCGCACGGCGCCTTGCGCAGGCGGCGCCGGACGCGCTGGTCATGCATCCCGGGCCAATGAACCGCGGGGTGGAGATCGACAGCGACGTCGCCGACATGATCGACCGGTCGATCATCACCCGGCAGGTGGAGATGGGCGTGGCCATGCGAATGGCGTGTCTCGATGTGCTGACCCGCCGGCGCCGCCGGGTCGAGGGCTGGGCATGATCGCTCGTCGGGCAGGATTGGGGACGTGAAGCAGCAGCGGGCCATCGCCATTGTCGCCGGCAGGCTGGTCACGCCTGGCGGCATCCGCGAAGGGAGCATCCGGTTGGTGGATGGCCGCATCGCTGACTTCGCCGATGCTCGGGACGGGGACGAAATCGTCGATGCGGGCGGCCGGCTTGTTGCTCCGGGTCTTGTCGACCTGGGGGTCTTCGCGGTCGACAAGCCGGCGTTCCGCTTCGGCGGGATTACCCGGGCGGCGCTGATGCCCGACCAGAACCCGCCGCTCGACTATGCAGCGCGGGTCAATTTCATCGCCAAGAGCGGGAAGCCGGACCTGTGGGTTCATCCGCTGGCGGCTGCGACGGTGGGGCTGGCAGGTCGGGAACTGGCGGAAATCGCGCTCATGCGTGACGCCGGAGCGCGGGCGATCGCGACAGGGCGGCACTGGATCGCGGATTCGGGCGTCATGCTCCGCCTGCTGCAATACGCGGCGATGCTCGATCTCGTGGTCATATCCCACGCGGAAGATGGTGGCCTGGGGGGAGGGGCCGCCGCGACAGCAGGGGAGATCGCCACGCGCCTGGGGCTTCCGTCGGCGCCGGCGGAAGCGGAGGCGCTGGCGGCCGCGCGCGACATCGCGCTCGCCGAATTGGCCGGGGCACGGCTGCACCTTCGCCAGGTGACGACGCGCGGCGCGCTCGATCTTGTTCGCTCGGCGAAAGCGCGCGGGGTCGCGGTCACGGCGGGGGTGACCCCGGCGCACTTCATGTTGTCCGACCTCGCGACGATGGACTTCCGCACTTTCGCCCGGCTCTCGCCGCCGCTCCGCTGCGAGGACGATCGGCAGGCCGTGCGCGAGGCGATTGCCGACGGGACGATCGATGTCATCGCGAGCGGTCACGATCCCCACGGCCCGGAAGACAAGCGACTGCCCTTCGCGGACGCCGCACCCGGCATGGCCGGCGCGGAGACCTTGCTGCCGATGACGCTGACGCTCGTGCGCGATGGCGTGGTCGATCTGCCGCGTGCCTTCGACCTGATGGCCGGCGCCCCCGCGCGAATGCTGGGCGTCGAAGCTGGCCGGCTGGAGCCGGGCACGGAGGCCGACATCGTCCTGATCGATCCGGATCGCCCGTGGGTAATCGACTGCCGCAAGATGGCCGCCACCGCCGGAAACACGCCGTTCGACCGCCAGCCTGCGCAAGGCCGCGCCACCGCCGTGTGGAAGGGCGGCGTGCGCCTCTCCTGAACCGGACCGAACGAGAGCCCCTTTCCGCTATTCACGGAAAGAGGCTCTCCCCTCGATGGCCCGTAATTTTTTGTGGTCTAGCGTGCCGCCATGCGGGTGGTACGTGCGACGGCGCCAGGCATCGGACGGCCTTGCGACCATGCGAAGCAGGCCTGCCCGCGCGACTTGACCGACGAACAGATCGAACCGGCCTGGGCGCGCTGAAGGCCGCCGGCCGACACCCTGTAGTATGTCTTGCCCCGCACTACCGCCTTGGTGATGACCATGTCGAAGCCCGACAGCTGCGGAATCCGCGCCACATATATCCCCCAGGCGCGCCGCGCAGCGGCTTCGCTGGAAAACGATCCGAGCTGGACCAGATGATTCCCTGACGTCGCGGCCGGCTCGACAGCGCGGGCCGGGGCGCGTCGCACAGACGGCCTGGCTGCTGCGACGCGGGCAGGCGCCGGCTGGACCACTGGCTTGGTGACGGTCCGCGGCTCCGCAACTGCCGTCACCGAAGCGGCAGCTTCTGCCGTGAAAGCGCTGTCGAAAGATTGCGGGGAAGGCGCCGGGGCAGCCGCCGCAAGACGGACGCCCACGTCAGCGTAAGCAGCGCCGTCCGCAGGCGGCAGCTCAGCTTGCGCCAACACCGGGCCTTCGGCGGCCTGGGTGGGGGCGAGCGGTTCGGCAAATGCTTCGGCCTCGGCGGCGAGCTGCGGAATGGTGGGATGATTGGCCAACGCCAGATGCACAGGCTGGCCCGGATCGGTGGCAATTCGGGTGCCGAGCACGCTGGCGACCCGCACTCCGAACGATTCGGGCCGCGCAAGTTGCGCCCATTCCTGCAGGCGCGCATCCAGCTGGTCGGCCGGCACGTCTTCGGCAGCCATGATGCGCGCACCGGCCCATTCGCCATTGAGGGCGAGGGCGTAGGCGAGGTTCTGGCGGCTCTTCGGCGTGTTGTCGCCGCTGCGCACGGCGGTGGTGAGCACGTGGACCGCCTCGCGCGTCTCGCCTGCCAATGCGAGCGCGAGGCCGAGGTCGGACGCCGGGATCTCGTTCTGCCGGGCGCCGAGCACTTGCAGCGCGGCCGCGCGCTCTCCGGCGGCGATGGAGGCAAGGACATAACCCAGAGCGGTGCGCGCGCTGGCGTCTCCCAGTGTCATCGCGTCGTCGAAGCTGGTGCGCGCGGCGAGGAAGCGTCCGGCCTCCATGTAGGCCGCGCCCAACATCGTGCGGTAGGCGGCATTGCGCGGGTCTGCCAGGACAGCGGCCTCCGCATTGGCGACCGCGCTGCCGACGTTGCCTTTCTTCAGCGCCGCTTCCGCCTTGCCGGCCGAAAGGTCGGCACGCGGTGCGGCCTGCGTGGCGCAGCCGGTGAGGCTGGCGGAGGCGAGCGCGGTGCCGGCGAACAGTGCCAGCATGCGGCACATCTTTGCGGTGCGGGTCATGTCGTGTCCCCCTCAGGATCCCGTTATCAGCGCCGCTTCACCTGCGCGGCAAGCGTGTCGAGCTCGGGCATGTCGCCCAGAAGAATGTCCAGCGCTTCGGTCACCAGCGACTGGGCGCTGACGCCCCTGATCGTGGTGGCGAGGCGGAGCTTGAGATGGCGTTCGGGATCAAGGCGCAGCGTGAACGCCGCGCGCGATCCAGGCCTGGCACGGGTTGCGGCCGGCTTGCGCGGCGCGGGCGCGGGCGCGGCGATCCGATCGGCGAGCGATTCCTGCTGGTGCACGATCGCGGGGCGGGCGCTCTCGACCGTGGCGGCCTCGGCTTCGGCATGGCGCGGCATGGGCGTGAGCTGCACGATCTCGGCGGTCGGGGCGTCGCCATCGCCCATGTCGTTCCAACCAAGATCCTCGAGCTGTTCGGACAGGTCGTCGGCGTCGGGCGCCTGGGTCGGCATCGACGCCAGCGCGGCGTGCTGCGGGCGCATGGCCGGCTTCGCGCCGCCCTTGCGGGCCAGCAGCGAAGGGCTGAGCGAGGCGAACGATGTTTCGGCCACTGCGACAGGCCCTTTCTATTCGCTTACTGGGCGACTCGGCGGCCGAAGCCGCCCTGGGGGCGATAGGCGGCGCCCGGCGCCTGCGAGATCGCACCGGGCGCGGCGAACACCGTGCGGCGGAAATTCTTTTCGAGCCGGTCGGACACGTAGTTCCACAGCGCGGCCATCTCGGCGGCGGAGCGGCCTTCCGGGTCGACCTCCATGACGGTGCGGCCGTCGATCATCGAGGCGGCGAAATCGGTGCGGTGATGCAGGGTGATCGGGGCCACGGTGCCGTGCTGGCTAAGCGCGACTGCGGCTTCGCTGGTAATCTTCGCCTTGGGCGTTGCGGCGTTGACGACGAAGATCAACGGCTTGCCGGCACGCTCGCACAGATCGACCGTCGCGCCGACGGCGCGCAGATCGTGCGGGCTGGGCCGCGTCGGCACGACGATCAGCTCCGCAACGGAGATGACCGACTGGATCGCCATGGTGATCGCCGGCGGCGTGTCGATGACGGCCAGCTTGAAGCCCTGCTGGCGCAGGACTTGCAGATCGGCGGCGAGGCGAGCCACCGTCGTCTGCGCGAAGGCGGGATATTCGGCTTCGCGTTCGTTCCACCAGTCGGCCAGCGACCCCTGCGGATCGATGTCGATCAACACCACCGGCCCCGCGCCGGCGCGCTGCGCCTGCACTGCCAAGTGGCCGGACAGGGTCGTTTTGCCCGATCCGCCCTTTTGCGAAGCCAATGCCAGTACCCGCAAGGCTGGTCCCCCTGAAAAACCCTGTTTGCAGGAGCGCACCCATGCACTCCGCGGGACCGGAGATCGCAGCATACCCCTAATTTTGCGTTAATGACGCCGGTCACGCCGGGGCCTGCGCGATCTAGTCCGCCATGTCCTCGAGCGCGTGCATATCGTCGTCGCTCAAGCCGAAATGGTGGCCGATTTCATGGATCACCACGTGGGCGACCAGGTGTTCGAGATCCTCTCCCTCCGCGATCCATTCGTCGAGTATCGGCTGGCGGAACAGGCGTACCCGGTTGGGCATCTGGCCGCTCATCTCGATCGAATGCTCGGTCATGGCCACGCCTTCGAACAAACCGCTGAGCATGAACGGATCTTCGATACCCATGTCCGCCAGCGTCGCCTCGTCGGCGAATTCCTCGACGCTCATCACCACGTCGCCGATATGCGCCGCGAATTGCTCGGGCAGCCGGGCCAGCGCGGTGCGGGCGATCGCCTCGAACTCGTCCGGAGAGGGCGGGGTGCCGAATGTGCGGGTCATCACGGGTCCTGGCTGGCGCGGCCGCGAGCTGCGGGTAACAGCGGTCTGTGTAGTGCGCGCCGCCGCGCTTGTCAGCGCCCCCCGGGCCCGCTAGGGCGCGGCCCCTGCCCAGTGCATGCGGAGCGGTGGCCGAGTGGTCGAAGGCGCTCGCCTGGAAAGTGAGTATACGTCACAAGCGTATCGAGGGTTCGAATCCCTCCCGCTCCGCCATTCTGTCTATCTAAGGCTATGAAATTGCGAGGAAAAAGCCTCAACTAGATCTTACGTTCCCACTCCTGTTCCCACCGTGTGCGCCGGTTGCCGGCAATCATTGGCGGACATAGAGAGCGCGGTTGCGGGCTTGGGTGCTTCGGATATGCCTGTGATTAGCCTCTCCTAGTTAATCGATTACCGGAGGCTAATGGTCGCCGAGCGAGGACGGGCGAAAGAAATTGGCAGTTTTCCGCCACTTTCGGCATTCCGGTGTGCCTGCGCTGGACCTAATCTACCCCAATTTTCCGCCTCTCTCGCTCGCCAATTTCTCAGCGCGCCTGTTTGGCGTCCAGGATAGGCCGGGCCGCACTGCCAAAGCTGACAGAACTTTAATCCCCTTTCAGAAGGGACGCATCAGGGAGATCGGACTGGAGCTACCCCAAACGCCCTTTGATCAGGCGCGCCATCAGTGCTTTGCGCCCTTCATCGTTAGGCCGTCGGGTCCTTGTGTGGGAACTGAAGTGGGAACAGCCCATCCTCGGCCTCGTAGAACCGCTGATTTCTCCAGTTTCTGCAACTTGAAAGGCGGATTTGATCTCCGCGGAACGCGCTGGGCGAAGCGTCGTCGAGACCGTGAGAGTGGATGTCTCTAGTTGATAAGTTCGCGGAACTCGGTCGCCGCCACAGGGGGTACACGTGGTGCAGGACAGAGGGCGTTCTCGCTGAACGGTTCCATCCAGGTAATCTTGCGCTTGAAAACAAGAATTTCCGCGCAGGGGACGTAGTCCAGTGTCGCGCTAAACGGCGTGTCCGCTTCGCGCCCCAATCTCGGCCATTCGAGCCTACGCGGCGAGGGCCCGAAAGCGGTCATCACGATGAGGACAGAGCAATCGCCGATATATCCTTCTTAGGATCCATGACGCGACCCGCCTCCTTGCGCTCCGAATAGCGATCGACCAGTTGTTGGGCATACGGGCGTAGCAGCACAGTAAAGCGCACCAGTTCCTCCATGACGTCCACGATGCGGTCGTAAAGCGGGGAAGGCTTCATACGGCCGGCGTCGTCGAACTCCTCATATGCCTTGGGCACGCTGGATTGGTTGGGGATCGTGAACATCCGCATCCAGCGGCCAAGCAGCCGCAGCGTGTTGACCGTGTTGAAGGACTGCGATCCGGCCGACACCTGCATGACCGCCAGCGTCCGCCCCTGAGTAGGACGCATGCCACCGATGCTGAGCGGCAGGTGATCAATCTGTGTTTTCATGATGCCGGTGATCTGGCCGTGCCGTTCGGGGCTGCACCACACCATACCCTCAGACCAGAACGCGTGTTCGCGCAATTCGTGGACGGCGGGATGGTCATCCCCGCCGACCTGATCGGGCAGCGGCAGATCGGACGGATCGAAGATGCGCGTCTCCGCCCCGAACAGCTGGAGCAATCGGGCGGCTTCCTCGATCGCGAGCCGCGAATACGAGCGCTCGCGCAGGGAGCCGTAGAGTAGCAGGATGCGCGGCGGCGGCTGATCATCGCCAAGACCGACAGCTGGTCGAACATTAACGAAGTCACGATCCAGCGCAGGGAAGCTGTCGGGATCGGGGAGCGTGCGCAAACGGTACATGAGCAATCTCCGTGGATCAGGTCAACGTGAGGCGAAGGGCCAGCGCGGCCAGGGTCACCAGCAGGATCGGCGTGGTCAGGGTGATGCCGACGCGGAAGTAATAGCCCCAGCCGATCGTCACGCCCTTCTGACCCAGCACATGCAGCCACAGCAGCGTCGCGAGCGAACCGATCGGGGTGATCTTGGGCCCGAGATCGCAGCCAATGACGTTGGCGTAGATCATCGCGTCCCGAACAGGTCCGGTGGCGCCGCTTGCGTCGATCGACAATGCGCCGACGAGGACGGTGGGCATGTTGTTCATGCCCGAAGAAAGCACTGCCGACAGGATGCCTGTTCCGAAGGTGGCGCCCCACACACCGCCCTCTGCCGAGCGTTCGAGCAGTTCCGCTATGACAGCGGCGAGCCCGGCGTTGCTCATGCCGTATACGACCAGATACATGCCGAGCGAGAAGATCACGACCTGCCAGGGGGCCTCGCGGATCACGTGGCCGGTCGGAATGGCCTGTCCGCGCGCAGCGATGGAAATGAGCGCCAGCGCGCCGGCCGCCGCGACCGCGCTGATCGGCACGCCGAGCGGATCGAGGACGAAGAAACCGACCAGCAGCAATGCCAGAACCACCCATCCGGCGCGAAAAGTCGCGCTGTCTTGGATCGCCTCTTCCGGAGCGCGCAGCTGGGTGAGGTCGTAGGTGGCTGGAATGTCCTTGCGGAAGAACACCATCAGCGCTGTCAGCGTGGCCGCGATGGCGGCAAGATCGACCGGCACCATAACCAGCGCATATTCGCCGAACCCGATGTCGAAGAAATCGGCCGACACGATATTGACGAGGTTCGAGACGACCAGCGGCAGGCTGGCGGTATCGGCGATGAAACCTGCCGCCATGACAAAGGCCAGCGTCGCCTTGGCGTTGTAGCCCAGCGCGCGGAGCATCGCGATTACGATCGGGGTCAGGATCAGCGCGGCACCATCATTGGCGAAGACCGCCGCAACGCCTGCGCCGAGCAGCACCACGAGCACGAACAGCATACGCCCGTTCCCGCGGCCCCATCGCGCGACATGGAGCGCGGCCCACTCGAAGAACCCCGCGCGGTCGAGAATCAGACTGATGAGAATGATCGCGACGAAAGCGCCGGTCGCATTCCAGATGATGTTCCACACCACCGGAATGTCGGCGAGCGAGATCACGCCGGCGGCAAGCGCCACCAAGGCTCCCCCGATAGCACTCCATCCGATGCCAAGTCCACGCGGCTGCCAGATCACCAAGGTGATGGTGGCGAAGAAAATTCCGATGGCAAGCAGCATCAAGCGATACGCTGGCCGGTCTCGCCCACGATTTGCTCACCGTCCTCCTTGGCGAAGGCGCCGCGCTGGGGATTTGGCAGGATGTCGAGCACCGCCTCGGACGGGCGGCACAGGCGGACACCGAGCGGCGAGACGACGAGCGGGCGATTGATCAGGATCGGGTGGTCCATTATCGCATCGACCAGCGCCGCATCGCTCAAGCTCTCGTCGCCAAGCCCGAGTTCGGCATAAGGTGTGCCCTTTTCACGAAGCACCTCTCGGGGACTCAGTCCGGCGCGGTCGATCAGGCTTTCGAGCATGCTGCGCGATGGCGGGGTCTTGAGGTATTCCACGACGTGCGGTTCGATCCCGGCATTGCGGATCATTGCCAGAGTATTGCGCGACGTGCCGCATTCGGGATTGTGATAGATGACGATGTCGGTGGGCACAGAGATTTCCTTCACAAGAGGAGCGCCGAGCGCGGGTCGCTCAGCAAAATTCGGCAAGCTCTGCGGCGAGCGGTTCGCAAAGGTCCGCACGTCCGCCGCAGCAGTCCTTCGCCAGGAACAGCATCAGATCGCGCAGGGTCTCGATGTTCGCGCGCTGGATTATCTGTCTCCCCCGCTTTTCCGGAACGACAAGGTCGGCGGCGACGAGGATGGCGAGGTGGCTGGAAAACGTGCTCTGACTGAGCCCCGATGCGTCTACGAGTTGCCCGGTGGAAAGGCCCTCTGGTTCGTTACGCACCAGACGCCGGAAGGCGTCGAGGCGGGTTGGATGAGAGAGAGCAGCAAGGGACTCAAGGGCGCTGGAGGTTTGCATCCATCGGCATTTACCGATGGGACAAATTGACGTCAAATTCTATCGGAAATTATCGATGAATGAATAGCTGGCTTCAACCAGACCTCCAAGCAAGTCGCTAGCGCGAACGTCCGGTTGCATCGGAATAGGTGCCACAAGCGGTCCGTCAAGCCCAGTCAAGCACAGCGCCGACCCTCTGTTTTACCCGCTGGGCTGTCTCCGGCTTTGAGAGCCAGATTTTCGCCAGCAGGTCGCGAATCGCGGGACCGTCGACATCTGCCACCGGTAAATCGCCGATGAAGGGGTAAGCATAAGCTTCGAGTGAAGAAAGCCACTGCGCCCGATGCTTTGTGTTCCTCCAGCCGGCTTTACGCTCCTCGTGGAAGGCTTCCGCGGCTTCGCGAAAAGTCAGAGGCTGGGACTCTGCTTTCTGCTCTTCCTTCTCTCTGAGAGGATCCTTTCCAGATCGAGCGATGGCCCTCAGCTCGTCTGCCTTGCTACGAGCGTCGGCAAGAGTGACATCTTCGAAACTGCCCAACCCTATGTCGCGACGCTTGCCGTTGACGGTGAGGCGAAGAACCCAACTCTTGGAACCGGACTCTTTCACGTAGAGCATCAGGCCTCGACTATCTGTGTACCTCCCAGGCTCCTTCAGCGCCTTCGCCTTGATCGCAGTCAGACCCGACATTCCCATTCCTGTTCCCACCTAATGAGGTGATTCGACGCGGACTCCAGTGAACGGTAGCGGATAGAATTGCGAGCAAGACTATGATATTGCTGGCTTCATATGGTCAAAGGCGGACAATGCCGACCAAAGGTTATACGGACTCCCGCTCCGCCATTGCCCCAACAAATGAAATCATGCGGAAGGTCGCACGGTCCGCCAGTGGATTCGCGGTCGGAGCCAATCCGGGTGAGCATCGTTGATGTCACGCGATGTACGATGGTGGAGCGGAGAGCCGGCCCCGGCGTTTCGGCGCCATGGCGACTGCGCTGGCGGTTAACGCTATCATGGGGGCGGCGCTTGTCTGGGGCCTGGCGCAAAGCGGAGACGGGCCTGCTCTCGCGCCCCCGAACATCGCCACTTTCACCGTGCGGCCGCCTGACCCTCCCGAGCCGGAGCCTTCGCCGCGTCCGTCCGATCGATCGGAGAGCGAGGCATCGGCCGGCGGCGGAAGCCCCGCCATCGTGGCAGCGGCGATACCCGTCGCGCCCTCCAGCCCAGCGGTCGCCTCGACCCAGTCGCCGGCCGCCGCGAGTGGCAGCGGAACCGGAACGGGAACGGGCGCGGGCAGCGGGAGCGGCGCTGGTCCGGGTAGCGGGGTGGGCGGAGACGGAACGGGCGGCATCGCAATCCCGGCGCGCCGCCTGTCAGGCGCGCTCCAGGATCGGGATTACCCGCGCTCCCTTGCGGACCGGGGTGCCAGCGGCACCGTGCGGATCGGGTTTCGCGTACGCACCGATGGGCGAGTGGATCGGTGCACGATCGCGCAGTCGAGCGGTCACGTGGAACTCGACAGCCTGACCTGCGCGCTGTTCACTCAGCGGTTCCGCTTTGCGCCGGCCACGAATGCCGATGGCCAGCCGGTCGAATCGACATTGCAGACCAGTTTTACTTGGGGAACTCGCCGGCGCTGAACAGTCAGTCGTTCTGCGCGAACCGCATGCGCGCATCCCGTCCATAGACATCATCCCGGAACGCGATTCCTTTCGCGGTGGGGAACGCGGTGAGGTAGGTAATGTACACGGGGACAACCGTCGGCAGGTCCACGCGCTGTTCCGGCTTGGCGGTGGTCTTGAAACGCGACTGGCCGAGCAGCCACTTGCCGAACCGATCCGCATCTTCCAGGCGGACGCACCCGTTGCTGAACTGGCGATCCTCCTTCTTGAGAAGCGCCCGCTCAGGCGTGTCATGAAGGTAGATGCCCTGGGCATTCGGGAATTCGTACTTCACCTTGCCCATGAAGTTGCTGCCGCCGGGCTTCTGGCGGACGTGCGGCGGCGGCGCGCCGGCTGCAACCGACTTCCAGTCCACGGCTGCCGGATCGAGGATTTCGGCATCCGCATCGTACCCCGAGAGCACTTCATATCCGCCCTGGCGAAGGTAACGCGTCCCGCCCTTGATCACGCGCTGGGCAATCTTTCCCTGCACCATGTCGGGGGGAACGTTCCAATAGGGGTTGAAGATGGCGTAGCGGATGAACCCGGCCATCGGGGGAGTCGGCGTCTCCGGCGTTCCCACCACGACCTTCATCGTATCGACCGGCTTGCCGTTTTCGTACATCCACAGCCGCGCGCTTGCCGCATCGACGAGCACGTACCGCTCTGCCGGCGTGGCAGGGAGAGCACGAATGCGGTCGAGATTCGTCCAGATGATCCGGCGCTCGTCAGCCGAGAAGGTGGCCGCTTCCATCGCATCGCGGAGCGGCGCATAGAACGGGTGCATCCACCCCATGTCCTTGATGTAGGTCGCCAGCGAAGGGGCCTTGTCGGCAGCCGAAAGGGCCGACACCGGCGTGGGCACGACGGGTGCGAGAACCCTGCTTTCCAGGATCATGTCGCTGCGCGGCGCCGCGCGAACGGCGCGCACGTAGTTCGCGAACAGTTCCGAAAGCCGCACGTCCGCTTTCGCGATAGCCGAGGCACGGCCATCGGCCGCGCGATCGAGATCGCGGCGTATCGACCGAGTCTGGAATCGTTTGACGGTGCGTTCGTCCAGCCCATCGAACTGGGCGGTTTCCAGCCGGTGGAGTAGGGCGCGGGCCGCTTCGCCCGCGGTCCCGTCGTTCATCAGCCATAGCGGTTGGTATTCGCGGGCCCGGTAGAACCGATCGAGATCGCCTGCCTCGTTCGCGATCGCTGCCTGAACAGGCGAGCGCAAACCCTGCCGCGTCTCTGCCGCATGGGCGGCGATGGGTGCGGTCGTCATCACGACGACCGCGCCCATGCCTGCGACGAGCATCGCGCCTGCGGACAGCGCCCGGAAGGCGCGTGAAGTGCTCGTCATTCCTGTCTTACCCTCGTTCGCCGGTGTAAGTGACCGGTGCGGTCTGTTGCACGGTGGGCGCACCGGGATAGTACTGTCCTTCGCGGACATACCCGTCGACGCAGCCGTCGTTGTTGTTGTCGGCCCAGATCGCGCCGCCGAGACCGCCGACCGCGGCACCGATCGCCGCGCCTTCCAGCACGCCGAGACCGCCGATCAGGGCGCCCGCGCCGGCACCCACAGCGGCGCCGGCGACGCCGGTCTGAACCGCCGTACCGGCAACGCTACGGCAGTTGCGCGCCGCCTGGTAATTCGTGGGCGAACCTTCGTAGTACTGGCCCTGATAAACGTAGCCATCGGCGCGGCCGTCACGGTCGCGGTCGGCCCAGACGGCACCGGCAAGCCCGCCGACAGCGGCACCGATCGCGGCACCGGTGAGGAGATCGCCACCGGCAACGGCAGCAACGCCCGCGCCGCCCGCGGCACCGATTGCCGCACCGGTTCCGGCACTGGCGAGCGTGTCGTCATTGTTCCCGTAGGAGGTGCACGCGCCGAGCGGCAAGGCAGCGGCTGCGGCCAAAGTGAGAAGAGGATGCTTCATGGCTTTTTCCTTCGTTTGATCGAATTGTCCCCACGTTCGCCGAAACGAAATCCCTCCGCCCGCCCTTCAAACGCCATCCCATGTCAACCGTTCCGCTGCCGCTGATCCCAGGCAATTTGCCGTGGACGCGCCCGATGGCCCCGTTCGGTCGCGCAGGGCTGCGCGAACCGCCGCCTTGCGCAGGCGACGGGTGCGTTATCTCCGTGAAACTGACCCGGCGATGACCGGGGCGATGCCTGGCGTTCCCGATCGCGCTTGCCAGGAGGGCAAGGTGCGGCCACCCTGCCGGAAACGCGAAGGAGAATCCGGCCCATGACCTTCAAGACGCGCATCACCGAAATGTTCGGGATCGAAACCCCGATCGTGATGGGCGGCATGACCGGTGTGGGTTATGGCGAACTGGTCGCCGCGGTTGCGGAGGCAGGGGCGCTGGGCTTCATCACCGCGCACATGTTTCCGAGCGGGGAGGCGCTGCGGGCGGAAATCGACAAGGTGCGCCGGATCACCGACAAGCCTTTCGGCGTCAATCTCACCCTGCTGCCATCGATCAATCCGATCCCGTATGAGGAATATCGCGAGGCCATCATCGCGAGCGGCGTGCGCATCGTGGAAACTGCCGGCCGCGCGCCGACTGAGCACCTCCCCGCGTTCAAGGAGGCCGGCGTGCAAGTGATCCACAAGTGTACCAGCGTCCGCCATTCCGTAAGCGCGGTCCGCAAGGGCGTCGATGTCATCAGCATCGACGGATTCGAGTGCGCCGGCCATCCGGGCGAGGACGACGTGGGGCTGGTCGTCCTGCTCCCGGCGACGGTCGACGCCCTGCCGGGCGTGCCGATTATCGCCAGCGGCGGCATGGCCGACGGGCGTGGCCTCGTGGCGGCACTGGCGCTGGGCGCCGATGCCGTGAACATGGGGACGCGCTTCTGCGCCACGCAGGAAGCCGCGATCCACCCGGCGGTGAAGCGCAAGATCGTGGAAAACACCGAACGCGACACGGTGCTCGTGGGGCGCCCCTTGCGAAACACGGCACGCGTGGCGCGCAATGCTGTCTCGGAAGAAGTCGCGGCGATCCAGCGCAATCCCGATTCGACGTTCGACGATGTGAAGCACCTGATGGCAGGGGCCCGCGGGCGCGACCGGGTTTACGGTCAGGGCGATCTCGACGGCGGCATCTGGTCCAGCGGGCAGAGCCAGGCGCTGATCCACGACATTCCCACTTGCAGGGAACTCGTCGCAAACATCATGGCGCAGGCCGAAGCAGCCCGCGCCCGAATCGACCGCATCGCGCGCTAGCGCCTCTTTCCTTCCGGATCGCCCACGCTATAGGGACGCGTCGCTGCTGGGGCGTCGCCAAGTGGTAAGGCACCGGTTTTTGGTACCGGCATTCGCAGGTTCGAATCCTGCCGCCCCAGCCAGTTTTCTGAATCAGTTCAAGCGCTTGAAGAAACAGCGGTTTCTCAGCGAGTCAAAACCGCGTGGCACCTTGCCGTGGCACCCTCTCGTGGTCTCGATTCGGGCACCATGAATCGGCCGCATTATCGAGGCAAGGTCATCTTGCAATTTTGCTGTTCACAGCCCCACCCCGGGTCTGGGAACCCGTGCTGCCGCATCACCTGTCTGGCCTGCGCCACGGTCTGCTGTTGCGCTGGGGAAAGGACAGTCCGCGCCTCTCCCAGCATCTTCTCCAGCGCAACAGCCGCGGACTGCGCCTTCTGGCGCTCCTGGTCCGTTGCGAAGCGCTCCGCCACCACCATTCTTGCCCAATCCGGCGCGGGCAATTTGCTAAATGCGGCCATCGGCGGCGTCAGCTTCGCGACCACCGAAGGATTCGCCACGATGCGATCGCCCATGATCCTCGTGCCGTCGGGGAATGGGCTGAGCGCGTTCACCACCATCACCCAACGCTGATGGTCCGCCAAGGCTGAGCGGGCGGCAATCTCGACCGCTGCCGCTTCATCTGCCTTCCCGCGAGCCGCAGCCAGCGCATCCTTCGCGCGCTTCTCCCTCTCGGTAACGTCGACCTGTTGCTGATCCAACAGACGGAGCGCGGCACGGTGCCCCTCGACATCCCTCGCGTGGCGTTCGCGTTCATCGCGCAGTCGCGCGTCCCGAGCATCCGCGTCCCGCTTTTGCTTTTCGAGTTCCGTTTCCCGGGCAGCCAGTCGATCCTTCAACGCGCGAATACGCTCCAGCGCAATCGCGAGGGTTCGGGCGATGATATTGAGCCCTGCCGACCAAGGGCTACGGAAGGCGGCGCTTTCCTCGGGGGTCATGCGGTTCGAGTTGAGGGTGAAGGTCGTTGCGTTTGTCCGCAGGTCGAGTCCTGATTGGTCATCGGATGCGCGGGCAAGCAGGGCGAGCTGCGCCACGTGCACCGATCGCTCCTCATCAAGCCTGCGTTTATCCGCCATCACCGAGGCAAGGAGTGCATCGGCGGCCTTGCGCGAATCCTCAGCGTTACGGCGTGCGCGACTAGCCGCGAATTGATCCTCGCTTGCCTTGGTCCGGGCGGCAACAGCTTCGAGATCCGCCTTGATGCGGTCGGCTCTTGCCTTCAATGCCTCTGCCTGGGCTCGTTCGGCCTCCGCGCGCGCCTCATCGGCGCGGCGTCGCAGATCGCCGAGCCGAGCGGCCTGCTCTTCCTCTCGCCGTCGGGCGGCCTCGAGGCGGGCGGTCGCTTCTTGCGACTTCGAATCGGCGTCGATTCTTGCGGCTTCGGCACTTTCGCGCGCGGCGGCGGCAGCCGCGGCATCGCCCGCGGCTTTGTCTCGCGGACGGGTTGTCTCGGCCCGTTCTTCGTCCGCTGCTTCCCTGGCGGCCCGAGCGGCTGCTTCCATATTTTGTCACGGCGGCCTCACGAGCGACCAGTTCGCGGCTGCGCTCCTGGGCGGCGTGCTCCTTCTCCGTGAGCTCGGCGTCGCGAAGCTGTTCCGCCGACCTCCAGTCAGGGCCGGCGATCAGCTTCGGGGCACCGCGCTTTACGCCTTGCAGGCCCATCTCATCCCGGAAATATTCGAAAAGTGCGTCCTGAAGCGCAAGCGCGGAACCGCGAGGGGTTGGATCCTGGCCGTATCTCACGGCCAGGTCCTTCAAGTGGCGGCTCATCGTTACCGCCAGCTTTGCCTGATGTTTGGTCGTCTTGATGTATTTCGGCGCCACGAACGCGTCGACTACGTGTCGCCCCTCTCATCACGATCGACACGATCGGCGAAGATGGCGTCCGTCCCGAACACCCGCTCGCAAAAGCGGCGGGCATGGTGCAGCATGTACTCAGCGTTCTCGCCATCGACCAATTGCTTGGGGAACTGGATGATGACGTGCATTGCTTTGGCTTTCGCCTTCGGAACAAAGGCCCCCTTGATGTGGGCCCGGAACAGCGTCCGCAATTCAAGCCCCGAGGTGGTGACGGGCGGAGCATCGTAGATCGCTCGCGCCTTGGAAGTCTCGTCGAGGCGCTTTCCGTGGTTCTCCGCTTTGCGCAGGTCATTGTTGGTGAGCTGGTAGATGGGGACTGCGCCTGCCACGCCGGCGACGGCGCTTTTTTTCATGGCAGCCTCGCGCGCCGCTCAGCGGTCCGTTGAGAAAAAGAAGAACACGCTCTTCTTTTTTCCTGACTGGAAAAAGGCGTGTTGGGGGGAGCACCCCCCAAGCCCCCAACGGTCCTCGCTCGCCGCTGCGGACCGTGGCTTTCCCGGGCAGGGGAAAGCCCGTCTGAAGGGGTCGGTTCTCCACACCGCTGTCATCGAGACAGAGGTGTGGAGACGAAAACACAGCCGTGTTCGCCAGCGTCGGATCACGCCTCATCGGCTTTCTCCTTGCTGACGAGTGGCAACTCGCGCGGACCTGCTGGAGGCAGGTCGCTCTCGCTTGCCAACGGCTGTGTCTTCACACCCCCTTCAACATGCTCGCAAGCAGAGCGCTCGCCCGGGACGACCGGGCTCTCGGGCTCGCTTTCGCGGTCAGGGAAAGCCCGCAGCCGGAAAGAAGCGCATGAACGCTTCCGGCGCGGCCGCGTGCGCGGCGGTATTCGAGCTGGGAGGACTGCCATCCTGCGGGGCCTCCAGATCGTGTTCCTCGTGGTCTGGTTTTGGCGGAAGCTCAGTTGAATGCCGGGTGCTTCGATGGCCTTCATCAGACACCGTCCGCGCTCATCAATCCCATGGCCTGCTGTGACGATGCGCGACGGCCATCCAGCGTCCTGACGCTGCCCTTATCCTGGAGCTGCCCCGGCGAGCCACGCCTTCACGTGAAATTGCCAGCGCCGTAGAAAAGTCGCGCCCTACCGAGCTACAGTCGCTCCAGAATGGCTTTCATTTCCGCGATCTCGCGCTCCTGAGAAGCGATGATGCCGTCGGGCTTGAAGCAGAGGTCCCGGAGCTCCGCGTCCTGGAGCTGTGATTCCTTGCACATCAGGATTGCGCCCGAATGGTGCGGGATCATCGAACGCGCGAACTGCTTGTCCCCGACCAGCGCCTGCGTCCGCACTGCAGCGAACGCGAGAACGAATACGACAGCGAGGGCAATATAGAGAATGAGGTTGAGCCGCTTGTTCGCGTACATCGACCCCATCATCCACAGCATGAGCACGCCCATCGGCATCGCCATCGTCAGGGCCATGTAGAAGAAGTTGATGTTATGGACGAACTCGCCCCAGCCGCGGATCATCTCGAACATCACAAGATACATGATGATCGTGCTCAGTACCATGTTGAGCCCGAACAACATGTAGTGCTTGCGCATCATCTGCTGGCTCATACCGCCCCGACCTTCGTGTCCCTGTTGCATGCGTCTCTCCTCAGAACATTAGATGATCGATGTCGCGCGCGATCGACGTGACGGCGGCGACATTCGCCCTCCAAAGCCGTCTGCCGTCCTTGGTGCGGGCAGCCGATCGGAGAAATTGAAGCGCGCTACGATGGTACCTTGTTCCGGATGCGGCAATTCCATGTAGCCGATGTGCCAGCCATCGTCCGCCACGGCGGCATGGTCAGCGTCCAGGTGCAGCACTTCCGCTACAGTCGGTGCCGATCACGCGCAGCTACATGGCAGAGGAGCCAGAGCTTTTGCGTCAAGTCCAATAGGCTGCGGCCTGGGAGCCACTACCAAGTGTGGCGCCGACGCAGGTAAGCAGCTTTCGGCGATCCGGCCTGGATATCCTCAACAGGAAGTCTGGAATCCTGCAAATCAGTTCTGTCTGTCAGGTTGCCTGAGTCTCGCCAGCAACCGCGCCTCAGGCCTCCAGCTGGTCTTGAACAGCAGATAGAAGCCGGTGATCGCAAGCCAGCCGATGCCGAAGCCGACGGTGATGATCAGCGGGTGATTGAAGCTAGTCCGGTTCACATAGTCCATGTTATGGAGCATCCAGACGAAGTCCCAGATGCGCCAGGTGTCGTTTCGGCGCTCGATGAGCCTCCCCGTCGCCTGCGAGATGTAGAAGCTGCTGTTGCTTTCGTCAGCGAAATCCACGCGCCACGCTGGACCCTCATGCTCCCGGATCGCCAAGGTCGGCTCGGACAGAAGTTCAACATTCCTGATGGCTGCGCTGCCTGTGTAGCTCGCTTCGGCAAGGCGACGGGCTAAAGCGGCGTCCACCTGCACGGAAGTGCCGGTCCTGACGTCGAATAAGCGGGTGCCGGCAGGCGTGACTATTTCAAAGACATGATCGTTCAGCAGGGGCCGCACTGTCAGCGACGTGATTGACGCTGTGCCGAGCGTGCGCTGCACGACCGGCCAGCCACCGCTGCTGGCAGGCAGGCCGATGGCCTCAGTTCTTGGCGGTGGCGGACCGCCGGCGACGGCGTTCATGTCGAGCACGGCCATCACCGCGCCGCTGATCGTCCAGATCACGAACTGCAGGCCGAGGATGAGGCCGATCCACTTATGGACGCGCCTGAAGAAGAGCGGCGATAACCTCATGACCGAGCCTTCCGCCGCCGGCGCTTCGGCAGGTGGTAGTAAAGCAGCCACGCACCGGACAGCGCCATTGCCACCGCCGCCCAGGTGAAGGTGCGCAGCACCCAGTTGTTGACGTTCTCGCGCTCCTCATAATCCATGATGTGGAGCATCCAGACGAAGTCGAAGAGGCGCCACAGTTCGTGCCTGCGCGTGACGAGCTCCCCCGTTCCGGGCGAGAAGTACAGGGTCGGCTTGTTCCAGCCGTCGAACTCCGCCCGCCAGAGTGGCCCTCTGGCGCCCCGGACCTCGAACGGCAGGTCGTGGATCAGTGTAATGCTCGCAAGCTGCTCATCGCCTGTGAACCAGTGGTTTGCCAGTCGCTGTATCTGATCTCGGTCCGGGGGCGGCAAGGGCGATCCCGATCGTGCATCCAGCAAGACTTTCCGGCTACCAGCTGTCACGATGTAAGTGGGCCTGTCCTCTAGCCAGTGGAGCTTGACGGCCTCGGCTTCGGGGATCGACCGGGCAGCAGCCACCGGATCGGCGAGCAACGAAGCACCGACTGGGCGAGGCTCGCTCCTCCGGATAAAATGATCGCCGTGGATGATGTCGATGTGGATGGCGGTCATGTAAAGCCCGCTCAGGGTCCAGATGACCACCTGAAACCCGACGAACAGCGCCAGCCATTTATGGATGCGTCGGGCAAGCAGCGGTAGACGAATAGCCAGTTTCAGTGTCCCTTATCCGGGAAAGAAGCCAGATCGGCAGGTCACTTGGGGACGAGCGCAGACAGACCGGAAGCCGAGATCGGCCTCCGGTCTGACGCGATGCGCCTAGTGCGACATGTTGCTCATGTTGTTCATATCATGGCCGGCGTGGGGGTCGGCTGCCGGCTCCGCCGGAGCTTTCGCCGCGGCCTTCGGCGCTTCCGCCTTCGCCTTAGCGGCGGGCTCAGTCCGCTGAGGGACCGACGCCTGAGCGGCAGTGGCAGGCGTCGCCTTGGGGGCAGCGGGGGCGGCGGCGGCGGCGCCGACTTGCTCGCCCTGCAGCATCCGCTCCAGCTCGTCCGCTTCCTTCGCCTGATCGGCTGCGGTCATCCGTGCCTTTTCGAGAATGCGGGGGTCACCGCCGAGCTCGAGCAGCACATTCGACATGTCGACCCCGCCTCGGTGATGCGCGACCATCTTGCGCATCCAGGTCTCGGAGGGATTCGCGCCATTGGCCGCCATCATGCGCTGGTGCATCTGTTCGACGGCTTGGGCGTAGGGATTCTCGCCTCCTGATGCCGCGGCGGCGCCCGTGCCCAGGAGCCGCTCCAGTTCGGTGATCTCCTTGCGCTGCTTGTCCGCCGACATGCGAGCCTTTTCGAGCACCTGCGGATCGCCGCCCTCCGCTTCCAGAACTTCAGTCATGGCGATCGCGCCGCGATGATGCTCGATCATCTTGCGGAGCCATGTCTCGGAAGGGTTGGCGCCAAGAGCCGCCGCCATCCGCTCCTTCATCTGCATCTCAGCTTCGGCATATGGGTTGGCTGGGTCTGCCATCATTGCATTCGCATCTGCACTTTCCTGCTGGTTGGCGGGTGCTTCGGCCTCCTGGGAGCAGGCGGACGCCAGAACCACTGCCGCGCTTGCGGTCAGCACTTTATGCCATATTCTCATTTCAGGCTCTCCTGTTGGCGTTGCTTTTGGACGTCGTGATGGTCGAGGAAGGGGTAGTTCGCAGGGGACGTGCAGCTCCAGCCATCACTGGCTGGGGTCCAGCGACCACGCGCGCCCCGAAGGTGGATGTCAGGGTCAGTCACTCAACTTCGCTCGGCTCCGTATTGCAAGATGCATACGCAGGATATGCGCGACTCCTCACCATCGTGGCATCGCTGCTGAGATCATAACGCACCTGTACCTGAGCACGGGAATAAGGCCGCCCCTTGCACCGGCGACACAAGCAAGGCCAGCTCCCATGCTAGCGAGGCAGCTCCCGATCGACGTCGCGCAGTGCTGAAAGCCTGCGCCGTGCGCGATAGAGGCGCGTTTCCACCGCCTTGCCGCTGATCCGCAGGAGTGCAGCGACTTCCGCCTGCGAAAGGCCGTCGATGGTTCGCAGGATAAGTGGCTCCTTCAGAGCGCGCGGCAGGTCGGCTATGGCCTGCCAGAGCCGTTCCAGTTCCTGCCTGTCGCCGACGGTATCGTCGATGCCGGGCGCAGGATCCGGTACCTCTGCCGCCTGGGCGGGCGGAGCCGCTGTGAGAAGCAGCCTTCGCACTGCACGGCGTCGCGCCCAATCCCGGCACTTGTTGATGGCTATCCGCGCCATCCAGGCGCGGAACGGCCGCGTCTGATCGTAACGATCGAGTGCCTTGAATGCCGAGATAAAGGAATCCTGGACGAGATCGACCGCCTCCTCCGGATCGCCAATATGGCCGCGGATGAGCCGGTAGAGAGGCTCCTTGTGACGGCGCATGAGCTCTGCAAATGCATCCTGCCTTCCGGCCCGGGTGAGCGCCACGAGGTCTCCGTCGGTGCACTCTTCCGGGGAGCATTTCATTTCGCATCGGCGGTCAGGGCTCTCACCACCGCACGATCGAATTTCTCGGCCTGGTCGGGGCGCAGCACTGCGCGCATCGCGAAGATGTGCCTCAGCGTCTCCTTCTGCAGCTCCCCCATCGCGCGGTGCGAACGGTCGATTTCCGCCGTCACGCGCGGCCCATAGCCATGCTCCGCTTCTATCGCCGCCGCGAGCCTCGCATTGTCGGCTCTCAGCTCAAGCTCGAGCTCGCGCCGGCGGATGGCGAAATCTGTCTCGATCTGCTCGATCTGGTCGAGTTGCCGGCCATCAAGGCCGATCTCCTCGTGAAGCAGCTCATGAAGCGCGCTCGATTGCTCCGGACGTGGATCGGAAATGCTGCGGCCGATGAGAACGCCCGCCAATGCTGCCAGGAACGCCGTTACGGCAAGCAACCAGAGACGTCTGGAGCCGAGGGTCACCGCAGCGGCGCCAGCAAGGCGGAAGGTGCAAACTGCGTCGCACCGAAAGGCGAGAGGGGCCCCACGGCCTCCGCCCGCTCCGTCGGCACCATTCCGCCAACGACGCCGAGGACCAGCGCTGCGGCTATGGCGGCGACGCGAAATCTCATGGGAAGCTCATGGGCAGCGAAGTTATAGCCCGCCACGCGCTCAAGGACGCTATCCTCCAGCCCGGCAAGCCGGCCTGAAACCGGGGCGGCCGTTAATCGCTTGAGATTTTCATCTATATCGTTTGTCATTCTTACCTCCGGCCCTGCATCAAGCAATACGCACGCCAGCAATTCATCCCTCAGATCTGAGCGTTAAGGGCGCGTGAACGCAAGGGCGCCCCTGCCGGCCCTCGAAGCCGCGGAAGGCGAGTCTTGATCGGGAGCCAGTGAGGAGAAGATGCCGCGGCAGGAGCGAGCTCCGCCTGGCACTTTGGTATCGCGGCAGAAGAAGGGGGGGGCGGTGTCGCGAGGCGCGGCTACCGGTGAGAGGAGGCTGTTCCGACCCGTCGAGCGAAGCACCGGCAGCTTGGGTGGGGGCTCTGGTCGACGGCATGGCTTGTGAGGGATTTACCAGTCAGCCGCGTATGACTGAGCAGAAGGGATGATCCAGGTGAGATAAGCGGTGTCGCAGGACGATCTTGAATATCTGGAACGGCGCGCAGAGCAGGAGATCGGGCTGGCGCAGCAGGCGAGGCGACCAGAGGTTGTGGCCGTCCACTATGCGCTGTCGGAGCTGTATCTGGAGCGGCTGACGCAGAAACGCAGCGAGGCTGGGCCAGCAGATGCGATTGAGCAGGTCAGCGATGAGCGCGGCGCTGGGCCCATAGCGCACGAATAGCTTCAATCCCGCTCGCGAGACAGTGAACGAAAAAATTTGGAACCGATGCAGAGGCTGCCGCAAAACTGCGCCCGACGCAATGTTCCTGCCATATCCAGCTGGCCGTCCGTGCATCCCGCAAGATTCTGTTCCGATCCTGGGATGGAGTCCCTCCGAAGCGTGGCCCGGCAGGACTGCTCGCCATCGGGCGCAGATCGGACCTGCGCGGCCTTGTCGCGCAGAGGCAGTGCGGCGGGATCAAAGGTCAGCATTGCTGCTCACGATCCTGCCGCACCTAGGATGATCCGCTATGCTGTGCGCCTTCTCCCTTGCGGGTTGCGAGCCGGCATATGGCTACAGGAAGAAACCCGGATCGATATATTCTGAACCCTGCGTGCTGATGCCGGGCACGAATTGCGGACCCGTGTTGAACATGAAATCATCCTGGACGAGATCATCCTTGAACACGCCCTTCAGCAGGATTGAATCCTCGCCACCGTCCCAGGCGATCTTCACACCCGCGGCCGTATCGATGATGATGAGCTCGTCGGCACTGATGTCCAGAAATGCGACATGGTCGAACGACCCGGGGCCGGCCGTGAAGTCGAGCACGACGTCATTGCCGCTGGTCCGGTCGACGATGAAGGCATCCGCCCCCGCTCCGCCAATCAGCCTGTCACTGCCTTCGGCACCTTCAAGCATGTCGTGACCGGCGCCGGCGTCGAGATGGTCATTGCCCTTGCCGCCGTTCAGCATGTCCGCCATCAGACCGCCCATCAGTCGGTCGGCGCCATCCCCGCCATCGATCCAGTCCGAGCCGTCGCCGCCGGAAAGCAGATCGTCGCCTTTGTCGCCCTGGATCACATCATCGCCGGCACCGCCATCGAACCGGTCGCTCCCGCCGCGGCCGAAGAAATGGTCCCAGCGGTTTGTGCCCGCCGGTGCGTCGGCCCGGTCACTGCCGACGATCATATTGTATCTATCGAAGTCGAACGTGAGGCCGCCGTCGCGGAGAAGGCCGTCCGCCTGCGCGTCGAATGATCGGGCGGTGCCGCGATTGATCGTCTCCTCACCGATGGAAGGCGGCGTCTGGCTTGCGTTCCGCTCCGGCCGGGTGAAATCTCGACATCTCTGGGGCTCCTTGTCCTGCCGCCGGTGATGCGGCGACGTTCTCCAAGCCGCCCTCAGGCATTTACGCGCACCCAATTCGTTGCCCTTATGCCGCAAGGGCCGGTGCGGTAAACGGAGGGTTTGGGAGGATCATCCGTTCTCGCATTGCTGCCCCTATTGATGAGGGAGCGCCGCACGACGTGCGTATGGAAAGGAGGAAACCGGAGAAAATGAATGTATTGCTTTGTTCAGCGTGGCTTTCGAGCGGCCGTAATGGCGGTCGCGCTGCTCGGCCTTGTGGCAGGGGCGCCATTGTCGGCGCACGAAAATCATGATGAGCTTGGAGCGGGCCCCGGTCCCGCCGTCGAGGTGGCGAACGTTCCCCCTATAGAGAAGGCGTCGGAGGCGGACGCGCACACCAATATGGCAGTCGCTAATGGAGAGGCGATGGACCAACATGCCCAAGCGGCCGAGCGCAGCAAGACATTCGGCGAACGGCTGATGAGCTGGCTGGGCCGGCTCCATAGCCTGGTTGTGCACTTCCCGATCGCGATGTTTGTCGGTGCGCTTGGCGTCGAGCTGTTCGGGCTGTGGCGAGGCAAGCGGGATTATGGGCAAGCCACGCATGTCATGCTCATCGTCGGTGCGGTCGGCGCCGTGGCGGCAGCCCTGCTCGGGTGGTTCGCGGGCGGGTTCTACATGACCGACCGCAATTCGGTCCTGATGGTCCACCGGTGGCTCGGAACTGCGATTGCGGTCGCCGGGCTCCTACTGCTGTATCTGTCAGCAACGGCACGCCGAGCGCCAGAAAAGCCGCGCACCGTCTATTGGGCGCTGCTCGGCGGGATGACGGTGGCGATCGCGATTCAGGGTTATATCGGCGGCAGCTTCATGCACGGCGGCATGAGCCACATGGCATTCTAGAAGGTCGAAGAGGAACCTCTCATGTATATCGAACAAGCTCCCGGTCACATGACCTCCCGCCGCAGCCTGATTTTGGGTGGACTGGCGCTCAGTGGCCTCGTGGCTGCGGGATGTTCTCGCGCCGCCGACACGGTGGCGGAGACCGGCAATTTCTCCACAAGCGAGGCTTCGACCGGGGGACAGAAAGTAGCGATGACGGTGTATCGCGATCCGAGTTGCGGCTGTTGCGAAGCCTGGGCGCGGATCGCCGGGGAGTCGGGCTACAAGGTCACGCTGCTCGATGACACGAACATGCCGGCCGTCAAGCAGCGGCTCGGCGTTCCGGCACAGCTCGCCTCCTGTCACACTGTCCAAGTTGGCGGTTATGTGGTCGAGGGGCACGTACCGCTCGACCAGGTCGACCGGCTTCTCCGCGAACGGCCAGCGGGCGTGAAGGGCATTGCCGTGCCCGGAATGCCGGTCGGCTCGCCCGGCATGGAGGTGCCGGACGGGTCCGTCGAGCCGTTTCAGGTGATCGCCTTCGACAATGCTGGCGGGACCTCGATCTACAAGGGCTGAAGCAGCCGTCACGCCCAGATTGGAGAACCATCTATGAAGCCTTTGCACATCGCGCTCGCTGCCGTTCTCGTGAGCGCAGGGGCGGCGCACGCCCAGCCTATCAACCCCGCGCAGGATCGGCAGGCGGTCGAGACCGTGCTTGCGCGGTACAAGTCAGCGATCGAGAGACTCGACGCGGGCGGAACCGAAATGCTGTTCACTGCCGATTCAAGGATCTTCGAGACAGGAGGCGTAGAAGGCACTTACGCCAACTATCTCTCCCACCATCTCGGGCCTGAACTCGGCCATTTCAAATCGTTCAAATTCTACGACTATAAGGTGGACGTGCGGTTCGAGGGGCCAATTGCGCTGGCCACCGAGACCTACCGCTACAGGATCGAACCCAAGACCGGTGAGCCGGCGGAGCGACTTGGCGTTGCGACCAGCGTCCTCAAGAAGGTAGGCGGCAGCTGGAAGATCCTCAGCATGCACAATTCGGCGCGGCGCCCCAAAGGCTCGTAGGCATCTTACCGGCTCATGATGACGCGCGCTCCGCTGCTCCAGACTCAATCCCATCACGAGCCTTCGTGCGTATCGCTCGGCACTCAAGCATCGTTGGTCGCCGCGAACGGCGGGATTCTCCGCCTGCTTAGCTGCGCGACTGGCCCGGTCGCGCGATCGGCGACGCCGACAAGCACCATGTCAGATTGAAGCTCGACTGCACCCACGACACGGTGCCCGATCACGCCATGGCCGACTCTGCCCACTTGGATGGCCTTAGCTCGCGTGTCGTGACGTCTCTAAAGACGTGGAATCAGCGCTTCTGCTTCGACCGCACCGCCACCGCGACAAGGCTTGGGTCGAGGGTCGCCGGAGGAAGAGTCAGATCTTCTCCTGCCGATAATGCGCTGCGCGTTCGACGAGCGCCATCATGTTGCGGCCGGCCTCGATCGTGAGCCTGTGCGGCGTAGCTCCGGCTCTCGGAGAGATGTAGCGCGCCATTTCGAGGACCAGGTCGGACTGGCTCTGTGGAGCCTCCGCCAGGAGCGCAACGATAATATTCTCCAGCGCGATCAGGCGCACGCGGATGTTCCCATCTTCCGCATCGCCGATGGCGCCGACTACCGTCGTCGGCTCTTGTGGATGAACCCAGTCGTTCGAGGACCCGCCTTCACTCTCCCATCGACCGATGGCGCGGCGATGCGCCGCAGCCCGAACCGGATCGATGTCGGATTGATCGTCCATGCCTTATCTCCTTAGAGCCCTTAACTCAGGACCGATGCGCCTGCCGGACTCGACGCCGCGTGTCGAAAGTGACGGACCTTTCGAGAGCGATCATGTTGTTGCAGCCGAGGTTCACCCACATCGCTCATCGCCCCTAGAAAAGCCTCACGATGTAGTACGCGCGGCTCTCCCCCAAGACGGTCGCCGCGGCGCTAGCAGGGAGAATCGTGAAGCTTTCCTTGTTCGTCTCAAAACCAAGCTCGCACGCCAAAGACAAAGCTGAAATGAGAGACATCTCCGTTCTCGGCACGTTCGAATTTGGCCGTATCGCCGAACGTCTCATTATATTCGATGCCGATATAGGGCGCGAACTCCCGGACCAGCTCGTAGCGGAGACGAAGTCCTATTTCGGCCTTCGAGAGACCCGAGCCGACACCGATCTCCGGCACATCCTGCAGTGCGAAGTCGATTTCCGCGCGCGGCTGCAGGATCAGTCTTTGCGTGATCCGCTGGTCATATTCGGCCTCGAAGCGCGCGGTGACGTCACCCTTCTCTGACAGGAAAAACGCGCCATCCACTTCGAACCAATAAGGGGCGAGCCCTTGTATGCCCGCGACCAGGTGCGCACGGCTCGGACTCGGCTCGAAGTCGTAGCGGACGCCGGTCTGCAGATTGAACCACGGATCGAGCGCATGGCTCCAGAGCAGCTGGACCTCTGCCTGTTCGGGCTTCCTCCCGAAGTCGGACTCGATCTCCGTCTTGACCCATAACCGGTCAATGTCGCCGCCATACCAGCCTTGCGCGTTGATGAAGTAGCCGTCGCGGGCATTGGTCACCCGAGCTTCCAGTTGGTCGATCAGGACGTTGTAGGTGATGATGTCGCCATGTTCGCGTCGCGCAATCTCGCGCGCGTCGGCCATCGCCTCGGGCCCGTACACGGCATCGGCCGCGTTGCGGGGGCCGCTCAGCGCAGCGGCTGGCGGTGGTTCAACCGGCGGATCGGGAACGCCGGGCTCATGCCCCGGTGCTGCAGAGCCAGTATCTGCTTCGGATGAGGGCATGGCGTGGCCGGCATGCGGATCCGTTTGCGTCGGCATATCGGGCATGTCGTGGCCGGCATGCGGATCGGATGCAGGTTGCGAGCTTGGCTGAGTACCAGTCTGATGGCCGGCGTGCGGGTCGGCTATTGGGGATGCAGGCGGAGAGGCCTGCATATCGTGTCCCGCATGCGGATCGGCTTGCTCCGACATGGCAGGACCAGCAGGCGACTGAGCCGAAGATCCGGTTGCCCCTGCGGGCGCGCCGTGTGGAGCAGTGGGCACGCCAGGATCCGCCGGTTTTTCCTTCGTGGTTGCAGGTGTCGAAGGCGCATGGCCGCTGTGCTGCGCCAGTGCTGGTGCGGCGAATGCCGTTGCGGTGAGCAGAATCAATGTGCGGGTCATGCTGCCTCTCCCTGCAGCGGGCGGACGGTCACGACGCGGAACATGCCGGCATGCATGTGGAGCAGCAAATGGCAGTGGAATGCCCAGTCGCCGGGCGCGTCGGCCGTGAGGTCAAAGGTGAGCTTCGCACCTGGCAGCACGTTCACCGTATGCTTCAGCGGGTGGCTTCCGGTGTGGCCATTCACGACCTCAAAGAAGTGGCCGTGCAGGTGGATGGGGTGGGTCATCATGCTGTCGTTGATCAGGACCACCCGGACACGTTCGTTCAGCTCGAAGCGGATCGGCTCCACGCCTTCGCTGAATTTCTCGCCATCGAACGACCACATGAAGCGCTCCATGTTGCCCGTCAGGTGAACCTCGACGGTGCGCGTCGGCGGCCGCTTGTCAGGATTGGGCGTGAGCGACATGAGATCCCGATAGGTGAGAACCCTGTGGCCCACATCCTCAAGACCAAGCCCCGGATCACCGGTCCGATCGACAGGTGCCATTGCAATCGAGTCGACACCGACGCCTACCTTCACCGTCGGCGGCACCTTGGACTTGTCGCGCATGTTCATGCCGGCCATCGAACCGGAAGATCCATGATCCATGCCGCCCATGGACGCGGCAGCACCAGCTGCAGTGGCAGCGCTGTGAGCGCTGTGGTCCATTCCCGGCATCGAATTCTGGTCCATGCCCGGCATCGAGCCATGATCCATGCCGCCCATCCCCATGTCCTTCATGGTCAGAGTCGGGCGCGGCCGCAGCGGCGGCACCGCTGCGGTCATCCCCAAGCGCGGCGCAAGGGTCGCGCGCCCCATGCCGGAGCGGTCGATCGATTCCGCCACGAGGGTGAAGGCCCTATCCTCGGTCGGCTCGACGATGACGTCGTAGGTCTCGGCGTTGCCGATCTGGAATTCGTCGATGGTGACCGGCCGCACGTTCAGGCCGTCGGCGCTGACGACCGTCATCGGAAGACCCGGAATGCGGATGTTGAAGATCGTCATCGTGGCGGCGTTGATGAAACGCAGTCGCACACGCTCGCCTGGACGGAACAGGCCTGTCCAGTTCTCCTTCGGCCCATGCCCGTTGATCAGGTAGGTATAGGTGGAGGCCGTGACGTCGGCGATGTCGGTCGGGTCCATCCGCATCTTGCCCCACATCAGGCGATCGGCCAGCGACATGGCCTCCTCCGGATCGCCCTTGCGCAGCAGTCCGGCCAGCGTCTGCTTCTGCCGATTGAAATAGCCGCCCTCCTGCTTGAGCTTGACGACGAGCTGGTGGGGATGGAGGAAGGTCCAGTCGCTGAGCACGATGACATGCTCGCGATCATAAGCGACCGGATCGGCATCGGCCGGATCGATCACGATCGGACCATAATGTCCGAGCTGCTCCTGCAGACCTGAGTGGCTATGATACCAGTAGGTGCCCGACTGCCTGATCGGGAACTCATAGAGAAAGGTCGTCTTCGGCTTGATGCCGGGAAAGCTGACGCCGGGTACGCCGTCCATCTGGAACGGCACGATCAGGCCATGCCAATGGATCGATGTGTCCTCATCGAGTGTATTCTGGACGTGCAGCCGGACGTTCTGGCCTTCCTTGAGGCGGAGAAGCGGCGCTGGGAGAACGCCGTTCATGGTAATGGCGTGGGCGCTGCGGCCACCGACGGTGAAGTCGCTTTGCCCGATCGTCAGGCGGATATCGTCGCCCGACAGTGTCGGCATTGCAGGCGCGAGGCCCGCCGAGCCGCTCTGCGCCCAGGCCGGGAACAGGCCCGACAGGCCCAGGCCCGCAACCCCGATCGCTCCCCCGCGGAGAAGCGCGCGCCGTTCGATAAGATGGTGCATTTCTGAAATCCTGTCGGCTCCGACGGAGCTCGGATGGCGTGGAAGAAAAGGGGAGGCGGTGCAGGCACCGTCTCCCCGGAGCTCTTTACTTCGAGCTCATGTCATGTCCGGCATGCGGGTCGGTCTTTGCCTTCCCGTCCTGCATGCCTTGGCCGCCCTTCTTGCGACCGTCGGCTTTCATCTTGTCGCACTGGGCCTTCATGGCATCGGGGCTCATCTTCATCCCGCCCATCATGTGGCCATCCATCTTGTGTCCTTTGGCGCCCATCTTGTCACAATGGGCCTTCATGGCATCCGGGCTCATCTTCATTTCGCCCATCTTATTCATTTCGCCCATCTTATGCCCGGCATGCGGGTCGGTCGCCTGCGCGAGGGCGGAAGAGGCGATCGTCAGCGCGACCGCAGTCAGAAGAATTTTCATTTGTCAGTCTCCAGATAGATTGAGTTGCAGTTCAAATCTCTGGAGTCATACGCGGCGGAGGCGATTCACCCTCAGGCGCCACACCAATTAATATCTGGCTGGCAAGCACCGCTGGCTTGCCTTGCAGAATCGAGAGCGGTTCTCGCGTCACCGTCTCGGCTGCGGGGACGGCCGCGCAGATCATCGCGCAGCTGAACGCAGCATTCGAATGATCATTTTCGGAGGGAGCCGCTGGCCCGGCGCAGGGGTTATTGGCCGTCATCACCGCGGGCGTACCGTCCGACGCGGCGGCTGCTCCACCGGTTGACATCGCCAGCGGGGAGAAAAGCAGTGCCAGGGCCACCAGCAGGGACGAGACGAAGCGCATCATGCGGGTCGAATATAAGTCGTTCAAACGAGCCTTCAATGAATGCGCGAGTTTCAGCAGCCCCGAGCGGGAATCGGAGAAATCCTCCACGATTGGGCAGCCCGACACGCGATGGATGAAACTCGGAATCCGCTGCAGCGGGCGTCTATCGCGGCGATCTCTGCAAAGGCCGGGTACTACGTCGCAGGAGCTAGCCCGAGCAGGCCGCGCACGACGCCGCATCATTTTGTGCCGTCGCAGGTAGCTTAAGCACTGATGAGCTTCTCTGTGCCGGAAGCCATCGTCACGTCGATCGACTCGATGGCTTGGCGGCAGGCCTGTTCGCAGCGCCGGCAGTGCTCGGCGCAGAGCCGGCAATGTTCGTGCATGCTCGCGTGCCGCTCGCATTCCTCGGCGCAGCGACGGCAGGCGGCCTCGCAGGCTAAGAGGGTGGCGACGATCACCTGCTCATTGCTGCCAGTTCGCCGCGCGCCGAGCGTTCCGGCGGCGATGCAGATGTCGGCGCAGTCCAGGTTGAGGCGGATGCATTGGCGAAGCTTGTCGACCATATCTTCGGCGAGGCAGGCATCGGCACAGGAGGTGCAGCTCTGCGCGCAGGAATAGCATTCCTCGATGCATTGGATCAGCGCGTCATTCGTGTTCCCGCGTACGTCCGGATGGGCCGATATCATCGGATGCATATGGTGCATAGGTCTTCTCCACTAAAACGACGTCCCTCTGCTCGCACGATCCTATCTGAGTCGGATTGTTCCGGCACGCAGTGTGCGGGCGCCTTGCACGAGAGACGATCCGCTTAGCCGAAAGTTCCAGGAGGGGGGCGGAGAGCCTCCGGAAAATGGTCAATCGGAGACGACCGCGCGATAGCCTGCCTCATCGATTGCGCTGCGTATGCGATCGGCGGAGGCGTTGGAGCGGACCGCGACCGACTTGGCAGCAAGGTCCACTGCCACTTCGGCTTCTGGATCGATCGCTCGAATGGCATTGGTGACACCTCGGGCGCAGCCGCCGCAGGTCATCCCTTCAACACGGAACTTCATCATCATTCTTCTCCTTTATTCGATGACAGCGATGTGGGGTTTGACATCGTGTCAAGGTCAAGGGACCATGATAGCTTTTTCGCCTCTTGACCTTCACATCATGTCAAGGCGCATATGAGGGTCTGCTCGCAAGAGGAGGCAAGACATGGACGTTCAGACACTCGCACGCCCGGGGGCGAAAGGCGGCCAGGGCGGCAGCATCACGCTGCCGGTGGCCGGCATGACCTGCGCCTCCTGCGTGGGGCGCGTGGAGAAGGCGGTCGGGAAGGTGCCGGGCGTTCGTACTGTCAGCGTCAACCTCGCCACCGGCCGGGCCGAGATCGCGTTCGAGAACGCGGTCGATGTCGCCGGTGTCGTCGGAGCGATCGAACGGGTGGGCTATGAGGTTCCCGCGGAACAGGTCGAATTGGCCGTGGAGGGCATGACCTGCGGCTCGTGCGTGTCGCACGTCGAACGCGCTCTGTTGAAAGTGCCCGGAGTGACCACCGCGACCGTGAACCTGGCTACCGGCAGAGCGAGTGTCCTCTTCCGGGGCAGCATCGCCTCGATCGAAGACCTTGAGGCGGCAGTCCGGGGCGCAGGCTATGAGGCAAAGCGTATCATCGCCGATGATGGGGCAGTCGATCGCGACCGTGCTGCCCGAGACCAGGAGATCTCCAGCCTCCGCCGTTCGACCCTGATCGCGGCACTGCTCACTCTGCCGATCGTCATTCTCGAAATGGGCTCGCACTTCGTGCCCGCAATTCATCGGCTGGTGATGGGGACCATCGGCATCCAGGCGAGCTGGCTCGCTCAGTTCGCTTTGGCGTCGATCGTGCTGTTCGGACCGGGGCTTCGCTTCTTCCGAAAGGGCGTTCCGGCGCTGCTGCGCGGGACGCCAGACATGAATTCGCTGGTGACGATCGGCACAAGCGCAGCCTGGGCCTATTCTTTGGTGGCGACCTTCGCTCCGGGGCTGCTGCCCGCGGGCACTCATTATGTCTATTATGAAGCAGCCGCCGTCATCGTGACCCTGATCCTGCTGGGCCGCTATCTCGAAGCCAAGGCGAAGGGCCGCACCTCGGAAGCGATCAAGCGGCTCGTCGGCCTTCAGCCGAAGACCGCCCGCGTCGAGCGCGATGGTGCAGTGGTGGAGGTGCCGCTGGCGGACGTCCGCCGCGGCGATATCGTCCAGGTGCGTCCTGGCGAGAAGGTGCCGGTTGATGGAGAGGTGGTCGACGGCTCGTCTTATGTCGATGAGAGCATGATCACCGGCGAACCCGTGCCGGTAGCCAAGGCAGCGGGCACAGACGTGGTCGGAGGGACGATCAACAAGACGGGCGCGTTCAGCGTCCGCGCCACCAAGGTCGGGGCGGATACTCTGCTCGCCCAGATCATCCGCATGGTCGAGCAGGCACAGGGCTCCAAGCTGCCGATCCAGGCGCTCGTCGACAAGGTCACCGGCTGGTTCGTGCCAGCCGTCATGGCCGTGGCGGCGCTCACCTTCCTTGTCTGGCTCGTCCTCGGGCCGTCGCCGGCGCTCACCTTCGCGCTGGTGAACTCCGTGGCCGTGCTGATCATCGCCTGCCCGTGCGCGATGGGCCTCGCGACACCGACCTCGATCATGGTCGGAACCGGTCGCGCCGCGGAGCTCGGCATCCTGTTTCGCAAAGGAGAGGCGCTGCAGTCGCTCCGCGATGTCGAGGTGGTGGCGCTGGACAAGACCGGCACCCTCACCGCAGGACGGCCGGCGCTCACCGACCTTGCGCCGGCGCCGGGCTTTTCGCACGACGAGGTGCTTGCGCTGGTTGCTGCTGTGGAATCCCGATCCGAGCATCCGATCGCCGAGGCGATCCTTGAAGCGGCGCGTGAGCGCGGCCTTTCTGTGGCATCCCCGCGGTCGTTCGAGACGCTCCCGGGCTTTGGCGTTTCCGCGGACGTGGAGGGCAGGCTCGTCGAGGTCGGGGCCGACCGCTATATGGCGCGGCTCGGCCATGATGTGGGCCTGTTCGCCGCCGAGGCCGCCCGCCTCGCGGGCGAGGGCAAGACGCCGCTTTACGCTGCGGTGGAAGGGCGGATTGCGGCCGCCATTGCCGTGGCGGACCCGATCAGGGAAACGACTCCCGAAGCGATCGCGGCGCTGCATCGCCTCGGCCTCAAGGTCGCGATGATCACCGGCGACAATCGCGGCACGGCCGAAGCGGTCGCTCGCCGGCTCGGCATCGACCAGGTGGTGCCGGAGGTGCTCCCCGAAGGCAAGGTCGAGGCCATTCGCCAACTGCGCGAGGGAGGGCGCAGGCTCGCTTTTGTCGGCGACGGCATCAACGACGCGCCGGCGCTTGCGGAGGCGGATATCGGCGTCGCGATCGGGACGGGGACCGACATTGCCATCGAGTCGGCCGATGTCGTGCTGATGTCCGGCGACCTGCGCGGGGTGGTGAACGCGATCGCCATTTCCAAGGCGACGATCCGCAACATTCGGCAGAATCTGTTCTGGGCTTTCGCCTATAACATCGCGCTGATCCCGGTCGCAGCCGGCATCCTCTACCCCGCTTATGGCCTGCTTCTCTCGCCGGTCTTCGCCGCGGGCGCGATGGCTCTGTCCAGCGTGTTCGTGCTCGCCAATGCCCTTCGCCTGAAGCGTTTCCGCCCGGTAATCGGCCATGGCAAATATGGTCTCACCGCAGGAGCTACAGCATGAACATCGGCCAGGCTTCGAAGCAGTCGGGGGTCAGCCAGCGGATGATCCGTCATTACGAGGCGATCGGACTCATCCCCAAGGCGCCGCGACGGGAATCGGGCTATCGCGACTATGACGCGCGCGACCTTCATATGCTGCGGTTCATCCGCCGCGCTCGCGACCTCGGCTTCCCGATCGAGGAGATCAGGCAGCTGCTGGCGCTGTGGAAAGATCGCGGCCGTTCGAGCGCGGACGTCAAGTCGGTCGCGCTCGCACGGGCCGGGGAACTCAGAAACAGGGAGGCGGAGATTCGCTCGATGCGACGCTCGCTCGAGGATCTCGCACGCGCTTGTCATGGCGATGATCGGCCCGATTGTCCCATCCTCAGCGACCTCGCCGGCGACAGTGGCGACTACGTCGAACTTGGCGCCACCGTCCTCGATAAGTCCTAGGCTTCGGACCCATGAAGTGGTTCCCTAGCGGCTCGTATATGGTTTAGCTCTGCGAGAGACGAGCGTGGACTTGAGCGAGTTCCGGTTCGCGAGAGAAGTTTCAGCGGGTCCGGTTGTTGCTGCCGAACAGGGCCGCAGCGTTACGGGGGTCCGAGGGGTCCGGCAGGACGCCGAAAATTCGTGAGGTAAGAAAAGACGATGAGGCTGGTTGTGCTGGGACCGCCGGGAGCGGGAAAGGGAACGCAGGCGAGGCGCCTGGCCGAACGCTATTCCATTCCGTGGCTTTCCACAGGCGAGATGCTGCGTGCGGCGGTGACGGGCGGCACGGAACTCGGGCTGCCGGTCAAAGCGATCATGGATCGCGGTGAGCTCGTACCCGATGATGTCGTCGATCAGATGGTATCCGACCGGATCGATCGGGAGGATTGCCGCACCGGATTCATTCTGGACGGCTTTCCCCGGACCGTCGCGCAGGCGGAAGCCCTGACGGCGATGCTCGATCGAAAGGGCGTCAAGCTAAACGCTGCGATCGAACTGAAGGTCGATCCCGCCGTGCTGATCGAGCGAATGGCGAAGCGCGTCGCCGATACCCTGGCCGCCCACGACCCAGTGCGAAGCGACGATAATCCGGAAGTCTTTGCGAGGCGTCTCGACGAATATCGGGAAACGACAGGGCCGCTTCTGGGCTATTATCTCCGCAGAGGAGAACTCGTTCAGATCGACGGGATGCAGGGCATGGACGCCGTTACGCGTGATATCGCGAGCAGACTGACGAGAGGATATTCCGGTTCGTCACCATACCGATAAACGGGCTTCCGCTGGAAAGCATCGCCGCCTCCCCAGAATCGGCTTGAACCGATCTGCGCTCTCTCCACTGCTTCCAGGTCAGAGATATCCGTAATGTCAGGCGGTCAGTTTCGGTCAGCGTTATCAGATGCATGAACCCCTAGTCCTGGCAGAGCCAGACGCTTGAGTGCTGCATCATCTGATAGCGCCGCGCAGCTACGCGTCCTCACACTACGCTTGCCAAGCACTTAGCCGAGGCAAAACCAAGGATGTGTCCGCCTTATGAGGGTCATCAGGCGCCATGTGCGCCATGTGCGCCATGTGAGCCGATGGAAAGGTCCGCGACGTCGATTGCTGCTGCTCTGTCTTCGCCGGAGAGGCAGAGTTCCTCGATCTGGATGGTCGAAAAGTAGATGTTGAAACGGTCCCGGAGAAGGTTGCTTACTTCGGTGAGAATATGCTGCCCCGTGCTGGCATCCTGCACGCGCACATGGCTCGAAAAGATGTTGAGTCCCGACGTGAGGCTCCAGGCATGCACGTGATGGACGTCGATAACGCCGTCGAGACCCCCTATGGCTGAAATGGCGGCATCCAGATCTACATCTTCCGGCGTCCCCTGCAGCAGGATGTGCAGGGACTCCTTGAGGATGCCCCATGAGGCCCAAAGGAGCACGACTCCGAATGCCATTCCGAGAAGCGGGTCGATGGCCAGGAAGCCTGTGAAACGAATGACGAGGGCCGAGATGATGATGAGGAAGCTGCCGACGAAGGTCTGCATGACGTGCCAGAAGGCTCCCCTCATGTTGAGGTTGCCCTTCTGGCGTTGGTAGAGAAGCCGGAGCGCGACCAGCTCCGTGGCGATGCCGCCCGCTGCCGCCCAAAGCATGGGAGTCGTTGGCAGCTCGATCGGGTCCATCAGGCGCATTGCTCCCATCCCAAAGACGAACAGCGCCATCAGAACGAGGAAGAGGCCGTTGAAGAGAGCTCCCAGAATCTCTGCCCTGGTGTAGCCGAAGGTCCTCGCAGGCGTGGATTTGCGTTCCGCGAGCCGCATCGCCACCAGGGCGATGAGTACGCCACCGACAGCCGAAAAGGTGTGGAAGGCATCTGATGTCACCGCAACGGAGCCTGTCCACAGGCCGATCACCAGCTCGACCACGAAATAGCTGCCGGTGAGCCAGCCTGAGACCACCAGCGCGCGCCGATCCGTCGACGGGGGAACATGGCCTGAATGGCCTTTAGAAGTGGGTGCCATCGAGCGGCTCCTTTGGAGGAAATGAGGGCAGGGATGACATATGTACTTTCCGCTCAAGTCGCTTGGGATCCTTCAGATCGGCAGCTCGCGAACCGGCGGCTGCGAGGTCGTTCCGCCGAGCAAGAAGGCTGCCACGAGAAATACGCGCGAGAATGATATCTCCCTCATTTCAGTAGGGAGAGGGCGATGGATCTGCTCGTGGGGGAAAGCTTGGGCGCGCTCGTATTCGAGCGCTCGGTTAAGAACGTGAAAGTCTGCGCAAGCTTGCCGCTACAAGCAAAGTGGCCAGCCTGCCCGTCTGCCCAGCGGGGCTGCTGGTGTTCAGGCATCCGGCCAGGGCAAGCTTAGAATTGATCGAAATCAATGCCACGTCTCCATTGGCATTTAGAGTTACCGGCGTTCGTCGTCTGCCCATCGCGACCATCGGCCTGATGGTTTTCCTCGCGATCCTGGGCTTGTTTCTCATACTCGAACACCCAGACCACCTGCTCAACTGGCTTCCATTCCTGATCATCCTTCTATGTCCGCTGATGCACATGTTCATGCATCGCAGGCATGGCGGGCATGGCAGCTCTGCTGCGGGCAGCGAGCAGGCGCGGCGGTCCCGTCATTTCTGAGCGAGCCGACAGGAGGGTTCGTTTAAGCGCACCTGTCGCTAAATTATCTATATTGCTGATTTATATCGTATTTCCATCGAGTTCGCTTTCCTCGTCTCCCGGCTGTAACCTTCAGACTTGAGGGAGAAGTCAGGCGGCAGCGTAATATTGTTATTGGCGGCGTTCGACCGACGCTTCGCCGTGGGCAAAGCTCGTGGAAAGGACGAGGGAATGAATCAGCATGGCGCGCATCACGCGCACCACCATCATCAACATGAACCATCCGCAGGTGCTTCTGGCTCGGTCGTCGTCCAGGCGTCCGGTTCCAGTCATGCCGAGCATGCGGGCGGCCACGATCATGGAGCGATGATCGCGGATTTCCGGCGCCGCTTCTGGGTGACGATGGTGCTGATGCCGCCGGTGCTTCTCCTGTCGCCGATGATCCAGCATTGGCTGGGTCTGGCCGGGGCGATTTCGTTTCCGGGCGACGACCTTCTCCTCTTCGCCCTTTCCACCATCGTCTATGTCTATGGCGGCTGGCCATTCCTGATCGGCCTCGTCTCCGAGCTGCGCAAGAAGCAGCCTGGCATGATGACGTTGATCGCGCTGGCGATCTCGGCCGCCTATTTCTTCTCGGCGGCCGTCACTTTCGGTTTCCCCGGCGAGACATTCTACTGGGAGCTGGTGACGCTGATCGGCATCATGCTGCTCGGTCACTGGATCGAGATGCGCTCCGTCATGGGTGCGTCGAGAGCTCTCGAGGAGCTGGTTCGCCTGCTGCCGGATTCTGCAACCCGCATCGACGCCGACGGCTCGACCCATGAAGTTCCGATCGTGGCGCTTGCGCGCGGCGACCGCGTGCTGGTTCGTCCCGGCGCGAAGGTGCCGGTCGACGGTACGATCATCGACGGCAGTTCCGGCTTCAATGAAGCTATGCTGACCGGCGAGTCCAAGCCCGTGTCCAAGGGCGTCGGCGAAGCCGCGATCGGCGGCGCCATCAACGGCGCCGGGGCCGTGACGATCGAGGTGACCGCGACCGGCGACAAGACCTATCTCGCCCAGGTCATCGACCTGGTGAGGAAGGCGCAGGCGACGCGGTCGCGCACCCAGGATCTCGCCAACCGCGCCGCCGCTTGGCTGACCTATATCGCACTCATAGTCGGCTTCGGCACGCTGATCGTCTGGCTGCTGCTCGGCCAGTCGACCAGCTTCGCCATCGAGCGGATGGTGACGGTGATGGTGGTCGCTTGCCCGCACGCGCTGGGGCTCGCCGTGCCGCTGGTGGTTGCGGTCAGCACATCGCTAAGCGCCGGCAATGGCCTCCTCATCCGCGACCGCGCCGCGTTCGAGCGCGCGCGCAATCTCAACGCCGTCGTGTTCGACAAGACCGGCACTCTGACCGAAGGCCGGTTCGGGGTCAGCGACATCGTCCTGCTCGGCGACGGGGAAGAGAATGCGGAGCTCGCTTTCGCGGCGGCGGCTGAAAGCCAGTCCGAGCATCCGATCGCGCACGGCATCGTCGCGGAAGCCAAGGATCGCGGACTTAGCTGGCCCAAGGCGAGCGAGGTGCGCAACATCACCGGCGAGGGGATCGTGGCGAATGTCGATGGCGAGGATATCCGCATCGTCAGCCCCGGTCATCTCGCCCGCACCGGCGATGAGATTTCCGACCCGCGCCTGAGACAGCTCGAGAGCCAGGGTAAGACCGTAGTCGTCCTTGTGCGCGGCGGCGTGCCGCGTGCGTTGTTCGCACTCGCCGACATCGTCCGTCCGGAATCGAAGCGGGCGATCGCCGAACTCAAGGCGCTCGGCGTCGAGTCGATCATGCTCACGGGCGACGCCCACGGCGTCGCCCAGGCGGTCTCGGAGGAACTCGGGATCTCGGAATATTTCGCGGAAGTTCTGCCCAACGAGAAATCGGAGAAGATCGAGGAGCTGCAATCGCGCGGCTTGGCCGTTGCGATGGTGGGCGACGGCGTCAACGACGCTCCTGCCCTGGTCGTCGCCGATCTGGGCATCGCGATCGGCGCCGGCACCGACGTTGCGGTCGAATCCGCCGATATCGTTCTGGTGCGCAGTGATCCGAGCGACGTGGTGGCCATCCTCGGCCTGTCGCGAGCCACCTATCGCAAGATGGTGCAGAACCTTCTGTGGGCAACCGGCTACAATACTGTCGCGATCCCGATGGCGGCGGGAATCACGTTCGGCACCGGCCTCCTGATGACTCCGGCCGTCGCGGCCGCGCTCATGTCGGTCAGCACGGTCATCGTCGCCTTCAACGCGCAGCTGCTGCGCTTCTACAGGGGCCGGCGGCCGGCAGAGGCATGATCGGATGCGTGTGATCTTTCCCCTGCCGGGCAATGAAGCGTTTGCCCAAGCGCTGGCCGAGGCCGGCGGCTTCGAACTCGGGCACTTGGAGACGCGGCGCTTTCCCGACGGCGAGAGCTATGTGCGCTTCCTGACCGACGTTCGAGGCAAATGCGTGGACCTGGTCTGCAGCCTGGCTGACCCCGACCAAGGCTTCCTGGGTCTGGTCTTTGCCGCGGACGCCGCCCGCGACCTCGGCGCACGCGAGATAACGCTGGTGGCGCCCTACCTCGCTTATATGCGCCAGGACCGACGCTTCCGGCCCGGAGAGGCAATTTCCTCGAAGAGCTTCGCCCGGCTGGTTTCGGCCACGTTCGACCGGCTGGTGACGGTCGACCCGCATCTGCATCGCTACCCGGCGCTGTCGGCACTCTACACGATCCCCGACCTCACGCTGAATGCCGCACCGGCGCTCGCCGACTGGATCGGGAAGAATGTTGAGGCGCCTCTGCTGATCGGCCCGGACGAGGAAAGCGAGCAATGGGTGTCGGCGATCGCCGCGCGCGTCGGGGCGCCGTTCACCGTGCTGCGCAAGATCCGGCACGGCGACCGCAGCGTCGATGTCGAAGTTCCCGATCTCGACGGCTGGCGCGGACGTCAGCCGGTGCTCGCCGACGATATCGCCTCGTCCGGCCGCACGTTGATCGAAGCGGCGCGCAAGCTGGTGCTTCAGGGATTCGCCAAGCCGGTCTGCACGGTCATTCATGGTGTTTTCGCCGAGGATTCCTACGAGCGGCTCGCCGATCTTTCGAGCCGCATCGTCTCGACGGATGCTGTGCCCCATCCGTCCAACGCGATCGCGCTCGCCCCGCTCGTCGCGGAAGCGCTCACCAGGGCACATGCCGGCGCGCAGAACCTCGTCCGCCATCGCCGGCCGCCCGAGCCGCTCGACGACGTCGAGCTTGCGGGTTTCGACTCCTTTCCGGCCAGCGATCCACCGCCTTGGACCGGAGGCTGAAACCCGCTCCGCTTTACCGACCAACCACAACAAGCAGGCGAGAATGACACAGGCAGATTTGTTCGAGACGTGGCGGAAGGGATTTGGTCAGATCGTTCACTCGAATGAGACGATCGAGCGCGTCCGCGCGCTCGCCTCGGCCGCCGCATCCGGGGAGGAGGCGCTCTACCGCATCCTGATCGCCGCCGACCGGCTTGCCAGCGCTGCGATGTGGACGGTCGTTCACATGACTTATGCGCAGCGGGTCGATCTCTCGGGTGCGCCACTTCCCGCCGATGCGTTCAAGACCACGCCCGAGGGGCACACGGGCGGGTCGCTCAACATGGTTCCGGCCTTCGTCGGCTATCTCGCCGCGGCTGCGCTGAGCGCCAAGACTCGCGCCTGGCTGATGGGGCAGGGGCATAGCGTCGCTGCGATCGAGGCGGTGAACACGCTCACCGGCGACGTCTCGCCGGCGCAGCAGGGGCGCTATGACCGCAGTGAAGAGGGCCTCTCGCGTCTCGCGGCGGACTTCTATTCCTATGCCATCGCCGCCGACGGAGCGGCGGCCGTTCCCCTCGGAAGCCATGCCGGGCCCAATACCGCCGGCGCGATCTCCGAATGGGGCTATCTCGGTTTCGCCGAGGTGCAATATGCCCATATGCCGCTGCCAGGCGAAAGCCTCGTCGCCTTTCTGAGCGACGGCGCGTTCGAGGAGCAGCGCGGTTCGGACTGGACGCCTCGCTGGTGGCGCGCGGAAGACAGCGGCTTCGCCATTCCCGTCATGATCCTCAATGGCAGACGCATCGAGGAACGAGCGCAGATCGCCCAGCAGGGCGGCGCCGAATGGCTCGCCGATCATCTGCGCCTGAACGGCTTCGATCCGTTCGCCATCGACGGGCACGATCCGGCCGCCTTCGCCTGGGCCATATTGGAAGCCGAGCGGCGCCTCGAGCGCTTCATCGCCGATCCGGCACGCGGCTATCCTGCGCCCATCCCCTATGTGATAGCCGAATCCGTCAAGGGCTTCGGCTTTCCGGGCGCGGGCACCAACGCCGCCCATAATCTTCCGCTAGAAGGAAATCCGGCTTTTGACGATGCGGCGCGACGCGAGTTCAATGAAGGCGCGGCTGCGCTGTTCGTGCCGCCCGACGAGATCCGGCAGGCCGTTGAAACCCTCGCCGTCCATGACGCGCAGCGCCGCCCGTTGGAAAGCCACCACCTTTTGGCGTTGCGCCATCCTCAGGCCCCCACGCTCCCTGAGCCGCAATGGGACCGGCCAAGCGACCCGCCGGATTGCGCCATGCACGCGCTCGACCGCTGGTTCGTGCGCCTCGTCGACCGAAATACTGCGCTGCGCGTCCGGGTCGGCAACCCCGACGAGCTACGCTCGAACCATATGGGAGCTACGCTCGAGCGCTTGCGCCATCGCGTCAACGTCCCCGAGCCGGGCGTGGCAGACGCTGCCGACGGTGCGGTCATCACTGCGCTCAACGAGGAAGCCGTGGCCGGGGCCGCCCTCGGCAAAAAGGCCGGGCTCAATCTGATCGTGAGCTACGAAGCGTTCGCGATGAAGATGCTGAGCGGTCTACGCCAGGAGATCGTCTTCGCCCGCCGGCAACGCGAGATCGGGCACGAGCCGGGTTGGATCTCGGTGCCTTTGATAGTCACATCCCACACTTGGGAGAACAGCAAGAACGAGCAATCGCACCAGGATCCGACGGCCGGAGAAGCGCTGCTCGGCGAGATGAGCGACACCGCGCGCGTCCTCTTTCCCGTCGATGCGAACAGCGCCGTCGCCGCGCTGCAGTCGCTCTACGAAGGCCGGGGCCAGGTGGCCTGCCTCATCGTGTCGAAGCGCGACATGCCGCATCGGCTCGATGGGGAGGCGGCGCTAAGGGCGGTCGAGACGGGAGCAGCCCATATCGAAGGCACAGCCGCCGACGCGGACGTGCAGTTCGTCGCCATCGGGGCCTATCAGCTCGAAGAGGCGCTGAAGGCCGCAGGCCGTCTCGTCGACGCCGGGCTGCGTCCGCTCGTCACGATGTTGATCGAGCCCGGTCGCTTCCGATCGCCGCGCGATCCGATCGAGCAATCCTTCACCGCCGAGGACGCGGCACTCGCGGAGCTGTTTCCTTCGAACATGCCGCGTGTGATCGCTACCCATACTCGGCCCGAGCCGATGCTGGGGCTACTGCGGCGGCTCGATGGAGGCCCATCGGCGACGGTTGCACATGGCTATATCAGCCGGGGCGGCACCCTGGACGTGGCCGGCATGCTGTTCGCCAACCGCTCGACCTGGGCACATCTCGTCGAAAGTTCGACGAGATTGCTGAACCGGCCCCGGGATCAGTTCCTGTCCGCAGCCGAATGCGCCGCCATCGACGGCCGCGGCGATCCGCACGACCTGCTCAGCCCATCCGCAAAGAGAAAGACCGCTTGATGCTCACCCTGACTTCCCTTGGCGCCGCCGGGACCGTAACCGGTTCCAAGCATCTGCTCGAGCATGACGGCAAGCGCATTCTGATCGATTGCGGCCTGTTCCAGGGCATGAAGAATCTGCGCGAGCTCAATTGGGAACCACTGCCAGTCCCGCCCGCCAGCATCGATGCGGTCATTCTCTCCCACGCCCATCTCGATCATTCGGGCTATCTGCCGCGTCTCGTGCGCGACGGCTTTCGCGGTCTCATCTATGCGACGGCGGCGACCCGCGACGTGGCCACACTCATCCTCAAGGACAGCGGTCACATCAACGAGAAGGATGCGGATTTCCTCAACCGCATCGGCGCCACGCGGCACAAGCCAGCCTTGCCGCTCTATGGCGTACGCGACGCCGAACGTGCGCTCGAATCCTTCAGCTCGGTCCCCTTTTCCAAACCCACCGATCTCCCGGGCGGGGCGAGGGTCACCTTCCGCCATGCCGGCCACATCCTGGGCGCCGCGACGGCCGACGTCGAATGGGGCGGCCGGCGCATCGTCTTCTCCGGTGACCTCGGTCGTTATTCCGACCCCTTCATGCTGGATCCGGAACCGGTCGCGGAAGCCGACTTCGTCATGATCGAGTCGACCTATGGCAATCGCCTTCATGAGCCGACCGACCCCGGCGAAGCGCTGGGCGTGATCGTCGAGCGCACCGTCCGCCGCGGCGGGACGGTCATCATCCCGGCCTTCGCGGTCGGACGCGCGCAGGCGCTTCTCTATTATCTGTGGAAGCTGCGGGAGGCCGGCCGGCTGAAGGACGTGCCGATCTATCTGGACAGTCCGATGGCCATCAATGCGACCGACTTGCTGTGCGATCATTTCGCCGACCATCGGCTTACGCCTCAGGTCTGCCGCGACGCCTGCGACATTGCGATCTATACGCGCGAGGTCGAGCAATCGAAGGCGATCACCACGAGCCCCTATCCCAAGATCGTCATTTCGGCGAGCGGCATGGCGACCGGGGGACGCGTCCTTCATCACCTCAAGGCGTTCGCTCCCGACCGCAAGAACAGCATCGTCTTTTCCGGTTTTCAGGCTGCCGGCACGCGCGGTCGCGCGATGCTGGAAGGCGCGCGCGAGATAAAGATCCACGGTCAATGGATTCCGGTCGCGGCCGAAGTCGCTGATCTGCCGATGCTGTCGGCCCATGCTGACGCCAATGAGCTGATGCGCTGGCTGTCGGGATTTCAGCGCCCGCCGAAGCGCGTCTTCATCGTGCATGGCGAGGCGCAGGCCTCGGAGGCGCTCCGCTCGCGCATCGACCAGGAGCTTGGATGGGACGCCGTCATCCCCCGTCAGGCACAGATGTTCGAGCTATGACGACGCCCGACCAGGACGCCCTCGTTCAGCGGACATTGCGCGCACGGCGGCTCGGCCTCCACACCCAGCACCAGCCTATCGTGATCATGCGCACGGACTGCCATGTCTGCCGCGCCGAGGGATTGACCGGACGCTCCCAGGTGCTGCTTTCGGCCGCGGGGCGTGAGGTGCGGGCTGCGCTGTTTCAGGTCGAAGGCGAAGGCCTGCTGGCGCCCGATGAAGCCGCGCTCTCGGAAATCGCCTGGGAGATGCTCGGCGTCACCGAGGGCGCTCCCATCAGCGTCACCCATGTTCCGGCGCTCGAGTCGCTCGCCAGCGTGCGCCGCCGCATCTACGGGCATCGCCTCGATGCAGCTGCATTCGCCGACATCGTCGGCGATGTCGCGGCTGCACGCTATACCGACGTTCACCTCGCTGCCTTCCTGACGGCGGGCGCGGTGCTGCCGCTCGACGAGCAGGAGACCGTCGACCTCACCGCCGCCATGATCGCGGTCGGTGACCGCCTGTCATGGGACGCGCCGGTCGTGGTCGACAAGCATTGCGTCGGCGGCCTGCCGGGCAACCGCACTACGCCGCTGGTCGTGGCCATCGTCGCGGCGAACGGCCTCCTCATGCCGAAGACCTCCTCCCGCGCGATCACGTCTCCGGCCGGAACCGCCGACACGATGGAGACGCTTGCTCCGGTAGACCTGGACATTGCCGCGCTTAAGCGGGTGGTCGACCAGGAAGGCGGTTGCATCGCCTGGGGCGGAGCAATCCACCTCAGTCCGGCCGACGACAAGTTCGTGCGAATCGAGCGCGAGCTCGACGTCGACACCGAGGGCCAGCTCATCGCGTCGGTCTTGTCGAAGAAGATAGCGGCAGGCTCGACCCACGTGGTCATCGACATTCCGGTAGGTCCGACCGCTAAGGTGCGTAGCGAAGAGGATGCACGGCAACTTGCCGAACGCCTGCGTGCGGTGGCGGCGCGTTCCGGCCTGGAGGCCCGTTGCCTGCTCACGGATGGCACACAGCCCGTCGGGCGCGGCATCGGGCCTGCCTTGGAAGCGCACGACCTGCTCGCGGTGCTGCGCAATGCGCCCGGGGCGCCGGACGATCTTCGCCGCCGTGCCGCATCGCTCGCCGGCGTGGTGCTTGAGATTGGCGGCAAGTCCGAACCGGGCGAGGGCGCGGCCCTCGCGCTCGAGACGCTGGCAGAGGGCCGAGCCTGGACCAAGTTCCAAGCGATCTGCGAGGCCCAGGGCGGCATGCGCGTGCCCCCGGTGGCGGGACAAACCCACCCTCTTGCTGCCGCGCAGGACGGGCGGGTCGTCCATATCGACAACCGGAAGCTCGCGCGCCTTGCCAAGCTGGCCGGGGCTCCGGACGTCAAGGCCGCCGGCATCTTCATGGAGGTTCGTCTCGGCCAGGACGTGGCGCGGGGCCAGCCGCTTCTGCACGTCCATGCCGACACCGCCGGAGAGCTCGCTTATGCGCTCGATTATGCCGCGATCGCCGGCGACATCGTTCGGGTGGAGCCATGAGGCGCACTTCCTGCATTTCTTAAAAAGGCATGACGAAGATGACCCAGCATCCAATCCGCGTCGCGATCAACGGCTACGGCGTTATTGGCAAGCGGGTGGCGTCCGGCGTCCTGGCGCAGAGCGACATGAGGCTCGCCGGTGTCGCGGACATTGCAGCGGACTGGCGGCTGCGTCCGCTTGAAGGTCAAGGCATCGGTCTTTACGCGGCGACGCCCGACCATGTCGCGCCGATGCGCGAGGCAGGCTTGGCCATCGCCGGCACGCAGGATGAGCTTCTCGCCCAGGCTAATGTGGTCGTCGACTGCACGCCCAAGCGCATCGCCGCCCGCAACGCGGAGATTTATCGGGCGAGCGGGATCAAGTTTATCGTGCATGGCGGCGAGAAGCATGAGGTCACCGGCCATTCCTTCGTCGCCGAGGTCTCGTTCGACAGCGCGGTAGGACGAGCGGCGACGCGGGTGGTGTCCTGCAACACAACCTCGATCGTGCGCACCCTGACGGCGCTCAAGCGTGCAGGCCTTTTGAAACGCGCGCGGGGCACGCTGCTGCGGAGGGCAACCGATCCGTGGGAAAGTCACCTGGGCGGCATCATGAACACGCTCGTCCCCGAGCGGGACATCCCCAGCCACCAGGGTCCTGACGCCCTGAGCGTCGACCCGGAGCTCGACGTCGTGACAATGGCGGTCAAGGTACCGCAGACGCTGGCGCATCTTCACTATTGGTCGGTCCAGATGACGCGGAGCGCGAGCAAGGAGGAGGTGCTCGACGCCTTTCGGGCCTCCTCCCGGATCGCCCTGATCCAGGCAGGCGATGGACTTGCCGCGATCAACACCGTCAAGGAGCTGATGGCCGATCTCGGCCGACCGCACGACAATCTCTATGAGGTGGCTTTGTGGGAGGACATGCTCAAGGTTCAAGGCGACGAGCTCTTCTACGCCTATATGGTCGACAACCAGGCCATCGTCATTCCCGACACAATCGACGCCATCAGAGCCCTGGCAGGATTAGCGACAAACGCCTCAGAGTCGATGGCGCGAACCAATGACGCGCTCGGTATTCACGGCAGGCTCTACTGAGTATCACCGACACATCCACCCGAAACGGCGGCGACCGCGGCGAAGCCTCGCCGGACTTAACATAAGGCAGAAGGCCGTCGGCGCCGCTATCAGGCGCGGCGATCCCGATATTGCTCCGCCCGCACGACAATTGCGCGCATGCTCGCCAAGCACATCGACGACTTCGCCAACCGCGACATCACAATGGCGCTGACCCGGTAGGAACCGACCTTGGGAAGGGGATCGAGCTTGTGAATGACACAGGAAGAGTAGATGACAGCCGTTCCCCAGAGCAATGATACTGCCCCGCCGTTCGCGGTAACGGCGCCCCCACCGCCTCCTGCGCGGCTCCTGCGATTGCCAGAAGTCATCGCACGCGTCGGGCTGAAGCGCTCGGCGATCTACCAGCGGATGAGCGAGGGTCGGTTTCCGAAATCGCGCTCGCTCGGCCCAAAGTGCGCCGTCTGGATCGAGGCAGAGATCGACGCTTGGGTTCAATCCGTCGCGGCTGGCTCGGCTTCGTCTCCGCAGACCTGAGCACCGCGTGCCAAGCTATGGTTGCCTCGCCGAACGCCGGCGACACGGACCTCAGCGCCGCGTTCGGACGACGATGGCCGCGCCAGCGAGAGCTACACGCCAGGTGGATCTATCAGGAGCACAGGAGCAAAGCCGCCGCCGGGCGTTCGCATGTTGGTGGTTTGGCCTTGGTAAATGCGGCTCGCGACCAGGAGCGGCTCGCCCCGATACGAATAGAGTCGCACGTCGACTTTGCGCGAGACAGTTTCGCCATCGATGCGCATCATCCTGGTGCTCGGCGGCACGAAAGCCTGGGCTATGGAGCCGTCATCGTCCAGGATCTGAGCCCAAGTCGAGCGGGTCAGCTTGTCGCCGCGAAACGCCCCTTTCGCCCCGTACCCTTTCGCCGGCTTGAAGAAGAGGTCTTTGCGCCGGGCCCAGAGTTCATCTGCGTTGTCGCGCGTCACCATGACCGTCCTGGGAATCGCGGCAGACACCGCGTTGATCGTCGCCGCGTCGGCGCCGAGATGGCGCAACCGCTCAGGATCGGACAGCACAACGAGGTTCCGCTTGTCAGCATGCACCGCGTGATTGAACGGATTGGGTGTCAGCACCACGTCGCCGGCCGCGTAGGCATCTCGCAGCGCCTCATGCGCCGGCTGCTCAAGCGCGAAATCCGTCAGCCGGTTGTAGACGAGGTCGACGGGGAGGCCGTCAGCGAGCAAACGTCCGTCCGCGTGGCGAAAGTCCGCGCCATCGACGATCAGGGCCTCGAATCCGCAATCCCGGAGCATCTCCTGCGCGATCACGAACTCGGGATAGAGGTATTGCTCCTGCGGTCGGTCGTCGGTGATCGCGATCCGGCGGAGCGGCTGCGACACGCGTTGGCTTCGCCACTCGCGTCCGAACATATCCGCAAGGGCTGCGGCGAACCCGTGCGGCGGTGAAATTCTTGCGTCCTGCGCTCCGCAACACCGCCGCTGCACCTTTGCCAGCACGGCGTTGAGAAAGGCACCGCCGGCGTTGGTGTTGATCTCGATGAGCCGCGGCCCCGACGCATCAAGGTGGAAGTCATAACCCATGAACACGCCGCTGGGCCCGTGGTTCTTCCCGGCGATTTCGGGAGCGTATGCGAGCACTGCCTCGATATAGGCCGGCATCGCTGCAACCCGCTCGATGGCCTGCACGACTGACCGCATCCGGTCCAGGAGTGAAGCCGAGAGGAAGGTCGCTACCCCCGAGAACAGATGGGGATGCGTAGTGGCGAATTCGGTTGCCGGAGAGACATCGCCCGAAGCCGCGGCGAGCGCGTCATTCAGGTCATCACGATCCACGCTTACGCAGAAACAGCGCGCGTTAAGAGACTCCGGCAGCATTGTTTGGTGTCGACCTTTCTCGTCCTGATCGTGAACCCCCACGAGCGGGTGGAAGGCTCCACTATTCAAACCATGATGACGTTGAGCCGGGACCGGCAGTGCCCTCACAAGGTCGGCCAGGCGTAGTATTCATAGAAGCTCGAGGGCTTCGCGCGGGTCGTCTACGGACGCAGCCTGCCCGACGGTGCCCCGAGCGTTTTTCTTAACCAGCTGGCAGTAGTGTTGAAGTCCGACCCTTCGCCAACAGCACTCGGACATTTGCGGATGGTTCGCACCGGTTGCCGCCCAATATGCTGTCTGAGGTACGTTGGTCCCCCTGATCGACGTGGTGGTCACTGATGGCTTTTTGAGGATTGAATGGTGAGTACATACGGAGATCTGCGTCGGTTGGTCGAAAGCACCGCCGTTGGTAGGCGGGTGACCAGACCAGCCATCTTGCGCACTGTGGTCATTACCGTCGTGCTGTTGGCGATCGTATACCTGCTGACCCGCCATGCGGATCATGCGCTGCAATACTTGCCTGTCCTGGTGATCCTGGCTTGTCCATTGATGCACATCTTCATGCATCGTGGACACCGGCACTGACGTCATCAGCTTGCGATCCGTGCGCGGGCCGTTCCCTACGTCCGGAACAGAAACATGATGAACCGGCCTCTTTCGGCGCTTCGGATGTGAAGGCGGTTTTTGAGATGTGCACATTCGCCACGCGATCGTTGTCTCTCATCCCTCTCGAGGACAGGTTGCCCTTGTCGGTGGCTCCCCGCGACTGCCGAAACTGTCGAAGCCCACGTCAGCGGGCAAGTGTCCCGATCGACTGGCCCAGCGTGCCTGACATCACCGCAAAACTAGCTTGGACCCGGTGAAGGATTGCCCGTGCGCTGGCGCCACTGCGTTTCTGATCCAAGGCCAGCGGCGAACGCGATCCGCAGGGCATCGGCGAAGTTGCTCACGCCGAGCTTTGTCATGGCATTGGCACGATAGACCTCGACCGTGCGTGAGCTGATGCCCAGATCATACGCGATTGTCTTGTTCGGGTACCCACAGGCGAGCCCGTCGAGCACCTCCCGCTCTCGCTCCGTGAGTGCCGCAATCTGAGCTCTTGCCCATTGTTCATGGGCGCGCTGCCCTTCGCGGTCCGCCAGGCGACGGAGCGCCGCCTGAAGAGCGTCCAGAAGCCTTTCGCGGTTGAACGGCTTCTCGAGGAAGTCCACCGCGCCCGCGCGCATCGCCCGCACCGCCGTGCCGATGTCGCCGTGCCCGGTGAGGACGATCACCGGCAGGTTGAGCCCTTGCTCGCTCATCAGCGACTGGACCTGCAAACCGTCAATGCCGGGCATCCTCACATCGAGCAGTACACAGGCCGGTTGGGTTCGGTCCACTCCCTTGAGAAAGCTCTCCCCGTCGGGCCACTTGTCAACGCTGAAGCCGGCCGTGCGGAGGAGGAAATCAAGGGAACGCCGCACCGATTCCTCGTCATCGACGATGTGCACCAGACTGCTATCCGCCATTCGGCCTTCCCCCTTGAGGCTGCCAGATCGTGAAAGACGTACGTCAGCAGCCGTGCGTTCGCCCTTGCCGTCGCTTAGACATTCCTTACGCAGTGGAGAGCGAGTTCCCTTATGATGCCCGAGAGCGAGCACGCAAAAACGGACCGGCCCGAGAGCGAACCCCTCCTGCGATCGATCCTCGACGCGGTCCAGGATGCAATGGTCGTCATCGATGACCAGGGGCGCATCCTGTGGTTCAGTGCGGCGGCCCAGAAGATGTTCGGCTACGCTGAAGACGAGGTGTTCGGCGAAAACGTAAGTACGCTCATGCCATCGCCGGATCGCGAGCGCCACGATGGCTATCTCCGCCATTACCGCGAGACCGGTGAGAGGAAGATCATCGGGATCGGCCGCATCACCACGGCCCGACGCCGCGACGGCAGCACATTCCCGATCGAGCTCACCATCGGGGAAGCCACGAGCAACGGCATACGTGTGTTCACCGGCTTCATCCGGGATCTTACCGAGCGGCAGCGAACTGAGAAACGGCTGCACAATTTGCAGGACGAACTCGCCCATGTTTCCAGGGTGACGGCCATGGGCACGCTGGCAACCGCGATCGCTCACGAGCTCAACCAGCCGCTCACAGCAATCGCCAACTACGTGGAGGCTTCCAAGCATCTGCTGAGTGAGGCCTCGCCGGAGCACGTGTCGGCAGTCCTGGAAGCGCTTGAGGAATGCGCCGGGGAGGCGGTGCGTGCCGGGCAGATCGTGCGGCGATTGCGCGATTTCATCAAGCGTGGTGACACCGATCGGCAGGCGGTTCCTCTTAGCCGCCTGGTAAACGAAGCAAGTGCGCTTGCGTTCATGAGCACCGGGAGCCGCGCGCTCGAGTTCGACGTATCGGTAGGGGCAGGAGAGCACGTACTCGCTGATAAGATTCAGATACAGCAGGTCCTGCTCAACCTGATCCGCAATGCCATCGAGGCGATGGAAGAGACCCCCTTGAAGCAGCTCAAGATCAGCAGCCGCAAGGCTCCCGGCGGCATGATCGAGGTCCAGGTGGCGGACAGCGGCCCCGGCTTGCCGGCCGCTGTGGCCCGAGACCTCTTTCAGCCCTTTCAGAGCACCAAGGCTGCCGGAATGGGCGTGGGCCTCTCCATAAGCCGCACAATCATAGAGGCTCACGAAGGTCGCATCTGGGTGTCCAGCTCGCCGCTAGGCGGCGCGGCGTTTCATTTTACCTTGCCAGACGCAACTGCGGGCGAACTGCTGGACTAACCGCCGCGGAGGCCTTCGGCATCAGCTCGAACAACGCGGAAGGGGAAGCTGCTTCCATCGGGCTCGACCAATGTCACGCACGCGCCGACGGTGAGGCAGTCGCACTCAAGGTGACAGATTGATTCGCAGTTCTGCGGGCCGAGCCCCTCTGAGAAGGCCCAGCCGCAACTGGTGCGCTCGAGCCGTCCTTGGCGATCCGGCTCGTTGGGCCAGAATCGGCGGACAGTGGCCAGTGCCGGCCTGCTGGCCAGCGCAACCTCGTCGATGCCGCCCTCGTCGTCCAGGGGCAGACGGAGCATGTAGGCCCTGCTTGCCGAACCACGCGGAAACTCGGGAGTGCGAGCGAGCTCGAGGCGAAGCAGCTTCCACTCGGACATATCAATGCGACCTTTTCGGATTGCCAGCGCTTCGTTCGAGGCCAAGAAAGCGGCGTCCAAGTGTCGGCGGACCATGTCTGCTGTACCAGCTGTCTGTGCTTTGCTGAGTATCGCCGAGCGACGTCGCGGGCGATTCCCGGGGGGTCATGCGGAATCGCCTGCCGCCCCTGTCTGAAGCACCCGCACGGATCACGGCACCCGCAATTGTACGGAGGCTTGAGGCGCGCTCATAAAAGCGCTGACCCGAGGTCCGGAAAGACCGGGCCGGCGAATGCTTACCGCAGCCCTCAGAGCACGACCCGTTCGGCCCTTGCGAGATTCCGCCGACAGCCACTCAACACACGGCTGCTCCGGAGAATTACCAATCGCGGCTGAAATCGGCCGCTGTCAGGTGCGGTCAGTCTCAATCATCAGACAGATCCACTGTTCCGCTCAGAAGGGAAATTTCCATGTCCAAACTAGCGTTGATTCTCCTTGCCGCTCTGCCGCTCGCCGGCTGCGTGACCACCACTGAACCGGGTTCGCAGGAGCGTGCCTACTGCGAGCGGATGGAGCGGGAGATGGGCACCGATCACCGCCACGACCACGCGGAGGCCAAAGGCATGGGCATGAACCCGATGAATGTGACTCATGCTCGCTGCCGCCAGATGCTCGGAATAAGCTAGTTCTGACGGGCAGCAGATGCCGCATCCCGCGAGATGCACGTGCGGCCGTTTCGATCGGCCCTGCTGCCCGTCACGACTGCGGGGGCGATTTGCGACGCCTCTGATATCCGAGGAAGCAACGGCTCCAGCCGCTGTCGTGTTGCGCGAGCAGCGCGGCCGGCCGCGTGGCCGACACAACCTGGTCGCCAGGAAGTCCACTTCCGTTGCACGCGGGGGAGCACCATCATGAGGCGGGCGCGGGCAAAGTCGGAGCGCGAGGTCTCCCCCCTCGTCGTTGAAGGTCGCGCCGACGCTCGCTTGGCCGCCAGGCGGGTCAATCGTGCCAGCGCTTGAAGCAGGGTTCCTAGGGCTGATCGGAGGCTCCGCGCTCCTGATCGGCGCGGCTACAGGCTACTGGCTGCATCTTCCACAGCGTGTGCTCTCAGCTGTCATGGCGCTGGGTGCCGGTGTCCTGGTCTCGGTCATCGCCTTCGATCTCGTCGATCGGGCCTACGAGCGGAGCGGGCTGGCATTGACGGGCGGCGGGCTCCTGGCCGGCGCAATAATTTTCGCACTTTGCAACGCGCTCATCAGCGCCGCGGGGGGCGATCACCGCAAGCGGTCCGGCTGTAATCCCTGTGCGCAGCAGGACCCGTCCGCCGGCCTAGCGATCGCCGCGGGCACGCTCCTCGACGGGGTCCCGGAATCCTTCATCATCGGCGTCGGCTCCCTTGATGGCACGCATGAGAACGCCGTCACAGTGGCAGCCTTCTTCGTCGCGAATATACCCGAAGCGCTCTCGAGCGCCGCCGGGATGAAACGATCGGGCCGCGGCCCGCTCTATGTGTTCGCGGTCTGGACGACGATTGCGCTCGCTTCCGGCGTCGCTGCGCTGGCCGGCCATTTCACGTTCTCGCAGGCTTCGCCAGCGCTGGTCGCGACAGCGTTGAGTGTCGCCGCCGGCGCGATCCTCGCGATGCTTGTCGATACGATGATCCCCGAGGCGGCCGAACAGGCTTCCCGTTGCAACGGTGTGCTGGCGGCGTTTGGTTTCCTGCTCGCCTTCGCCCTGGCCAAGCTACTCGGTTGATGCAGGCACCCGACGGGCGCCGCTCGGTGCCCCGGTCTAGATGTCCTGTTTGAGCCAGTCGTGCGTGAGAAGCTTGAGCTGCGCGAGGATCGACACCAGGAACGCGGTTGACCAGCCGATCATCATCAACCCGGTCGCACCTTCGATGGCGCCGAAAATCCGCCAAGTCTGCGCCAGCACGATATCGCCGTAGCCAAGCGTGGTGTAGGTCACCGTAGAGAAGTACAAGGCCTCCTCGAAGTTCGCTGCGGCCCCGACGAGCAGATATGCTGCGGCATGGAGCCAGATCTCGAGGGTATGTAGCGCAAACAGTCCGACAGAAGCGGCGAGCAGCAAGGTGAGCGGACTTGCGGACGCGGCGGACCAGTCCGTGGCCGGCTCGCAGCAAGCGAACGAGGGCGGCCAATCCAAGCAGATGCACCGTAACGGTCATCACGACCATCACGATCGCTAGAAGCAACTGGATCAGCATTACCCTCTCAACTCCCAAAGCCGCGTGAACTTGGCAAATGCCGAGCACATGCCGACCACAGCCGACGCTCCGCACAATTACGAATGCTGGCTATTCGCCGACTCTGCCAAGTGTCGCCTTCTTCGCCTCGGTGTAATCCTGCCCGGGTAGGACAAGGAATGGCAAAATGCGCCTCGCTATCATCGGGCTCGGGAGGATGGGCGGCAATATCGCTCGTCGCCTGCTCTCGGGTGGGCACGAGGTTGTCGCGTACGACAGGGACCCCGAGGCGCGGAGCAACCTCGCCGCGGCTGGCGCGGAGGTGGCCGGCTCACTGGAAGAAACCGCAATTATGCTCGCGCCGCCAAGGGTGTTCTGGGTCATGTTGCCCGCCGGAGCCGCCACGGAAAACACCATTTCAGGGTTGCTCGAACTCGCCTCCCCAGGCGACGCCATCATCGACGGAGGAAACACGTTCTTCAAGGACGATATTCGGCGGGCGAGGGTCTGCGGGCTCAAGGACGTAAACTACCTCGACGTCGGCACATCCGGCGGCGTCTGGGGATTGCAGAGAGGGTATTGCCTGATGATCGGCGGTGAGACGCCAGCGGTCGCAGCGCTAAAGCCGATTTGGGAAACCTTGGCACCGGGGCTGGGAACCGTGCCGAGAACCCCCGATCGCGGAGAGGCCGACGAGGATCCACGCGCCGAGCTCGGCTACATTCATGCGGGACCCGCCGGGGCAGGCCATTTCGTGAAGATGGTCCACAACGGGATCGAGTACGGCCTCATGCAAGCTTACGCCGAGGGTTTCGACATTCTGAAAGGCCGGGCTTCCGAGCGGCTGCCCGAAGACGAACGGTTCTCTCTCAATCTTACCGACATCGCCGAGGTGTGGCGGCGCGGAAGCGTCATCTCGTCATGGCTGCTCGACCTCTCGGCCGCTGCCTTGGCGAAGGACAACATGCTAGAGCCATTCACGGGGCGTGTTTCCGACTCGGGTGAGGGACGGTGGACCGTCGAAGCGGCGCTCGAGGAGGCGGTGCCCGCGCATGTTCTTTCGGCCGCGGTGCTGGCGCGCTACCGCAGCCGCGTCGACACCACCTTCGCCGACAAGCTTCTTTCGGCGATGCGCTATGGGTTCGGCGGACACGTCGAGATACCGCAGTGACTCATGGGTGCGATGCATTCGGCCCCGCGGTGATGACACCGCATTCCGCAACCGTGGCCGAACCTGGATTCGTCACCCGGTTGAGCGCGGTGGTGCGGCCTGACCCTGGGCGAGTGGTGATCCGGCCCTTCAATCCGGCAGACGACCCGCCCGGCTACGGAATATCGGATCGCCCGAGGGCGCAACGGATCGCCGATCGCGTGCTTGCACTCGGCGATGCGGACGTTGCCGCGGAGCTCGAGCGCCTGCTGGTAGGTCTTGCGGGCCGACATCGCGATCTGGACGCGGTCTTTTTGCGCCGGTTCGACGCCGTTAACGGGTTGCTGATCTGTCGATGCGACGTCAGCCGTGATCGCGCGATCCTTATCGGGGCGTACTTCTGCACCGAATATTCGTACGAGGCCGCGGCGCTGTTCAATCCAAGCATCGTCTCTCATCCCGACCAGTCAGGTGTCGAGGACGGCGCGGTTCGCTTCATCCTTTCGCTCAGGGCGGTGGGGGAAGGACACATTTCCTCCATCGCCTTCCGCACCGGCACGTGCACTGCGGGTGGGTCGCTGACACTTGATTCTCCGAAGCCCCAGCCAACCCTGCTGCAGACCACCTATCCGGTCGAATTGCCGGCCGGAGAGGCAGGAGTGCGCATCGTGTGCGATGGAACGCACGACCTCTCGGAGGTGGTCATCTCGCCTGTTACCGAGAGCCAAAGCCACGGCATCGAGGACCTGCGGCTTGTCCGGTTCACCGACGAGGACGGCTCGGTAAGCTATTACGGCACCTACACCGCCTTCAGCGGTCGGGAAATCCGGCAGGAGCTGCTGCGGACGATCGATTTTCGGACCTTCGACATGACACCACTTGGAGGTCCGGCGACGAGCAGCAAGGGCATGGCCCTGTTTCCGCGCCGCGTTGCGGGCAGGTACGCGATGATCGGTCGCCAGGACAACGAGAACATCCTGTTCTTGAGCTCGCCCGACCTGAACCACTGGAGTGGCGGAGCGCGGGCGGTCGCACCGCGCTGGCCATGGGAGTTCGTCCAGATCGGAAACTGCGGTTCGCCGATCGAGATCGACGAGGGCTGGCTGGTGATCACCCATGGGGTTGGCTCGGTCCGCAATTACTGCATCGGGGCGTGCCTTCTCGACCGCGAGGACCCGACCAAGCTGCTGGCGCGAACGACCGAGCCGCTCCTGCGACCGGGCGCGACGGAGCGATCCGGTTACGTGCCCAACGTGACGTACAGCTGCGGCGCGCTGGTCCATGGTCGCACGCTGGTCCTGCCTTTCGCCATTGCCGACAGCTTCACCACGTTCGCAACGATGTCCCTGAACGAGCTGGTGAGCTCGATGGCATGACACTGGGTCGCCAACCTAGACAACAAAGCGTGTTCCACAGAGCCAAGAAAGGAAACTAGCATGATAAACCGCACTCGCCTCAATCGCCTCCTGGTCCTTCCGACCATCTCTGCGCTTGCCGCATTGGGTCTTTCGGCGTGTCAGGCCGAGGAGGAAACGACGCCCGACCCTGCGGCCACCCAGGCCGTTGCCACGCCAACCGCCACTGCTGCGGGCGACGATGGCGGTCACGGAGCCGCCCAGATGCACGACGCAATGTCGGACGACGACCACCGCATGGGTGCCGACGGCCAGATGGACCGAATGCCGCATGACAACATGCCCATGGGACCCGGCGGCGCCAACCCGCAGGCGGCTCCCAGCCCGCCGCCGAGCAACTCGACGAGCATGGGCGAGGATGACATGTAAGTCGCAGCGGTTACTGTTGCTCGCATGACTTCAATTCGCTTTTTGCGCCGGCAAGCGAGCGCGACCCTCGTCGCGCTCGTTTTCTGGTGTGCCGGGGCGGCGTACGCCCAAGCCGCGGTGGATCCTGGGCCCGCGGGAGACCAGCATTCCGGGCATCACCCCGAGGGGAGTCCGGCGGTCCCGGTGACCGCCGCGCCGGCGACCGCCGCCTCCGCCACGCCCGATGCCCAGGGGATGGCGGGCATGGGCGAGATGATGGGCGACATGATGGGCGGGGAAATGGAAGCCGAGCATGGGCGTCCGACGGCACCCTTCTTCAGCCGGCTGATCGCCATGCCCGACCTCAATGAGGAGCAGAAACACCAGCTCGCTCGAGAAGCCCAGGACCGCATCCATCGCGGACTGCAGCTCATGGAGCAAGGCTCGAAGGCGGCAAACGATGCTACCAGCGCCGCTCAGTCGGCGGAGGCCGCGCGCGCCATCAGCGAGGGCCTCGCCCTTTTTCAGAGCGGCACTGCAGCGCAAAATGCACTGGACGGCAACGCCGCTCCGCAAGCCGTGGCGCTCGACTGGTTTCGCGCGCAGACCAACCTTGCGCCGTTGACGGATCACGAGACCGGCCAGGAGACGCTGTTTGGATTAAGCGCAGGCCACCTGCTGCTGATGAGCGTGCTGACGCTGGTCTCGCTGGCGCTGCTGGCGCTGCAATATCTTCGCTGGCGGCGGGTGCGGGAGCTCGCTGCGGGTGGCGCAAGCGCAACCGCCGCTCCCCTTCCGGTCGCTCCCAGAGCGTCGGAGAAAACCGCTCGCGTTAATCCGCTGTCAGTGCCTCAGAACCCAGCGGTCGGACTCCCCGCGAGCGCGGAAGGCCGTCTAGAGACGAGCAATTCGTCGCCCGCGGGCGGGGCGGCGCTGCGACGTCCGAGGCCTTGGTCGGGTGAACTGCGGGTCGCACAGATCTTTCGCGAGACGCCGACCGTCGCCACGTTCCGCCTGGTCGAGCCCGCGTCCGGCCGCCTCCCGTTCGACTTTCTTCCGGGTCAGTTCCTGCAGGTCGAGATCGAGCTCGACGACGGCGCACGCTCGCGTCGCTCTTATACGATCGCCTCTTCCCCCACGCAGCGAGGGTACGTGGAACTGACCGTCAAGCGGGAGGAGCTTGGGGCGGTTTCTCGCTATCTGCACGATCAGGTGAGCGTCGGAGAGCAGCTGAAGGTCATGGGACCCTATGGCTCCTTCACCTTTACCGGCTCGGATGCCGACAGCATCGTGCTGATTGCCGGGGGCGTCGGGATCACGCCGATGATGTCGGTGCTGCGATATCTGACCGACACGGCCTGGCAGGGCGAGATCTTCTTTGTCTATGGAGCCCGCTCGACCGAAGAGTTCATTTTCCGCGAGGAACTCGAGCAGCTCGAGAGACGGCACGCGAAGCTGCACGTTTTTGCGTCCATGCAGCGAACCCCCGGTACGGTCTGGCTGGGGCCGCAAGGGCCGATAACCGGCGATCTCCTCCAAGCAGCCGTGCCAGACATCGCCAGCCGCCGCGTTCATCTGTGTGGTCCTCCGGCCATGATGGTGGCGATGAAACGGATTCTTGGTGAGCTCGGCGTCCCGGACGCCCAGATCCACAGTGAGGCATTCGGGCCGGCATCGCTTCCGAGTGATCACGCCCCGGGTGCGTTGAGCACGCTCGATCCTGCCGCGCCGCTTCCGCCGGAAGCGTCGGGCCTTGCGGCGCCCCAGACGGCGAGCGCCAGCGACGTCGCACCGGCGACGGTGACCTTCTCGGTGTCCGGGGTGTCCGCAGCCCTGCCGGCCGACCAGACGGTGCTCGAAGCCGCCGAGGGTGCCGGTGTTGAGATTCCCTACTCGTGCCGTATCGGTGAATGCGGTGTGTGCGTGACGCGGCTTCTCGAAGGGCAGGTGACAATGGCCGTCGAAAGCGGGCTTGATCCGTCTGACAAGGCCGAGGGTTACATCCTGGCGTGCCAGGCGAAAGGTACCGGGGTGCCGCTGGTGGTGGAAGCCTGATGCAGCCACGCAATGGAACGATCGTCGGCGCCCTCGTCGTGCTTCTGCTCGTGTTTCCGCTGGGCTTCCTCGTCCACGTGTCCCCCCGCTTTCCCGGCAGCCTTGTGGGCAGCCTCATCGGGATCACGGCCGCAGTGCTGATGCTCGTCGCGATGGGCTACTCTGTCGTGAAGCGCGTCCCCGCGGTGCGTGACCGCGTCTCCCGGCGGGTCTCCGCCGGCACCCTGTTGTGGATCCACGTCGTCGCGGGGATTGGGGGCGCAATCCTGGCCGTCGTGCACGCCGCTCACAAGTTCAACAGCCCGTTAGGTATCTCGCTCACCGGCACGCTGTTGCTCGTGGTGCTGAGTGGGTACGTCGGCCGTTACATCCTCGGGCAGATTGGACGCGCCGTCCGGGGCCGTAGATCGGAACTCGCTGCGCTTCGGAGCGCCATCGAAGAGCGACGGACTGCCGAGCCTCATTCGCAGGACTCGGTCTCTCCCCCTGTCGAACGGCCTCACGCGTGGCTGTTCGCACTGCTGGGCGACGAACGCGTATCACCGCCGGAAGGGGCAGACGACTTGACCGATCTCGCCGGCGCCATAGCTGATACCGAGTACGCCATACGATCCGAAGAATTGGCGGGAAGCCTGCTTCGCCGGTGGCTCATTCTGCACACAGTTCTTGCGATCGTCCTCGTCGTGCTTGTGGTGCTGCACGTGTGGGCAGGCCTTTACTACGGGCTCCGTTGGCTTTGAAGATCGCCAACGGCCTCTACCTCGCGTTTATTGCGATCGGCCTGCTGATTGCCGCGGGCGTACCCTTACTGGTCCACGAAACGGACAGCGCGGTCTCGGGATGGCAAGGACTGGTCCAGCCCGGGCCGATCTCAACGTCCCACGCGGCCTTTGCCGACCAGTGCACCGCCTGCCACAAGCCTCACGAAGGCGTCGAGCCGACCAAATGCATTGCCTGTCACGCCGCGACCGACTTCGGCAACAAGCAGTCGACGCAATTCCATGCCCAGGCCAAGGAATGCACCAGCTGTCACGTCGAGCACGAGGGCGATGCCGGCATAGTGCGCATGGACCATGCGGCGCTCGTCCTGGGCGACCTGTGGGCGCGACGGCCGGAGCGGGTTTCCACCCCAAGCAGGTCTCCTGAGCCCAACGGCGATCCGCTAAGCTCTCTCAACTGTGCGAGTTGTCACTCGAACCGCGATCCCCACGCCAGGCTGTTCGGGCAGACGTGCAGCAGCTGTCACGGCACGGACAAATGGCAGATCGAAGGGTTCCGGCACCCGTCCGTCAACTCAACCGAATGCTCACAATGCCACCAGGCCCCGCCGAGCCACTACATGATGCACTTCACCATGGTTTCGCAGCGGGTAGCGGGGGAGAAGGCTTCGGTGGAGCAATGTTATGCGTGCCACACCACCGATGCCTGGAACAATATCCGCCGCGTCGGGTGGTACGACCACCACTGATCGGCAGAGTCCGGTAGGCCGCGCGTCGGCTCAGCCTTCCAGGCCACCCGTTGCTGCGAAGCTCGAAGCTGACGCTGTCAGCAGCCGCGCCTGTCGCTTCTCTGCGCCATGGAGGCAATAGCCGTGGCGGCGGTCCGCGACGACGCCGATCGCGTGCTGGAACATGCCGGTGTGGTCGCTCATCGCGAACACGTCGGCGAGGCCCGGCGTGGCGGTGATCGGAGCGATGTGGCCGGCCGGGGCGACCGCGGTTTCGATCAGCGCGGCGGCGCCGTCGGCGAAACGCGGCCAGATCGTCTGGCGGCCCATGGCATAAGCGCGCCGCTGCAAGGCGAGCAGCTCGCTCCGGTCGTCGAGCAGCGCGGTGACCGCCCCGGCGATCGCAGGCGCGCTGTCGGGATCGATCAGCACGCCGGCATCGCCCGCGAGCAGCTCCTTGGCATGGAGGTACGGCGTCGAGACGACAGCCTTGCCGAGCGCGACCGCGTAGCTGAGCGTGCCCGAGGTCGACTGCTGAAGGTTGAAATAAGGCGTGACGTAGATGTCGCAGGCCTCGAGCTGGTCAAGCAGCTCGTCGGTCTCGACAAAGCGGTTCACCCATTCGATGTGATCGGCCACGCCGAGGCGCTCGGCGCAGTCCTGCAGCTCCTCGCGGTAAGCTTCGCCGTCGCGCGCGACCAGGGTCGGGTGCGTCGCGCCGACGATGCGATAGACCGTGTCGGAATGCTTGGCGACGATCGCCGGCAGCGCCTCGATCACGCGCTCGAGGCCCTTGCCGGGGCCGAGCAGGCCGAACGTCATCAGCACGTTCTTGCCGGCGAGGCCCATGCGCTCCTTGAACGCCTCGGAACGGCCGAACGGCCGGTCGGGCGCGCCGTGCGGGATAAGCTGGAGGATCTCGTGCGGGGCGTGGTACTTCTCGGCGAGCAGATCGCGCGAGAAGCGGCTCATCGTCATGATCCGGCTCGAGCGGCGGACCAGGTGATCGAGGATGCCATACCGCACCTCGCTCGGATCGGTCAGCACGGTGTGGGGCGTGAGGATCAGCGGCGCGGCCAGGCGGTCAACGAAGTCGCACACCATCTCGCCCTCGGGCCCGCCGAAGATGCCGTATTCGTGCTGCAGCCAGACAGCATCGACGCCGCTCTCGTTGATCTGACGGGCGGCGCGCGCATAAGCGGCGGGGTCGTCGTAGGCGATCGTGCCGGCGATCCCCTGGTAATCGAGCGGCGCCTTCGGATCGTCGAGCGCATAGATGTCCACGCGGATGTTCGGATGGAACTCGGCGAGCTTCTCGAACACGTCGGTGCCGAAGGTGGCGATGCCGCACTTGCGCGGGGCGTAAGTGCCGATCAGCGCGATGTGACGCGTCTCCCCTGCCGCGGGCTTGAGCTGCGAGAAGATCGAGCGGATCTGGGCACCCGAAGCGGGGGCCGAGCGGCGGTCTAGAACCGGGTGGTCGAAATTCATCGGCGTTCCTGAGTCTGTCGCCGTGCGCCTCGTCCCCGAGACCGCGGCGAAACGGTCATTGTACAGCCCGAGCTCCTGCCTACTCGGGGCCGCCGCGGGACCGCGCTGGGCATTTCTTGAGCCAGCGGGGCCCGTGCAGCAGCCACCGCGGCGACAGCGGCGCCGCTACCGCCGTGTCGCCTTCGCTCCGCCGTGTCAGTTCATCTGCCCATGCCGGTACGGTCGCGGCGGCGGGCGAGGTAGATAAGGGCAGGATCCTGCCGATTACATGTGCCCCATGGGCATCGGCGCCGGAGCTGGATCACCGGCCTTGCAGCCACTCCCGCTGCACGGATCACCCATCTTCATGGGCGCGCCGGCCTGGGCGCCGGATGCCGGCATGCCGCTCATTTGCTGGGGCATCTGGCGATCACGCATCTCGTCGTGCATCTGCCGCGCACCGTGCTCCATGCCCATCTCGTGGGCGCGGCTGCTCATCATTTCCTCGTGCATCTTTTCGCCATTGTCGGCGACGGCAGAATGCCCTGCCGAGCTGTCCGGCTGCGGCGCATCCGAGGCCTTCTGGCGCTGCGCTGCGGCGGGCGCCGGGTCGGTGGATGTGTGGGCCGTAACCGTCGGCTCCGGCGTCGGCGCTTCGTCCGCCCATGCCACCACGCCGCCCACCGCCACCAAGCCCAGCGCCGCAAGGCCAATTACGATCTTCCGCTCCATTGTCTTCACTCCCACCAAATCGAGTAACGATGTCCGTGCAGAGGCCCGGACTTCTGGATGTGAGAATGCTCCTCCGAACCGATGTCCGGGATACGTAATGTTCACAGGGGCCTTGCATGGTCACTTCAGTGACTTGGCGGCTCCCGCTTCGTACGAGATCCCTCGGTAACTGCACCCGACAACCTGGCCTCCTGCCAGGGCCAGTGCCCATTGATCTCGACGCCGAGCGATATGCTGAGAAACGTCCGGATGAAGATGAGACCCGCCAGAACCAGCAGGTCCTGCAGGGTCGGGTTCATCACCAGCGACTTCACGATATCGCCGGCGACAAGAAACTCGAGGCCCACGAGGATGCTTCGGCCCAGCGACGAACGGAACGATCTGAACGCGTCATCGGCAGTCGGACGCAGCGTGGCCCGCGCGAACATGACCGTGGCGTACGCGGCGCCGATCAGGATCGTGAGCGTTCCGGCGAGCTCGAGCAAAATCACCGACCATCTCAGGAAAGGGCCCAGCCACGCTGCTGCGATGTTGGGATCGATCATGCGCCGTCCTCGATGTTTGCCTCTGGAACAACGATATCTGTGACACTGTCGCGCCAGATCGGCCAGCTTTGATGACGTCTAGGACACGGTGGTCGCACCGATCAGTTCGGGCGGGCGCGTTCGCGCGTGGCTTTTGGGTTACAACAGATTGGCCGGCGGGGACGCTGTTCGTTGTCACGTTTGGCGGCGACCTGTGCTCCGCTTACCGTGATCGCGCTAAACGAGGGTCAACAGGCCCCGCCGCAGGATAATTTACAAAGCTGCGAACGCAGGAGGAACAAACCACCTAGATCAGGCGGCTCGTACAACAAGGGGGGATGCCGAGGCGCTTATCTTCGGAAGGAAAAGACCATGAAAGCATTTGTTCCCGTTGCAGCGTTTGCCGTCCTTTTGTCTGGCTGTGTGACCACGCCAGCTACTCAGGCAGAGATCGAAAGCTGCCAAGAGATGGAGCGTGACATGGGGCTCAACCAGCGTCACGACCACAACGAGTTGAAGAACCAGGGCCGCAATCCGATGAACCTTTCGCACGGTCGGTGCGTCGAAATTCTCGGCAAGAGCTAACCGGCGGACGGCAGGCGGTGCAAACGCAATTTGCCCGCCTGCCGGTCCTCACGGCGCCTTTGACTATCCAGATGGTGGCGCGAAGTATCGCCGCGGCCGCCTCACAGGGTTTCGACTTCGCGCTTGACCGTCAAAGGCGAGCAGTCCGAAGCCGCAGTGAATTCCCGATCACGGCGACCGAACTGAACGCCATGGCCGCGCCCGCAATGACCGGGCTCAACAGTATCCCGAACCACGGATAGAGTACGCCGGCGGCTATCGGCACACCGGCAGCGTTGAAGACAAACGAGAAGAACAGATTCTCGCGGATGTTACGCATGGTCGCCTTGCTCAGCCTGCGCGCCCGAACGATGCCGCCGAGGTCACCCTTCACCAAGGTCACAGCGGCGCTCTCCATTGCCACGTCGGTACCCGTACCCATCGCGATACCGACATCCGCGGCAGCGAGAGCCGGGGCGTCGTTGATGCCATCGCCTGCCATGGCGACGCGGCGGCCCTGTCTGCGCAGTTCTTCGACCTTGGCCTGCTTCTGGCTGGGCAGCACGTCGGCGATCACCTCTTCGATGCCGACACGACGGGCGACGGCTTCGGCGGTCCGCCGATTGTCGCCGGTCATCATCACGACATGAACATGCTGCCGCTTTAGCGCCGCGACCGCTTCGACCGCGCTTTCCTTGATCGGATCGGCCACGACCACCAGGCCCGCGAGCCGCCCGTCCACGGCAACGAACATCACTCCTTCGCCCTCGGCGCGATGCTGGTCCGCCTTGGGCTCCAGAGCGCTGCTGTCGACGTCGCGATCCCGCAGCAGGGCCTGGTTGCCGAGCGCGACCTCGCGGCCACCCACTACCCCCGAAACGCCCTTGCCGGTGTGGGAAGCGAAGTCGGTGGTACCGGGAAGCGCAAGGTTGCGCTCCTCGGCGCCCTCGACGATCGCTGCAGCCAAGGGATGCTCACTGCCGCGCTCTAGAGCCGCGGCAAGCGCGAGCACCTCGTCGGGCTGGAAGTCATTGACCGGCTCGACGGCCACGAGCTTCGGCTTGCCCAAGGTGAGCGTGCCGGTCTTGTCCACCACCAAGGTGTCGATGCGCTCCATCAGCTCGAGCGCCTCGGCGTTCTTGACCAGCACGCCGGCGGTGGCGCCTCGTCCAGTGCCCACCATGATCGACATCGGTGTGGCGAGGCCGAGGGCGCAGGGGCAGGCTATGATCAGGACCGCCACTGCGTTCACCAAGGCGTGGGCCAGGCGCGGTTCGGGGCCGATAAGCGACCAGACGGCGAAGGCGGTGAGGGCGACGAGAACGACTGCCGGCACGAACCACGCACTCACTTTGTCCGCCAGTGCCTGGATTGGCGCGCGCGAGCGTTGTGCGTCGGCAACCATCCGCACTATCTGCGATAGCATCGTGTCGCGTCCGACGCGCTCCGCCCGCATGAGAAGCGAGCCAGTGCCGTTGATCGTGGCGCCGGTCACCTTCCCGCCTGGGACCTTCTCTACCGGAACCGGTTCCCCTGTGAGCATGGACTCGTCCACCGAGCTCCGACCTTCGGTGACGGTGCCGTCAACCGGGACCTTCTCGCCGGGACGGATTCTCAGAAGATCGCCAACGTGCACGGCTTCAAGGGCGATGTCCTCTTCGCTGCCGTCTTCGCCCACGCGCCGCGCCGTCTTCGGTGCGAGCCCGAGGAGCGCCTTGATTGCCCGCCCGGTCGCTGATCGGGCCCTGAGCTCAAGCACCTGCCCGAGGAGGACCAGGGTCGTGATTACGGCCGCTGCCTCGAAATAGACCGGGACGAGGCCACCCATTGTCCGCAGAGACGCCGGGAACAGATCCGGTGCGAGCGCCGCCACGACACTGTAGCCATAGGCGACGCCGACGCCGAGGCCGATCAGGGTGAACATGTTGAGGTGCCTGTTCCTCAGCGAGGCCCAGAAGCGCTCAAAGAACGGCCATCCACCCCAGAGGACGACGGGCGTGGAAAGCGCCAACTGTACCCACATCGAGGTGTTCATGGGCAGGAGCTCGAGACCGAACAGCTCGCCGCCCATCACAAGGATGAGAAGCGGAATAGTAAACACCGCGCTGACCCACAGACGGCGGGTCATATCGACCAACTCGGGGTTCGGTCCTTCCTCGAGCGTCGGCTCCATAGGCTCGAGCGCCATACCGCAAATCGGGCAGCTTCCCGGGCCGTTGCGCCTGATCTGCGGATGCATCGGGCAAGTCCAGACCGAGCCCTCAGCCGCCTCGGGCAGGGACCCCATCGCGGGGTTGGTCACCGCCGGATCGGTCCCGGGCGGATTGAGGTAGCGGTCGGGATCGGCCTTGAACTTGTCGAGGCAGCGGGCGCTACAGAAATAGTATGTGGTTTCGCCAAGCCGATGGCGATCTTGAGCGGTTTGCGGATCGACCTGCATTCCGCAAACGGGATCGCGCACCCGTTGCCCGTGTGCCGTCGGGCCGGCACCGGCGCTGGCTGCTCCGTCCTGGCCGTGGTGATGGTGATTGTCTGACACGCCGTTCCTCCGGGCTTCGCGACCCGCCCATAGTGGAGTTTGTCACCATGTCAGGGTCAAGTTTCAATTCTTGGCCGCACTCCCGCCTTACCGGATTTACCCGGAACAGCCTCGATCCAGACGGCGTTTACTGAATTCGCTCCTTGGGCGGCAAGACCGCAGGGATAGAAGGGCGAGCCACCTACCATGGAGGGATGCACCTGTGGACGCACTACTAGTCACGACCGGTGCAGCTGCCGTGCTTGTCGCGTTGGCCGACGTTTTCCTAACTGTGTTCTACGCCCGAATCGGAGTGAGCCTCATCACCTCGCGGATGTATCGCCTAACCTGGTCTGCTTTTAGAACCGTCACGCCCTTGGCAGGCAAGCACAAGGACCTGTTTCTTTCGTTCGTTGGGCCTATGATGATGGCCCAAACGGTTGCACTCTGGTTCCTGCTGCTCCTCTTCGGCTTTGCTCTAATTTGCTGGCCGGCCATGGGCACCGAAGTTCAGGCAAGCAGCGGGAGGACGCCGACGGATTTCTGGGCGTCAGTGTACTACTCCGGCTATTCGCTCACGACGCTAGGGACTGGTGATCTGGTGCCAAGGACAACGGCGTACCGCGTGTTGATGATCGTGCAGGCGGGGATTGGCTTCTCGGTTCTTACCCTGACGCTGACCTACTTCATGTCGGTCTACGCCGCACTCGTGCGGCGAAACACACTCGCTCAGATGCTGCATCATCTTTCCGCAGGGCGCGGCGACGCCGCGACGCTGGTCACCGGCCTTTGTTCAGGAGACGCCAGCGGCGGGCGCATTCAGTTGACCGAGATCGGGGCGAGGGTGCTCGATCTGCTGGAATCGCACCATTCGTACCCTGTGCTCCACTACTTCCGGATGCGGGATCCACGCTACGCGATGGCAAAAGTTGCGTACCTCACGCTCGAAACCGCGACGCTGATCAGGACCGTGCTGGGTCAGCCTTTCGAGGGCCTGAAGAGGTCAGCAGCAGTAAACCTGCTTTGGGGGAGCGGCATGGACCTACTGCAGCAGACCAAGGGCTCCCTTTTGAAAAACTGGGAACACCGCGATGATTGCCAGCCGGACGACAATGAACGGTTTGAATGGTCTGCCACCACCCTCGGTGAGGCTGGCTTGGGGTCATGCGACGGCCCGCAGGCCCGGCGCGCCTATATCGCTGCCCGCCGGGAATGGGTCGGCCTGGCTCGGTCGTTTGCTGAACACATGAGCTACGACTGGACGGCAATAGAGCCGAGCAGTGCACCGCGGCATCACTGAACTGCCTGGCGGATCTCCGGCACCATCTCAGGCGTGACGACTGCGGGGGCGGCAGGCAGAACTTCCGAGCCGCGCCTACCGTTGCGCTCGAGGTCCTCGAGGAGCAGCTTCATTTCAGCTATCTCACGCACCTGCGACTTGATTATCTGGTCGGCAAGCTCGCGAACTCGGGGGTCTGTTATCTGAGATTTGCGCGCATTGTTAATTGCAATCGAGTGGTGAGGGATCATGGACTTCATGAAGCGGGCGTCGTTGTTAAGCTGCTGAGACCGGTTCAACGCAAGTAAGCCTCCGGCGACCAAGAGGGCTCCAGTGACGACAGCAATCTTAAGACCCACGCCTTCGTACATCCGCCACATGTAGGCGAGCATGATAACCGTCATTACGCCTCCCATGATCAGCGATGAGAGGAGCCTGTTCGTACTGAACATTGCATGATCCAGGTCGTAGACAAGCTGGTACATCAGGAGGAACATGACGACAACGGAAGTGGCGACCATCGCTGCCAACCTGCCCCAACCCATCTTCATCATCTGATGCGTATTCTCAGCCATGCCCATTCTCTCCATTAAGCAGCGTAAGCCGAAGCACAGTACAGGGCTTCGAGTGATCTTGCCTCAGTTCCGCGGCCGTCGTTGCGCCTTTCACAGCAGGCCCCCCGACACTACTGTCCTCCCGTCATGTCGTGCCCCGCGTGGGGATCAGCCTCGGGCGCGGCAGGGACCGGCTCAGGCGTTGCCGATGACCTGGCGGGGGTTGGTGCGGTTGGGGCCGCAGCCGAGGAGGTCGATCTACCAGGCGGGGCTGCTTGCGACGTCGGCCGCGCTGAGGCAGCGGGCCGAGAGGCCGGGGTCGATGAACTGCTCATCGGCCTTCCGGCAAGCATGTCCTCCACCATCTTGGCGTCTTCTTGCTGGTTTGCGCGCGTCTGCTGGGCCTGCTGACGCACACGAGCATTTTGCCCCTGATCCAGCACCACGTCGGAGAGCGCTACGCCGCCCTGATGATGCGCCAGCATCTTGCGCATGAAGGTCTCGGCCGGATCACCGCCGACGGCGGCCCTCATCTCGGCTCGCATCCGTTCATGAATAGGCCGGTAGGGCTCAAGACTCCTGGGATCGGCGGGTGCGCCGCTCACCAGCGCCCTCAGCTTCTCGATTTCAGCGGTTTGTTTCCGAATAGTGTCCTCGGCGATGTGGCGAGCATGCTCGGACGGGTTTTGGGCGAGCATGATCTCTGACATCTCAATGGCGCCCCGGTGATGTTCGATGATCTGCTTGACCCAGGTGTCGGATACATCCGCGCCCACCGCCTCCATCATGCGTTGGTTCATCTCGGCCTCGGCCTGAGCAAAGGGGTCGTTGGGATCGGACTCGCCACCGGTGATCGCGCTCGCCTCCGTATCGTCGGCGGACTCGGTACTCTCGCCGCAAGCGGAGAGGGCCGCCGCCGTGGCCAGCGCTAGGAAGATCTTTGAACGCATACCGCTTCTCCTCGGAACTGACTGCAACTGCCGAGCCCGCGCACCGAACAGGATGCGGCTCACCGAGGTAATGCGGGGCGCATCCGAACGCTCCTGGCATTTCGCCGCTGTTCGGACGAGCCCCGCTTGCCCTGGGCTTAGGCAGCCATCGCTGCCATCTGGTCGCAGCTTTCCGCGCAACGCAGGCAAGCCTCCACGCAGTCCTCCATATCGCCGACCTGCTCGCAGCTCGCGGCACAGGCCCGGCAGATCTCCGCGCAGGCTCGGCAGGTTATGGCGTGATGAGCCGAATTACGCGCCATGAAGTTCATGGCCGTCTGGCAGATCTCCGCGCAGTCTAGCATCAGCCGCATATGAGCCGGCTCGGTGTGCTTGCCGCCCATTTCCAAGCAGTGTGTGGCGGCCATCTGGAGGCATATCATGTGGCATTGGTGGCAGTCCTCCATGCACTTCTGCATCTCCGCGGACATCGAGTGGCCCTTACCGAACATTGCATTCTCCTGTTTCGAGGTCCCCGCCCGGCTAACTCTACGGCTGCAGGCTGTGCCCCCCTCTTTCCTCCAGGAGATTGATCGGCAGCCCGTTGCTGACGAGCGACGAGCTGCGCGGGAAGGCGAGCGGTGAGGGCTCTCGCCAGCTGGAACGTATTAATCCGCGTGTGGAGTGGACAGTAGGGCAACGCCCCAATGCAACTGGTGCGACTTCTGAGCCTTGCTGCTGCCTTCGTGCTCATGCTGGCGGGAGGCGCGGCGTTTGCGCACGAGGATCACGAGGACCTCGGGGCAGGCCCGGGCCCAAGCGAGGAGCAGGTCGAAGCACAAGGTGGATCGAGAAAGGCCGCCGTTTCCGCGCACGAAGGCATGGCCGAAGCGCATGAAATGGCAACGGAGGAGCACGAACAAGCCGCCGACGAGAACAAGACGTTCTCCGAGCGCCTCGTCAGTTGGCTCGGCCGGCTACATACCCTTGCGATACACTTCCCGATCGCGATGTTCGTCGGTGCCCTCGGGGTGGAACTGGTCGGCCTGTGGCGCCGTGACCCGTCTCTGAGAACCGCGGTCCATGTGACGCTGGCCGTCGGGGCGATCGGAGCTGTCGGCGCCGCCGCTCTTGGATGGTTCGCGGGCGGCTTCTATCCGCGTCCGCCGCATCCTGTTCTGCCGTACGGGGTGCGGGCACCGGGGGGTTCGACCGGATCAAACGATGCAGGCGGCGCAGACAGGATCGTGGCGAAACCGCTCGTCCCGACTCCCGCGCGAAACGGTAAGCCATCGGACAATGGCGGCGATGCAGCATCTTGCGAAGCGCAACCGGCAAGGCTGGCGGCCAGCAAGCTGGACAACGCGGCGGAGAAGATCTTTCGCTCAGTCATCCTTCCAGAACTTCCATGTTTCGCAGCCGCATGATGTCGTCTTTCGGGCAGGCCGCAGGGATCGTAACTCCATAGAAACGCTCGACATTCGAAATCGGCCATCCCTTTGCATTCTCGCGCAAAAAGCCCCCTCCGCCGCTAATGCGTTGGCCGAAAGGAATGTCGTTGCCGGAATGTGGATCGTGGAGCCCTTCAACAGATGGCAGCAAGGTGCCGCCCGGATCGAACAGGTCCGTCGAATTGCGGCGGGGACCTTTCATCACGACGCAGCCGCGCACCACCGCCAGTTCGCCCCGGATCAGCGCCTCTCCCGCACGTGCAGGCTTCGCGATGGTAATCAGGTGCGGCGATGATGGCGCGCCTTGGCAAGCGGTCAGCGGTATGACCAGGGCGAGCGCCGCAATCCTCACCAGTCTTCGGGCTAGCTGCATGCGAATATCTCCGGGCCGGAATGGAGGTAGATCGAGCCGTCGCGATTGGGGAAGATCCACAGATCCTTCATCCCTTCGCGCGCCGCGACGATGCGCTTGCCGGGGATCACCATGCCTTCCTCGATGAAGCCGTTGGGGTGATCCCACAGCGCCGCGCCTTCATCGGCCTAGAAGATCATATTGGAATCGCGGTTGGTCGCGATCAGTTCTCCGGGTCGTTCGGCAGGGTTGCGTTCCTCGAACCGGCACACGCCGTTACGGGCCGGCACCAGCTTCTTGGGAGGCGATGGAGGGAAAAGCGGTTCGGTGGCGGATTGCGTCTGCATTCCGGGCAGCAGGGGCGGCGGCGACGGCGGAGGCGGGTTTACGGGGTTACCCCAGATGCCGAACAGTTTGGCGCATTGTGTCGGATGTTCGCGCCCGCCACGTAGGCGATTGTCCGCCATGGTCTGCTCCTGCGCCAGCAGGCATTCGTTCGCACGGCGCATGGCCTCAGCGCTGCTGATCCCTTCGCGGTCGCGATATTCGCGCACGGCGAACCAGTCATTGCCATACCCCGCCGCCTGATCGAGCGAAGTCACGGCAGCAACGCGATGGTTGCCGCAGGCCGAAATCAGCTCTGCCGGCGGATCGCTGATTTCACCTCTGCTGCCCAATTGCAGGCGCGTCCCGACACGCCCGAACCGGCGGGTATCGGTTGCAACGCGGGGGCGAAAGGCGACGTGCCCCTGCTCATCACGCCAGACACCAGCCTCGAACGGAAACAGGACAAGCGGATCGTCATCCCCATATTCATCTATAAAGAAGCAACCATCGCGCAGGACGATGGCATCGAAGCTCGCCAAATCCGGGGCGGAATAGAAGATAACTCTGTCTGCGCAAAATAGCGAATCTGCCCTGCTACATCGGATGCGATCGGCGGTAAATCGGGATTTGCCCGTGGTTCGAAACGCAGCGGCAGGTTGGCCGGAATTTTCCAGCCCTTCTTCTTTCGCAGCGCGTCGAATTCAGTACGCGGCATGACGATGGAAAGCCACGGCACACTCATGTTCCCGAAACCGGGTTAGGCCCGCTCGGGACCGATGCGTTCCGCCCATTCGCGAACGATCCGGTCCTGATCCGAACGCGAAAAACCAGCTTGTTCGGCGCGGAAAGCGGATCTGATGTGTAACGCGCCAGTGAGGCCGCCGGCTCGCGCAGGAACCAGGCAATGCCTTGCACGGTCCCGAGGCCATCGTTTTCCGGTCCATCGCTCCAGCGCCACTCGATCCCACCGAAATTGCCGATTTCGCCCTTCTTGAGGCGGCGCAGCATCGGCAGATGTTGCCGCTCCAGCTGGTCGGCAAAGCGCATTCGCCGGTCTTCCACGGTCGAATTTCCGGATCCGGGATAATCCGTTGGGTGTAGCCTCCTTGGACTGCTATGTTTTCGATCATGAAGAGCTCCCGCTTCATCTGGCTGGTTACAACTATCGCCGCAATCGTAATTGTGGCCGGGGGAAGCTGGTATGCTTTTTCGCCCAGGCTGGCGATTGCAGCACTCAGCGATTGGGAAACTGCGCCCGAAGAGTTGCTCGCTCTATTCGACCGGGCGCGCGTGCGAGCAGCCTTCGAGAATCAGATGTCGCCTCAGGTCGATACCTATGAGCCGCCCTACACTCAGGACGTCATTCTGGATGCGATGTCGGACCCGCGTGCAGTGCGGATGTTCGTCAACGAACCTTATGGCGAATGGCAGTTCGCAGCCGCCGCCGGACTGCCCGCAGATTTTCCCGAGGAAGAGCCCGCCGGCCCCATGCCCCGCATAATGGAAACCACCGATAGCTGGTTGTTCGACTGGTCCGGGCTGAATACAATCGTGGCGACGCCTTCGGGCCGCAGCGAAGCAAGGGGCAACAGCTATCGTTTCGAGCGGGATGGGCTCAGCTGGCACCTCGTAGCAATCGAACTCACAACAGACATTAGGTGATCCGCTCACCTGTAAGTGCTTCCCATTGACCTCCCCGAAAACCAGAAGCGCCGAAGAGCTGCGCTTCCAGGGTGTGGTTTCGGATTAGAGTTACGACGGCATCTACATCGGTAGTTGGGATCGCTTCCAGAATGACGGCTTTCTGCAATTTGGGAATTTAAAGCCGACAGTCCCCTCACGGCCCAGTAGCCGCCCATCAGATCGGCGCCCGGGTCTGCGCGGGTTCGGCCTTCCAGTGCAAATCAGCGAGCCGCGACTGATAAAAAAAACCTTCCCCCGTTGCCAAAAGAGTGCCCTGTGCTTGATCAATTGAAGACGCGATTTGTAGGTTAGGCACTAAAGAATCTATAAGCTAAGGCTTTTGTAATTTTACCTGAGCCCGACGCGCCGGTACGCGCGAAAGGAAGTAGAAGATGAGGTTCAGAAAAGGAACTGCCGGCTTCGCTATTCAGCGTTGCTTAAAAAGCATCGAGAGCGACCTGCAATCAGGCAAGTCGAGAAACCAAATCCGACTGGAGCTGATTAAGCAAGAGAAGATACCTGCAATCTCGCGAGCCTATTTCAACGAAGTGTTGGGTGAGGGCATGCAATCGCGAGAAGAGTCCGTCCAACCTGCTGGGCCTATCGATGTCGATCAAGAGATGACGCCCTCAGGCCCAGTAACCGTTCTCAGCTCCGATGTAGCTCACGATCTTAGTGAGGCGACCACGCCTCGGCCTGGCCTTGGCGCCGTCGCCGATGACCGCTTTGCCACAGATTTTTGAGGAGGGTGCAATGACAGATGCTACAGCATTGCGCCTGTTCCTGCTGGTTATCACCAACGCAGGCGGAGAAGGCAAGACATGGATCACCATGTTGCTGCTGACGATTTTTCGGTTACTCGATCAGGATATCCTTACACTCGATGGCGACCCGGGTAATCGTGCATCCAGCGCTGCCGATATTGGCGCGAAAGCAATGGACGTGTTCGAAGACCCGCAGAAACTTACTGACCGCATTTCAAATTCACTCGCGGGGACGAAGTCACTTCTCGTAGACGCAGGAGCGAACATCCTCGCGGCATCTGTGAGTTTTGGCGACACGATGAGAGACGTCGGCTTCAAGCTGGAAGATGACGGTTATCGCGTGAAGGGTCTGTGGGTGGTTTCCACCAACAAGATCGGCGCTGCGGAAAGTGCTACCGCAGCCGCCAGGCGGTTCGGGCAGCCATTCGAGCCGCTATGGCTGTTCAATGACCGCGATGGGTCGGGAATGGTGCCCGCAGGCTTAGAACCCGACATAACAGTTGCGCATTTAGCGCCCGGCTACGTCGTCTTGGTCAACGAAGCGGGAGGCTTCGAGCCGATCGTTAGAGAGGGCATTCCCGGTTATCAAATGAGCGCCGATATAATCGCCAAGTACGTCTGGCGGTTCGCCGATCAGCATGGTGTGCGCGCGCTGTTCGGGGATGTCGCGATTGATAGCTTGCGCTCTATTTTGGACCGCGACGTTATGGACCTACACCCAGTCCAATTCACCAGCAAAAAAAGCGATGATGAGATAATCGAATGGTCCGCTCACCTTGAAATACTGCGGATAGTAACCGCGTACCGGGGTGATATCGATGCGATGATACGCGCGCTTACGAACATTAAGAGCCGCGGCTGCTAAGGCCGGCCTTATCAAGGAACAAGGGGGGCGCCTTAGCCCCCTTTTTTGTATGCGTTGAAGAGAAATTCCGGAGGCAGTTGCATAAATATTTATTCAACAGCAGCAACAACAGCAGCAACAGCAACAGCAACAGCAACAGCAACAGCAACAGCAACAGCAACAGCAACAGCAACAGCAACAGCAACAGCAGCAGCAGCAGCAGCAGCAGCAGCATTTTTTAGGCGCAATACCGCAAGTTTGTATGCACTGGCGTGCACAACCAACTTGCTATGCGCCTTCCACTGCGTTCCAGGGGAGCCGGCCCAAAGCCGGAGCACTCACTGCGTTCGTGGATCGGGCCTGCGGCCCTCTGGCGGAACCCATGGTTCCTTGTGACAACCGCCAAGCGGTAGCTGAAACCGGCGGCGGTTCCAGTGCCGGCGCTTGGTAGCGAAGCTGGGCACTCCGGACAATTAGCCAGCTGCTGCTCCGGTAGCCGCAATGCGCATTGTTTAGGCAACGTGCGGCCGGATACAGCTTCAGCACACAGACGGCGGTCGCTTTAGAAACTCCGCTCAGTCGCACCGGCTTGAACGAAGCGAAGGAAAAGCGCGCGATAGCGCAAAGAGGAAGGAGGGCCGCGTGAGCGGCGCTAGCGAGCCCAAGGGTGGGAATGGAAAATAAAAAGAAATCCAATCTCGCCCTGCAGGGCTCGCGTGGTGTCAACCGGCATCACGCAGGCGGCCTAAAAACGGCTAAATGCAAGGAAGTAAGATGACGTTCAACACCGCGAAGAAGACCATGAACCTGGCCGAATCGGCAATCCCGCCGTTTCGATGCTCGCCGATCATGCCGCCCAATGGGGCTGACCCCACGCGGGAGCTGCTGCGCAAGACTCATCGCACGGCGGTCGCGTCCGCGCTCTACATAACACGCACGGAGGGGGAGGACACGTTCGGGCCGCTGCCCAACGGATACATGTCGAAGGCTTCCGATCTCGTTGCCAGCGGGCGCCGTCATCCCGTCCAACACTTTCCGGCGAAATACCGGGACGGACTGCTGATTTGGCAGGAAGCCGACGCCGCGGCGGCGCTGGATCCCACCGATGCTGCCGGGGTCCACATCGTGGCATCCTTGCCAGGAATGGCACCAGAAGAATGGCCACGGTTGATCGAGCGCTTCATCGACGAAACCTTGGTTGCACGAGGCATGGTGGTTGATTGGGCATGCCACGCCCAACGCGATGACAATGACAACTGGGTGGTCCATCCTCATGTCCACATGATCGTCACCGCGCGGCGATATCGACAGGACATACGCAAGGGCCAGCGCCAGAAAACCTGGCTATATTCCGCACGCCAGATCGACGACGTCGAGGATGCCTGGCTGCGCTGCACTGGATTGCAGCGCGTGCCTTACGCCGCCTGAATTTCCCCGCACCGACCCATCGAACGGCCGTGCCTGTCCTCAGGCGCGGCCGTTCGCGCATAAGGACCACATTCATGACCTACTACTCAATTTATCGCTCCCAGTCCGAGCAGCTTGCCGAGCAGCTCGAGACCGACGGCGATTATCGTGTTCTTCGTCGGCTTCCTCGACGTGAGGAGATCTGGCTCCGCAGCATGCCTATCTCTGCACCTGAAGCGTCGACGGTTATCGGCGTGATCGATACCGAAACCACCGGACTGGACTGCGAGCGAAACCAGATGGTCGAGCTGGCACTGGTGAAGCTTACGATCTGCAACAATACGGGCGACTTGCTGGACATCTCCCCGCCGCACTCGTGGCTTGAGGATCCCGGCGAACCGCTCACCCCTGAGATCGAAGCTTTAACGGGGTTGACGGACGCTGACCTGCAAGGACAAAAATTCGCCGATCAGCAAATCCGCAAAGCCATTTCCGACGTGGATGTAATCGTGGCCCACAATGCGAGTTTCGATCTGGGCTTTCTCAACGCCCGTTTTCCTGGCCTCAGTAAACCCTTTGCCTGTTCGCTCAACGAGATCGACTGGCAGGCTCACGGGCTGGGCAGCGGAAGGTCGATCGGTGGATTGCTGACCGAGGCAGGCCACTTTCCAGAACAGGCACATCGGGCAGGACCTGACGCCTGGGCCCTATCCTGCCTGCTGATTAGGCCGGGGGCGGAGAGGCGAACGATCGCCTGGCACCTGCTGAATCGCGCACGGCGGCCAACAGCTCGCGTGTACGCCGCAAAGGCACCGTATGCACTGAAGGACACGCTAAAGGCCACCGGCTATCGTTGGTCTGCCCGGCATGGCGCGTGGGCAATGGAAGGCGAGCCGGAGCGCATCGCCAACGAAGTCGCATGGCTGACCGGTCTGCACCCGGCTGTGCAGCCGCGCGTCGTCTCAATCGATTGGCATAATCGGCACGTTGCCTGATCCGGGGGGGGCGGCGGCTAAGTCGCCGCCCTCGTTCTGCAGTCTCCGGCGGGCCCCCTTTCCCAACGTCGGCGCCGACGGGCCTCCGTGAGAGTGGCCGGGAGCGGCGTGCATGGGCGGCCGCATCGATCCTAGCCGGAAAAGCCGAACTCAACTGATGACGGCGGGTGCCGCTTGTGGAGGCGTGAGGCGTCGCAAGCAGGGAGGGTTCAACAGGAAAGGAGGTGCGTGGCTGATCCCAATGAGGGGAAAAAAGCCGCAAGGAGAAGACAATGAAGAATGCACTGATTCAGATGGGAGCCGTGAGTGCAGCCCTGCGAATGCTTCTGGCAAACCACCAGCTCGCCAAGCCCAACGATCTGCTAATTGCCGCTGCCGACGGCGTGACCGAGACCATTATCGAGATGATGATGTCGCATGCTTTTGCAGGACGTTCGACCTTCCTAGCCGTATTTCGGACCGAAGATGACATTGCTCTCCTGGATAGGATCATGGTCGTCGATGGCACTTCCAAGAAGGGCCAGATTGACGTTTGCATCGGCAAATTCGTTCGGAAAGCGGACGGTACGTTTGCCCTCCGGTCGGCCAACCGCGAGAAGCCGTATGAGTACGTTTTCGATCGGGGCGGCCGCCGCCTGAAACGCTGGGCGGTAAAAGATGACCGCGATCGCGCCATGATGGAAATCCGGGGCCTCCAGGCGCTCATGGAAAAGGCGGCGACAGCGGCTTGTCTGGAGGAAGGGCGATCGGCGTTTATGACGGACTCCTGATCGGGTCGGCGTCGAACGCGCCGATTACCTCATCGGGGCGTTGCCGACCGGCGCAATGGCAGCTTTTGTTGCCGCAGCGCTGGTCGGCAGCGACGCATTTGCAAAGCTAACATGGGCAGATTTCGGGAGATTTATTGATCGGCTGCTAGTGGGCCGGCAGCGGAAAGTCCGGTCTCAGGCTGAAGCTACACTTTCCTGCCGTTCGTACCAGCCGCGCGACCGCTTCACGATCGCCACTACGGACAGCATGACGGGTACCTCCACGAGCACCCCGACCACGGTCGCTAGGGCAGCGCCCGAATTGATGCCGAACAGCGAAATGGCAGCGGCGACGGCGAGCTCGAAGAAGTTCGATGCCCCGATCAGCGCGGCCGGTGCCGCGACGCACCAGGCCACGCCGAACTTGCGGCTGAGCCAGTAGGCCAAGCCTGCGTTCAAGTAGACCTGAATGAGGATCGGCACCGCCAGCAGGACGATGACCATGGGCCGGGCCAGGATTTGCTCGCCCTGGAAGCCGAAGAGCAGGACCAAGGTGGTCAGCAGCGAGACCAGGGATATCGGACCCAGCACGCCGAGCAGCCGATCCAAGGCGGCCTGTCCGCCGCCGGCGAGCACGCGCCTGCGCACCAACTGCGCGATGACGACCGGGATGACGATATAGAGCACCACCGACAGCAGGAGCGTGTCCCAAGGCACGGTGATCGAGGCGACGCCCAGCAGTAGCCCGACAATGGGCGCGAAGGCGAACACCATGATGAGGTCGTTCAGTGCGACCTGGCTGAGCGTGTAATTAGGCTCGCCGTCGCACAGGTTCGACCAGACGAAGACCATCGCCGTGCAGGGCGCGGCGGCAAGGATGATGAGCCCCGCAATGTAGGACGATATCTCGCTCGTCGGCAGCAAGGGCGCGAACAGCCAGCCGATGAAGAAGGTGCCCAGAGCCGCCATCGAGAAAGGCTTCACCGCCCAGTTGATGAACAGGGTGACGCCGACTCCCTTCCAATGCTGCCGCACCGACCCGAGCGCTCCGAAATCGATCTTGAGCAACATCGGGATGATCATCAGCCAGATCAGCACCGCGACGGGCAGGTTGACCCGGGCGATCTCGGCAGAGGCGATCGCCGCGAAGGCACCCGGTGCTGCCGCCCCGAAGGCGATGCCCGCCACTATGCAGAGCGCCACCCAGACGGACAGGTAGCGCTCGAACCTCGACATTGCCGGCCGTGCCGCCGACCCAGCATCAGCCATTGGCCGGCACCACCTCGCCGTCTTCCTTCACGAAGTCGGCCCGGAGCGGCCGGTCAAGGAGCGACAGCACTTCTTCGGACGGGCGGCACAGCTTCACGCCTCTGGGGCCGACGACGATCGGGCGGTTGATCAGGATCGGGTGTTCCATCATCGCGTCGATGATCTGATCGTCCGTGAGCGAGAGGTCCCCGAGGTTCAACTCCGCATACGGCGTGCCCTTTTCCCGCAGCAGGTCACGCGGGCCCGTGCCCATTCGCCGGATGAGCGAGACCAGCTCCTCGCGGCTCGGCGGCGTCTCAAGATAGTGGATTACTGCCGGCTCCACGCCTGTGGCGCAGATCAGCGCCATGGTGTTACGGGACGTGCCGCACGCGGGGTTGTGGTAGATGGTGACACTCATCCGCAGCAGCTCTCGGCTTGCGCCGGCATAGCCGGCGCGCAGCAGGCTGCCTCCGCCGCATTTTCGGAGATGGCCGACAGGTCGACATTGTCGCCATAGACGATCGCCTCACCGTTGGTGAAGAACGCCTCCCACACGACGCCTTGCGGGTCGGCGATCCAGCTCTTCTCGGATTTGGCATAGCAGCAGGTGGTGGCGCCCTCTTCGAGCACCGGGCGGTCGGCGGCCTTGAGCCGGCCATAGACGGCCTTCAGCTCATCCTGGCTCTCCACCTGGATGCCGAGGTGCTCGATCCCCTTGTGCGCATTGCCCGAGGAGATGGCGAAGTTGACCCTCGGATCCTCCAGCATCCATTTGGCATAGTCCGGCTTCACCACGGTCGGCTCGGCGCCGAACAGGGTCGAATAGAAGCCGATGGACTGATCGAGATCGTTGACCCCGACATGGACGTGCAGACGCTTCATGCTGATTTCCTTTCCTGGATGCGCGCGGCCTCGGAGCCGCAGGCGGCGTCCGGGGCACAGGCGGCACCGGCGCAGCAGTTCTCGGTGAGATAGCCGAGCAGCGCGTTCATAGCGGCATAGTCGGCGGTGTAGATGAGCGACCGGCTCTGCCGTTCCTGTTTGATCAGCCCCGCCCGATTGAGCTGGGCAAGGTGGAACGACAGCGACGAGTTGGGGACGCCCAAAGCCTCCGCGATCGCGCCCGCCGGCATACCCTCGTCCCCGGTCTGCACCAGGAGGCGGAACACCGCCAGCCGATGCTCCTGCGCGAGCGCGCCCAAGGCGGTTACGACGGCGGCCGCGTCCATCAGCGGAGCCTCGCCCAACGAGGATCATCGCGCCGGAGCATCTCCAGCGGAAGGTTACCCACCTCGCGATGACAGCACAGTGCGAGCTGCTGCGAAGTGACCGTCAACACACGCTCGACAAACTCCCTGAAGCCCTTGGCCATCATTCACCTCATCGTTTCGATGAACGTGGAAATAACTGAGTCGCCTTTGGTCGTCAATCCATATTTCTACAAACATAGAAATATCCGAGTTTGGGGGGTGTGCCCTCGGTTGAGGCGAGAGCGTCCTCGACCTATCGCACTGTCGTCTCGATTTACGTGTGGTCGAGCAATTCCGCTTTCTACCCGTCAGTCCTGATATGGGGTCGTTCGTTGACGCTCTTGGGCGGGCCGATCAATGTTCGCCTTCGCACATCCCATGGTCGCCGAGCGCCTGCATGATGCGGCAGTCGGCGATCTGGCCGCCGCGACATTGTGCGATCATCCGCCCAAGCTCGCTTCGTAGCTGCTCTAGCTGAACGATCTTCCGCTCGACCGCAGCGAGGTGGCCGCTCGCGATGCGATCGGCCTCCCCGCAATCCTGGTCCGGCTCCTCCCCCAGGTTCAGGAGCGAACGAATGTCAGCGATGTCGAAGCCGAGACCGCGCGCGTGGCGGATGAAGCTCAGGCGCTCGACATGGGCAGGGACATAGTCGCGATAGTTCCCACCGGTCCTCTCCGGCTCCGGCAGGAGCCCAATCCGTTCGTAATAGCGGATCGTCTCCACGTTGGTGCCCGTCGCCCGCGACAGCTCGCCGATCTTCATTTCCGTCAAACCTGCCCTTGACCCTGTAGTCGCTACAGGGACCATATAGGCGGTCACTCCGAGTCGGTCGAGGTGACGAATGGCCTGCAGCAGCTGCGTATCTGACACTCCGAAGAACGCCATCGGCGGCGGCTGGCGACGGGCGCTCTGGATTGCGCTGATCGTCAACGCCCTGATGTTCGCGGTGGAGCTCTATGCCGGCGCGGCGGCGGACAGCCACGCGCTGAAAGCCGACGCGCTCGACTTCTTCGGCGACGCGGCGAACTACGCCATCTCGCTGCTGGTGGCGGGTCTGGCGCTCGCGTGGCGTGCTCGCGCCGCGCTCCTCAAGGGCGGGACGCTCGTGGCGCTCGGCGCCTATGTCCTCGGCAGCGCGATTTGGGCCGCGCTTCACGGCTCTTCTCCCGAGCCGCAGACGATGGGCATCATCGGCACGCTCGCGCTCTTGGCCAATTTCGCCGTCGCGGTCCTCCTGTTTCGCTTCCGGAGCGGCGATGCGAACATGCGCTCGGTCTGGATCTGCTCGCGCAACGACGCCATCGGCAACGTCGCGGTGGTCGCGGCGGCGGCCGGCGTGTTCGGCACCGGCACGGCTTATCCCGACCTGATCGTAGCCGCGATCCTGGCGACCCTGGGTATTACCGGCGGATGGCAGATCATCAGGCAGGCGCGGGTGGAGCTCGCCGAGGTTCGTCATTGCCAGCTGCAGGCGGCGGAGTGACCGCGATGGCGCTGGAGCTGCTCCTGTTCTTCTCGATCTTCTTCGCTGCGGCCTTCTTCTGGCCGACCTACCGGCTGTGGCGGCGCGAGCGGATCAATGCGCTGGTGCTGCCCTATGATGACAGCGCACATGGCATGGTCGGCAGGTGGTTTCGCGTCACGCTGATCGGGATGTCCCTTTTCCTCGCGGCCCTGGCGCTGGGTCTGCCGCCGGCGGCGGCAGGGCCGCTGCCCTGGCTGGAACAGCCCGTCGTGCGGAACATCGGCTGGGGCCTCCTGGCGCTGTCGCTGGTCTGGGTGGTCGCGGCGCAGGCGCAGATGGGCGCGTCGTGGCGGATCGGGATCGATGCCGGAACGCGGCTGCCGCTGGTGACGACCGGCATCTTCGCCCTCAGCCGTAACCCGATCTTCCTCGGAATGCGCGGGAGCCTGCTCGGCCTGTTCCTGGTGCTGCCCAACGCCTTCACGCTCGCGATCCTGCTCGTCGGCGAGGTACTGATCCAGGTGCAGGTGCGGTTGGAGGAGGCTCATCTGCTGGCGAGCCATGGCCCTCAATATGAGGCTTATCGCCAATCCGTGCGGCGGTGGATCTAATGACACCCTCGCACCATCGCAGATTCTCGCGTAGGGACGCGGGCATGTTCTTCTCGAGGGCTTGGAACGCGATCGTTCGCGCCACGGCGGCCTTGCTGCTCGCCATGGCCTTCGTGACGCCCGCCCTCGCCGAGATCGGCTGCGTCGAGGAGAGCATCGTCCATATCCAGGATGGCTACGGTTCGGGAGTCGGCGAGCAAGCCGCGTCCGATCCGGCAGAACCTGACGATGAAAGTAGTACGGGGCAGCCCGACCACTGCGCCTTCAATCATGGTCATTGCTCCGGCCTCCTTACGGCAAGTGCTCGAAGCGAACAGTCGCTCTCCGACTCCGATCGATACTTGAGGCTGGCGGTGAGGCCCCTGACCGCCAACGCCCTCGACGCTCCGGAGCGCCCTCCGTCCGCCTGAGATCCAGCCCTCCCGTCGTCGGGATTGCATCAGCTTGGATTTCAGGATGAGTCATGACACTCAAATTCACGTGGGTCCGCGCCATCGCCGGCGCGATCGCTCTTGCGCTAGCGGCCGTGGCGAGCGTGCCCGCCGCCGCTCGAACCATCACGCTCCCTGAGGCTCTAGCCCGAGCCCAGGAGAATTCGCCGCGTCTGACGGCCTCGGAAGCCGCCGTCGCGGCGGCGGAGGCGAGAGCGCGGCAGGCCGGCGCGCGCCGAGGCCTCGCTGGCGGAGGCGCGCGCCGCCGGACAGCGCTCTCTAGCTGAGACGCAGCAGGCGGCGCGGGCTCTCGCGACCTTGATCGGTCTGCCCGAGGAAGAGCTCGATGCGGCCGGTGCCATTCCCGAGGCCTCCGCCAGCGCTCCTTCTGTCGATGGCGTGCCTCTGGCCGTGCGGGTTGCCGAAGCCGAGCGGCGCGTCGCGGAGGCTCGGATCGATGTCGAGCGCAGTGCGGGGATTTCCGACATTACGGCAAGGGCCGGTGTTCGCGGCTTTGCGGAAAGCGACGATGTCGCGCTGGTCGCCGGCATCTCGGTCCCTCTCGCCATCCGGGACCGCAACCGTGGCGGAATCGAAGCCGCCCGCGCCGAGCTTCTGGCTGCCGAGGCTCGCGTGGCGCAGGCCCGGCTCGATGCGAACCGTGAGCTTCGCGACGCCCAGTCACTGCTTAGCGCGGCGGATGCCCGTCTGGCCGCGCTGGAAGGCGCGGGGATCGAGCAGGCCCGCGAAGCAGTGCGCGTGGCGCGGCTCGGCTATGCCGCCGGCCGCTTCTCGCTCCTGGAAGTCCTGGACGCGGAAGCAGCGCTCAACACCACTCTCACCTCAATCATCGAGGCGCGGCGCGATCGCGCCCGCGCCCTCGCCGCGCTCGAGCGCGCGCAGGCGCAGTAAGGATTCGACCTATGGACAGGAAGACCCTGATCTCGCTCACCACCGTCGGGATCGCCGCCGCCGTCGCAGGCCTGGGCGCCGGCTCGCTGATCTGGCGCGATGCCCCAGCAGCCGAGGAGCATGCGGAGGGCGAACACGCCGAGGGCGAGCATGAGGAAAGCACCGAGGGAGGGGCCGCCGAGGAAGGCTTCGTCGCCTTGCCGCCGCAGACCGCCTCCACCGCCGGAGTCGAGGTCACGACCGTGGGACGCGGCGGCGGAGCCGAGCTGCTGATACCCGGCCGGGCGACTTTTGCTCCCAATGCGGAGGCGTCCGTCGGCGCGCCGCTGGCGGGCGTCGTCGAAGCGGTGCACGTCGCCGCCGGCTCCAATGTCGGAGCGGGTGCGCCGCTGGTCACGATCCGAAGCGCCGAGGGCGCATCGTTCCGGGCTTCGGCTGACGCGGCGCGAGCCGAGGTCGAAGCCGCACGGGCCGCCTACCGGCGCGAGACCAGGCTTTATGAAGAGCGTGTGACGGCCCGTCAGGACTGGGAAGCGGCACGCGCGGCGGCGCTCAAGGCGGAAGCCAATCTGCGCGCAGCCCAGGCACAGGTGGCTGCGGTGGGATCGCCCGGCTCGGCAGGCCGTACCGTCGTCAGATCCCCCATGGCCGGGACGATCACGGCGGTCGACGCCGCGCCGGGCGCGGTGCTGGCGCAAGGCGCCACAGTCGCCCAGGTTGCCGACCAAAGGCGCGTCGAGCTCATCTTCGAGGCTCCGGCCGCCGTTTCCCGCTCGATACGGGTCGGGAGCCCGATCTATGCTACCATGGCCGGCGGCGAGGAGGTCCGCGCGATTGTCACCGCCATCTCGCCGCACGCAACCGATGCTGGCGCGCAGGTTCGCGCGCGCCCGGTAGGCTTCGTGCCCCCTGCCGGAACACCCGTTTCCGGACGCGTGCTCACCGGCGCCGCCAACACGCTGGTGGTGCCTTCGGACGCCGTGCAGACGGTGGACGGACGACCGGTCGTGTTCGTGGTAGATGGACAAGGCTTCCGGGCCACGCCCGTGGTGCCCGGCCGCGTCGCAGCGGGCCGCACCGAAATTCTGCGCGGGCTCAGCGGCGACGAGCGCATCGCCGGGCGCGGCGCCTTCCTTCTCAAGGCCGAGCTCTCGCGGGGCGAAGCGGAGCACGAGCACTAAGATGCTGCAGAAGCTAATCGACGCATCCGTCCGCTATCGCTGGTTCGTGGCCGCGCTCACGCTGGTGCTCGTCATCGTCGGAGCACGAGAGCTCCTTCGGCTGCCGATTGACGCCGTGCCCGACATCACCAATCGCCAGGTCGTCGTCACCAGCGTAGCGCCGGCGCTGGGGCCGGAAGAGGTCGAGTCCCAGGTGACATTTCCGCTGGAGACGGCGCTCGCGGGCATCCCCGGACTTGTCGAGACGCGATCGATCTCCCGGCATGGCCTGTCGCAGATCACCGCGATCTTCACCGACTCCACCGACATTTACTTCGCCCGGAACCAGGTGAACGAGCGGTTGCAGACCGCGCGGGAAGCGCTCCCCGCGGATGTGGACTCGAACCTGGGCCCGATTGCGACCGGCCTTGGCGAGGTCTTCATTTGGACGGTCGAGTTCACCGGCCGGGCCGCGCGCGGAGTCTACGTCACCCCCGAGGGGCGGCGGCTCACGACCGAGGAGGACCGCGCAACCTATCTTCGCACGGTCCAGGACTGGATCATCGCGCCCCAGCTCCGCAACGTCGAGGGCGTCGCCGCCATCGACGTCCTCGGCGGCTATGTGAAGGAATATCTCGTCCACCCCGACCCGGCGCGGCTCGCAGCCTATGGCATCGGGCTCAGGCAGCTCGTCGATGCGCTGGAGCATGCGAACCGGGTGGCGGGCGCCGGCTACATCACGCGAGCGGGCGAGGCCTATATCGTGCGGGCCGACGCGCGGGTGCGGACGCTCGAGGAGTTGGCGCAGACGCCGGTTGGTCGCCAAGGCGGCCTGGTCATCCGGGTGTCCGACATCGCGACGGTGGAGGAGGGTCACGGGCCGCGCCTCGGCTCCGCCAGCGAAAACGGCCGCGAGGTCGTCATCGGCACCGCGATGATGCTTGCGGGCGAGAACAGCCGAACGGTCGCGGCCCGCGTCGGCGAGAAGCTCGAGGAGATCAACCGGAGCCTTCCGCCCGGCGTCATCGCCAATCCCGTGCTCGACCGCACCAAGCTGGTCGACTCCACGATCCGCACGGTCGAGCACAATCTCGCCTTCGGCGCGCTGCTCGTGATCGCTGTGTTGTTCTTCATGCTCGGCAACGTCCGCGCGGCGCTGATCACCGCTGCCGTGATCCCGCTTTCATTCCTGGTCGCGGCGATCGGCATGAACCGCTTCGGCATCAGCGGAAACCTGATGAGCCTCGGCGCGCTCGACTTCGGATTGATCGTCGACGGCGCCGTGGTCGTCATCGAGAACACGCTGCAGCGGATGGGGCTTCGACGGAGCGAGCTCGGCCGCGACCTCGAGGTTCGCGAGCGGCTCGCGGTAGCCGGCGGAGCCGCCAAGGAAATGGTGCGCCCGGCGGCGTTCGGCCAGGCGATCGTGCTGCTCGTTTTCGCGCCGCTTCTCACCTTCGAGGGGGTCGAGGGGAAGATGTTCACGCCGATGGCGGCGACCTTCATGTTCGCGCTCGCGGGTGCGTTCGTTCTGTCCTTCACCTTCGTTCCCGCCATGGCAGCACTCTTCCTCAAGGCGCCGAAGCAGGGACATGAGGACACGAAGGTCACCCGGGTCGCGCGCGGGCGATACGAGCCGTGGCTCCGGTCGGCTGTCGTTCGCCCGGGCCGTGTGGCAATCGCCGCTCTGGTGTCGGTCGCAATCGGCATCGCGGCATTCATGAGCCTCGGCCGGGAGTTCATCCCGCAGCTCGACGAGCACGACATGCTGGTCCAGGCGGTGCGCGTCCCCTCCATCTCGCTCGAGCAGGCGCAGGAGATGCAGTTCAGGGTCGAGCGAGCCCTCATGGCCATGCCTGAAGTCGAGCGCGTCTTTACGCGCACTGGCACGGCCGAGCTCGCATCGGACCCGATGCCGCCGAACGTCTCCGACACCTTCGTGATGCTGAAGCCGAGGGAGCAATGGCCCGACCGTCGGCTTCCGAAGGAGGAGCTTGTCGAGCGGATGGAAACCGAGCTCGGGAAGCTCCTCGGCAACAATTACGAGTTCACCCAGCCGATCCAGATGCGCTTCAACGAGCTGATCGCCGGCGTTCGCTCGGACGTCGCGGTGCAGATCTTCGGCGACGATTTCGATGTCCTCACCGAGCAGGCCGAGCGGATCGCCGCCATCCTCCGGGATATCGAAGGATCGGCGGACGTTCGCGTAGAGCAGGTCAGCGGCCAGCCGACCATCACTGCGTCAGTCGACCGGACCGCTGCGGCGGCGCTCGGTGTTCATGCCAGCGATGCGGCCGAGGCGCTGTCGATCGCCTTCGGCGGCAAGGAAGCGGGCCAGGTGCTTGAAGGCGACCGCCGTTTCGACGTCGTTGTCCGTCTGGACGAGCAGGCGCGGCAGGATCCGGCCGTGATGGGCCAGCTTCCGGTGATCCCCGAGGAAGCCGAAGCAGGCTTCGCGGCACCGGTCCCGCTCTCATCGGTCGCGCGCTTCGACACGATGGAGGGGCCGAACCAGATCAGCCGCGAGAACGGTAAGCGGCGCATCACCGTCCAGGCGAATGTTCGCGGCCGTGACCTCGGTTCGTTCGTCGCCGAGGCCCAGGAACGCGTGACCGAGGAGGTTCAGGTGCCTGCGGGCTATTGGCTCGACTGGGGCGGCCAGTTCGAGAACCTGCAGCGGGCGAGCGCTCGGCTGATGGTGATCGTCCCGATCGTCTTCCTGCTCATCGGCGTGCTGCTGTTTCTGGCGCTCGGGTCCGTGGGAGAAGCCGCCCTTGTCTTCGCCGGGGTGCCGCTGGCGCTGGTCGGCGGTGCGCTCGCGCTTCTCCTCAGGGGTATGCCATTCTCGATATCGGCGGCGGTTGGCTTCATCGCCGTCTCAGGCGTCGCCACTCTCAACGGGCTCGTCCTGATGCAGAGCATCAACGGCCGTCTGGCGGCCGGCGCCAAGCCGGCGGACGCCGCCGTCGAAGGGGCGAGCAGCCGCCTTCGGGCTGTTCTCACCACCGCCCTGGTCGCGATCCTCGGCTTCGTACCGATGGCAGTGGCGACGGGCGCCGGGGCGGAGGTCCAGAAGCCGCTCGCCACGGTGGTGATCGGCGGCCTCACCAGCTCGACCATCCTCACGCTTCTCGTGCTGCCCACGCTCGCCGCTTGGGCCGCCGCGCGGCCGGGTCTGCTGGAGAGCTGGTTCAAGCGCGGGCGCTTGGGAGACTTCCCGGGCTGGAAGAGGTTCACATCATCGAGAGCGGCCGAGACGCAGACGAGCGATAGCTGATGGAAAGACGGTGCGGAGAGATTCAGCGATGAGTGCGGGCCACGACCATGGCGCCGAGGGGATGAGCGACGCCCGCCTCGTCTGGGCCGTCATCGTCAATGTGGGGCTCACGGTCGCGCAGATCGTCGGCGGCATCGTCTCCGGCTCGCTCGCCCTCATCGCCGACGCGCTCCATAACTTCAGCGATGCCGCTTCCCTCGGTCTGGCGCTGTTCGCCCGCAAGATCGGGCGGCGGCCCGCCGACAAGCTGATGACCTTCGGCTACGGCCGCGCCGAGGTGGTGGCGGCGCTCATCAACCTCACCACCCTGGTCATCGTCGGCTTCTACCTGCTGATCGAAGCGGCGACGCGTTATCTCGACCCGCAGCCGATCGAGGGCTGGACGATCGTCATCGTCGCAGGGATCGCGCTGATCGTCGACGTCGCCACGGCAGCCATGGTCCACAAGGGCTCGAAAGACAGCCTCAACATCAAGGCGGCTTTCCTGCACAACGTCTCGGACGCGCTCGCCTCCGTGGGCGTGATTGTGGCGGGCACCCTGATCCTGCTCTACCACCTCTACGTCGCGGACCTCATCATGACGGTCCTCATTGCGGCCTACGTCCTCTACCAGGGCTTCTCGCTGCTCCCGAAGACGATCAAGCTCCTGATGGGGGCGGTCCCGGACGACGTGGAGTTCGACGCCATCGTCCGGGCGCTCGGCGATATCGAAGGCGTCGCAAGCCTGCACCACGTTCATATCTGGAGCATCGACGAGCACCATAGGTCACTCGAGGCGCATCTGGTCCCCTCCGAGCGATCTCTCGAAGCGTTCGAGGCCGTAAAAGCGGACGCGCGGCGAATGCTGGAACAGCGCTTCTCCATCGGGCACGCCACCTTGGAGGCATGCCTCGATGTCGAAGGAGCAGACCATGAGCCGAGGCTGCCCGCTCATCCTTCGAAATAGGAGGCGACTGCCGCGAACAGGCCGAACCCGCCGATCAAGGCGAAGCTCGACAGCTTCGATGGCGGATAGACCTCATGCGCCTCCTTCATGATTTCCTCGGCCGCCGCCACCAGCAGCATGCCGGCGATGAAGGCGAGCGCCGTCAGTTGATATGCCTCGGGCTGATCCCTCAGGAAGAAATAGGAGAGGAAAGCGCCCGCGAGCACAGGCACGACGAATGATGCCGACAGCAGGATGCGCTTCGTCCTCGCCACGCCGGCGTCGCGGAATGTAGCGATCGTGGCGAAGCCTTCGGGTATGTCCGCCGTCACCTGTCCGAGCGCCAGGACCAGGGCGAGCTCGAACGACAACGACGAGCCGGCGCCGATCAGGAGCCCGTCGGCGAACAAATCCACGGCCACGGCAGCGTAGATGGCCCATGCGCCGCCGGTGCCTCCCTGGCCGGAACCTTCGACATCATCTTCGGGCGACGACTGGAAGCGCTCGATCAGGGCATCCAGACCGATGAAAGCCGCACCCCCTGCAATGAACCCCATCACCGCGAGACAGGGATCCAAGCCCTCGAGCGTTCGCGGCGCCAGTTCCACCGCGATGACGCCGAAGATAATCCCAGCGGCGAGGTGCAACGCAATCGACAGGCTTCGGCGTGACGTCCGGATTGCCTCGGCAAGCATGCCCCCGGCGAAATTGCCCACTGCCGGGAATAGCGCCAGCAGGAGGACTCGCACTATGTCCGGCATGATGTCGCGTTCGTTCGATCCACCATAGCGAGTGAACCGGGCAGTTGGCCGCTCGTTCCGTGACATGTGGAACGGCAGCGAGGCTCAATGCCCGCCGCGCCGGTAACGAGCCGCGACTTAATCTCCTAGGTGAGGCCCTTATGGCAGAGTGTGGATGCGAACCGGCGCCGGCAGATACCAAGGCTCAGCAAAGAACGCTGTGGATCGCCCTTGCCCTCAACGCGACCATGTTTGTCGCAGAGACGACAGCCGGCGTCATCGCCGATTCTACCGGCCTCATTGCGGATGGCCTCGACATGCTGGCGGACGCCGCAGCCTATGGAATCGCACTCGCCGCAGTCGGGCGAAGCGGCAGGTTCAAGGCCAATGCCGCGATGGGCAGCGGTCTGTTGCTGCTGCTTCTCGGGATAGGCGTTGTCGTTGATGTCGTGCGGAGGCTGATCTCGGGCGCGTCGCCCGAAGGAGCGTGGATGATTGCCGTCGCGGCGGTCGCGCTCACCGTGAATGCGATCGTCCTTCGGCTCCTGAGCAAGCAGCGGCAGAAGGAGGTCCATATCCGCGCGACTTGGATTTTCACGCGCGCTGACGTGGTGGCCAACACCGCAGTCATCCTTTCCGGTATTGCGGTGCTCGCCACCGGCATCCGCTACTTCGATCTGGTCGTTGGCGCCGCGATCGGCATTTACGTTGTCAAGGAAGCCTTGGAGATACTGTCTGAAGCACGTGAGGCGAGGTCGGCGACACGTCGCTCGGCATCGTAGTGCCTAGCCCCTACGGGACTGCGGAAGCGTACTGCATGCGGCTATGCCGCTCTTGGACCCCAGAGTATGACGGACGCTCCCGGGCCCAGAAGGCGAAGCAGCCGGCAATCCCTGCCAAGGCTGCGCCGATGTAGACGAAGACGGTGGTGAGGAGCGTCCTGCCAGCCAGACATGAAGCTCACAACAGAATGTCTGCTGACCGGAGCCTCAGTTAGCGCCTTGAAGGTCCGCTATGGGCGCAAAGCGGACCTACCGAATCCGGCTGCCCTTAAATCCTGTGGCGGATGACGATCGCATCTTGGCCGGCAATAAGCGCAGCTGCGCACTTGCAAGCGAAGCCGTGACATTGGGTATGGCCGATACCGCTTCACGCAGCAGATCGAGGTGGGCCTTGGAATAACGGCCCTCGGTTTCCGAAGACAGCGCGTGTCCCGCAAAGTCGGCACGTATCTCGGGTGCTATGCCGGCGCCCTTCATGGTGTCGATGGCGGTATGCCGAAACGAATGGATGGACTGTTTGTGCGTTAGATCGGGCACCGCCGCTGCAATCTTCACCCACATGCGCTTATAGAACACGTCGCCCATGCTGGCCTTGCCAGCGATCGACACAAGTTCAGGAAACAGCTGGGTCTCACCCTCGGCTTTCAGCGCTGCGACATAATCGGCCAGACCGAGGCGGATCAATTCGTCGGCGATCGGCACCATGCGGTCAGAACTCGTGTTCTTGAGACCGCGCGTCTCGTTCGGTCTCACCCGAAATTGCCAGTGCCCGTCCACCTTTTCGATGTCGCTCAACTCCATTCCGCAGATCTCGTCTCTCCGCATACCGGAGTACCACGCGATCATGGGCACGAAGTAGAAGGCATCATGGACGATCAAATCCCCGGCGGTCATTCGGCGCGCCAAGGATTTCGCGCCGGTCCAGGGCGGCAGATGGAAAATCGCTAAACCCTGCTCGACGGTAAATCGCTCACGCATGTCACGGGCATTACGTTTATCGGCGGCGATAAAGGCGTTGTAATCAAGTCGTGCGAGCGGATGGTGGTCGTGAAACCAGCGAGTAAGTTGGCGCAAAAAGCTCCAATGCCGGTTGGTGGTCGCGACGCTGAGGCCGACCGAGTCGCGCGTGATCGCGGTGTTTGCTTTTTCGGTGGGCAGGGCCTTTGCCTTGCGCTTCTTCTCCTCCGCCTTCTCGGCTTTATCGACCAGCTTTCTTGTCTCATCCGCAATCTCGACAATCGTCTTATGTCGATCGCGCTCGGACTTGCGGAACGACTTGGCGTGGATCCAGCCGAAGCAGCCATCCAACGTTACCAGGTCATCGTGTGTAACCGCGGCGAGAGGCCGGCCCTCCATGACTTCTTCGAGGAACTGTGCCGCGAGCATGAACTGTTCACGCGTCTTCGGGGTCCATCCCTTCCGGCCCCGCTTGATGCTCTTGCCGTCTAATCCGCCAGTTCTCGGATTGTGCTCGAAGAACTTTGCCGCAGCCTGCGTAGGGGTTAGGGTACCCCACGGCCCGTGCCCGCTTACGGCGGGTGAGGTCTCGGCGCCCATTGAGGGGAGAGGGACCGCAACCATGTTGAAAGCGTCCAAGGGTACAGGCGCATAGGATGCTGACGGATCGGACAGCGCCCGGCGAAACTCTTCAAGCGCGGACAATCGCGCCTGATTCACCACCTTACGAGCCATAACCTCGCGAAGTTGCGTCGGCTCAATTCCCAAGTCTACAAGGCGGGATGAGGCTTGCGCCTCAGCACCTTCGTCGGCCATGGTTTCCGCCAAATCCGACCACAGCATGGCTTCGATCGGCATGCTGGGATCGTCGCTGATTGGGGAAGTCGCGACGAGGAAGTCCTCTACTACGCCTTTCGCTATTCCGTCAGCGGCCGCCATTCCGCTTATTCCAAGCCGCAGCTCCAAAGCTTCTTCGGCATCGGGGTAATCACACCGCGCTACGACGTAGAGGCTTGCGTGCATCGCTTCGAGCCGATCACGCTCGATCAGCATCTGCCGGCGGAATATCTCGGCGCGTTGTTGGGCGGTGAGGCCATCAAGCGTAAGCTTCGCCGTCATCGTCACCATCAGCCTTTCCGCAATCAGGGTCATCGCCGGGGCAAGCAATCGAGCCCGCCGCCAGCAAGTTGTGCGAAGTGACAGGCGTAGCCGAAAGGGCTGGTCGGTGCCTAGTCGAATGAGGCGGCGGTAATAGTAGGTGCCGTGGGCACGGGTGACGTTCTGGAGCTTGCACATTGGGCGTGGTACCTCGTCGTGGCACCTAGCCGTGGTCATCCACGGGCAGGCTGGATCGAGAAACCATTCGTTTCAGGCGCTTAGTTCATTTGTGGCTGGGGATCCTGCCGCCCCAGCCAGATTTTTCTCGAAGTCGTTGAAACCAAGCTTTCCTGCTCGCCCCCCAGTCCTTCGCTTGCGTCCTCGCGCCGGGGTACCCCGGCCCCTCCCACCGCTTTTGCTACGGCGCGCTTTTCCATTCGATCGGGCCGAGCACTGCTGGGTCGAGCGTGTCGAAATCCGCGGCCGCGTGACGCTCGCGCATCTTCTCGGTGTTGACGATCCGGCCTCGACGGGCGGCGGGGCGTGCGTCGATGGTGCGGACCCAGCGGGCAAGATGCGTGTATTCGTGCACTGACAGGAACGTGGCGGCGTCGCCATAGGCATCGCCGCGCACGATGGCGCCCAGCCATCCCCAGGCGGCGACGTCGGCGATCGAGTAATCGTCGCCCGCCAGGTACTCGGTCTTCGCCAGCTGGTTGTCCGCCACCGAGAAGATGCGCTTGGCTTCCATGGCATAGCGGTTGATCGGGTATTCGAACTTTTCCGGCGCATAGGCGTAGAAGTGACCAAAGCCGCCGCCGAGAAACGGTGCCGTGCCCATCTGCCACATCAGCCAGCTGAGTACTTCGGCCCGTGCGGGGTTGTCGCGCGGGAGGAGGTAATCGAACTTTTCCGCCAGGTGGATCAGGATCGCGCCGCTTTCGAACACCCGGAACGGGGCTGGGCCGCTGCGGTCCTCCAGCGCGGGAATCTTGCCGTTGGGGTTGAGCGCGGTGAAGCCGCTGCCAAACTGGTCGCCTTCGCGGATGTCGATCAGCCAGGCGTCGTATTCGGCCGGATGGCCCGCCTCGATAAGCTCTTCCAGCATCACCGCCGCTTTCTGTCCGTTCGGGGTGCCGAGCGAATAGAGCTGAAACGGATGCTCCCCCACCGGCAGCTCTTTTTCGTGCCGGGCGCCGGCCGTCGGGCGGTTTATGCCGGCGAAGGCGCCGCCATTCTCCGTGTCGTTGACCCAGACCTTTGGCGGGACGTAGGCGGCAGTGGACATCGGCAACTCCGGGCAAGGAACGGGTATTCGAAGATGGGCCGCAGGCGGAGGAACCGCAAGCCGGACCGCTGGTTGGCGAAACATGGCTGCATCTTCAAAGCTCATCTACGTGGATGACGACATGCCCGGCATCACGCGCAAGCGCAGCGGCAAGGGCTGGACATATTACGATCCCAAGGGCGCGCGGATCACCGACCCTGACGAACGCGACCGGCTGAATTCGGTGGCATTGCCGCCGGCGTACACAGATGCCTGGTTCTGCCCGGCGGCCAACGGCCACATCCTGGCCACCGGCATCGACGCCAAGGGCCGCAAGCAATACCGCTACCACCCCGAATTTCGCACCGCGCGCGAGAGCGAGAAGTTCGATGGTTGCGTCACTTTCGGCAGTCTGCTGCCGCTGGTCCGCAAGCGCGTGGAAAGCGACCTCCAGGCCCGCACGCTGACCCGCGAACGCGCGATCGCCAGCGTGGTCCGCCTGCTCGACCTGGGCGCGATCCGGATCGGCAACGATGCGTATGCGAAAGAGAACAAGAGCTTCGGGGCCACTACCCTGCGCCAGAAGCACGCGAACGTGAAGGGGCAGACCCTGCGCCTGAAATTCAAGGGGAAGCACGGCATCGAACGCGAGATGGTGCTGAGCGACCGCAGCCTGTCGCGCGTGGTTCGCGCCATGCAGGACCTGCCGGGGCAGCGCCTGTTTCAATACGTCGATGAAGGCGGCGCCGCCCATGCGGTCGGCTCCGCGGACGTCAACGAATACTTGTGCGAGACGATGGGGGAGCGGTTCACGGCCAAGAACTTCCGCACCTGGCATGGGAGCGTGCTGGCATTGAAGGTGCTGGCAGAAGGTGAAGGGCAGATGTCGTTGAAGGTTCTCTTGCAGGAAGTGGCCAACAGCCTGGGCAATACCCCGGCCGTCACGCGCCGAAGTTACGTGCACCCCGCCGTGCTTGCCCTGGTGGACAGCCAGGCGAAATGGCGGGAGGGGCTGAAACTGCCGCGCGAAACGCGGTGGTTGAGCCGGGAGGAACGGGCCCTCATCCAGCTTCTGGAAAGCGGGCCCAGCGCGGCGCGGTTCCTGGCGGCATGAGCGATCGGCAAGGCAAGTCCGGCGAGCCCCAGGCCGAGGCGCTGCACGAAGCGCTACCCAATGCGCTCGAGGATCGCGCCTGCGCCGTCCTCGACGCCGCGCACGACCGCGAGCTCACGATCGCGACCGCCGAAAGCTGCACCGGCGGTTTGCTCGCCGCGCTGCTCACCGACGTTCGGGGCAGGGGGCACGTATTCGATCGCGGGTTCGTGACGTATTGCGACGCTGCCAAGGCCAGCATGCTGGGGATCGATCCCGACCTGATCGAAGACAAGGGCGCGGTGAGCCGCGAGGTGGCGCTGGAGATGGCGAAAGGCGCGCTCGCGCACTCGGACGCCCATATCAGCCTGTCGATCACCGGGTTCGCCGGGCCTGGCGGGCCGGACGACGAGGAGGGCCTGGTCCACTTCGCCTGCGCCGTGCGGGACGACGGGGAGCCGGCGCACCGCGAAGAGCACTTCGGCGCGATCGGCCGCGGCGGGGTTCGAATCGCCGCGCTTGAAGTCGCGCTGGCTATGGTCGAAGACGCTCTGCGCACATGACCGACGACCGTACCCATCCGTTCTACTCGCTCCACGCCCAAGGCATGGTGCGGGTCGCCGCCAGCACGCCGCACGTTCGCACAGCCGACGTCACGTTCAACCGGGATGCGATCATTGCGGAGGCGCGGCGGGCGCACGACGCGGGGGTCGACCTGGTCGTTTATCCGGAGCTGTGCCTGTCATCCTACGCGCTCGACGATCTGCACATGCAGCTTGCCCTGCTCGACGCGGTGGAGCGCGAGGTGGGCGCCATAGCGCAAGCCAGCGGCGAACTCGTGCCCCTGCTGCTGATCGGCGCGCCGCTGCGGCACAACGGGCGCATCTACAACTGCGCGATCGCGATCCATCGGGGCCGTGTGCTGGGCGTGCTGCCCAAGAGCTTCCTGCCCAACTACCGCGAATTCTACGAGAAGCGGTGGTTCGCCAACGGCCGGCGTATCCAGGGTATGGACATTGCCGTGGGCGGGGAAACGGTTCCCTTCGGCACGGACCTGATCTTCGCCGCAGCCGAGCTGCCGGGGTTCCGGGTGGGGGTGGAGATCTGCGAGGATTTCTGGGCCCCGATCCCGCCATCGACATATGCCGCGATGGCCGGCGCGACGATCATCGCGAACCTTTCGGCATCGAACATCACCATCGGCAAGTCCGACGAACGGCACATGCTCTGTCAGTCGCATTCGAGCCGCTCCGTCACCGCCTACGTCTATTCGGCCTCGGGGCACGGGGAAAGCACCACGGATCTGGCGTGGGACGGGCAGGGGATGATCTACGAACTGGGCGATCTCCTGGCCGAAAGCGAACGGTTCGCGCGCGAGCCAGAGCTGTGCGTGGCCGATGTCGACTGCGACCGCGTCCTGTCCGATCGGATGCGGATGCAGACGTTCAACGACGCGGTGGAGGAAGCCGGCCGCCCGGAAGACGAATTCCGCCTGATTACGTTCGAACATCGCCCCGCGGCGGGCGATCTCGGCCTGATCCGGCCGGTTCGCCGGTTCCCGTTCGTGCCCAACCGGCGCGACAAGCTCGATGCCGACTGCTTCGAAGCGTTCAATATCCAGGTCGACGGCCTCATGCGGCGGTTCGAGGCGACCAGCGGCAATTCGATGGTGATCGGCGTTTCGGGCGGGCTCGATTCCACCCATGCACTGATCGTCGCCGCCAAGGTGTGCGACCGCCTGGGCCTGCCCCGCACGACCATCCGCGGCTACACGATGCCCGGGTTCGGCACGTCGGAAGGCACGCGTTCCAATGCCTGGAAGCTGATGGAAGCGCTTGGCATCGTTGCCGAGGAGATCGATATCAAGCCCGCCGCCACGCGGATGCTCCAGGATATCGGCCATGCCTTCGCCGGCGGAGAACCTGTTTACGACACCGTGTTCGAAAACGTGCAGGCGGGCCTTCGCACGGACTATCTGTTCCGGCTGGCGGGCCAGCACCGCGGGTTCGTGATCGGCACGGGCGACATGAGCGAGCTTGCGCTCGGCTGGTGCACCTATGGCGTGGGCGATCACATGAGCCACTACGGGGTGAACGCGGGCGTGCCCAAGACGCTGATGCAGTACCTGATCGGCTGGGCGACGCGCACGGACCAGTTCGATCCCGCGACCGACGCGGTACTCGAGGCTATCCTGGCGCAGGAGATCAGCCCCGAACTGGTCCCGGCGGGCGAGGACGGCGCGGTGCAGAGCACCGAGGCGACGGTCGGCCCTTACGAACTCAACGACTTCTTCATGCATCACGTGATCCGCTGGGGCCAGCGCCCGGGCAAGGTGGCCTTCCTGGCCTGGCACGCCTGGCGCGACCGGGAGCAGGGCGCATGGCCCGCGGGCATGGCCCCTGAAGCGCGCAACGAATACGATCTGGCGACGATCGCCGCGTGGCTGGAAAAGTTCTTCGGCCGTTTCTTCGCCGCGCAGTACAAGCGCAGCGCCTTGCCCAACGGCCCCAAGGTCAGCGCGGGCGGTTCGGTCAGCCCGCGGGGCGATTGGCGCATGCCGTCGGACGCGGTGGCCGACGTCTGGCTCGACCAGTTGCGCGCCGCGTTGCCCGACCTCAGATGACGCGGGCCGCGGATCGGCATCCGGCGATGGAGCGCGGCTGACATGGCCGTCATCACAGCGATAGCCACCGCGGTCCCCGATCTCGATTTCGAAAAGGACTATCGCCGCTGGGCGATCGGCCGCCTGGGCGAGAGCCGGGAGGCGAAGCTGTACGAACGCATGGCCCAGCGTTCCGGCATCGAGCACCGCTGGTCCGTCCTCGGCGAAGAGGATGCGCGGCTCGACGAAGGGCTCGGCTTCTACGGCAATGGCGCACCGTCCACCTCGGCGCGGATGGCGATTTATGCGCGCGCGGCGCCGGACCTGGCATTGCGGGCCATCGCCAGCCTGCCGGAGCTGGGCCGGCCCACGCATATCGTCGTGGCAAGCTGCACCGGCTTCGTCGCGCCGGGGATCGACCAGATCATCGCCCTGCGCCTCGGCCTCGGCAGCGATGTGGAGCGGGTGCTGATTGGGTTCATGGGCTGCTACGCCGCCGTCACCGCGCTCAGGACGGCGCGGCATATCGTTCGATCGCAGCCTGGCGCCCGCGTGCTGGTGGTGACGGTCGAGCTGTCGAGCCTGCATCACCAGGAGGAAATGGACCTTGAGCCATTGCTGATGGGCGCGCAGTTCGGCGACGGGGCGGCAGCGGCCATCGTTACCCATAATGCGCCCGGCCTTGTCCTTGGCGAAGGCATCTCCGCCGCGCTGGAAGACAGCGAGGGCCTGATCACCTGGCGCATCGGAGACACCGGCTTCCACATGAAACTATCGGGCGAAGTGCCCGGCCGTATCGCGGCCGCGCTTGCCGACCCGGCGGTGCGCGCGCGGATCACCGGAGGGGTGCCGCCGGAGGAAATCGCGGCGTGGGCGGTCCACGCCGGCGGCCGATCGATCCTCGACGCGGTGGAGAAAGGGCTGCACCTCCCCCCGGCGGCGCTCGACGCATCGCGCGAGGTGCTGCGAATGTGCGGCAACATGAGTTCGTCTACCCTGATGTTCGCGCTCAATCGCATCATGCGGGGCCGGCCGGCGAGCGGGGTGGCACTGGCCTTCGGGCCCGGGCTGGCGATGGAGGGCTTCCGGTTCGGCTGGCAGGATGCCGATAAGCGCGATGCTGCGTGACCGGGCCACTGATGACGAGCTGATGGACGACCCCGCGCTTGGCGCGGACACCTACACCGCCGTGCTTCACGACCTGGCGCAAGTGAACACGGTCACGCTCGCCCGGCGGCCGACCTTGCGGTTCCTGGAACGCGCCATCGGCACGCGGGCGAGTTTCACCCTGCTCGACGTGGGGTTCGGCGATGGCGACATGCTGCGGGCAATCGCGCGGTGGGCAGGGCGGCGCGGGATCGCGGCGCGACTGGTCGGCATCGATCTCAATCCCCGAAGCGTCGATGCAGCGCGTCAGGCCACGCCCGGCGGTCTGGGCATCGACTACCGTACGGGCGATTATGCCGGCTTGGCGGGCGAGGGCTGGGACTTCGTGGTGTCCAGCCTGGTGGCCCATCACATGAGCCATGACCAGCTCGTCGCCTTCCTGCGGTTCATGGAGCGGGAGGCTGTGGTGGGATGGCTGGTCAACGATCTCCATCGGCACGGGTTTCCCTATGCCGGCTGGCCTCTGCTGGCGGGGCTGATGCGCTGGCACCCGGTGGTGCGGCGCGATGGGCACCTGTCGATCGCGCGATCGTATCGACCCCGCGAATGGCCGCCGATCCTGGCGGAAGCAGGGGTGCGAAGGGCGCGGGTCGTCCGCCGCTTCCCCTTCCGGCTGTGCGTCGAATCCATTCAGTGAAGGCCCCGCTAATCCTTGGGGCGGGGCCCGCGGGATCGATGGCGGCAATCCACCTGGCGCGTGCGGGGACGGCGCCGGTCCTGGTCGATCGCGACCCCCGGGTGGGCGACGCGCTGTGCGGCGGGTTCCTGTCGTGGCGCACTGCGGAGCGGTTGCGCGCGGTCGGGCTCGACCCGGTGCGTCTGGGGACGCACACGGTCAGCGAACTGGCGCTCTACGGCGGCAGCAGGGTCGCGACGGCAGGGCTTCCGCAGGCGGGCTACGGCGTGTCGCGGCGCGCGCTCGACGGTGCGCTGCGGGACCTTGCAGTCGAAGCGGGCGCGCAGCTTGCGATCGAGCGGATTCGCGCGGTCGCGCCGAGGATTGTCGAAGGCGAAAACGGCACCTGGCACCCCGAAGCCGTGTTCCTCGCCAGCGGGAAGCACGACGTGCGGGGCGCCGGGCGACCGCGCGTGGCGGACGATCCGGCGCTGGGGCTGCGCGTCCGCCTGCCGCCTGCGCCCGCGCTCCATGCCCTGCTGCGGGGCCGGATCGAGCTGCACCTGTTTCGCGGTGGCTATGCGGGAATCGTATTGCAGGAAGACGGCAGCGCCAATGTCTGCCTCGCGGTGCGAAAGTCGCTGCTTGCCCGGTTTGGCGGCAATCCGCAGCGATTGCTGGACAGCCTTGCCGATGAATATCCTCCATTCGCGGAGCGCATGGCGCACGCGCCCCCCGGCCTGCCGGTCGATACGGTGGGCGCAGTCCCTTATGGCTACATCGCGCGGGCGACGACACCCGGCGTCTATCGCCTGGGGGACCAGGCCGCCGTGATCCCATCGATGGCGGGGGAAGGCATGGGCATCGCGGTGGCGAGCGGAGCGCTGGCGGCACGGGCCTGGTTGGGCAAGCAGGGCGCGCCCGAATACCAGCGCGCCTTCGCCGGCCAGGTCCGGCGGCCGGTCCGCGCGGCGCAGGCGATCTGGGCCCTTTCGGAAACGCCAGCAGGGGCCGCGCTGATGGCCCGTGCAACGCGCATCGCGCCCGCGCTGGCGCGCGGTGTGATGGCGCTGACCCGGCTCTAGAGCCGCACGACCCACCCGTGCGGATCGGGCTGCGTGCCTTTCTGGATGCCGACAAGCCGATCCCGCAGCTTGCCGGCGAGTTGACCCGGCCCGCCCGAACCGATCGTGAAGCCGCCGTCCGGGCCCGCGACCTTGCCGACGGGGGTGACGACCGCCGCGGTGCCGCAGGCCAGCGTCTCCACCAGCCGGCCCGATTCCGCATCGGCGCGCCACTGGTCGATGGCATAGCGTTCTTCCCGCACGGTCAGGCCTTCGTCGCGCAGCAGGGCGATCAGGCTATCGCGGGTGATGCCGGGCAGGATCGTTCCGCCCAGCGGCGGCGTGATTACGCTGCCATCGGCGAACGCGAAGAACAGGTTCATGCCGCCCAGCTCCTCGATCCAGCGACGCTCGACCGCGTCGAGGAACACGACCTGGTCGTGCCCCTTGGCGATCGCCTCTGCCTGGGGGACGAGGCTGGCGGCGTAATTTCCCCCGGTCTTGGCCGCGCCGGTGCCGCCCGGCGCGGCGCGGACGTAGTCCTGGCTCACCCAGATGCTCACCGCCGGAACGCCCGACTTGAAGTAATTGCCCACCGGGCTCGCTATCACGATGAACTTGTATTCGCGGGCGGGCCGCACGCCCAGGAACGCCTCGGACGCGAACATGAAGGGGCGCAGATAGAGCGAACCGCCCTCGATATCGGGAAACCAGTCGCGATCCTTCAGCACCAGTTGCCGGCACGCTTCGACGAACAGGTCCTCGGGCAAGGTGGGCATTGCCAGCCGCTCGGCCGACTGGTTGAGGCGGCGGGCGTTCTCGTACGGGCGGAACAGCGCGAAGCTGCCGTCCGGGTGGCGGTATGCCTTCAGCCCTTCGAATATCTCCTGGGCATAGTGGAGGACCGCGCAGGCAGGATCGAGCGACAACGCCTCGCGCGGGCCGATCCGGGCATCGTGCCAGCCACCAAGGTCGCCGGAATGGTCGGCATGGTAGTCGATCGTGACCATGTGGTCGGTGAAGACCGATCCGAAGCCGGGGTCTGCGATCGCCTGCGCGCGGCTTTCGCCAGGCACGGGCGCGGGGTGGGGCAGTTGCGCGAAATCCATGGCGCGGGCGTTAAGGCGGGCCACCGGCAGTGGCAAGGGCCGGGGGGGTTCGCATCGTCGGCTATTGGGCGGCGGAAGCACTCGCGGTTGCCGCCCGGATATGAGAAGGGCGGCCCCTGCGTTGCAAGGAACCGCCCTCCACATGGTCAGCGGCCAGTGCGGCCGCCCACGAAGCCTCTATCGGCAAAAGAAAGCTCTACCGATAATGCTCCGCGAGGGTCGACACCGACCTCCCTGCTGAACCATGAGACATCGGATCACCTCCTTTCGCGCTGGATAGCCAGACCCGCCATTTCACCGGGGGCCGAGAGCCGCGTGGGTCGCTGGCCTCAAGCCGGAATGTGAGTCGTTTGCGCGCGCAACGCAAGACTTGCATTTAAGTTTTTCCCCGTCAGGATCGGCCCTTCGCGCGGACGTGCCGGGGCCCGTCGCCACGGCGTCAGCGGCAGTCCTCGATCACGCGCGTGACCTCGGGCCAGCTCGGCAGGTAGAGCGGCGTCATGCCCTGCACCTCGATGCCGAAGCGCCCCTTGGAAAAGGCCATCGCGTCGAGCAGAGGGTCGTTCGCCTGCAGGGTCGCGGCCACCGCCGGAATAGCGCCGGGCACCGGATTGGCGGTGAGCGTGCGGCCGGTGAATTCCGTGCGCACCTGCATCGGCACGGGGCCGGTGGCGGCACCCGCGCGGTAGATCGTGATCGTGCGCCGCGCCGGATCGCACGTGAGCGTGAGGCGCGATTCCTGGTTCGCCTCCCCAAACAGCGCGCGCGTGGTGCCGCCGCCGGTGCGGTAGTACCAGTCGCCGGGCGTCGCGGGGGCGTCCATCCAGTTGGACGGCGGCGGCGCGGGCAGCGGGGATGGCGTCGGCGTGGGCGCGGTGCTGGTCGGCGGGGCCGGGGTGGGAGCGGGCTTGGGCGCGGTGCAGCACGCCGCCGCGAGGCTGGCCGTCACCACGAATGGGACACGAAAACGCATGAATTCTCCCGGTTTCACCTTTGGCCAACGCACGCTAGGCGATGACGGGTCCATGGGAAAGAAGCGCCTCGACCAGTTGCTCGTTGAACGCGGCCTCGCCGAAAGCCGCACGCGCGCGCAGGCGCTGGTCATGGCGGGGCTGGTTTTCGCAGGGGAAACCAGGCTTTCCAAGAGCGGCCAATCGCTTGCCGAGGACACGCCGCTGGAGGTGCGCGGGCGCGACCATCCGTGGGTTTCGCGCGGCGGGATCAAGCTCGCCCATGCGCTCGATGCGTTCATGATCGATCCCGCCGGCGCGACGGCCATGGATATCGGCAGCTCCACCGGCGGTTTCACCGACGTGCTGCTGCAGCGCGGCGCCACGCGCGTTTTCGCGGTGGATTCGGGGACGAACCAGCTGGCCTGGTCGCTGCGGCAGGATCCGCGGGTCACCGTGCTGGAGCAAACCAGCGCCCGGGTCCTCACCGCGCAGCAGATCGACGCCCCCTGCAGCTGGGTGGTGTGCGATGCGTCCTTCATCGCCCTTTCCAAGGTGCTGGAGCGCCCGCTTGCGCTCGCCGCGCCCGATTGCCGCCTCGTCGCGCTCATCAAGCCGCAGTTCGAGGTGGGGCGTGACGAGGTGGGCAAGGGCGGGGTGGTGCGCGATCCGACGCTCCACGCACGGGTCTGCGCGGAGGTGGAGGCGTGGCTGACGGCCGGGGGCTGGACGGTCGACGGGATCGTCCCGAGTCCGATCACCGGGCCGGAAGGCAACGTGGAGTTCCTCATTGCCGCGCGCCGGGGTGCGATTGCGCCCGCCGCGCGGCTCCGCCAAGAGTAGCCGCGGTCGATTCGAACCAGGAGCGTCAATGACCCGACTTGCATCGCGCGGACAATTGCGGACCAGTCTCCTGCGCTGGGCCCTGTTTACCGTTCCCCTGGTCCTGCTGCTGGGCTTCATATCCGGCCAGGTCGGCGGCGATGCGCGCAGCATGTGGTTCCAGTCGCTGGAAAAGCCGGCGATCTTCCCGCCGCCGATGTGGTTCGGGATCGTGTGGTCGATCCTCTACGCGATGATGGGCCTGGCACTCGCCATCGTCTGCGCGGCGTGGGGCGCGCGCGGGCGGGTCGCGGCAATAGCGGCGTTCTGCGTGCAGCTTGCCGTGAACCTTGCGTGGTCGCCGGTCTTCTTCGGCCTGCACGATATCCGATCTGCGCTGGCCGTGATCGTGGTGCTGGACGTGCTGGTGCTGATCACGATCGTGCTGTTCTGGCGCGTACGCCGCTGGGCAGCCCTGTTGCTGCTGCCCTATCTTGCCTGGATCGGCTTTGCGACCGTGCTCAATTACGAATTCCTGCGGCTGAACCCGCATGGCGGGATCGAGGCGCCGGTGAACGGCGCGGTGCAGCGTTACGAATTCTGACTTGCCGGGCGCCTCCCCGGTGGCCACATGAGCGACATGCAAAGCGAAAACCCCCTGATCGCCGATTTCGTGAAGCTCGCCAACGCGGCGGCGGGCACGTTCGCGGGCATGACCCGCGAAGCGCGGGAAGGCGCGCGCGAGCGGATCAAGGCGACTGTCGGCGGGCTGGACTTCGTGAGCCGCGAGGAATTCGACGCGGTCAAGGACATGGCCTCGCGTGCGCGAGAAGACAGCGAGCGCTTGGCGGCCCGGGTCGCCGCTCTGGAGGCGAAGCTCGCGTCAGGGGGCAACCCCGCCGTCTGATTGCCTTTTGGCAAGCGTGGAACGACCCGTCCCATCTGCCGGTTGATTCGGCAGGAGGCCCGTTTCATTTTTACCCAGCTTAACCCGCCGATCCCGCTTCATGTCCTCGACAAGGGCGACGGCCTGGCAATCGGGCTGATCGATTACGGCCCCGAGCACAACCTGATCTGGATCACCGCGATCGACGCGACGGGCGAGATCTGGTGCGCGCCCAATCCCAAGGTGCGAATGCAGGCGAACTGGAGCATGGGCCGTGGCAAGAGCGAAGCCGTCGAGGCTTCGCGCCGCCGCATGGCGTCAACGAAAACGGGGCTGGGGGTGGATCCGGCGAGCGAACCGTGCACCGGCTGCGCCGAGGGTTTGACGGTCCGCGGCTAAGCCCGGCGGGCAGCGCCCGCTTCCAGTTCCCAGACCGCGGCGGAATCCGCGACAGGCGCGAACGGCGCGCGTTCCGTGCCGGTAAGCCAGACCTGGGTTCCGCCCGCGGCCAACCTTTCGAACAGCGCCGCCCGGCGAACCGGATCGAGATGGGCGGCGACTTCGTCCAGCAGCAGCACGCCGGTCCGGCCATGCGCGGCGAGCTCTGCGTGGGCCAGCGTGATCGCGATCAGCAGCGCCTTCTGCTCGCCGGTGGAGCACCGCCCTGCCGCTTGCGCCGTGCCGGCCATCGTCACGACGAGATCGGCCCGGTGCGGCCCTTCCAGCGTCCGCCCGGCCCCCCTATCGCGGGCGCGGTTCGCTCGCCACGCGCCCGCATCGGCTGCGCCGCCGCTCTCCAGCGCCAGCAGCGGCCGGGCGAAAGGCTGGTCGGGCAGGGCGGCCAGCCGGTCGTTCAGCGCGTCGACGAGATCACCGCGCCCCCCGGCCAGCGCGGCGCCGGCTTCGGCCATCTGCGCCTCCACCCCGTCGAGCCAAAGGGGATCGGGAGAGGTCTCGCCCGCCAGCAGCCGGTTGCGTTCGCGCAAGGCCGCTTCGTAGCGCGCGGCGTGGCGGGCGTGGCCTGCGTCCCGCGCCACCGCCATGCGGTCGATCCACCGCCGCCGTGCCCCGGCGCTGCCGGTGAACAGCCCGTCCATGGCGGGCGTCAGCCAGGATATCGCCAGCCATTCGCCCAGTCCGATGGCGCTGGCCTCCGCGCCATTGATCCGCACCGTCCGCCGGGTGGGCCGTGCGGGATCGACCTGGGTGCCGATGCGCACCGCCTCGTCCGCGCCGGTCAGCGACGCGCCGACCGCGAAGCCGCCGTCCCCGGCCTGCGCGGCGATCTCGGGCAGGGCCGCGCGGCGCAGCCCCCGCCCGGGCGCGAGCAGGGACAACGCCTCCAATACGTTGGTCTTGCCCGCGCCGTTGTGGCCCACCAGCAGGTTGAACTGCCCGGTCCCTTCGAGAACCGTCGCCATATGGTTGCGGAAGCGGGAAAGGGAGATGCGGTCGAGCGCCATGCGGAATGCGGATTAGCGCCGGCCGGGCGGGGTGGCCAGCGCGCAGTTCCGCAGGCCGGAAACGCGATCCCAAATAGTGGCGAAATTTCCCGAAGCTGAGCAATCGGTTAATCTCGCATCCACGTTGGGCTTTCCGAAAATGGCTGAATTCCGCGGTTTTCGCGAATTGGCACGGCCATTGCAAACATGTCTGCATCCGCCGGATGGTCCGCCGGACAATAGCTTGGACAAGGAGTTTTCATGATGCAGGCCCTCCACAATAAGATCGCCGCCGCGGTCTTCTCGCTCGCCTTCAGCCTGGTGATGTTCGCCACCGCGATCGCCCCCGCCAACCAGGGCGTCCTGCTTCCCGGCGTCGTCGCATGAGCGCGCTGGAACGCGAACGCCCCCCGGTCAGCCCGGTCGAGCAGGGATTTCGGCTCGACCGGCAGAACGCGAAGATCTCGGGCGTCTGCGCCGGGATTGCACGCTGGGCCGGCATCGACCCGATGATCGTGCGGGTCGCCTTTGTCGCCGGCACGCTGCTCGGCCTGGGATCGCTGATCCTGGTTTACCTGGCGATCGCCCTGATCGCCGACTGAGAGGGCGCGGGGGAGACCTTGCGCCCTTTCCCCTTCACATCGCGCTGATGCCGCCGTCCAGCTTCAGCTCGGCGCCGGTCATGAAGCTGCTCTCGTCACTGGCGAGGAACAGCACGCCATCGGCGATCTCGCGCGGTTCGCCCACGCGCTTCAGCGGGATCTGCCGCGCCAGTTTATCCATGATCACGCTCTTCTCGCGCCCGCTGCCCGCCGCGATGCCATCGAGGATCGGGGTATCGACAAAAGTCGGATGAACAGAGTTGCAGCGGATGTTCCAGCCCATCTTGGCGCAATGCAGTGCGATCGATTTCGACAGCATCCACACCGCCGCCTTGCTGGCGTTGTAACCCGGCATCGTGTCGCTGGCGATCAGGCCGGCGATGGAGCTGATGTTGACGATGGAGCCGGGCTGGTGATCCTTCATCAGCGGCAGTGCCTTCTGGCAACCGAGGAATACGGAATCCACGTTGATCGCGAACCCCCGGCGCCATTCTTCCAGCGTGCACGTCTCAATGTTCCCGCGCACGCCGACGCCGGCGTTGTTGACCAGCACCGACAGGCCGCCCAGCACGTCGCCGGCAAGGGCGATCGCCGCGTCCCAGTCTTCCGCGCTGGTGACATCGTGCCGCATGGAGAAAGCGGTGCCGGCCCCCCGCTCCGCGTTGATCGCCGCCGCCGTCGCCTCGGCCCCCTCGCCGTTGATATCGGTGCACAGGACCCGCGCGCCTTCCCGCGCCAGGACTTCGCAATGCGCGGCGCCAAGGCCCTGGGCCGCGCCGGTCACCAGCGCCAGCTTGCCCGCAACCCGTCCCGCCATCGCAATTCTCCCGTCAGGCCAGGGCTGTCAGCAGCAGCCCCATTATGCGCACGTCGATCCCGACGCCGGCCTTGCGGCGGTCTTCAACGAAATCCGCAAGCTCGGCAAGGGGGACGCGGTGCACGGTGATGTCCTCGCCCTCCGTGCCGCCGCCGGGGCCGGTGCGGGTGAGTTCGCTCGCGCAGACGAGGGTGAAATGTTCGCTGACCATGCCGGGCGAGCTGTAATATTCGCCCGCGATGGAAAGCGATGCGGCGCGCCAGCCGGTCTCCTCCTCCAGTTCGCGCGCCGCGGCCGCCAGCACGTCTTCACCGGCGGTGTCGTCGAGATCGCCGACCAGCCCGGCGGGAAGCTCCAGGCAGGGCTTGCCGAGCGGGACGCGGTACTGCTCGACCAGCAGGATATGGCCATCGTCTATCGCCAGGATCGCGGCCGCGCGGATGCCGCGGGCGCGCCCGACGTATTCCCACCGGCCTTTCTGCTTCACGGTGATGAAGCGGCCCTGCCAGACGATATGTTCCGGCGCGTCCTGGTCCATGGGGGCTTTTCCTTTGAGCGGTGACGGCGCCGCGCCATCGCCGACGATCAGACTTCTATCAGACGGTCGGGCAGTTCGTTCACGTCATCGTCGCTGCGGGGGAAGTGTTCGGCCAGCACGTGGCCGACGTCGCTGGCCCCGGCGATCAGCCCTTCGGCGATGCGGCCTTCGCGGATGTGGGACAGCATGTCGGCCATTGCCCCGCCCCATACCTCGGCAGGTACTTTCGAAGCGATCGCTTCGTCCGCGACGATCTCCGCGCGGTGTTCGCGCATGGAAAGATACAGCAGCACGCCGGTGCGCCCGTGAGTCCGGCGCTCCGCCCCCACCTTGAACTTGCGCACCGCGGCCTCGCGCACCCGGGCCTTCTTCACCGGGCCGGGGATCAGCGCGAAGCGGAGCGGCTGCCAGAACTGGATCGCCCATACCGCCAGGAATTTCAGGATCACTATCGCCAGCGCCAGCGACAGCACCGCCTGCGGATGCCACTGGTGGTTCCACCCGCCCAGCACGCGGTCCACGATACCCAGGAAGAAATCGGGAAACAGCGTCAGGACCGCGAGCGCCGTGGTCGCCGCTGCGATCGCCCAGCCAAGCTGGATATCGCTGTATCCGTCCGACCGGTCGGCCAGGACGGTCACGATCTCGCCCGCGGTATGTTCTTCGGCCGCGGCGACCGCCGCGGAAATCCGCGCGTGCTGAGCCTCGTTCAGATATGCCATCAGGCGCCCCTGCCTACCATCCGCCGGATGCGCCGCCGCCGCCGAAGCTGCCGCCGCCGCCGGAGAACCCGCCGCCGCCGAAACCGCCGCCTCCGCCAAAGCCGCCGCCCCAGCCGCTGTTGCCCGATGCGCCGCGCGCGATCGCCTTGCCCGCTTCCCACAGGATGATGTCGCCGACCACGTTGCCGGTGACGGTGCCGTTGTACCGCTTGCCCCGGCGGGCCCCGCGAAACAGCGGCAGGATGAAGAACAGGAACAGGAAGCCGATCCAGATCAGGCCGCCGATGGGAAAGCCGCCATCGCGCTCGCTCGCCCGGGCTTCGGCCCGCTGCGCGACTTGCGCGGCTTCCTCTGCAGGCAATTCGAGCTGTTTTATTATCGCATCGGCCCCGTCAAGAATTCCTTTTGACATGTTTCCGTCACGGAAGCGGGGCAGGATCGTGTTCTGGACGATCAGCGTGGAATAGCCATCGGTCAGCACCGGCTCCAACCCGTAACCGACCTCGATCCGCACCTTGCGATCGTTGGGCGCGACCAGGAGGATCACGCCGTCGTTGCGCTGTTCGTCGCCGATCCCCCACTCGCGCCCCAGGCGGTAACCATAGTCGGCGATGTCGTAACCTTCGAGGCTGGGCACCGTCGCGACCACGAACTGCCGGTCGGTGCGCGCTTCGAATTGCGCGAGCTTGGCGTCGAGCGCGGCCTCCTCCGCGGGCGGCAGGATGTTCGCGGCGTCGGTCACCCGCCCGGCCAGCGCCGGGAACGTCTGCGCCGTGGCTGGCGACGCCATCAGCATCGCCAGCCACGCGAAACAGAGCGCAAGCGCGCGCACGCTTCGGCTCAATTATTGACGGCGGTGGCCGTCGGCGCAGGCGCCGTATTGTCATTGGCACCGGCGGCCGGACGAGTAGCCGATCCGTTCGGCGTCATGTCGAGCGTGGGGGCGACTTCCGCACCGGGAGTCGTCGCCTGGTAGGGCACGATCGGTTTCGCACCATAGATCACGTTCGCGCCGATCGCGCTCGGGAACGTGCGGATCTCGGTGTTATAGTCGCGCACCGCCTCGTTATAGTCGCGGATCGCGATGCGGACCTTGTTCTCGGTCCCTTCCAGCTGGCCCTGGAGCATCTGGTAATTGGTGATCGACTTCAGTTCGGGATAGGCTTCGAAGTTGGCGAGCAGGCGACCGAGGCCGCTGCTGAGCTGCGCCTGCGCCTGCTGGAATTCGGCCATCTTGGCAGGATCGGTCAGATCGTCGCCGCTTATCTGGACGCTGGTGGCGCGGGCACGCGCCTCGATCACGTCGGTCAGGATGCCGCGCTCCTGCTCGGCCGCGCCGCGCGCGACTTCGGCGAGGTTGGGGACGAGGTTGGCGCGTTCCTGGAAGGCGGCCTCCACGTCGGCCCAGCGAGCCTTGGCGGTTTCTTCCTTGGTCGGGATCGAGTTGATCCCGCACGATGCGAGGCCGGCGGCGGCGAGCACGACGATCGCGGCGCGGCGGATGGCGTTGAAGGTCATCTTTTTCCGGTAACCCTTTGTGCAAGTCGCCGGAAGACCCGGCCTGTGTTGCCGGTCTAGCACACCCTAGCCGGGGTTCAAGGCGAATGGACGATTGACGCGCGCATCTTCCGGAAAGAAAACATGAGCCGGGTCGCTGAACATGAAGGGCAGTCTATGCTTGCAGAATTCAGGGAATTCATCGCGCGGGGCAACGTGCTCGATCTCGCCGTTGCGGTGGTCATCGGCGCCGCGTTCGGCAGCATCGTCACTTCGCTGACAGAAGACGTCATCATGCCCGTTATCGGCGCGGTGTTCGGTGGGCTCGACTTTGCGAACTACTTCATCCGGCTGGGCCCGATTCCGGCGGACTTCTCCGGAGACCCGACAAGCTATGCCGCGCTGAAGGCGGCGGGCGTGGCCATGATCGGATACGGCCAGTTCGTGACTGCCGCGGTCAACTTCCTGATCATCGCCTTCATCATCTTCCTGATCGTGAAGGCCGCCAACAAGGCGATGCGCAGGCAGCCCGATGCGCCCGCGGGACCGACCGAAGTCGAGCTCCTGGCCGAAATCCGCGACGAGCTTCGCCGTCGCACCTGAAGGGGGTGGCCCCGGCCGTTGCCGAAGTCACTTCACATTCATGCGGCAATGCCTATATCGGGCGTTGCCGGCTTTCGGGCCGGCTATGGCGATAAAGTGCAGTGTGCAATAGGCGCAGCGGACCCGGGGGCAGTACCCGGCGGCTCCACCACTTTCCCCGGGCCAGGCCCGGGGGACATGACGGGGCCGAACCAGGATCGACGTGTGTTGAAAAGCATTGTTTTCGCCCGGGCTGAGTAACCCGTTCAAGGCTCAAAACTCACAAGTGCCAACGACAACGAAGCACTTGCTCTCGCTGCGTAATCTGACGGCCTAACGGCCTGATCTTACAAGGACTTGAGCACGGTTCGGACCGAACCGGGTAACAGAATCGGAAACCGGGGGCCCGGGGGAGCCTAGCAACAGAATCCCCCACCCTCGTGCACTGCCGGTCAGCACCCCTCAGCCGGGCTGCGGGCTCTCCGCGTCCCGGCGCTGGTTCTCGTAGCGGATGCAATCGAAGATCTTGGCCCCGGCCAGGAACACCGATCCCGTCGCCGCCAGAAACAGCAGCTTGCCGCCGAAACCGGGTATCTGTTCGAGATACGCCGAGCCGCGCTCCACCGCGCCGAGAGCCAGCGCGAAGATGATCAGGCACGCTTCGAAGCGCGTCTTGATGACGAACAGGCGGCCGATTTTCTTCAGCATAAGCTCTCACAATCCTTAACGTCATGAAGAGCAACAACCGTGCCAGTTGCACGGTTCCGCGTCTTACGAAGGTTAACGATGGTGAGAGTGTAAAACGCTCCGTCAGCGGGTCAAACGCGTTAACCGAGCTCGCTTAATCCGAGTGTTTCGAGAAGGGACAACCGCGCCGCCGTGACGCTGGCGGCGAGGGCCTCGCTGCCGATGTCGGAGGGGTCAATCTGTTCGGGCCATTCGCGCGCGATGACTGCCTCGATACGGTCCGCGCCGGCCGACTCGAGGAGAAACCGAGGGTCAATCGTTGCCGGGTCCGCCACGACGCGCAGGCGCAGGCAGGCAGGGCCGCCCCCGTTTGCCATCGATTGCCGGACGTCCACCGGCCGGACCTGCCGGATCGGCCCGTTGCCGGCGAGCATTGCCGAGAGCCACTGCGAGACCGCGGGGCTTTCTACGCATTCCGTCGGCACGATCAGCGCCATCTCGCCTGCCGGCAGAGTGACGAGCTGCGCATTGAACAGGTAGGTGCGGATCGCCTCGGTCAGGGAGACGGCCGATGAGGGCACCTCCACGATCTCCAAGGCGGGAAATGCCGCGCGCATCGCTTCGTAGGCGGCCTCCTGGTTCGCGAAGGCTTCGGCATGCGTGAACAGGACCGGCCCGTTGGCGACGGCCACCACGTCGTTGTGGAACGCGCCGGCGGCGATGGCCGCAGGGTTCTGTTCGATGAAGACCGAGCGATCCGGGTCAAGCCCGTGGAGGCGGGCGACCGCACGGCTCGCCTGCTCGTGCTGGCGCGCAGGGAAGGCGCCACCGCTGCGGCCATAAACGAACACTTCCACCCCTGGCGCGTCGTGCCGCTCGGCCAGGCGCATGTGGTTGGCAGCGCCCTCGTCGCCGTAGCTCGGGGGCACCGGGTCGTGGAGTGCAAAGTGGGCCGTGTCCGCAAAAGCCACGGCGAGTTGGCGCGCAGTATCGGGCCACTCCTGAGCCCGGTGCGGCATGGTGACGAGGTTGGCAGGGGTGAGGTGGCAACGTCCGTCGGCGGTATCGGCTGAGGGGCTGACCGTGGCCGCGTTGGCCGTCCACATCGATGACGCCGACCACGCCGCGGCGGTGAGCGCCGGCTCCGCTCCCGCGTCTGCCCCAAGCCGCCGCAAGTATAAAGGGTTGGGCCGGGGCAATGGCACGAAAAATCCCTGCGCCAAACCCAGCGCCAGGTTGTGGCGCATCTTGGCAATCCCCTGCAACGCCGCCGCGCGCGGATAGCTGACGTCGCCGGCATGCCGGGTGGCGGCAAGGTTCCCGGTGCTCAGGCCCGCATAGTTGTGACTTGGTCCGACGATCCCGTCGAAATTGATCTCCTGCACGGTCAACGCGGGACGCTCCACACCATGTCGCCTTCGCCCACTTCCAACACGCCGGCGGAAATCCGGTCGATCTCCACCGTCCCGTCGGGCTGGATATCGCGCATGCCGAATGCGGCGCGAAACGTGCCCAACGCGCCTGTTGCGATGATCGCGCGTTCGCCGATGTCGAGGTTCGCGTGGGAAATCCGCGTGGGCCGGGCCTCGCGCACGGATTTCACGTCGCTGGTGCGGGCGGTCATCGTCGGGCCTCCATCGAAAATATCGACGTAGCCGTCGTGCCGGAATCCTTCTTCCTCCAGCATGCGCATCGCCGCACGGCCCGTGGGGTGCGGCATGCCAATCGCGGTGCGGGCCGATTCTTCCAACATCGCAATGTAAACCGGGTGCTTGGGCATAAGGTCCGCGATGAACTGGTTGCCGTTGATCGCGTTGAAATAGTCCGCTTCCTGAAAGGTCATGCCGAAGAAACGGCCGGCGACCCCGTCCCAGAATGGCGAACCGCCGCGTTCGTCGATGATGCCGCGCAGTTCCGCCAGAATGCGGTCGGCAAAGCGCGAACGGTGCATCGCTATGAACAGATAGCGGCTACGCGCGAGCAACAGGCCGAGCCCGCCGGCGCGTTCGCTGGGGTGGAGGAACAGGCCTCCGACTTCGCTTGAGCCTTCGAGATCGGTGACCAGGCTCAACAGGTCGGCACGGACCGTGCGCTGCAATTCCTGCGATTGCTGGGTGAGCGTGGTGATGCGGTAGGAATAGAACGGCCAACGCTGGCCCACCTGGGTCATGACCTGGCAGGTGCCCCGCACTTCGCCGGTCGCGGTGTTCTCCAGCACCAGCACGAACTGTTCGTCGGCCACCCCCTCCTCGTCGCGCCGGAATGCGTCCTCCGCGCGCTCGAGCTTGGCGGCCAGGGAATTGCGGTCGGCCGGCAGATTGGTGAAGCCGCCGCCGGTCAGCTTGGCCATTTCGTAAAGCGGCTCGAGGTCGTCGGGGTGTGCGGCGCGCAGGCGAAACGTCAAGCAAGGTCTCCGGAAGCGAGGCGGGTGAGGACGAGCGCCGAAAGCGCCGCGCGCTCGGCGAGGCTGGGTACGATCAGGAATTCATCGGGCGAATGGATCGCGCCGCCGCGTACGCCCATCGTGTCGACCACCGGCACGCCGCAGGCGGCGATGTTGTTGCCGTCGCACACCCCGCCCGACGGCTGCCAGCCAATCTCCTGGCCCAGCTCCGCGCCACAATCGCGCACCAGGTCGAACAGCTTCTGCGCGCGGGCGTCGACGGGCTTCGGCGGGCGGGTGATGCCGCCATGGCTGCGCACCGACACTTCGTGCGCGGTTTCAATGTCGTGCAGCAGTGCACTGAAATCGCGCTGGAATTTCTCGGCTGCCTCGACAGACTTTGGCCGGATATTGAATCGCAACACGGCATGATCGGGCACCACGTTGTTGGCGGCCCCGCCTTCGATCCTGGCCGGGTTCACCGACAGGCCGGCGTGTCCCAGTGCCTTCAGCCGCACGGCGAGGTCGGCGGCGGCGACCAGCGCATTGCGCCCTTCGTCAGGGTTGCGCCCCGCGTGCGCCGAGCGACCGGTCACGACCACGCTGAAGTTGCCTGAACCACCACGCGCATGGGCCAGCGTGCCGTCGGGAAGGGCGCTGGGCTCATAGGTCAGCGCGGCGTGCTTGCCCCGGGCGAGATCGGCGATAAGCGCCGCGGAGGAAAGCGATCCGGTCTCCTCGTCAGAATTGATCATCACGTCGTAACCGAGACGCGCTGCATCCTCCGTCTGCTCGAAGGCGAGGAGGGCATGCAGGATCGCCGCGATCCCGCCCTTCATGTCTGCCAGGCCGGGGCCGTTGAGCGTCTCGGCGTCGATCCAGCGCTGTTCCTGGAAGGGATGGTCCGCAGGAAATACGGTATCCATGTGCCCGGTCAGAAGCACGCGGCGCGCAGCATCGGGCCGGACGCGGAGGACCATGTGCGATCCGTGCGCGATCTCTCGCATGCTGCCGTCGGGGGCGATCGCCGTGACGGGCCGAGGGCGCACGTCGGCCAACGTGCCGGGCAAGTCGCTGAACGCGTCGGCCAGCATGTCCCATTGGCGCGACAACCCTTCGAGGTTGGCGGTTCCTGTATTGATCGCGCTCCACGACCGGGTCTGCGCCAGCATGGCGTCGGCGTCGATTCCGTAGGCAATCCTGGCGGGAACACGTTTCATCTGCAACCGCCTCCTAGCCGCGCGAGAGCCGGCCTCCAACCCCTGCCGGCTGCTGTTGCATCACGCGCGCGAGTTGGCCATAGGCGCAGCTCGCTTCCTCCCCGGACGATAGGCTAAACCACCGACGCGCGCCCGATCGTTGCGCGCCGGCCAGCAAGTGCGAGGGACTGACGTGAGCGATACCGTTTCCAAAGCCGGACTGACTGTCGATGCCGCTCTGGCGGAATTCATCGACCGCGATGTCCTTGCGCCTCTCGGCCGGGATGCGGCGCGGTTCTGGGAGGGATTTGCGGCGCTGTTGGACGAATACGCGCCGCGGAACCGCGCGCTGCTGGCCACGCGGGAAGAGCTCCAGGTGCGGATCGATGAGTGGCACCGGGGGGGGCGCGGGCAGCCGCACGATGCGCAGGCCTATCGCACCTTTCTGGAAGAGATCGGTTACCTCGTGCCGGAGCCCGAACCGTTCACCATCGGCACGCGCAACGTCGATCCCGAGATCGCGACGATGGCCGGGCCGCAGCTCGTGGTGCCGGTCCTCAATGCGCGGTTTCTGCTTAATGCCGCCAACGCGCGCTGGGGCAGCCTGTATGACGCCTATTACGGTACCGATGCCCTCGAAGCGCCGCCCGCGCGGCCCGGCGGTTATGATGCGGAGCGCGGCGCGGCGGTTATCGCTGCGGCGCGCGGCTTCCTCGACGGGGCGCTGCCGCTGGCAGATGGGAAAAGCTGGTCGGCGCTTGCGGGCCCGGACGATATCGACCTCGCCGACCCGGCGCAGTTTGTGGGCGCGACGGACAAGGGGCACATGTTCGCCAACAACGGCCTGCATATCCACGTGGTGTTCGACAGCGACACCCCGGTGGGGAGTGGCGATGCGGCGGGAATCTCCGACGTGATCCTGGAAAGTGCGCTCACGACGATCGTCGACCTCGAGGATTCCGTCGCGGCGGTGGACGCGGCGGACAAGCTGGCGGCTTATCGCAACTGGCTCGGGGTCATCCGCGGCGACCTCGCGGAAACGTTCGAGAAAGGCGGAGAGCAACTGACTCGTCGGCTGGCCGGCGATGTCGCGGCCGGCGATGCCACGTTGCCCGGACGCAGCTTGCTGTTTGTGCGGAACGTGGGACACCTGATGACCAATCCCGCCATCCGACTGCCCGATGGGTCTGAGGTGCCCGAAGGCATCATGGACGCGGTCTTCACCAGCGCCATCGGCGCGCACGACGTGGCAAGGTTGGGCAAATGGCCCAACAGCCGCACCGGCAGCATCTACATCGTGAAGCCCAAGCAGCACGGACCCGAAGAATGCGCGTTTACCAACGACTTGTTCGACGCGGTTGAGGATCTGCTCGAACTGCCGCGTCACACCATCAAGGTCGGCGTCATGGACGAGGAGCGCCGCACCAGCGCCAACCTCGCCGCGTGCATCCATGCAGTAAAAGACCGCATCGTCTTCATCAACACCGGCTTCCTCGACCGCACCGGTGACGAGATTCACACGTCGATGCAGGCCGGACCGATGATCCGCAAGGCGGAGATGAAGACATCGCGGTGGCTGCGATCCTACGAGGCGCGCAACGTCGCCATCGGCCTGCGGCACGGCCTGTCGGGCAGGGCGCAGATCGGCAAGGGAATGTGGGCCGCGCCCGACATGATGCGCGACATGATGGTGCAGAAGATCGGCCACCTGGAGGCCGGTGCGAACACCGCCTGGGTCCCTTCGCCGACGGCGGCCACGCTCCATGCCACGCATTATCACACGATGGACGTGTTCGAACGGCAGAAGGAACTGGGGGAGGCGCCCGGGCTCGACGGATTGCTTGATATACCCGTGGCGCAGGGCGCCAACTGGTCGGCGGAAGATATCCGCGAAGAACTGGACAACAACGCCCAGGGGCTGCTCGGCTACGTCGTGCGGTGGGTTGACCAGGGGGTCGGGTGCTCCAAGGTGCCCGACCTCCACGATGTCGGCCTGATGGAAGACCGCGCGACCTTGCGGATATCCAGTCAGCATATGTCCAACTGGTTGCTCCACGGCGTCTGCACACGCGAACAGGTCATGGACAGCCTGCGACGGATGGCGGCGAAAGTGGACGCGCAGAACGCCGGGGACGCCGGCTACCTGCCGCTCGCCGCCAATGAGGACGGGCCGGCTTTTCGCGCAGCGTGCGACCTCGTGTTCAAAGGCGTGGAGCAGCCAAGCGGGTATACCGAACCGCTGCTTCACGCTTGGCGCATGCGCGCCAAGGCCGGCTGAAACCTGTCTTTCCGGGTTTGCCGCGTCCGGCGCTCTGCCGTAAGGGCGCGCCTCAATCGGGAGGAATGAAAGCAACGTGCGCACGCTGGGCCTGATCGGAGGGATGAGCTGGGTTTCGACCCGTGATTATTACGAGCATCTCAACCGCGGCGTCCGCCGCCGGACCACGGCCATGGCGAGCGCGCCGCTGCTTATCGAAAGCCTCGACTTCTCACGCCTGTGGGGCCTCGTCGATCAGGCGGACTGGGATCGCGCCGCGGGCACACTCGGTGACAGCGCCCGGCGGCTGGAGGCGGCCGGCGCGCAGGGCCTGCTGATCTGCGCGAACTCGATGCACAAGGTGCACGACCGGGTGGCCGCCGCGGTGAACGTCCCTGTGTTCCATATCGCTGATTGCGTCGGCGCGGCGATGCAAGCCGCCGGGGCAACCAACGCCGCGCTCATCGGCACGCGCAACGTGATGACGGAGCGGTTCTACCGCGAGCGGCTGGTCGCGCATGATATCGACCTGATGCCGCCCGACCTTGCGATGGCGGACGAGATCGACCGCATCATCTATGAAGAGCTGATGCGCGGCAAGGTCACGCGCGAGGCGGAACGGACGCTGAAGACCTGGATCACGCGCAAGCAGCAGGACGGTGCCGGGGCCATCGTGCTCGCCTGCACCGAACTGGCGATGATCGTGGATATCGATGCCAACGTGCTGCCGGTGTTCGATTCCACCCGTATCCACGCTGCCGCGGCGGTGGAATGGATGCTGGCGGAGGACTGAACCGCCTTTTCTCCGGGCGCGCGCCCCGTCTGTGGATACCGCCGATTCCCGCTTTTCTTTCCCGAAACATCCGGCATCTTCCGGACACTTTTTGAGGGAGGATCCACACATGAAGAACTGGGTTGCAGGCCGCCTTGCGGTCGTGAGTGCGGGCGCCATCGCCATGGCCATGATCGCCTCGCCGGCGCACGCCGAGAAGATTGCCGGATCGTATATCTGCGTGTTCAAGAAAGACCGCGTGTCCAAGGACGACGCCCCCGGCCGCGCAGCCGCAGCGGTGCGGGCACACGGCGGCAACGTGAAGTTCGTGTACCGCAACACGATCCGCGGATTCGCCGCGAACATGTCGGAAAATGCGGTCACCGCGATGCGCCGGTCGAACCCTGCGATCGCTTTTTGCGAACAGGACCAGGTCGCCAGCCTCGGCCCGATCGTCATCAACGCCAAGCCGGGCACCGGAACACCTGCTGGCCAGAGCACGCCGTGGGGCATCACCCGGGTGGGCGGATCGGCTTCGGGCGTCGGCAAGACCGCATGGGTGATCGACAGCGGCATCGACGGCAGTCATCCCGATCTCACTGTCGACCAGGCGCGCAGCCGCGACTTCACCGGGTCGCGCAACGGCTGGAAAGACGAAAATGGACACGGCACGCACGTTGCCGGCACGATCGCCGCGAAGGATAACTCGATCGGTGTGATCGGAATTGCCGCGGGGGCGACCGTGGTTGCCGTGCGCGTGCTCGACCGGCGCGGGTCGGGCGCCTATTCCGGCGTGATCGCGGGCGTCGATTACGTCGCGGCACAGGGCAAGGCGGGCGATGTCGCCAATATGAGCCTGGGTGGGCCGGTGTCCGCCGCGCTCGACGAGGCGGTTATCGCTGCCGCCGGCACGGTGAAGTTCGCGCTCGCCGCGGGCAACGAAAGCGACGACGCAGACAACCACTCGCCCGCGCGGGTAGGCGGCGTTTCGGCGGCAGACAATATTTTCACCATCTCTGCTTTCGCCAAGGGTGATACGTTCGCAAGCTTCTCCAATTACGGCGCCGACGTGGCATGGGCGGAGCCTGGCGTGTCCATTCCATCCACCTACAAGGACGGCGGGTATGCCACGATCAGCGGCACCTCGATGGCATCGCCGCACTTCGCCGGCCTGATGCTCCTCGGCACGGTGAGGAGCGGCGGGACGGTCACCAACGATCCCGACGGCAGGGCAGACCCGATCGGCGTTCGCTGAACGCGGTCTTCCGTGGACTGCACCTGATTAGAACACGGGAAGGGCCGTGCAGGGAATGCGCGGCCCTTTTCGCGTTCCCGGACTGTTCCCGTTGTGGGGCCCGACGCGCCGCCCTATCGCCCTCGCTGGACATGACACGCGCCCCTTACGCCGCCGATCCCGCCGCCGGGCGTGGACGCGAATTTGCAGAAGACCGGGCAGGCGCCCGCGGGCCGCGGAGCGAATTCCAGCGCGACCGTGACCGGATCATCCATTCCATCGCGTTCCGCCGGTTGCGGTCGAAGACCCAGGTCTTCATCGCGCCGGACGGGGATCATTATCGCACCCGCCTGACACACAGCCTGGAGGTTGCCCAGATCGGCCGGGTCATCGCCCGCGCGCTCGGCCTCGACGAGGACCTCACGGAAGCGCTCTGCCTCGCGCATGACATAGGCCATCCACCTTTCGGCCATGCGGGGGAGGCAGCGCTGCAGGCCGCTATGGGCGAGCGCGGCGGCTTCGACCACAACGCCCACACCCTGCGGGTGCTGATGCGGCTGGAAAGCCCCTACTGCGGCCACCCGGGCCTCAATCTTTCGTGGGACGTGCTGGAGGGGCTGGCGAAGCATAACGGACCGCTCGCCGCGCCGAACTGGGCGATGCACGAGCTCGACCAGGCGTTCCCCCTGGACCTGGGCGCCTGGCCCAGCCTGGAGGCCCAGGTGGCCGCCCTGGCCGATGACATCGCCTATGACAACCACGACATCGACGATGGGCTGCGCGCCGGTTTCCTGACGCTCGATGACCTGATGGAGCTGCCTTTGCTGGCCGACCGCTACCGCGAGGTGGAGCGTCGCTTCCCGGCAGCGCCCGTGGACCGCCGACTGCGCGAACTTGTCCGCAGCCAGATCGGGGCGATGGTGAATGATGTGCTGGAAACGACCCGCGGTGCCATCGCAGGCGTGGCCAGCGTGGCGGAGGTCCGCGCGCATCCCGGCCCTCTGGTGTCGTTCTCCCCCGGCATGGCCCAGGCCGAACGGACCCTGAAGCAGTTCATGTACGCGCGCCTTTATCTGCACCCGGAACAGGTCGGTGCGGCAGAAGCTGCGAGCGACGTGGTATCGCGCCTGTTCGCGGCCTTCGATCAGGATCCCGGATCGCTGCCCGCTACCTGGGGCGCGCGCTTGCCGGCGACGGAGCCGGAACGGAGCCGCCATCTGGCGGACTACATCGCCGGCATGACCGACCGTTACGCGATCGACAACTGCGTGCGCATCTTCGGCCAGGCGCCGGCGGGGCTGCGCAATGTCTGATCCGTTGCGCATCGCGCTGGTCGGCGCAACGGGCCTTGTCGGCAGTGAGGTGGTGAAGCTCGCGGTGGGGCGGGGCGACGTGCGCCTCGTCGCAGTCGCGCGCCGCGAATCGCCGCTGCCGCAGGGGGCGCGCATGGAGATGTTCGTCGCGGAGCCCGACAAATGGGGCGAGGTGTTCGACGCGGTGCGGCCGACGGGGCTGATCTGTGCGCTTGGCACCACATGGCGCAAGTCGGGCAAGGACGAGGCCGCGTTCCGCGCGGTGGACCAGGACCTGGTGCTTGCGACCGCCCGCGCGGCGAAAGCCGCCGGCGTCGAACGCCTCGTCGCCGTGAGCTCGGTAGGGGCCGATGCGCGGTCGAAGAACTTCTACCTGCGCGTGAAGGGCGAGGTCGAGCGGGAGCTTCAGGCCATGCGCTTCAAGCGGCTCGATATCCTGAGGCCAGGCTTGCTCAAGGGTGCACGCAGCCATGATCTGCGGCTGGGCGAGCGACTGGCGACCATCATCTCGCCGCTTGCCGACCTGGCAATGCAGGGCCGCTTTTCAGCCTATCGCTCCGTTCGCGCGGAGTTGGTGGCGAAAGCCGCCCTGACGCTAGCGATGCGCAAGGCTGCCGGGCGGTTCGTGCACGATAATGACGCGATTTTACGTGCGGCCGCTGGATTGCCGATCCCGTTGCGGGCGGGGGATTAGCCCAGACGGCCGCCGGTCAGCGCATCGATCGCGGCCTGCAGGATCACGGCGGCGGCGTGGGCGTCGATCCGGTCCTTGCGCTTGGCGCGGCTGAGATCGAGTTCGATGAGCGCGCGTTCGGCGCTGCTGGTAGACCAGCGTTCGTCCCACATCAGGATCGGCAGCAAGAGCGCTTCGGCCAGATTGTGGGCATAGGCGCGGCTCGCCTGCGCGCGCGGTCCTTCCGTGCCGTCCATGTTGCGCGGCAAGCCGATGACGATTCCACCCACCGCCCGCTCCGCGACGATCGATGCCAGGGCATCGCGGTCACGGCCGAACTTGCCTCGCGGAAGAGTCTTGCCCGGTGTTGCGAAACGCCACCCGGCATCGCACAGGGCGGTGCCGATGGTCTTTGTGCCGATATCGAGTGCCAGCAGCACGCCGCCGTCAGGCAAGCGGTCCGCGAAATCGAATGCGCTGTCGGTAATCAGCGCGCGGGTGCCCATGCCGCCAGCCGTCGTTCGACATCCGCCTTCAGGTTCGCCCAGAACAGCGGGATGTCATAGACATGGTAATTGTTCCCCGGAAGGACGCCCGGGCCGAGATCCACCGGCTCCGGGATCAAAAGCAGGCCGGTTTCGGGATCGCACCGCGCGCCGACCATGCCGGTGACGAGCTCTCCATCCGAAAAGTCGGCGGTCGGCTTCAGCGTGCCCAGATTGGCGTCGGCCGGGGCGGTGCCGTTGGCAGTGCCCGTGAGCGGGTTGACGCACAGGATCGGCCCGTCGCCGCGCGGCTGCCCGTCAAAGCCGGGCGTGGATGTGAAGCGTTCGAACACCTGGCTGGCATCGGCCGGTTCGGCGAAGGTCGACCAGGTGACGATGCAGCGCGACTGTTCGGGCGTCGCGCACGCAGGCAGCTTCAGCGCGGGAAGGTCGTGCGCGACCGACACCGGCCAGCCGATCGGATAGACCATCGCCACCCGCGCTTCGAGCGGAGTGCCGATGATTTTTTCCCGCAGCAAGCGCAGCGTGTGGAGCGCGCCCTGGCTGTGGCCGGCGAGCACGATGGGTTCATCGGGATCGACGGTTGCGATGAAGAAATCGAACGCTTGCGCCACGTCTCGGTAGGCAAGATCGAGGGCCTTCGCGGCCTCCGGCCGGTCGGTCAGGAACGCGCCAAACACGGCCTGGCGGTACTTCGGTGCCCAGATCTCGTCCGCTCCGGCAAACGGGCTCGCCATGCCGCGCAGGAACAGCCGCGCGCGGGTCGACGATTCGGGGTCGTCAACCGGTCCGTTCCATGGCGCATCGGCACCGATCGCGGGCTGAATGAAGCTCGTCGGGTGGACGAAGAATACCGCGAAGCCTCGGCGCGAGCCGGCGGGAACGGGGGTCAGGACCGGAGAAGGCGAAGCGGCGGGCGCTTGGCCCTCGACCGCCGCGCGCGGCGGGGTCGGAAGGCCCTCGGCAGCGGCGGGCGCGAAACGGGCCGGGTCCTGCGCGCCCATGCCGGGCCGCGAATGCCACATCGCCGGGTCCGCATAGGCATTGCTGTCGAGCGCAGGCTGGGCCACGAATTCCCCGCGCGGCACGAAGGCAAGCTCGGTCGCTTCCTTCGACCATATCGTGAGGGCGATGGCCCCCGCGATCACGAGGAAAATGATGATCGCAACAGCGTAGAGGAACTTGCGGGCCATCAGCTGTGCGCTTCCTCACCCATGGGCGGGTCGCCATCCAGCCTGCGGGCGCGGCGCTCGAGCGCGACCTTGATCATCGCCAGCATGGGATCGGCGAAAGTCAGGCCCATTACGCCGAACAGAACACCCATGATGAGCTGGAAGCCGAGGACGAGCGCGGGCGCAAGGTCCACCGTCTTCTTCGCGATCATCGGCACGATCACGTAACCGTCAAAATTCTGGATCGCGATGTAGATGCCGATCGTCCAGAGACCCATCTCCGTGCCGCCGGAAAAGCCCACCAGCACCATCAACACGCCCGAGATGAATGCGCCGATGTTCGGAACGAATGCGAACAGTGCGGTGATCAGCGCCAGCAGCGCCGCCATCGGCACGCCTACCAGGGTCAGCGCGATATAAGTGAAGACGCCTTCCACCGCCATGCCGAGCAGACGTCCGGCGAGCAGGCGGCGCATCGTAAAGGCCATGTGACCCAGCGTGTCGGACACCTTGGCGCGGTGCTCTTCCGCGATCATCCACGAAAGTCCGCGCTCGTACGGCCGGGGATCGATGGCAAGATAGATGCCGATGATGACGATCAGCAGGATCGTCGTCACCGCGCCGAACGCACCGCCGATTGCGCGCGTCACGGTGCCGACCCCGCTAAGCAGGCTGCTGGCGACGTTCTGGATATCGCCTTCGCCGATCTCCAGCCCCTGGGTGCGCAGAAACGCGACAAGCCGGCCGAGCTGGTCAGTGATGAGCGCTGGGAATTCCGCGGCCTGCGTCGCGATCTGTGATCCGGCGAAGCGGAACAGCCAGACCGTGAACGCAAGGGCGAGCAGCATGACGATGAACACGCGCCACGATCTGCCGATGGGCAATACGCGGCCGAGCAGGCGTGCTCCGCCATCGAGCATCGATGCGAACACCAGCGCGCCGAAGATTACCAGCAGCGTCTGGGCGAGATAGACGGCAAGCACAGCAAGTCCGACGACCGCCACCCAGACGAGCGCCCGGTTCGCTTCGTAGCGAAGTTTGGGATTGCTGATCTGCGTGGGACTGACGCCGACGGCTTCGGCCGGCTGTTCGACGTGCTCCGGTTCCGTCATTCCGCTTTGCCCCCAGTCCTCACGTCCGGCCCGTTGGCCACGGCGGGCCTCAGCGTGGTCCAGGCGCGGCCTTCGCGCAAGGAACTCCACCACGTCGCCGGATTGAAGGTCGTCGTCCCATCGAGCGAGAAGGTGATGAATTCGGCGCGCCCGCCGACATTGGCCAGCGGCACCGGTCCCCCCAGCCCGCGTTCCCAGGTTTCCGCGCGGCTGTCGGCTGAATGGTCGCGGTTGTCGCCCATCAGGAACACGTGGCCTTCCGGAATCACGGTTTCCGGATGGTTGTCCAGCATCTGGTCGACGTGATCGACCACCAGGTAAGTGGCGCCGTTAGGCAGCGTTTCGCGCAGGGCCGGCACTTCGTAATAATCCCGGCCGTCCGCGCCCCGGACCCGGAAATTGTCCCAATAGCCGAGGCATGGGCGCCCTTCGCAAAGCTGAGCGTCGACCGGGATGCGGATGTCGGGCTCCACCTTCTGCGGGACGGGCCGGCCATTGAGTACGATCTGGCCGTTCACCACCGCGATCCGGTCTCCCGGCAAGCCGACCACGCGCTTGATGTAATCCTCGTCGCGGTCCGGTGGCACGGCAATCACGATGTCGCCGTACTGCGGCGTTGCCGGCAACAGCCGCCAGTCGCCGCGGGGCAGGAGATGGAAGCTCGCCGAAACCCAGCTCCACCCATAAGGGTATTTCGACACGACCAGGCGGTCGCCCACCATCAGGTTCGGCACCATCGACGTCGACGGGATGTAGAACGGCTTCGCGAGCAGGCTGTGGAATGCCAGCACCGCAAGCAGCATCAGCCCCAAGCCGCGCGCCTCCGCGAACCAGTCGATCTTCTCGCGCTTTTTCGGGGACTTGGTCACGGGTTGCGTGTCGCTCAGGGAGTTCACAGGGGCAGGGCCTCGATGACGATGAAGGCCTGCGCCCATGGGTTGTCGTCGGTTAGGGTGAGATGAATGCGCGGCTCATGGCCCGGCGGTATCATTTCGGCAAGTCGCAACGCCGCCCCCCCCGTGAGCGCCAGCGTCGGCGCGCCGCTGGGCGCGTTCACCACGCCGATGTCCTTGTGGAACACCCCGCGGCGAAAGCCCGTGCCGACGGCCTTGGCGAAGGCTTCCTTGGCCGCCCACCGCTTCGCGAATGTCCCGACCCGGGTATAGGGGCGCCGGGCCGCCTTGGCCCGCTCGACGTCGGTGAAGCAGCGCGCCTCGAACTTCTCGCCCCAGCGTTCGAGCGAATTGGCGATGCGATCCATGTTTGTGAGGTCGGAGCCGAGGCCGATGATCACTGCGGCACTCTCATCTTGCGTGATCCATCAGCTCGCGCATCCTCCGCACGGCCGCCTCCAGGCCCACGAACACCGCCTCGCCCACCAGGTAGTGACCAATATTGAGCTCCGCGAGCTGGGGTATCGCAGCGATCGGCTGCACATTGGTGTAGGTCAGGCCGTGCCCTGCGTGAGCCTCGATCCCGTTTTTCGCCGCGAGGGCGGCCATGTCGGCAATGCGCTTCAGTTCCACCGATACCTGTTCACCGCGCGCGTGAGCATATTCGCCCGTGTGGAACTCGACCACCGGCGCGCCGAGGCGGAGCGCGGCTTCCAGTTGTCGCTCGCTCGCCTCGATGAACAGGCTCACCCGTATGCCGGCATCGGTGAGCCGCGCGACGACGGGGGCGAGGTGGTTGTGCTGTCCCGCTGCATCCAGCCCGCCTTCGGTGGTGCGTTCCTCGCGCTTTTCGGGGACGATGCAGGCCGCATGGGGCCTGTGGCGCAGCGCGATGGCGAGCATCTCGTCCGTCGCCGCCATTTCCAGGTTGAGCGGCAGATCCGTCGCCGCCTGGATGCGGGCGAGGTCCTCGTCGCGGATATGGCGCCGGTCCTCGCGCAAGTGCGCGGTGATGCCATCGCTTCCGCAGGCTGCGACGATCTCTGCCGCGCGCACGGGGTCAGGATGATCGCCGCCGCGGGCGTTGCGGATCGTGGCAACGTGATCGATGTTGACGCCGAGACGCAAGCGGGCCGTGGCGCCCGGGATCTGGCCGGCACTCAAATCGTGCGGCTCCCCGGCCTGGTCACCGGCCGGGCGGCAAGGGCTGAGGGGATTTCGTCTTCGGCATAAGTGGGAAAATTGATGTCGATGAGGGGATAGAACGGCACGCCCAGGTCGGCGGTGCCTTCGGAGCGGTCGACCAGCGCGGCTTCCGCGATCACCTTGCCGCCCTCGCGCGCCACGGCGGCGATCGCCTCGCGGCTCGAAAGGCCGGTGGTGACGACATCTTCCACCATCAGGACTTTCGCCCCGGCTTCAAAGCGGAAGCCGCGGCGCAGCTCGAACGTGCCGGTCGGGCGCTCCAGGAAAAGTGCGTCCTTCCCCAGCGCGCGGCCCATCTCGTGCCCGATGATGATGCCGCCCATCGCCGGGCTGACGACCACGTCGATCGCGGCGCGAACTTCCCGCGGCAGCTTCTGCGCCAGCGCGCGGGCGAGCCTGTCGGCCCGGTCCGGGTTCATCAAAACCCGGGCGCATTGCAGGTAGTGCGCGCTGTGGCGTCCGCTCGACAGAACGAAATGCCCTTCCAGCAAGGCGTCGCAGCTGCGGAATTCGTGGAGGACTTCTTCGTCGGTCATCGGGCGGGGCGGGCCACTTCGAACGGGGCGGGTGAGGCCGGGGAAAAATCCTCCTAGAAGCGCTTGAGGCACGGGGCAAGCGCGCGTATAGGCCCGCCAAACCCGCGCCCGGCGGGGCGTTTGCGGTCACCTCCATACAATGAGGGTGGGGGCGCAATTTCCGCGGGGCAGAACAAGACAAAGACGGAAAGCTTCGCAGCGATGATCTTCGGCAAATCGACCGCCCGCTACTTCGCTCCTGTGTGGGCCGCGCTGCTCATCGCGCTGGTGCCGCAGGCTTCGCTTGCGCAGGAAACGCCGGTCTCGGCCGCCAGCCAGCCGGCCGCCGCCACCGAAGCAGCGCCCGCCGCTGCCGAAGTCGGCGCGCCTGCCGCAGGTGCGGTGGACGACAAGGCCGATGCCTCGACCGAGAACGTCGCCGCCGGTTCGTCGGCCTACACCCCGCTTGGCCCGGAATGGATCAAGGGCCAGCCGAAGCCGGGCGGGCTGGATGTCCAGCCGCAATATTCCCCCACCGGCGAACAGGCGTACAAGCTGCACGTCGGCCTTGTGTGGGTGATGGCAATCATCTGCCTCTTCGTGCTGGGCCTGATGATCTACGTCATGGTGAAGTTCCGGCGGAAGGCGAACCCAACGCCGTCGCGCACCACGCACAACACGATGATCGAAGTCGTGTGGACCCTGCTTCCGGTGCTGATTCTCGTCGGCATCGCGGTGCCCTCGATCAGCCTGCTTTCGGCGCAATACCAGTCCGCGCCCAAAGATGCGCTGACAATTAAGGTGACCGGGTACCAGTGGTACTGGGGCTACACTTATCCCGACAATGGCGGCTTCGAGGTGATCTCGAACATGATGCCCGAGGACGAAGCGAAGGCGAAGGGTTTCCCCACGCACCTTGAAGTGGACAATCGCATGGTCGTGCCGGCCGGCGAATGGATCCGCATCCAGACCACGGCTGCCGACGTCATCCACTCGTTCGCGGTGCCCAGCCTGTGGTTCAAGCTCGACGCCGTACCCGGACGCCTGAATGAAAAGCGCATGATGGTGAAGGAGCCGGGCATCTATTACGGCCAGTGTTCCGAACTGTGCGGCGCGAAGCACGGTTACATGCCGATCGCGGTGGAAGCGCTGCCTCGTCCGCAGTTCGAGGCTTGGGTCCGCTCGCAGGGCGGCACCGTCGGCGCGCCGGAACCGGCCGCTGCCCCCGCGGCCGCGCCGCTCCAGCAGCCCGAATCCGGGGCGCAGCAGCCCGCTGCCGACGCGACCACCCCTGCCGCCGCCACCACGCCTGCCGCGACCGCGTCGCCGGCCGCCTGAACACGATACGATAAAGCGCAGAGACCCGATCATGGCCACCACCGCCGACACCTTCCAGGCTCACCACGATGATCACGCGCATCACGATGCGGATCACAAGCCGGGCTTCTTCGCCCGCTGGTTCATGTCCACGAACCACAAGGACATCGGCACGCTGTACCTGATCTTCGCGATCATGGCGGGCGTCATCGGCGGCGCCATTTCGGGCGTGATGCGCGCCGAGCTGTCCGAGCCGGGCATTCAGGTGCTGGGCCAGTGGGTGGCGTTCATGGGGGGGGAAGCCGGCTTCGAGGCCAACCTTCACGCGTGGAACGTGCTGATCACGGCGCACGGTCTCATCATGGTGTTCTTCATGGTCATGCCGGCCATGATCGGCGGATTCGGCAACTGGTTCGTGCCGCTGATGATCGGCGCGCCCGACATGGCGTTCCCGCGCATGAACAACATCTCGTTCTGGCTGACCGTGGCGGGTTTCATATCGCTGTGCATCAGCATGTTCGTGCCGGGCGATGCCACCGGCATGGGTTCCGGCACCGGCTGGACGGTTTACGCGCCGCTCTCGACGAGCGGTTCGCCCGGCCCGGCGACGGACTTCGCGATCTTCGCGCTGCACCTTGCCGGGGCGGCTTCGATCATGGGCGCGATCAACTTCATCACGACCATCTTCAACATGCGCGCACCGGGCATGACCCTGCACAAGATGCCGCTGTTCGTGTGGTCGGTGCTGGTCACCGCTTTCCTGCTGCTGCTGGCGCTCCCGGTCCTGGCCGCGGCGATCACCATGCTGATCACGGACCGCAACTTCGGAACGACGTTCTTCTCGGCTGACGGTGGCGGCGATCCGATTCTTTACCAGCACCTGTTCTGGTTCTTCGGCCACCCCGAAGTGTACATCATGATCCTGCCGGGCTTCGGCATGATCAGCCAGATCGTGGCGACCTTCAGCCGCAAGCCGGTGTTCGGCTACCTCGGCATGGCATACGCGATGGTCGCGATCGGCGTGGTCGGCTTCGTCGTGTGGGCGCACCACATGTACACCGTCGGCCTCGATGTGAACACGAAGATGTACTTCACGGCCGCCACCATGGTCATCGCGGTGCCCACGGGCGTGAAGATCTTCAGCTGGATCGCCACGATGTGGGGCGGATCGATCGAGTTCAAGAGCCCGATGGTCTGGGCGCTGGGCATGATCTTCCTGTTCACGATCGGCGGCGTCACCGGCGTCTATCTCGCCAACGGCGGCGTGGACGATGTGGTGCACGACACCTACTTCGTGGTCGCGCACTTCCACTACGTGTTGTCGATGGGTGCCGTGTTCAGCCTGTTTGCAGGCTTCTACTACTGGTTCCCGAAGATGAGCGGCCGGATGCACTCCGAACTGCTGGCGCACCTCCACTTCTGGGTGTTCTTCATCGGCGTGAACGTGATCTTCTTCCCCCAGCACTTCCTGGGCTGGCAGGGCATGCCGCGCCGTTATCCGGACTATGCGGCCGCCTATGCCGAATGGAACCACGTCAGCACGATCGGCTACATGATCATGGCCGGTTCGATGATCTTCTTCTTCGCCAACCTGATCTACGCCTTCACGGCAGGCAAAAAGGCACCGGCAAACTACTGGGGCGAAGGTGCGACGACGCTGGAATGGACGCTCACCAGCCCGCCGCCCTATCACCAGTTCGAAACGCTGCCGGTGATCGAGGACGACCACGATTACCACAACCACCTGCCGAAGGGCGGCGCGCCGGCCACGGCCTGAGCCTCTCCCTCGACATGATCTCCATGCGGCCGGTCCCCAACAGGACCGGCCGTTTGTTTTTGGGCGCCGCGGGACCAGCAGGGCAGGCGTGCTATCCGCACCGGTGAATCGCGTGGCGCTGAAGCAGGGTGAAAACGGCCGCCCCCGAAGGAAGGCAGCAAGCAGGAGGACCTAACTAATGCCGGAAATGCGCCTGATCGACACCGGCGAGGCCACGCTGCGCCGCGCCATCGAAGTGCCACAGTCAGGCAGCGGGCCGCTGGTGATCTTCGTCCACGGCTTCCCGGAAAGCTGGTATTCGTGGCGCCATCAGCTCGCGCCGGTGGCGGATGCCGGGTTCATTGCCTGTGCCATCGACGTGCGCGGCTATGGCGGATCGGACAAGCCGCCCCGTATCGAGGATTACGCGATGGAGGCGATTGTCGGCGATCTCGTCGGCCTTGCGCGTGCCCTTCAGCCCGGTGCACCGGCGATCCTGGTGGGACACGACTGGGGCGCGCCGATCGTCTGGAATTCCGCGCTGACGCATCCGGAGCAGTTCTCCGCAGTGGCCGGCTTGTCGGTCCCGTTCGCGGGGGTGCCTGCCCGTCCCTTCACGGACGTTTTTCGCGAGCATTTCACCGCCAAGGGCCGGTTCTTCTATCAAGAATACTTCCAGGAACCGGGCGTCGCGGAGGCCGAGGCGGAGGCCGATCCCGCCGACTTCGTGCACCGCATGATGTATGCCATCAGCGGCGATGTCCCGCCAGGCGACTATTTCGACAAGCCGCTTGGTGCGACTTTCCTGGAGGGCCTGCCCGATCCCCGGCCAGTCGCCTGGCTGACGGAAGATGACGTGGCATTCTATGGCAGGGAATTCGCCGCCAGCGGATTTCGCGGTCCGCTCAACCGCTATCGCAATCACGAACGCGACTTCGAATGGCTGCAGGGCTGGGCCGGCCAGCGGATCGAGCAGCCCTGCCTGTTCATCGGCGGCGCGCGCGATCCGGCGACGACGCTGTTCGGCGCCGTGACGGATCCGGTGGCGATGATGCGGATGTTCGCGCCGAGGGTAGAAGGCCATGTGCTTCCCGGTGTCGGGCATTGGACCCAGCAGGAATCTCCCGGCGAGGTAAACACGCTACTGCTGGACTGGCTCGCCCGCCTGCCCGGCTGACGAGGGTTTCCCAAGGACCCCTGCGCGTGCGACGGTCTGCGCGTATTTGTCTCGTCCTTCCCTCAACGTTGGTCGCCTGAATCGCCGCGTATCTGACAAGGAGCGTTCTTCCGTCAGGGCCGTGTAGCAGCCCTCGCTGCGACTCTGTCCCCAATCCGCTTCCCACGGGGAGCGGGCGGGCCTATAGCGCGGCGCACCCCTCATGACCGAATCCGCCACCATCCGCATGCCGACCGACTGGCGCGATTTCTTCGCGCTGACGAAGCCGCGCGTGATGAGCCTTGTCATCTTCACCGGCCTGTGCGGCCTGCTCGCCGCGCCGGGGGACATCCACCCCCTGATCGGGTTCGTCGCCGTCCTGTGCATTGCCATCGGCGCGGGCGGCGCGGCGGCGCTCAACCAGTGGTGGGAAGCGGACATTGACGCAGGGATGAAGCGGACCGCCGCGCGGCCGATCCCGGGCGGCCGGATGCATCGAACCGATGCACGCGATTTCGGGGTGGTACTCTCGGCCGGTTCCGTGATCCTGATGGGGATCGCGGTGAACTGGCTGGCAGCGGCCATCCTGGCAGTTTCGATCGTGTACTACGCGGTGGTTTACACAATCTGGCTCAAGCCGCGCACGCCGCAGAACATCGTCATCGGCGGCGGCGCGGGCGCATTCCCGCCGATGATCGGGTGGATCGCGGTGACGGGCGACATCACGCTGATGCCGGTGCTGCTGTTTGCCATCATCTTCTTCTGGACCCCACCGCATTTCTGGGCCCTCGCGCTGTTCGTGCAGACCGATTATGCCCGGGTCGGCATCCCCATGATGCCGGTGGTGAAGGGCGAAGCGAGCACGCGGCGGCAAATCCTGGCCTATTCCGTGCTTCTCTTGCCGGTCGCCGCCGCGCCATGGCTGATCGGGGGCACCGGCGCCATTTATGGCGGGTTGGCGATCGCGCTGACGCTGGTGTTTATCGCGCTCGCCGCGCCCGTTGCGTTGCGGCGGGCGGGTCCGGAAGATCCGATGAAGCCTGAAAAACGCCTGTTCGGATACAGCGTGCTCTATCTTTTCGCGCTGTTCGCCGCACTGGTTGCGGATCGGGTGATTTACGGGCAGGGGCTGCTCGCATGACGCCCGAAGAGGAAACCGAATTCAAGCGCCGCCGGAAAAGCCGCAACGCCGCCCTTGCGCTGGTGCTGGTGTTCTTCGTGGTGCTTTTCTACGCCCTCACGATCGTACGGATGGACTGATGACCGCCGCCGCAAACCTGCAGAAGAACAACGCCCGCGTGGGGCTTTATGCCCTGTTGCTGGCGCTGGGCATGCTGGGCCTGGGATATGCGGCTGTGCCCCTTTACCAGATGTTCTGCCAGGTGACCGGTTTCGGCGGGACCACGCAGCGCGCGACAGAGGACGAGGCATCGCTCGCCGCCGCGCGCGCGCAGCAGCTTGCCGGCGCAACCGTATCCGTACGGTTCGATGCGAACGTCGATTCCGACCTGCCGTGGACGTTCCGCCCCGAACAGGTCACGCAGACGGTCAGGCTGGGGCAACGGCAGATGGCGTTCTATTACGCCAGGAACAATTCCGACCAGCCGATAACCGGTACGGCCAGCTTCAACGTTTCGCCTGCCCAGACGGGCGGATACTTCAACAAGGTGCAGTGCTTCTGCTTCACGGAGCAGACCCTCCAGCCCGGGCAGGAGGTGGTGATGCCGGTCCTGTTCTTCGTCGATCCTTCCATCCGCAGCGATCGCAACGCCGCGCGCGTGGAACAGATCACTCTCAGCTATACGTTCCACCGGACCGAAGATCCGGCGTAACACCCACTGGACCACGCCCCCGGCGCGCATTAAGGGCCGAGGCGATAACACTGCTCGAACAGGGACCAGATTCCTCATGGCCGGCGCCAAGAACCACCAGTATCACATTCTCCCGCCCGACATCTGGCCGCTGATCGCGTCGATCTCGGCGCTGGCGTTCACCAGCGGCCTCGCGATGTACATGCACGACATGTCGAACGGCCGGCTCGTGTTCGCCCTTGGCATCCTGGGCCTGGCGGCGACGTTCTTCAGCTGGTTCTACAACATCGTGAAGGAAGCGCAGGCAGGCGATCATACCCCGGTCGTCCAGCTTCATCTGCGCTACGGCATGATCCTGTTCATCGCGTCGGAAGTGATGTTCTTCGTTGGCTGGTTCTGGGCCTTCTTCGACTTCGCGCTGTTCCCCAGCACCCTGGCGGAGGCGGTCGGCGGCCAGTTCCCGCCCGTCTCGATCGAGGCGGTGATGGACCCGTTCGACCTGCCGCTGCTGAACACGCTGATCCTGCTGTGTTCGGGCACCACCGTAACCTGGGCGCACCATTCGCTGATTCACGGCGATCGTGACGGGCTGAAGAAGGGTCTCTGGCTGACGATCTTGCTCGGTATCCTGTTCTCGGCCATCCAGGCCTACGAATACGCCCATGCTCCGTTCGCCTTCGGTGGGAACACTTACAGTTCGGCGTTCTACATGGCGACGGGCTTTCACGGGTTTCACGTGATCATCGGCACGATCTTCCTGATCGTCTGCCTGGTGCGCGCCTACAAGGGGCACTTCACCCCGCAGCAACACTTCGGCTTCGAAGCCGCCGCGTGGTACTGGCACTTCGTCGACGTGGTGTGGTTGTTCCTTTACGTCTCCATTTACGTCTGGGGCAGCTGGGGTGCGCCGCTCCACTGATGACGGCGCTCCAGCCGGGAACATCGAAAGGGCAGCCCGGCATCGTCCAGGCTGCCCTTTCCGATTTGCGCTGTTTGCTGGGCACGAATGAAGTCGTGAAAACGGGCAAGTGACGGACCGAAACCGCCTGCCGGTGATCGCCACCCTCATCGTCGCGATCGCGGTGGTCATCATGATCGCGTTGGGCGTCTGGCAACTGCAGCGCATGCAGGAGAAGGAGGCGCTGCTCGCCCGGTACGCCGCTATCCCGGCCGATGCCCCGGCCGTCGCGTGGCCGCAGGTCCCGGCCGATTACGAAGACGCGCTTTACCGCCGCGCGCAGGTCGATTGCGCCCGGGTTTCCAGAATCGAGGAACGTGCGGGACGCTCGGAAAATGGCGCAATCGGTTGGGGCCACTATGCCCGGTGCGTGCTTGCCGGCGGCGGCACGGCGGACGTCGCGCTGGGCTGGTCGGTCGATCCGGTGCGCGTGCGCTGGAACGGCGGAGTGGTCGCAGGGACGATAGGCCCGGCCGGCAACGGGGTGAAACTCGTCGCGGAGCCGGCGCAGGCGGGCCTCGATCAGCTCGCCACGCCTGACCCGCGCGACCTGCCGAACAACCATCTGTCCTACGCGGTCCAGTGGTTCCTGTTCGCGGCGACCGCAGTGGTGGTGTTCTGGCTGGCCGTCCGAGCCCGTTGGCGCGCTAGCGCACGGTAAAGGCGGGCTTGCTTGCCGCTAACCCGGCACTTGGCTAGGCGCAGGGCACCCATGGACTACATCTCCACCCGCGGCATCGCGCCCTCCCTGGATTTCGAAGGCGTGACGCTGGCCGGCCTCGCGCGCGATGGGGGACTGTATCTGCCGCGCGTATGGCCGCGCTTCACCGCGGACGAGATCGCCGCAATGCGGGGACTTCCTTACCCCGCGCTCGCCGCCCGCGTCATGCAGCCCTTCGTAGGCGACAGCCTGACGCCCGAACGCCTCCAGGCTCTGTGTGAACAGGCCTATGGCCGTTTCGCCCATGCTGCCGTCACGCCGCTCATCCAGTTGGACGAACGGCATTGGCTGCTGGAGCTGTTCCACGGCCCCACGCTGGCCTTCAAGGACGTAGCGCTCCAGCTGCTGGGCCTGTTGTTCGAGGAGTTTCTCGGCCGCGTACAGGGGCACCTCACCATCGTGGGCGCAACCAGCGGCGATACGGGCAGCGCCGCGATCGGCGCGGTGGCCGGGCGCGATGGCGTGGAGATATTCATGATCCACCCCGCAGGCCGGGTCAGCGAGGTTCAGCGCCGGCAGATGACCAGCGTGCGCGCACCAAACGTCCACAACATCGCGATCGACGGTTCGTTCGACGATGCGCAGGCGATGGTGAAGCGGATGTTCGGCGACCAGGAGATGACCGACCGTTTCCGCATCAGCGCGGTCAACTCGATCAACTGGGCGCGGCTGATGGCCCAGGTGGTCTATTATTTCGCGGCTGCATTGCAGCTCGGTGCGCCGGATCGACGGGTGGCCTTCAGCGTGCCGACGGGCAATTTCGGCGATGTCTTCGCAGGGTACGTCGCGGCCCAGATGGGGCTGCCGGTCGAACGACTGATCGTGGCGACCAACGTCAACGACATCCTCCATCGTGCGGTTGCCGAAGGGGACTATTCTGCCGGCACTGTCACCGCCACCGCCGCGCCGAGCATGGACATCCAGGTCAGCTCAAACTTCGAACGCCTGCTGTTCGATGCCGGCGGCCGGGACGGGGCGGCGCTTGCCGAACAGATGCGCGGTTTCGAATCGACCGGCGCGATGCGGCTGACCGAAGCGCAGCGCAGCGCGATCGCAACGCTGTTCGGCAGTGCACGCGCAGAGCCTGCCGACATGACCGCCGCGATGCGCTGGGCGCGCGAGGCGGCCGGCCAGGCCATCGATCCGCATACCGCGATCGGCCTGCACGCGGCGCGCGCGGCGGACATCGCCCCACACGTGCCCGTCGTCACGCTCGCCACCGCGCATCCCGCAAAGTTTCCCGACGCGGTGGAGCGCGCCATAGGCGTGCGCCCACCGCTTCCCACGCGGATCGGCGATCTGTTCGCGCGCGAGGAACACTATGTCGAGCTCCCGGGCGACTATGCCGCCGTCAGCGCCTGGATCGCCGAGCGGGCAACTCCGAGCGCGTGATGGCGGGGCTTGTCGAACAACCTGTGATCCTCGCGGGGGAGGACTGGGCGCACTACGGGCTGGTCGACAGCGGCAACGGGCGCAAGCTGGAGCGGTATGGCCCTTATCGCTTCATTCGGCCGGAGCTGCAGGCCATGTGGCGGCCCCGCCTCGCGGACTGGGATGCCGACGGCGAGTTCGTGCCCGGGAGCGACGAGGACGGCGGCGGGCGATGGCAATTCGCCCGTCCGGTCCCCTCGGACGGTTGGCCATTGGCATGGCCCAATGGCAGCGAAACGGTTCAGTTCACCGCGCAATGCACGCCATTTCGCCACCTGGGGTTCTTTCCGGACATGGCGCCGGTCTGGCAATGGATGCGCGGCCAGCTTGCAGGCAAGGCCGATGCGGCCACGCTGAACCTGTTCGGCTACACGGGCGTCGGCACCCTGGCACTGAGCGCATCGGGCCCGGTCACTCATGTCGATGCCAGCAAGAAGTCGGTCGCCCAGGCACGCGAGAATGCCGCGCTGTCGGGCATGGCGGATCGCCCGGTGCGCTGGCTGATCGATGACGCCGCGAAGTTTGCCGCGCGCGAGGTGCGCCGCGGGAAGCGATACGACGGCATCATCCTGGACCCGCCGAAGTTCGGTCGCGGGCCGAATGGGGAGACGTGGCGGATCGAAGAGGATCTCGCGCCGCTGGTGGCCGATTGCCGCCGACTGCTGGATGCCCAAAGCCGGTTCCTGTTCCTGACCGTTTACGCCGTGCGGATGAGCAGCCTCGCGCTCGCGGGCCTGGTCGCGGAGCTGTTTGCCGACTTGCCGGGCCGCGTCGAGCACGGCGACCTTGCTGTGCGCGAAGAGGGCGCCGGCGGACGCCTTCTGCCGACCGCGATCTTCGCACGATGGACGAATCCCGGCTAAGGCGCCGCACCATGGCCGATTCGCTGATTCTCGAAGTTGCCGACCTCGAGGTCGATGTCCTCACCGGCATCTATTCGGAGGAGACAGGCAAGCCGCAACCCCTGCGCATTTCGATCACCGCGCACATGAAGCCGGCGCCCCGTTACGAGCCCGAGACGCCGCTTTCCGCCAGCAAGAACTACATGGATCTGAAGTTCGCGGCGACCGAGGCGCTGACGCCGGGCCTGCACTTCAAGTTGATTGAATCGGTGGCGGATCACATTTGCGACACGCTCTTTCTGTCCGACCCGCGGGTGGACGCGGTCTCCGTGAAAATCGTGAAACTTGCCATCGCCGAAGGGGCGGAGAAAATCGGCATGACGCTGACGCGGGACCGGCTCGGGTGATGCAGGCCGAACTTCGGGTCGACATGCTCCCCGGCCCGGCGATCGAAGCGGCCGCGGCATTTCACGGCGAATGGGCAGGCAAGGCCTTGGCGATGCTTTCCGGGAAGTGCGCCGCGCTGGCGATCGTGCTGCCGCCGGCGGCCGGCGACCACGGGGACTGGCGCCTCGCCGCTGCGCGCGATCTTGCCCGGCGTGCCGCGCCGTGCAGAGTCAACCTGGTTGCGGGGGATGATGCTGCGTCGATCGCCGCGGTACTGGACTACCTGGCCTGTGCGCCCGGGGTCACGGGCCAGTATTTGCGGGTTGCGCAGACTTAGCCGATGCGACCACGCAGGCGGGCCAGAGTTTCGTCCTCACGCGTGATCAGGGCGATCACTGCATCGCGCGTGGCACCCACGGCATCGCGCGGCCCCCCTTCGAGCGTGGCATCGGCCCACAGGATGTCGAGCTCTGCCAGCGCGACGGCCGCGCGGCTGCGCAGCGAATCGAGATCGGCCAGCGCGACCTGGGCGGCGGCCCAGCTGTCGCTTCCGGTCGATCCGGCGCCGCGCGCGAGACGCTCCGCCGCCGGCGCAGATCGGATGAATTCGGCGTGGATGGACTGTGCGTCCCGCATCAATGTGTCGAGCCGGGCAACGAGGTCGGCGCTGGGAGCAGGCTCCGCTACGGGAGGCGCAGGATCGGCCGGTGGGCCGAATGTGCCGGATGCGCGTTCCGCCGGGCGCTGCGCAAGCGAGGGATAGTCACCCGAACTGGCGCAGGCGCCCAGCATGAGCGACGGGACGATCAGAGCAAGGCGTTGGATGTTCTTCACGCCAACCCCCTTAGCATGGCGGCTGGCGGAGCAAAGGGCGGGTTGAGCGGGCCATGGCCGTTGACTTCATGCGGCCCATCGCTTAACGGCCCTCGTCTTTCCGGGGCCTTCGGGCGTTCCGGTCCTGCCGCCTTGCATGGGGTGGCTACATACATAAGCGGAAAGTGAATTACCCATGTTCGCAGTAGTGCGTACTGGCGGCAAGCAATACCGGGTTGCCGCCGGCGACAAGATCGCAGTCGAGAAGCTGGCAGGCGATGCCGGCGATACCGTGACGCTGGGCGATGTCCTGCTCGCGGGTGAGGGCGATTCGCTCGCCGACGCTGCAAAGACGGTCGTTTCGGCGGAGATCATCGCCCAGGCGAAGAGCGAAAAGGTCGTCGTTTTCAAGAAGCGCCGCCGCCATAACTATCGTCGCAAGGCGGGCCACCGCCAGCAGATGACCCTGCTCCGCATCGTTTCGGTCGGCGATTCTAAGGCCGAAAAGGCTGCGCCCAAGGCCGCCGCCGCCCCGAAGGCCGATGCCGCCGCGCAGGCGAGCGAACCGGCAAAGGGCGTCGACACCGCCAAGGCGACCAAGGCGAAGGCCGCCGCGCCGGTGAAGGATACGGGCATCGCCGGCGAAGGCACTGTGGACGCTGCTCCCGCCAAGACGAAGCCGGCTGCCAAGAAGGCCGCCGCTCCGAAGACCGACAGCGAATAAGGTAGGACGAGACAATGGCACATAAAAAAGCAGGCGGTTCGTCCCGCAACGGCCGCGACAGCGCGGGGCGCCGCCTCGGCGTCAAGAAGTTCGGCAGCCAGGAAGTGATCCCGGGCAACATCATCGTGCGCCAGCGCGGTACCAAGTTCTATCCCGGCACCGGTGTCGGCATGGGCAAGGACCACACGCTGTTCGCGCTGACCGAAGGCCGCGTCCGATTCCATTCGGGCAAGCTCGGCCGTAAATACGTATCGGTCGACATGATGGCCCAGGCCGCAGAGTAACCGGACGGACCGATAACGGGGCCGTCCACGGGATGGCCCCCCGCCGGGATTCGCGATTCCGGCAGATAGAGGGAGAAGGGGCCAGCCCGAGCAATCGGGAGGCTCCATCTCCCTCTTGTCGCTTTCTCCCTCGATCGCTGGCGTCCTTCGCAAGGGGACGTCGCCACGAGAATGTCACGCGCCCCCACTAACGGGCGGGCGCGGACGAGGAGGAGAAGGCAAGGTGTTCCATCGCACGACAAGGCTGTTCCTCAGGCCTGCGTGGCCGGAGGATTGGGAAGCGGTCCTTGGGGGCATCGCGGATGAAGGGGTCGTTCGAAACCTCGCCCGCGCGCCGTGGCCCTATGGCCCTGACGATGCCGCGTCGTTCGTATCGCGCGCGCAGGAGCCGATGGCGCCGGACTTCCTGGTGATTCACGCCGCCAGCGGCACGGCCATCGGATGCGCCGGGCTGGGTGCCGTTGGGGCCGAGGTGGAACTGGGCTACTGGATCGCCCGCCAGCACTGGGGCAGGGGCTATGCCACCGAAGCCGGGGCAGGTGTGATCGAAGTCGCCCGCGCGCTCGGGCACCGCCGGGTGACGGCTGGGCACTTCACCGACAATCCCGCTTCGGGACGCGTGCTCCGCAAACTGGGCTTCCGATCGACCGGCCAGATCCGCCCCCGGATGAGCTGCGCGCGCGGGCACGCTGTGCCGTCCGTCGAGTACGTGCGCGATCTGGCGAACGACGACACCGCGCCGCGAATGCGCGCCGCGTAGATACGAAAAGACGCCGCCCTGGCGCTGGCCGGGGCGGCGTCCTGTCCGTAATGGCCGCGCTCAGGCGCTGGGGAGAAGGGCGTCGGCGAAGTCGCCTTCATATTTCGCGATGAGGTGGCGGTCGTCTTCGTTCCACGGATGGAAGCCGGGCAGGAAGTACGCCAGCCATGGCAGGGCAATCCGGCGGAGGAAACCGGGGCGCCCAAGAAGATAGGCCCAGATCTTGGCCTTCCACTTCCAGCCGGTCAGGCCGTCCTGTGCCAGCAGGTCCTGCATGTCCCTGACCCGGTGGAAGACGAAACGCCGCGAAACGATCAGCATCAGCAGGCTTTTCACCTTCCACCTGCGCCAGCGGCTCCAGTCGCGGGTGGCGTGCAGCCAGGTATCGTAGGCGACGCCCTTGTGTTCGATCTCCTCGACCGAATGCCAGCGCCAGATTTCGCCGAGATCGCCTTCCGCCCCGTGAAGGTGAACCGGGTTGTCGAGCAGTTCCTTGCCGAACATCGCCGTGAAGTGTTCCAGCGCCATCGTGGCGGCAAGGTTCACTTCCGCGGGGCGGCCCTTGGTGAGGGCCAGCAGTTCTTCCACCCGGCGGTCTATGAATGCGACGTCATAGCCGCTCGCTTCGGCGAGCCTGTTCAGCACGATGTGTTCGCGCGTGTGATTGATTTCCTGGCGCACGAAGGCGCGGATTTCCGCCGCCAGGCGTGGGCTGGCGCCATCGCGGCAGGCCTTCACCGAGTCGACGAAGAACGCCTCGCCACGTGGAAACGTGGCCGACAGCGCGTTGAACCAGGCGGTCGCGACCGGATCGCCGTTAAGCCACCAGCGCCTGGGGGCCGCCCCGCGCAGGAAGCGCCGGTCGCGGACGACAATATCGAGATCGTCGGGCGTCGCCGTTCCCTCCAGATCGAACTTGGCAGGCGCGTTCATCGCGGCATCTCCATTTAACTGACAACAATGTAAGTAGTGGGCACGCGATGCGGTGTCAATCAGGCGAGTTGCCGCCTCGCAACCAGCGTTCTACGCACGGGTCCATGACTGCCCGCAAACGGCTGAGACCCGAAGAATCCCGTACCGCCGCGCTGGAAGCCGCGCGGGTGCTGTTGATCGAAACCGGCCCGCAATCGGTGACGCTGAAGGCGGTTGCCGCGCGAATCGGACGAACGCACGCCAATCTCCTGCACCATTTCGGCTCCGCGTCCGGGCTGCAGAAGGCGCTGGCGCAGCACCTCGCCGAAACGGTGTGCGACACGATCGGGGATGCCGTGCGCGCCAGCCGCGCCGGGCTCGGCTCTCCGCGGGAAGTGGTGGACCTGACTTTCGACGCGTTCGACCGGGAAGGGGCGGGCGCGCTCGCCAGCTGGATGCTCCTCAGCGGCAACGAAGATGCGCTGAACCCGATCGTCGAGACAATTCACCAGCTTGTCGATGAAATCGCGCCGGAGGAAGCTGCGGGCCATGCCACGCCGCTTCGCCTGCACGAAGACACGCTGACCCTGGTCCTGCTCGCGCTCGGCGACGCGTTGATGGGCCGAGCACTCGCGCGGTCGCTCGGCCTGCCGGAAAGCGCGGCGCGCGACCGTGCGGAGCAGCTCCTGACCGCCTCGCTCGAACGAGGCGCGCTGCCCGCCTAGAACAGGCCGGGCGATTCGTGCTGCGCGGCGGTCGGCTGGGCCGGGCGAATCAGCTCACGCGTCGGCGCAACCGACAGGGCGCGCTGGCCCTGGGCCGACGTGATCGCGGTGCACGCGCGCCCGCCAAGGAAATCGAGCGCCACCTTGATCGCGGTTTCGTTCGGATCGCCCAGTGGAACCGTGATGTTGTCATTCGCCACGCACGTGTTGGGGAACACGCTGGCAAGTCCGGTATAATATTCGCCCCGACGGTCGGCATTCTCCGTCTTGAATGCGACGACGCGCATGCGATCGTCGCATTCGGTCTTGTCGAGCGGGATCTGGCCCACCGGCTTGCCGTAGGTGTTGGAACCGATCAACGCGACGTTCGGGCCGAGGTGCGGAATGAACGCGTTGGCGACCAGCTCGCTTGCCGATGCAGTGCCGGAATAGCCGATGAACGCAATCTTCGTGGCGGCAATGGCCTGCGGTTGGGCCATGAAATAGCGGGTGGAATTGTTCGCCGCCTTGCTGTCGCGGAACGTGGTGTAACTGAACACCTGGCCCACTCGGTTGGCCGCCATGAGGTCGCCGAACAGGTCGGCAATGCGCACCAGGCCCCCGCCGTTGTAGCGCACGTCGACGATCACTTCGGTCACGCCCTGGGCACGGAAATCGGCGAATGCCGCGCGCAAGTCGCTTTCGGCAGTGCCGATGAAGGTGCGCAGGTTGATGTATCCCACCTTCTTGGCGCCATCCATGATGATCTTCGCGCCATAGCGGTTGGATACCGGATCAAGCTCGTATGCCGTCTTGGCCAGCGTGATGTCGCGCACCGTTCCGCCGATATTGACCCGCAGGACGCGGGTCACCCCGGCGTCCGACGGGCCCAGTGCATCGACCACGCCCTGCGGACCATGGGCCGCCATCAGGGTGGCGACGTTCTGCAACGCCCCGGCGCTGGTCCCGATCGCCACGATCTCCGCCCCGCGGTCAATCCCCTCGGCGAGCGCTGGCGCGCCTTCGTATGCTTCGAGGACGAACACGCGGTTCTGCGAGGTATCGTACGCCAGCCGCACGCCGAACCCCGCACTGCTGCCGGAGTTGATGAACGCGTTCTCTTCGGCAATCGAGGTGATGTAGGTGAAATACCGGTCCCGCGACTGGGCGCGTGCAGGCGCCACCAGCGCGTCAATATATCCCTGGACGGTGGAATAGGCGGCCTTGTTCACCGTGTTGTCGACCAGCGAGGGGAACAGGTACCACTCGTCGATCACGGCCTTCGCGAAATCCTGCCGCGCGGACAGCGAACATGCTGCGGTTTGCGGAGGTGTCGTCGAAGTCGGCGTGGGAGTCGGAATGACGCCGGTGTTGCCACCCGAACCGCCCGAACCGCCTCCACCGCAAGCGACAACCAGACCAGCCAGCGCCACCGCCAGCGAATTGCGACCCACACCCATGCTCCACGCTCCCCGAAACCGGGCCTTCGGCCGCGCTTGCTGGCGCGCCATGGACCGGGACTCATGATGAAACCGATTCCAGCTTAACTGTTCGTGAGCGCGTTTGCAGCGACTTGCGGCGGAGAATTTGCATTTTTCCCGCCGAAACCCGCGCTTTGCCTGTCGAAAACTTGCCTTCGGCGCAATCTTCCCCTCGCAGTGTGCGCGGCGACCGCCTAGTATTCGCTGTGGAAGAGGGCGCCCGACACACCCTGTCGCCTTTCGCGGGCGGGGGTGGACCGGTTCAACCCTGTTCGACTAGCTTATCCGCATAGCCAAGCAGGAAAGGATCAATACCATGGCTGGCAAGAACAATGCCCTGCAGAAGCCCGTCAACCTGACCCCCGATCTCGAAGCGGTCTGCGGCAAGGGGCCGATGACGCGCGCACAGGTCACGTCGAAGGTCTGGGACTACATCAAGAAGAACGATCTTCAGGACGCCAAGGATCGCCGGATGATCAATCCCGACGCGGCGCTGGGCAAGGTTACCGGCAAGGACCAGATCTCGATGTTCAAGATGACCGGTGCTGTTTCCAAGCACATGAGCTGATTGCATCCGCGGGCGGGGCAGGCGTCAGGTCTGCTCCGCCCGTTCCCTTTCCGGCGTGGCCGCGCGGCAGGTGCGGGACGCGCCGATTGCGCCCCCGGTCCACAGGGCAAGCCAGATCAGCGCCGGCTGCGCGACGAGCCGCGGAACGTGGTATCCAAGGCCGAGGCCGCCTGATCCCCCACCTTCACGCAGCGCAAGATCGTTCAGCATGTGCTGGACGTTGGCCGGCCACACCGACAGTGCGTAAGCGCCAGTCCGACGCCTGCCGCATATCGCAAGCGCCGCGACCATGGTTGCAGCAGGCCCGCCGCACCCGCCAGTTCCGCAACGCCGGTCGCCATGACGACCGTGGGCGGGGCCGGGACCCAGCGCGGCATGATCGCCAGAAAAGGGTCCGGCGCGACGAGGTGAAGGATCCCCGCCGCCCCGTAGAATAGTGCGAGTAAGGTGCGCAGAAGGCCGCGGATCAAGGGCCTTCGGTCCACACTTTGCGATCAGGCAGGCTGACTTCGCCTTCATCTTCGCCATCCCAGTAATGGATCCGGCCGGCGGTTACTTGCAGCATCACCATGCCCGGCGTGTCCACGCCTTGCGGGAACCAGCGGTCGAGAGAAGTCGTCCAATGTTCCGCGAACCGGGCCTTGTCCCGGATCACCTGCGCCTTGCCTTCGACATGGATATACTGGCCCGGCGCGCCCAGCACGCCCTTCAATCCCGCACTGCCGAGGTACGTCAGGCCGACGTTCGCATCGCGTTCGATGTCCGCCACCATCTGCCGGTCTTCATAGGTGAAGAACCAGGAATCGCCGTCGAAATCCACCTCGCTGTTGTTGCTCATCGGGCGCGCGCCGATCGTGCCGCCGGGCGCGTGCGTAACCAGCGTGCAGAAATCGATCTGCTTCATGTCCTTCGATATATCGGCGAGCGACTTGGCCATGCATTGTCTCCTTTGGTTTCGTCTTTCAGCAAGCATCCAGCGCGGCGGCGGTTCCGCCGGATGTCGCAGGCACGCCGGGCGCCGACCAAACTTTTGTTGGGGTTTCGGGGCGTTACGCGCCGGCGCATAAGACAGCCGCGACCCGAAGGGCATTGGCCCTGAACCTTCCGGCCCCGGCGTGATTGCCGGGGCCTTTTTTTGGCGTCGGTCCGCCCGAACTTGCAATCCCCGGGCTATCCCGCCGATAACCCGGCCACGCGCCGCTAGGGGGCGGAAGGGGAGATTGCGAATGTTGCGTCGTGCGCCGATCATTCTGGCCGGGATCATGTTGTTGCCCGGGGCGGCCCTGGCGGCGCCCTCTCCGGAACAAGTGGCCCAGGCCGCGCTATCGTCGGCACCGGTCTGGGATGGCCACAACGATGTGCCGGAGCAATTCCGCGACCGCTATCGCAACGTGATCGCCGGGGTCGATTTCGCCGACACGCGCGATACCGCCGATCCCGCCCGGGGGAAGGGGCCGATGCACACCGACCTCGCGCGGCTCGCGCAAGGGCGGGTGGGGGCACAGTTCTGGTCGGTCTATGTTGACGCCGGGCTGAGCGAGCAGCAGGCGGTCCAGGCCACGCTGGAACAGATCGACGTCATGAAGCGCGTGCTGGCCCGTCATCCGGACCGGCTGGAGTTCGTGACCACCGCCGACGGCGCGGCACGCGCGATGCGGGCCGGGCGAATCGCTTCGCTGATCGGGATGGAAGGGGGCCACTCGATCGGATCGAGCCTGGCGGTGCTGCGCCAGATGCACGCGCTCGGCGCGCGCTACCTGACGCTGACCCATTCGCGCAACACGCCGTGGGCCGACAGTTCGACCGACACCCCCACTCACAACGGACTCACCGATTTCGGGCGCGACGTGGTCCGCGAGATGAACCGGCTCGGGATGCTGGTCGATCTCAGCCACGTGAGCGAGAAGACGATGTCGGACGTGCTCGACATCACGGGCGCGCCGGTCATGTTCAGCCATTCCGGCGCGCGCGCGGTCAACGGCCACGCGCGCAACGTGCCGGACGCCATCCTGGCACGAATGAAAGCCAACGGCGGCATCGTGATGGCTGTTGGCTACCCCGATTTCCTTAGCGAGAAGCGCCGCCAGTGGAGCGCGATCCTCGCCGGGGAAGAAGCGCGGCTGAAGGCGCTGTGGCGCGGCGATCCTGCCGCGGTCTCGGCGGGCCTGGCGGCATGGCGCGCGAACAATCCGGAGGTCAAGGCCACCGTCTCCGACTGGGCGGATCACATCGACCACATACGGAAAGTCGCCGGTATCGACCATATCGGGATCGGCGGCGACTATGACGGAATGGAAACCGGCCCTGTCGGCGCGGAAGATGCCGCCGGTTATCCCGCCCTGTTCACCGAGCTTGCGCGGCGCGGCTACTCGCGCGCGGACCTCGAGAAGATCGCCAGCCGCAACATGGACCGGGTGCTGCGGGGGGCCGAAGCGTACGCCGTATCACGCCGCGGCGACCCACCGTTCGAGAATCCGGCCGTCTTCTAGAGGCGCCGAAGAGTCTCCGGATCGCGTTGCCCGCCATAAAAGGCGGTTAGCGCGGCGCCGAACGGCGCTCGGCCGGCACTCACCGTGTCGAACAAGGTCATCGAGCTGCGGAACTTGATGGCGTCGATCGCGCCGAGAATCGTTTCGGCCGATCGCCGCCCGGCCCACGTCAACATGGCATCCGTGCAGGTCAGCAGCCGCGCGCCCAGCACCGGATGGTCGAGGTAGTCACGTGCTTCGGACGGGCTTTCGATTGTGTAGAAACGGGCCAGATCGCTGCGGCCCAGCCCTGCGATCTGCGGAAACACGAACCACATCCAGTGGCTGCGCTTCTCGCCGGCGCGAAGCTCTGCCAGCGCCATTTCGAACACACCGTTGTCCTGCGCAGCCAGAAACCGGGCAAGACCGGATGCGGCCACGCTATCGCCGGGTGCTGCGCGGGTGAAACCTGTGTCCCACCGGCAGCGCTTCCGATGGTGGAGGTCCTCCCCGACAGCGATTTGCAGGCACTGGCCGATCACCCGCGGTTGCGGGGATCGGTGACGGAGGAATCCCGAAACCGCCGCGAAATGTATCGCGCCGCCTC